>NZ_QREJ01000003.1:0-166389 GCF_003386115.1 Paraburkholderia sp. BL27I4N3 | reverse complement strand
GATATGACGGGCCACGCTTCTTACATCGACGTCGTCTAGCACAATTGCCGCATCGTTTCCGCCCAGTTCCAATGTCAAACGTTTAACGGTGTCGGAGGCGGAGCGCATAATCGATCGTCCTGTATTCGTTGACCCTGTAAATGAAACTTTCGCGACGTCCGGATGCGCCGTCAGAATGGGACCGATATCCCCGCCATCCGCCAGGACGTTAACGACTCCCGCCGGCACGATGTCCGCAACGAGTTCGCCGAACCGCAGGGACGAGAGCGGCGTCGTCGGACTTGGCTTGAGAACCAATGTGTTCCCTGCTATCAATGCTGGCGCCAGCTTGTACACACCCATCAGCAAAGGGAAGTTCCATGCCGTGATTGCCAAAACCACTCCAAGAGGCCGTCGATGAATCTCGGCACGCTGCCCGACGTCGTCCTGGACGACCTGCGGCTTGAAATCGGATTCAGCAAAATAGCGCAGCACACCAGATGCCATCTGAACCTCGATCGCGGCATCTTTCAGAGGCTTACCCTGTTCGAGCGTGATGAGCATCGTCAACTCATCGGCGTTCTGATCGATTGCATCGGCGATCTTCAACAGTATTTCGCGGCGCTGTCCGAGCGCCGTATCGCGCCAGGCTGGCCATGCACGACGCGCTGCTGCTACAGCATCTGCGGCATCGCTCGCGGTTGCACGAACGCAACGTGCGATCACCTCTTCATTGGCCGGGTTGACGACCTCGAGGTCGGTGTTCTGTCCGCGAAGAATACCGCCGATAAGCATGCGAAATTTGCTAGACATTCCGTGTCTCCTTCTCGTGGCATGGGGCCGGCAAGACCATCTAACAAGAGGCGCCGCATGGAGCGCGCGACGATCCCTCGCGCCTATACCGGATATTTATCTATTTGTGCAAATTAACCAGTTCAGATTTTTGTGTCAAATATTTTCTGGCTAGGGTCTTCACCTAATACGATAGACTATAGGGTAAACCGGCCTAATTCCGATGCTTTTTGGCCTTCTGAGGCCGCACGCGAAGAAACGAGCCTTGCACCAGAAATGGCGATCCGGGTGGACTACGGTGATGACAACGATGACAAATATAGATAGTTATCTATTACTGAGCGTGAATTCAGACGAGGCAATTCCAGACGGCTCATCCTCCGCCTCCCTCTGCCCATCGCCGACAAAGTCCGTCAGGTCGCCTCGGCCGTCTGTGATTGCTGCGGCGTCGGGATCGTCGTGACAAAGGCGTCACTGAAAAAGGATTGCGGAGGCAAGCGATTCTCGTCGGTGAAAGCTGTCCGAGCTGCATCAACCATCAAGGGATTCCCGCACGCATAAACTTCCAGCCCCGACATATCCGGGAAATCTTCCTGGACGGCAGCATGCACGAATCCCTTTCTGCCTTGCCAGTCATCGCCGGGGTTTGAGATCACGGGAATGAAGCTAAAGCTCGCGGACTGCCCGACCCAATCGAGCGCACCCGCGAGCCCGTAGAGGTCTTCAGGCCGTAGCCCTCCCCAATACAGCGCAGCACCTCTGGACTGCAAGAGGGAGCCATGGCTACGGATAATCGAGAGGATTGGCGCGAAGCCGGTCCCTGACGCAAGCAAAATAACAGGGGTAGTCGAAGTACTCAGCTTGAACGTTCCAAAAGGCCCTTCGATACGTAGCAAATCCCGAGGCTTGAGGTTGTTGTAGACATGCTGTGAGAACCGGCCGCCCGGCAGGGCGCGCACATGCAGTTCGACCTGGCCACCGGCATTAGGCGAATTGGCCATTGAATAGCTGCGACGCGTGCCGTCCTTCAGGATGACATCCAGATACTGACCAGGCTCGAACATAAACGGCTGGGTTATGGGGATCTGAAGCCTGACGAGGCTGACGTCCCGGCTTACTCGACTGACTGACGTCACTCTCGCAGCTGCGGCGATCACCGGCCGACCTGGTGTTGCTGTGACTTCAGGCGCCTCGATGACCAAGTCGCCGCTAGGGCGAGCGACACAGGTGAGGCAGTGGCCTGCGCGTATGGAATCGAGATCCACATTGTCTGGATAGCGCACCTCACCTTGAACGACTCTCACCTCGCATGCGCGACACTCGCCGCGCCGGCAACTATGCCGGGGGAAAAAGCCCGCTGTCATTGCCGCATCAAGGATTGTGGCCTCGCCACCGCATTGCAACTCGACGCCGGCTGGGTTGATCGTAATAGTGTGCATAACCATAAATCCGTTGGGTCCACCTAAAGGCACGGGCATAGGCGCTACGCCCGCTGCTTTCGATCAAGCTACCTTTTCCCGCTGCTTAAGATCCAGTGCAACATCCACGATCATGTCTTCCTGACCACCGACCATCCGCCGGCGGCCCAATTCAACTAGGATGTCGACCGTCTTGAGGCCGTGCTGGCCGGCCGCTTTCTCGGCATGCCGTAGAAAGCTGGAATACACGCCGGCATATCCGAGCGCCAGCGTCTCGCGGTCTACGCGCACGGGTCTGTCCTGCAGCGGCCGAACGATGTCGTCAGCGGCGTCCAGCAACGTATAAAGATCACATCCATGCGTCCAGCCCATGCGCTCTGCCGCCGCCACAAAAACTTCCAGTGGCGCGTTTCCGGCTCCAGCGCCCATCCCGGCAAGACTTGCGTCGACTCGGTCGCATCCTTCCTCCACTGCAACGATTGAGTTTGCAACGCCCAGACTAAGGTTGTGGTGCGCGTGCATCCCTGTCTGCGTGGACGGGTCGAGGACCTCTTTCAAAGCGCGGAACCGGTCACGCACATCGTTCATCGTGAGCGCTCCGCCTGAGTCGACGACGTATATGCACGTTGCGCCGTAGCTCTCCATCAGCTTCGCCTGGTGGGCCAGATCGGCCGGCGTCGTCATGTGACTCATCATCAGGAAGCCGACTGTATCCATGCCCAGCGTCCGCGCAAACTCGATGTGCTGGCGAGAGATGTCCGCTTCCGTGCAATGCGTCGCGACGCGCACAATACGGGCACCTGCGTCGTACGCCTGCTGCAAGTCGTGGATCGTCCCGATGCCAGGAATAAGCAGTGTCGCAACCGTTGCATGTTTAACCGTTTCGGCAACCGCCGAGATCCACTCCAGGTCGGTATGTGCACCGAACCCGTAGTTGAATGACGAGCCCTGCAGTCCGTCGCCATGCGCAACTTCAATCGAGTCGACCCGCGCGGCATCGAGCGCAGCAGCAATTCGCTTCACGTCTGCAACGCTGTACTGGTGACGGATAGCGTGCGAACCATCGCGCAGCGTCACATCCGAGATATAGATTTTGTCTTTCATGAATCAGGCTCCGTCGTCAGAAGGGCGCCGCTCAGGCGGGCAAAAGGGTGGAGGCGTCAAGACGTCGTCTGGCGAGACGCTCGCCCGTGGCCAGCGCAGCTGAAGTCATGATGTCCAGATTCCCGGCATAGGCCGGCAGGTAGTGTGCAGCTCCTTCGACTTCGAGGAATACGGTCGTCTTGAGCCCTTCCATCAGACCGACGCCTGGGACGTTAAGCTTGCTTTGCGCGCCAAATCGTTCAAACTGCACCCGCTGCTTGAGCCGATAGCCCGGCACGTAGGAGTTCACACGCTGGACCATCGCTTCCACCGCCTGCTCGATAACTGCCTCATCGCCCGCATGGGAGAACGTATAGACCGTGTCGCGCATAAGTAAAGGCGGCTCTGCCGGATTAAGGATGATGATGGCTTTACCTTTTTTGGCCCCACCCACGACTTCGAGCGCCTTCGAGGTCGTTTCCGTAAACTCATCAATATTGGCTCGTGTCCCGGGGCCTGCGGAGCGGCTAGAAATCGATGCGACGATTTCGGCGTACGCGACCTCTGTCGTAGATGCGATGGCAGCGACGATCGGAATCGTGGCCTGACCACCGCATGTCACCATGTTGACGTTCAGCGCATCGATGTTCTGCTCGAGATTGACGACCGGGACACAATACGGGCCGATCGCCGCCGGCGTCAGGTCAACCATCAGAATGTCAAGCTTCCTTTCGCGGAGTACCCTATCGTTTGACACGTGAGCGCTCGCCGAGGTCGCATCAAAGACAATATCGATATGCTGAAAGACCGGTATGTCGACCAGCCCCGGTACACCAGACGAGCAGACCGGCACACCCAGCCTCGCGGCGCGAGCGAGGCCGTCTGAATTCGGATCAATCCCGACCATGACGCCCATCTCGATGTGCGTGCCATGACGCATCACCTTGATCATCAGGTCCGTGCCAATGTTGCCGGAACCGACAATCGCTGCTTTAAGTTTTCTTGACATCCTTGCTATCCTTTACAGATTGGTCACTGAACGCGAATCACTGCGTCGGCGTCACTAAATAGCGTCTGCACTTCAAGTTCTCGAAGTGCGAGGACGACACGCTGGTTGACGTAACCTTTATCGGTAACCTCTCCCAGCTCTAGCGACGGGGGCGCTGACAGAAGTAATGCACGCGCGGGTTTCTGCGATGAACCGACGTTCGCAGAAAGACTCTTTAACTGCTTGGTCAGCACATCGCGAACTCCCTCGCGATGCACTAGCTCGGCTCCCGTCATTGCGCCTTCGGCGTCCTGCGCCAAAGCTCTCAAGGCCGGCCCCGGAAAGATCAGGATGCCGATCTCATCCCGGTCATGCCCAGCAATCACAATGTCCTGCGCATACGGCGCAAGACCGGACAAGATTCGCAGTCGGAGGGGGCCCACCGACACCCATGTCCCCGTTGTGAGCTTGAAATCTTCAGCGACACGGCCATCGAAAATGATCCCGGCGTTGGGATCATCCGCACGGGCGAGCTGGCCAGCATCGCCAATTCGATAGAAACCTTCCTCGTCGAACGCCTCGGCAGTTTTTTCGGGATCGCCCCGATATTCGGCGAAGACGGATTCACCCCGAACACGCATTTCGAGTTTCCCGTGCGCCGGCACGAACTTGAGTTCGACGCCAGGAACCGGCACGCCGATGTTCTTCGCATCGCTGGATTCGAAATGGGCGCTGGTAACGACAGGCGCCGTTTCCGTGGATCCCCACTCTGTTGTCAGGAAGATTCGACGAGGACCGACCTGTGCCGCCACGGCGCGGAGACGGTCCGCTGTTTTCTGTGGCAAAGCCGCGGCCGCAAAAAACAGCATCTGCAACCGACCGAACAGCGCGTCTGCAAGCGAAGGATCATTCTCGAGGTACGGAAGCAATGCATCGAACCCCTTGGGCACATTGAAGAAAAGCGTCGGCCTGACTTCCCGAATGTTTTCAAGTGTGCGCTCAATTTTTCCGGGCATCGGCCGGCCGTCATCGATATAGAGCGTGCCCCCGTTTCGCAAAACCAGATTGAAGTTGTGGTTCGCTCCGAACGTATGGCTCCAGGGCAGCCAGTCCAGAACAACCGGACTATGCTGATCGACGAAGTGCCAACATTGCGAGATCATCTGCTGATTCGCACAGAGCATCTGGTGGGTGTTGACTACAAGTTTCGGTTTTCCTGTAGACCCGGACGTCAGTAGCATTCTTGCGGGCGTACTCCCGAGGATCTTCTCGAATGCAGCGTCTACCGCGGAAGTCGCCGGGGCAGCGATCAGCGTCTCAAACGACAACGCATCTGCCGGCGAATTAAGCGTGTATACCGCCGGCGCGGCCGCGCCATAGTTTCCGATAACATCACCGTAGTGGCTGGCATCTTCTGCGTAGATCAGACACGGATTGATTTGATCCAGCATTGAATAAAGCCTGCTGCGGCCGGATGCGACTCGCGAGTATGCCGAAGAGATGATCGAAATCGACCCGCCCACGTGCATGACCGCAAGGCTCAACAGCCCCAAGTTGACACTATTGTCGGATAGCGCAACGATTGGACGGCCGAAGTCGAGCTCAAGATCGAGCAGCGACTGTCCGATACGCCTCACCTGCTCTAGCGCTTGCGCGTAAGTGACAGTCCGCCATGTACGCGAACCCTCAATTGAAGATCGTTCGGCCAGAAACACTGCATCCGGCGTGCGGCTCGCCCACCGGCACAGCCAGTCGCCGATGCATCTGTCGTAGGGAAGCAGTCGTTCGGCAGAGCGCAGCACGAAGCTGCCGTCTCCCCGATGTTCGCGGACAATATTTGGTTTTGCAAGGCCGCTGACTCCGCCAAGGGGCAAATGGGTCTGATAATCAGCCATGTCTCGCTCAGATGTCGCAATGCTCACGGACCGTCTCCTTGACGCGCAACGTTCTGGTTTCAATTCGCCAACGCACTTCTGTCTCCTCTTTGCGATGCCACTAGGCGATACGACAGGACACCTGTCCCAGTCCACCGATCTCGACCTCGAGGCGATCCCCGGCTCTGATTGGAAACATGGGCCCCAGTGCGCCTGAAAGCACGACGTCTCCGGCGTTCAGCGGCTGCCCCAGTCGCGCGAGAGTCTTGGCAAGCCACCAAGCTGAAAAAAGGGGATTACCCATACAGGCGGCGCCATTGCCCTCCGACACGATTTCGTCGCTTTTTTTGAACTGCATCGTGCAGGCAGCGAGGTCAAGGTCCGTTAACAATCGTGGGGTGGCACCGAGCACATAAAGCCCGCAGGACGCGTTATCGGCGATGGTGTCCGATAACGTGATCTTCCAGTCAGCGATCGCACTGTCAACGATCTCGATCGCGGGCAGCACGAATTCAATCGAAGTTAGAAACTGCCCCCAACTGACGGCGACTTCGTTCAGGTCGCGGCCAAAAACAAAGGCGATCTCACCCTCTGCCTTTGGCTGAAGCAACCTGTCGGCAGCCAACTCGGCACCGCTCACAAATTCCATGTCGTCGAACAGAACACCGAAATCCGGCTGATCGACACCGAGTTGCTTCTGAACCGCCGTCGACGTCAAGCCGATCTTCTTGCCAGTGATGCGCCGACCGTGCGCGACAGCGATTTTCGTATTTAATTCCGCAACCGCGTAGGCGTCGTCCAACCCCCGGATATCGAAAGTGTCGGATATCGGAGGAATAGTCTGGCGCTGATTTCGCGCCGTCAGTAAGGCCTCAGCTGCCTTTGCCACGTTCACACTGCCCATCTGTGACTCCCTGGTTTCATTTCTTGCGTCCGACGTCAGCGTTGCGCTAATTGCTGGTCATCTTCGTGTCGTCCGAATACTGCCGTTCGAGCAGGCGCAATGTTTCCCCCTCCCGCCCGATGCATCGGCAATATTCTTCAAGCAGCTGGTCGACGACGTCAGACACCGGCTTGATCGTGTCGATAGCGCCTACGCCATGCCCGGCAGACCACACATCTTTCCACGCCTTGGGTGCCGTGCTGATGTCGCCGGAGAAGTCGATCTTCTTCTCCTCCTTCAATTGATCACTGGTGATGCCAGCTGACTCGAGCGTGCTTCGCAGCCAGTTCGCACTGACGCCCGAGACTGCCTTCGACAGGACAAGATCCTCCATCGCGCTCTGGACAAGCGATTCGCGGTACTCGGGAACAGCCGCGCTCTCCGGGGTCGCGATGAACCGCGTTCCCAGCACCGCGAAGTCCGCCCCAATCAGTTGAGCGGCACGAATGTGCGTGCCGGTCGAAACGGCACCCGCTAGGCCTATGGGTCCGTCCCAGAACCTTCTCACCTCGTCGATGAAAGCAAATGGATGGTACGTCCCGGTGTGTCCGCCAGCGCCGGACGTTACAAGGATCAGACCATCAACCCCAGCTTCGACGGCTTTTCGCGCGAGGCGAACATCGATCACATCGGCCATAACAAAGCCGCCGTATCCATGCACTGTCTCGAGCACCCGGCGCGGACTTCCCAAAGCAGTGGTCACCATAGCTGGCTTATATTTCTTAACCAGATCGAGCTCTGCATCAAAGCGGTCATAACTGCTATGAACGATCATGTTGAGTGCCCAGGGCACGCCACCATCTGCCCGCGCGGCTTGCGCAATTCCCGCCAGCGCTACGTCCAGCGCCGCGATATTCCGCGCATTGGGTGCAGCATAGGTTCCCAGGATGCCGGCACGCGAAGCGGCACTTACCAGAGCCGGCGTGGAGACGAGGAACATTGGGGCGGCCATTACTGGCAACGCTAGCCCCTTGAAAAGTGTCCGCAGTTCGTCGGATGAATTGCGCGATGTCATTGGCTTGCTTTGCTCCCTTTGATCTATGCACGACGGGCTGGACGGCCGCGCACTTCCCAGCCTCCATCGCTCTGAATGATCTCTGCCGTAGTGGCTCGCGAGTTTTCGCGCGACGCGAGTAAGACATAGTGGCCCGTATGGTCTTCCGGCTGCGCGATGAAGCCTAGCGGGACAGCTTCTGCAACAGCATCCGAAAAACCGGGAATGTCGGATAGAAGCCGATCTGCCTTTCCGAGGGACTCCGGTCCTTTAAGTGGGGTGACCGTCCCTCCGGGCGCAACGCCGTTTACCCGTACGTCCGGGGCAAGTTCATACGCAAGTTGACGAATGAGGCCGACGCATGCGTGTTTCGACGCCACATAAACAGGCCCTCCTCCGCCGGCGTAAAAGCTGGCGTTGGACAGCGTGAAAATCATGCTGCCATTCGTCTCGCGTAAAGCGGGCGCTGAAGCGTGGGCGGCCAGAAGATAGCCCAGCACGTTCACCGCAAATACCTCTTCAAAAGTGGCCTTGGCGGTCGCCCCATCGAATTTCCGCAGCGATGCGAAGTGGTCCCAAACGCCTGCGTTTCCGACCATGGTGTCGAGCTTCCCGAAGGCTTTTGTCGTGGCTCTCACGGCTTCTTCATTAGCGTCGGGCGACCGGACATCGCCAACGGTGATCGCAATCCGGTCTCCAAACTCTTCTCGCATCGCGTCAGCCTGGGCGCCGTTGCGGATCAGGACGCCGACACCGCTCGCGCCTTCCGCTATGAATCTACGTAGCACGGCGCGCCCGATTCCTGAGTTGGCGCCAGTGATCAGCGCTACGTCGTTTTTTAGCCAGTCCATAGTCAGAGAAAGGTATTCAGATTTTTGGACATAAAAAGCGACTGCGTAATGACGATCTTCCGGCGTGCAATTGAAAATGCACCGTCACCATAGCGCAGTACATCTTCCCGGCGCCCCAGAAGGAGGTCGTTATCTGCTTCGCCTCGGCTGCGGTAGTTGACGAATACCGAGTGAACCAAATATTCGTCCGGTTCTCTACCCTCATAGGCTTCAACGTTGCTGATAACGTGGACATGCCGAGTAGGAGGGTCTTCAGCCCACGCTGACGGCTGCATGAAGCGGGCAACCCGGCGCGTCAGGTCGAGACGGTTATCGTCGAAGTACGCACCCCTGCCGGGGGCGTATGCAGCCAGCTTGTCAGCACGGCGCCTGTTCTCAATAGCGGGCATCCAGTAGTGGATGTCCTCCGACGTCAGCGCCAGCCAGTCACTCCATCGCTCGCTGTCGAGCAACCGCGCCTCATAGAACAGAAACTGCTCGATCTTGTGGGCGATCTCGCGGTTGACCGGCTCGATACCCGGCTTTTGCCCGATATCCGATTCGACGTTCATGCCGTCTCCCGCGAGTCGGTGTGCATGAATGCCGGCTCGGGCAACCGCGGCGCATCCCGCTGCGGGACCTCAGACCAGTCGCGCGCTTCGAGCAGGTCGCGCCACCGCTGATAGAAAGCACGATGATTGGCTTCGTTTACCTGATTACGGTAGACATTTCCCGGCAGAGAACTGCCCTCGAGCTTTGTCTCCCTGCCCAAGCCCATGTAAAGGCTCTGCTGGCGAGTCACGAATCCCGCGTTGGTGCGAGTCGAGAACTCGAAGTTTTCTCCGTCGTCCATTTCGAACACGCCCGACGGCGAAAAGGTCATCATCGTTCCTTTAAGCCAACGGTCCTTGATCTCCTGCGGTGCGCTCTTGTTAACGATCGTCCACGTATGCAGTTCGATCTTCCCGGGGCCACGTGGATGCCACACGCGGAACGTGTTCTGCCCAGGGAGGAAAGACAGGTTCGGAAAGACGCTGACCGACGAGATCGAGCCAATCATCTTTGACCGGATTTCTCCAAGCCGCCGCGCAACGGTCGGCTGGATCCCGTACAGGTACTTCCTGATTTCCTTGTCCCCGAGCGTCGCGGCATTGCCGACGGTATCCAGGTTGAACTCCCAGCCGTGCCCATTGAAATTCACGTGATAGGAGTCCGGGTCACTATGAACATCTGCGACCGGTCCGCCCAACATGGCTCGCGCGGCTGAGTCATGCGTCCAAAGAGCGTGGTAAATATCGCCAATAAAGTTTTCGACCGGGATCTTCCAGTTGCAATTGATCACGGACTTTACGCATCCACCGACAAACTCGGTCCCCTGGCCGTCCATATCAAGCATGACGTCGAGATAGAACCGGAAATCACCAAGCCATTCGTCCAGTGGAGGCGCGTTGGGGTCCAGATTGCCAAACACCAATCCCTTGTAGCTAGCCATCTGCGCAACCGGATGGAGACTGTGTTCAGCCTTGTCCATGCCACTTGCCGTGAAGAGCGCTTCACCCGCCATTCCTCTGAGCGCGCCGTCGATTCCAAAGCTCCAGCCGTGGTAGTTGCAGACAAAACTCCGAGCGTTTCCGGCATCGGTGAAATTCAACTTGTTTCCGCGGTGCGGGCACGTGTTGAGGAATGCCTTGATACTCGCATCTTTCTGACGGACCACGATGACGTTATCTTCCGCCATGTAGGTCGTGACGTAGTCACCGCTCTTCGGAATCTGCGACTCGTGAGCCAGAAAGAGCCAACTGCGAGCGAAGATCTTCTCGAGTTCCTGCTCGTAAATCCGGTGGTCCCAATACACCCGTCGAGACAGGCGTCCCTCCTTGAGATCGATGAGATCGTCGAGGAACGGGAGGGGATCAGACACCGCGTCGCGGATCGTCCGCGAACAGGCGTTTGAACATTCATGGTCACTCATATCAACTCCTCATATCGCAGACGCGGCTTCTGCCGCCTCGGCGTCGAGGTC
Source organism: Paraburkholderia sp. BL27I4N3 (assembly GCF_003386115.1). Lineage (NCBI taxonomy): Bacteria > Pseudomonadati > Pseudomonadota > Betaproteobacteria > Burkholderiales > Burkholderiaceae > Paraburkholderia > Paraburkholderia sp. BL27I4N3. Next base: position 155,465 of record NZ_QREJ01000003.1, on the reverse strand, counting down.
TGCATACACCTCTTCGCCTTCTTCGATGACGTGGTAGGTCCGCAGATCCACCGTGCAAGGGAACGCCACTGCCTGACCTGATGGGATGTGGAACTGCCCGTCATGAATCGGACAGGCGATCAGGTCGCCGTCTACGATTTCCCCTTCGGATAGCGACGCCGTCGCATGCGTGCAAACGTCGCTTGTCGCGTAGAAGCGGCCCTCGATGTTGTAGACGGCCAGCGGGCAACCTTGCACGTCGACTTTCTTCACCGCGCCCGGCGCCACGTTTTCACGCGTTAGAAGAAAAACCTTGTTTGTCATTTGAGCACCTACTACTGAACATGCAGCTGTACAAATCCGAGCCCTGTCACCCACTCAGGCACCGGCTCGTAATCAATAACCTCTCCGCGCGCCCCATCCATCGCACCCATGGCGCAGGCCCAGTTGCGGATTTCCATCCCGCCGTTTCCGCCATGCTCCAGGATATAGTCATCGCTCAGGTCACACATCGAATCGACTTCGCCGCGCTCGGCATATCCCAGGACCTTCCGGTCGAATGTCTCGTTGACACGACCCATATCCGCAGTGCCGACCCAATGGCTCAAGCCGCCGCTACCAATGACTACCACTCGCTCGTTGTCATCATAGGATTCAACCGCCGCTCGGATTTGCTGCCCGAGTCCAGCCGCTCTGGACATGCGGATATACGGATCGACGCCTGCAGCGAGATAGACCGGAATTGTCCCAACACTCACACCTTCGTTGCGTAACGGCTGCACGATCAGCTGGTTTGGAATGCCAACCGAATGATCTACGGTCAGCGCTCGGGCAACCGCCCAGTCAAACCCGCTGTCACGCCCGTGTACTGCAATGTGCGTCGCGAGGTCTGCGCTGCCAGGAATAACGGAACGTCGGAGACCCGGTAGCGCATCCAAGGGGCCGTCAACATCGCCTGTACCGATCAGATAACTCGGCAGGCAACTAGTCCCGAACAGCATGTAATGATCCGCGCCGACGATGACCACACTGGTTGGTCGCAGTTCTGCCAGACGTCGCGCGCACTCGCTGAAGGCTCCCCACATCCGCTGCCGTACGGACGGAGCAGGCGCTTCCGGGGCGACGAACATCACCGGATCGTGAGGAACAAGAAAACCACCGACCACTTTTCCCATTTGACCTTGCTCCGATCACTTATTGCTTGATTGCCGCGACGTACACTGTCTCACCGTCTGTCACAGGCCGCAGTCTTTGCATATAGACGCGCATGTCACCGTGGGGCGACAATTCCTGCCAGAACCCCATGGTCAGCATCGGGTTGACCCCTGCTTTCTGCAGTGACGCCACGTCAAACGAAACGATCATCGTTCGCTCTGCCTCTGAAAGCGCGAACCGCGCGACAAAGGATGGGGCGTTCTCGCGAAATCGCTGCTTGGCTGCCCGGTCGACCGTGAGCTGATGCAGCACGCGCTCTAGAACGTGTCGGCTCATCGCGTTATGCCAGGAAGTTCTGGACGAGATGAAGAAAATCAGCGCGCCGCTCTGTCTGTACCCAGTGACCGCAGTGTCCGAACAGATGCAGGTCGGCCTGCGGGATAGCGCGTGCCAGAAGCTGACCACAAGCCGGGGGAACAACGCGATCCTCGCGGCCATGCAGCACCAGAGTGGGCGCAGTAATTTTTGCGACAACCGCCTCAGGGAATCCGCGAACAATTGTCGGGCCTTCCTCGCTCGGCTTCGGGATCAGCTTGCGCAAGGCATCTTGCGCACCTGGACGCGCGCTTGCCGTGTAGCGATCGCGAATCATCTGTTCTGTAATGATCGACTGGTCGTAGGGGAAAAGACGCATGGTCTCTTCCATGTTTGCCAGCGACGGCTCGTACTCCCAAGCCGAGCGAAGGCCCGCGGTTTGCTCAAACTCGCCAGCTGGCGTTCCCAGCAGCACCAGACGCTCAACCCGACTCGGATCGAAGACTGCGAGGCCCAGGGAAATCGCTCCACCAAAGGAGTTCCCAACGAACGACGCTTTCTCAATCTGCAAGGCATCCATGATTCCCGTCAGATGACGCACCCACAACTTGATGTCGTACTTGCTGTCTTCCTTAAATTCTGTAAAGCCGAAGCCAGCGATATCCGGTACGACAACGCGAAACGACTGGGAAAGCTCGTTCATCACGCCCTTCCAGTTCGACCAACCCGACACCCCCGGACCCGATCCGTGAAGCAGGAAGACCGGCTTTCCTTCGCCAAGATCGAAGTAGTTCGTCCGATGCTCTGCCGCAAAAATCTCTTTACCCACTCCAGCTTGCTCAGTCATTTCCTCTCCCTGTCCATACGTATCAGTATGGTATGGATTCTAAGCGCAATCCGTCAACCGCTGAGTCGTAGGGGTTTACGCGCTATTCTTCGATACACCACTCTTCTGTCCGGCCCCATATCCCACGAACATTGGCGTACTTATAAGTATGGTATGGCAGGGTTAAAATGTGTCCTTTCCATCAAATGGACTGAGAGCAATGTCGCGCGCACGATCGGATCAGGGAGCACGAAATCAGTACGGGCCGAAAGACTGGATAGCTGCCGCAAGCAGGGTGCTCGTTAATCGAAGCGTGGATGCAATCGGTATCGAGTCACTCGCCAAGGAGTTGGGTGTCACGAAGGGAAGTTTTTATTGGCACTTCAAGGATCGTGAGGATCTGTTGCGACGCATGCTGACGTCGTGGCGGGACGCCGCGACAGAGCAAATTATTTTTCGGTTCGAGAGCAGGAACCTGCCCGCACGGGAGCTGATTCGCGATCTGTTGAGCTTGCCGTTTCGTGGCGCGGCAGCGAAAGATGCCGCCTCGATCGAACTCGCGATCCGGGCGTGGGGACGCCGCGACGATATGGCGCGGAGCATGGTCAACGAGGTAGATGGCAAACGTCTGTCATACATCGCCCAATGCTTCAGTGCATTAGGCTTTGGCATAGCTGAGGCGCGCGCGCGTGGCTTTCTGCTATACAGCTATGAGCTTTCGGAATCAATTCTTGAAGAACAGGGCACCGAAAGCCAAATAGCCGAGCGCCGTGCGTTCGTCGAGAGCTTGTTCCTTGGCGCAAGAGAAACGGAAGACAGACCGGCACCTGTGACGCCAGCACGTCAGCGCCAAAAATAGCGGCAGCGGCGCGAAGTGCGGCGGCACTCGCCTCGAGCCCTCACGACACGCAGATCGGAACGCGCTTCGCAAGCCCGCACATGAGTTCACACCCGATCGTTCCAGCTGCTGTAGCGACATCGTCCGCATGCACCTGTTTCCCCATAGCTCGACCGCGGAGCCGATCTGGACGCTCGGACAGGGAGTGAGGTCGACAGTGATCATATCCATCAATCCGCGCCCGACGAATCCGCGTGAGGGTGCGGTCTGCAACTATCGGTGTCCCGCGCTTGCACAACTAAAGTTGGTACTAAAGAAGCGCGGCCTCTTTTCTCCGGACAGCCCGGATTTATATGGCACGAGCTCTGATTTGCATTTCAACTAAAGTTGATCCTATCGGCGCCACGCCGTCAACTAAAGTTGTTGCTCTCTGTACGATTTCAACTAATCTTGTTCCGTAATGGTCGACGCGCTCGCCGGAGGCTCGCGATGACACGACGTTCGCGCCTTCGGGCAAGTAATCCCTTCAACAACGAGGGCGATCTGTCGGGCGTTGTCGATTTGCAGGTTTGGCCAGCCGTGGACGAAGTTGCGCTTTCGGTTGAACGGCGCACGCTTTTTAAACGACGCAAACACGCTATCCATTTATACCTTGAGGGTGCGACTGACGTCGAGCTGAGAGCGGCTTGCGGTCTGTGCCGTGCGCATACATACCGGCTGTTGACCAGACGATGTCTCAAGCAACACCCCGACGGATGCGTGTACGGGTGGCGCGGCCTGTTACCGCACATGCGGGTAAAGACATACGAGCGAACAGCGCCGTTGAAACTTAATGCATGGAGCGGCGGGCGGTGGGCGCCCTTCAGTGGGTGTTCGAATCGCCGGCCGGACGTGGCGTCGAAGACCGCTTGCGCGAGCGCATCCTCGGTAGGCGCGGCGAACTCGAGGCCGCGCGGCGGCCGCGGCTTGCCATATTTCGCTGGTTTCTGTCCGAACTGCGCGAACGAGGCTTTGAGCGCCGCGGTGAGTGGCCTTTCAACGTCGAGAAGCGAGGCTACGTGACGCTTGCCCGCTACATCGACCGCCTACTCGCCGAGCATCCCGTACGGGCGCGTCAACTAACTGGCGGCGAGGATGCGGTACGCAAGGCCCGCAGCGGCGACGGTACGAGGCGTCCGCCCTTGGCGCCGTTCGAGCGCGTCGAATGTGACGCGCACAAGCTTGACGCTCGAATGATGGTGTCGGTGCCCTCGCCGCATGGTGGAACGGAGCCTCGCATGATTCATCGACTCTGGGTCGTGGTCCTCATTGATGTCGCATCGCGTGCAGTACTCGGCTACCACCTAAGCTTGCGCCGTGAGTGCTCGGCCGAGGACGTTCTGCGCGCCGTCCGCTGCGCGCTAATACCGTGGGAACCGCGAGATCTTCAGTTCAGCAGCCAGGCTTACGTTCCAGGCGCGGGCTTGCCCTCGTACCTTCTTCCGCAACTCACAGGCGCATGCTGGAACGAATTCAGCGTTGATGGAGCACTCGCAAACGTCTGCGCACGCGTCGAAACCGTGTTGCGCGATCTCATCGGCGCGAAACTCATTAAACCCCAGGATCCAAAGAGCTATAGCTGTCGGCGCGGTAAAGATGACCGCCCGTTCATCGAGTCGTTCTTCGGACACCTGGCTGCCGGCGGATTTCACCGGCTATCGACAACCACCGGCAGTTCACCAACGGGCAAACGCGGTGCTGATCCTGATGCGGCTGCGATCGCTACGCAATTCCAGCTCGAATACCCGCAGGAACTCCTCGACACGTTGATCGCCAACTACAACGCAACGCCGCACCCAGGACTAGGCTACCGCAGTCCGCTGGAACAGCTTCAACGCTGGATGGTTAATGGCTCATCGGCGGTCCGTACGGCTGATCCGGAGGCGATACGCCGCATGGTTGGCGTGCGCAAGCTCTGCACACTGCTCGGCGGCCTCGCGAATGGACGTCGGCCGCATTTCAATTTCGCCAACGCCCGCTATTCAGCCGAGTGGCTGTGTCTGCGCACTGATCTCCTGGGGAGCAATTTCTGGTTGCACCTGGACGATGAAGACGACGCGCGTTATGCCGCCGTCTCCACGCAGCATGGAGTTTTTATCGGAGTGGTGCGCGCCACGCCACCATGGCATCGCACACCACATTCGCTTTACGTGCGACAAGCGATCCGCGCACTCGAGAAGTGTCGGCTGCTGCATTTGGCAAATCACGGCGACGCGGTCGAAGCGTTGCTACGTTATGCAGAGGACTCACCGGAACGGAAATTGCCTGTCCATCCAGCATATCTCGAAGCTCGCCGGATTCTGGAGAAGCATGCGCAACGATTAGCGGGGCAATCGATGGTAAGTATTGTCAAACACGCTGAGCCGGCAGCTGCGAACGTCAAGCCGCCGACTGCTGCGACCACACGCAGTAATCCCACCACGCTGCCGCCAATGCGCCGGGCCCAGCAATGGTAACGTCGCCCAGACGCGCTACGGAGCCACTTGTAGGTGCTCACGTTCCCCGTGACCACCCAGTGGATACGCGCGACTATTCGCTATTTACGATTGCCATTCATGACATGGTTGATCGCATCGCTGGTTGGCTTGACGACCAGATCGATGGCGCAACCATCTTCGGGCCGTCGAGGTTCGGTAAATCGAGTGCCGTTGACCACTGGCTTCAGCGTTTGCTATCCGAACGCCACGCTGGCTACGTGCCACTGGTTATCTGGAGCCATACAGATTCAGCTAGCAGTCAGGCGGTTGGCCGTTTCTACGCGTACCTGCTTGAGGCGAGCGGTCACCGGCTCGCCCAGGCACGACGCAATCCGCTCGAACGGCAGATTATGCTCGTGGAGCGCTGGATCGAACTTGCAGCGCAAGGCGCGGGCCGATTTCTTGTCCTGGTCATCGATGAAGCTCAGGGTATGAGTCAGCGCGAGTGGCTATGGCTCGTCGAGCTGCATAGTCTTCTCGAGAAGCAGCGAGTCCGTTTGTGTGTATTTTCGATTGCTTCGTTGCAGTTTTTCGATGAACCACTCGGCATGGCACTCGCGGGCGGCGTCCATGTGGCTGCCCGCTTCATGCTCGCATCGGAGCCCTTTCACGGTGTGCGAAGTGTTGACGAGCTCGCCTACGTCATGCGTGGCTATGACGACGGTAGCGAATGGCCCCCGGGCTCGGGCTGCTCATTCACGGCAGGCCTGGCGCCGCGCCCGTGGGCCGGAGGATTTCGGATGGAGCATCAAGCCGACAGCCTTATGCAAGCGATGAATGAGACATTGCCGTCGCATTATTCTGGGCCGACGGATTTTCCGATGAAGACCGTGGCGCAAGCGTGTCGCCACGTTCTACTTCACATCGCCAGTGGCGGAAACGCCGAGATAGCGACCTCGCCCGAAGTGTGGCGTCTGGCTGTCGAGAATTGCGGGCACCGGACACTGATGGCGCTGGTGTCAGCGACTGCGGCTCTTCGTGGTGCGAGTCGCCGCGAAGCAAGTCATGCCTGAACGCCGTCTTACCTGGCATCGTGGCAGTGTGTTGCCGTATGCATCGCTGTGGCACACAGTTCTGCGCGCGTGTGCGCTGAATGCTCTCCACCCTGCTGACCTGCCGACCTCCAGGACGCGCCAGAACCTACCGGTGGATCTGCTCGATATCCGGACTAGCAAGATCGATGTTGCAGCGCTCGCGCTCGCTCGGCGAGCCGCCAGCGATCTTCGACTGGTCGACTCTCGACGCACTGCCTGCTCCGCTTCGTGTTGCGCTCGTCGTGCCGCGGCCACGCGTCTGCCTTGCATGTCTGGCATCGGGCTACCATTCGGCGCTCTTTTCCGTCGCATTGCTCGATGCGTGCCCGATTCATCACACCCCGCTTGTCGGTCGCTGCCACTGCGGCGCACCGTTTAGCGCTGCGCTACGGTCTCTTGCCGACTTCGGAACGGTAGGGAGCTGTCCGTGTGGGCGGCTGCACTTTTTTACGCACGAAACCTGTCGTCGACCGACGATGACGCCACACATGACGTACACGCTTATCCCCGTTGCGGCATGGCTACGCTCGCTATCGCAGCTCATCCGACCAGCGCGCCTCGACCAGGCGCTTTCCCAACACTCGCCTGGCAGTGCAGAGTGGCTGATTACCACCGCGCAATCGCTCGGGATTATATATCCCACGTGCCTTAGGCCGATTACGTCCGCGCCGGCTCGCACCCAGATCATTGGGCACGGCTCCCCGTCAAGGCTTGTGGAGAGCCAGGATCGTCCGCCGCCAACTGATGTTCAAGAGAATAGAAGAGCGGCACTTCGGCAGACGACGTCTGCGATCGATGTGTACCGTGCGCTAGCGCGCCATGTCCGCCGGCATGTCGCACCCGACGGAGATCGATGGGTATCCCGGTTTATGGACTCGTGTGACCCACTCGAGATCGCCAAGCGCATTTGCTTTAGCAGTAGAGCACAGAAGGCATTTGCTGCCATGCTTTGGGCGCGCCTGGTCGAACCCGGCGTCGAACAACGATGCTGGCCGTGCCGACTCCCCTCACTTGGATTTAATGGCACGCTTGCAGCGATGGTGACGGCTGATTGTCAGCTCCGCGGCGCGGATGACGCCGACACCAGCACGCGGCACTGGCTGACATGCCATGCAGCCCGCGTGAGTCTCGGCGCGCTATGGCGCGACGCCCAGGCACGCGCTTCGGGCGCTGCCCGACTCAGGCTTGCTACCTGGTACAGCGCGTCACCCGGGACGTCATGGCGTGACAGCGCATGGCTCGCACTCGCCACCCCTCACGGCGTGCGATTCGTGGCCGAAACCTCTACACACTTGCCGACGGCTCCGCACACCAGCAAAACACAGCGGCAGGCGGCAAACGCCGCGCGCGAGCAAGCCCGTCATGACGCTATGTGGGCGGCCAGTAGTGGCGCGTGCGTGTCCTGGTCCGACGCAAGCAGCTGGCACGTGATCGATGCAATCTCGCCCGTTGATTTCGATGTGCGCCACCGCCGATTGCTGGGGTGGCAAGGCGGGCGTCCGTGGTGCTGGCTCTATCGAACGGCGGATGGCCAATTCGTTGCCAGATGGGATCACGCGCCGTTACAGGTGCTGGCAGCGACGCCCCGCGAGGCGGTCGCCGCTCTACGGCGCTGTGCGTTGGAGTATCAGAGGATTTGTAAGGTCGTTTTACCGTTCGCGCCTTCGTTTCCGACCGCAGCTCCCGCGCCGATGGAGACCCGTTCGGCGCTGTACTACCGATTTTCCGTGGGTGCCGCTCGGTGCAACGAAGGATTCTGGCGAGACGCGCGAATACTTGCTGAAGCAGCCCGCAAATATCGAAGCACCTACGTTCTTGCCAACGCACCGGAGCAAGCAGACCCATCGACGCTATGGTGACGAGTATTAACAACTTTAGTTGAAATCTATTAACAACTTTAGTTGTGTGAACGATCATCGACAAAAAAATGACAGCTCGAATCAAGCTATTAGGATAAGTTTTCTTCTATTAATAGCGGCATTTCGTAACGTAACCTGGCCGTTGCAATTCAGGCCAGTCACCCTGGCCCGCCGCCGCGTCGGAATTAGTCCGAAGTTTGACTCGGCACCCGAGCTAAGCTGTTGAAGCGCTGAGAGATTTTCGAAGCGAAAGGGTCGGCTACTGGGAACAGGCGGGGTCGATGCCGAGCAGCGCGAAGGCTTTGCTTTGCAACGGTGTGGGACGGGTTGTGATGACGATCTTCGCCTGTGGATTGACCGGTGTGGAAGTGATGTTATAGGTCAAGGTGGCGAGGTCTTGCAGTAGCGTATGCAGGCTATGCACCGGGAGGTCATCGTCGGTACGGTGGCGCGCGGCTTTGGCGTTGGCCCCCTCGGAGCGCGGCGTGGGCATCACCGGATTGGCGCGCTGATCACGCCGCGTTGCCAGTTCCTCATCGTCATGAAGCAGGGGCTTGAGCGCTTCGCGCAGGTGCCACTCGACGTAGTAAGCCAGCATGCATAAAAACACGTGCGCACGCACACGTGACTCGCTGAAGTGATAGATCGGCCGCACGTGCAGATCGACCGTCTTCATCGAGCGGAAGGCCCGCTCAACCTGCGCCAGACTCTTGTAGGCCAGGACCGTCTGGGCATCGGAGAGCTGTTCGTCCGGCACGTTGGTGCGCAGCGCATAGAGTCCATCCAGCGCAGCCTCAGCATCGATCTGTTCCTGCTTGCGGGTGAACCTGAAACTCGTCTCAGTGATGTCCAGCTCGAAGTGCTTGGCCATCCGGTAGCGCTCGATCACGCGACCCACGCGCAACCCGATCTTGTCCTGGCCGTGCAAGCGATTGCGGGGGCGCGCGGTGGCCTGCGCGATCGCGGCCAGTTCCGCTTCGGTCGCCGCCAGCAATTCAGCGCGCTTTCTGGCGCGCTCCTCGGCCAACGCCGGGTTGCGGCAGACCACCAGCCGCTCGCCTGGATAGCGCGCGCTGTCGAGTGCTATCAGGCCGCGCTCGTCGAACAGTGAGGGCTGCCAGGGGCCTCGTTCTTCGAGTAACTCGGCAATCTGTGGCGAGCGCAGCGCGGTGATCCAGCTCATACCCGCCGGACGCAGCACCTGCTCGATCCGCGCGCTGGTGATCATGCCACGATCGCCTACCCACACCACCTGTGACAGGCCAAAACGCTCCTTGAGCTTGTCGATCTGCGCGGCCAGCGTGGCGGGATCGGCGGTGTTGCCGGGAAACACTTCGACCGCCACCGGGCATCCATCCGCGCTGCACAGCAAGCCGAACACGATCTGCGGGTCATCGCGTTTGCCATCGCGCGAGTAGCCGTAGTGGGCGAGCGCGCAATGCCGGCCGGTGACCCACGTCGAGGTGAGGTCATAGAGCACCAGCACGCCATCACTCAGATGCTGGCGCGCCAGGCTGCGCTCGATGCGCGGCTGTGCCTCACCGAGCCAGTCCAGCGCAGCGTAGAGCCGCTCGGCCTCGAACGGGCCGAGTCCCAGCACCTGTGACAGTGAATGGGTTGCAGATTCCGGCTGCAGGCTGCGCCACGTCGCGAGCTTGGAGCCCGGCTCCAGCACGCGCGCGACCACCATGGCCAGCACCAGCGAGCGCACCGGGGCGGGCGCCGGATCCAGCAGCTTCGCGAGACCGCAGCGTCGCGCGATACCGAGCACCGCGGCCACATGGCCATGCGGTAGCGACCGCTCGATGCTCATCAGCGCCTGGGCTGACTCAACCGCGACGCCGCCCTTGAGCAGGATGCGCAAGTGCTCGATGAGTTGCGGATCCCAGTGCGACAGATTGGCGATGGTGCGTTTGATGACCTTGCCACCTTCGCGGTACCCCTCACGCAGGAGGATCGCGGGTGGAGAGTTCCGGTTCGGGACGGTCTCGATATACATGGGCCAAAGAATAGACAATGAACCCGTTAAATCAAGATAAAAAATCGTCGAATATGCACCATTTACATGGGAACATTTAAGACACAAAAAATGGCGCAAAGGCGCGCCACTTCTTGCTCAGCAGTGTTTCAGGTGTTCAAACGTAGGATTAGTCAGTGATCTGTGGCCGGGCCGCAGCATGGAAGTGATCGATAAGTACTGCATACCTGTCAAGGTTTATCGCTCCGGGGGTATTTCCGCTTGATCGATGGCGCTCCATTCCGCCTTCCCTCTTCGTCACATATGATTTGGATACTCCTCGTCAATTCATCATTTCAGGCGCTCCACCACAACCACCACATGCTCGCGCAACAGGCTGGCGGTTCATCGTTCTGTACGCAGGTCGCTGTCGGGTATCTCTGGATCAGTGGGCGGTTCTGCGTCCGGATTTCGAGTGGGTTCGCCGTTGCGGACGGTTAGTTGCGTATTATCGATGGCGTCGCGAAGTTCATCTCGCTCCCACGCGTCACGCTCACGTTGCGCGGTGCGCCGCTGCTGCGCCTCGGCGTCGAGCTCGGCAAGCCGGACCTGCCGGATGTGCTCCAGCTCCGGCTGCTCAAACACGATGTGCATGCGGATATCAGCCGCCACGCGCGCGGCGGCGGCCTGGAATGCTTCGGGACCGGACAGCGACAACGTCGTGCCAAACTTCTGCTGCGCGAAACGCAGCGCGATCTCGATTGCTTCGCGCTCGCTGTCCCACAACCGCAGCGTGCGGCCTTCATCGACGAGGAATGCCACACCGTCCTTGCAGTAGTCGACCTCGCCGCTGGCGCGCACCTCGTACGTAATCGATGACCCGCGGTAGATGATCTCGTTGTAACCAAGCCCAACCGGTCGCTTCGCGCCCTGAGATGGCCCACTGATGTTGACAGCGCGCTCGTCGTCGGCGCGCTTCGTCCTCAGATGGAGTTGCTGCATGCGTCGTAATTCGCGCAGTGCCCGCTCGTCACCGCTCTGTGCACGCTCCTGAAGAAAGCGCCGGTACTGATCCGTGATGGGCTGGCGTCCCGCATCTTTGATGGCGTCACGCTCCGTGATGGTGCGATCGCGCAGCGCGGCCTCTGCCTCGAGACGCGCCACACGCGCCCCCGACAGTTGCTCGCGCCGCTCGGTGACGGTCAGATCCTTTCGATCCGCGATGGCGCTCCGTGCACGATAGAACGCCTCCTTGATCGCGCCGCGCCGGTCCTTCTCGTGCCGCGTCTGTTCATCCCAGGCGCGGCGCAGCCCGTCGCGATACGCTGCGCGCCATTGCTGGAATTCGGCCCACAGATCCCGTTCGGGCATGTGGCGCGGCGCATGGCCAGGGCTCAGTCCGACCTGCGAACGGTACGTCTCGCAGAGCACTTGCGCGGCTTCCGCCCATGGCAGATTCATTTCTTTGGTCAGAAAATCGGATACGTTCAGGTTGCGCGAGCCCGCCCTGATCCGGTCACCGCCATCCGCACCTTTGCCGATGCTGTACTTCCCGACAATCAGCCCGTGTGAGTACGCCAGTGCGGCGAGCAGGCGGCTGGCATCGAGTGTCGCGCGGATCTCAGCGAACTCCGTCCGCTCCCGTGAGCGACCGACACGGCGTGACTCCGCAAAATCACGCGCGAACTGGTCTCGAACCGTATCCGCTTCCCGGCCGGTTGCCGCCCGCGCGCGCGAATTGAACGGATCTGTCCGAGTCTCTTCGCCGGCGTCGGACGATGCGAAAGGAAGCGATCGGACCACATCAAACGACTGGACGTCTGCCAGGCTGCGGATTTCATCTCGCGGACCGAAATCCGCTGGCAGCCGGCCACCGCCCAATGCCGGATTCAGACCAAATGGTTCGCTCCTGTGTGCCGGGCCGCCAAACGGTCCGCCGGCGCGCGTGAACTTGTCCGCGGCTGTCGCGGCAAGCCGCGCCCGCTCCGCACTGTCCGCAGCGTCCCATGAACGATACATGCGTGCCGCGATTGCATCGAGCAGAGGGTTACTGCCAGGTTCTAGCTGTTCTCTTCCCGCTCGCTCGCGATCGCCAGTCCATCGCAGCTGGTCAATTCGGTCGGCTTGGTGGTTTCCCAGCTCCAGTAGTGCATCAGCCGGCAGAAGCATTTGACGTCGCGCGGCGTCGCCATCCACACCGCGGCCGGGCACACCTCGCACACGGTGTGGGGATCGGGACGACGGGCTGGATCGATCGAAGCGAGTGTCAAGGTCGTGATCCGCTCCCTTTCTCCACTTTCGCCACCGGCCCCGGCGTTCGTGTTGCGCGAGCGGCGGCTCGAGCCACCGCTGTCGTTGCCACTCTCGCCAATCTCGCCAGTCTCCTGGTCCACCACTGCTTCGTCGTGTTCGCTCATCAAGTCCTCCTGCTGCGTCATAGAACCGCTGTTCGCGGTGGTCGAGAATGCGTCGCTGCTCAGTCGGCGACGCGGCCTGATATGTCTTGTAGAAGCTGCTACCGCTATTGAGATACTTGATCTCTCGCGCGCGCATATCGTTCCACTCGAAAAGCGCATCGAGATAATGCCGGGGTGTCGCGCGCGGGATACCCGTCTCGATGTACTCTGCATGGACGTTGCGATCGAGTGCTTCACGCTTGCCGTCGGCATCGAGTTCGATGAATTCTCGCGAGAACACGAATTCCTTCAGGTTCACACCCTTCGCCGCGCCTGCTGGCTTGACGTTTTCATATTCGCCGTCACGGCCAGCGTTGCGTGTGCGGGTCTCGCCGAATTCGGCAAGCAGCACCCTGAAGTCCTCGTAACGGGTGACGTCGCGTGAAATCAGTGCCTCGAGGATGGTGGCCTTCAGCTCCCGGTTCATCGGCTCAAACACGTCACCCTTGTACCGGCTGATCATTTCCGACGCATCGGTGAACTGCACGCGCCGGTTGTCTTTCGGACTCGCCAGCCCGTATTTGGCGTTGATGTGCTCCTGGAACGCTTCGAGGAACCGGTGATGCCGGTCGACCTTGCCAAACGGCTCCAGCCGCCGTCCCGTGCGCAGGTTCACCTCGGGGATCACCACGTGAAGATGGACCTTCCGCTCGACAAGCTCGCCACTGCGCCGGTCAGCGTAGCTCTTGAGCCGGGGGACATGCGCTTCCGCATAGAAGTTGTATTCGTCGGGCCGGTAGGCAGCAAACGCGAACGCCTCAAACTCACGCACGATCTCCGCGAGCACCTCGCGCGAGACCTCGTCCTCCTTGAACGACAGCGTGACGTTGATGTAGCGCTCCGCCTGCGTGTCCATCGACTGGATGATGTCGTTGGTCAACGCCAGATCCCCGGCCAGAATCACCCGTTCATCCATCTCGTCGCGCTCGAACTCACGGTCCTGCTTCTGGCCCTGCTCCAGATAGGGCTTGATGCCGTCGTGATAGCCGCGTACCCGGATTAGCATCGATCATCGTCCCCGGTGAACGATCCGCCTGCGGGCCGAACAGGGCGATGGAGCAACATCGAATGCGTGATGGGTGACATATACGCCATCGTCATCCTGCCCGACATTCCGATTCGTCGCCTGCATGACGAGCGTTGCCTGATATGGATGATCGATTCCCATGTGCGTTGTATCCGGTCAGTCCACTTTCCCGAGCGTGCTTTTCAGATAGCGCGAAATCATCTGCAGTTGCGTGAGCAGTTGCTCGTAGGTCACTTCCGACAGCTCACCGCTCAGGTGTTCCGAATTCGCTCGATGGGCAATCTGGTTCAGGTTGTTGCTGGTCTTGTTGAAGATGTACAGGAGCCGCTTGCGGTCCGGGCTGGCGACCGGCCGGGCGATCACCTGCGTCCGGTTCGTCAGCACGGCCTGCCTGAAAAATTCAGACTGCGTCAGCCCGCTTCGGTTCACCTTTTCAAGATAGACCGCGCGGTCCGCATCCGACAACCGGAACGCGATCGGTTTTCCAAGCCCTGCCCCATCGTTGCTTTTCTTGCGCGGCATGGTCAAAGCTCCGCGGGATGCGTCCAGTCTGCCGACTGACCTGGCAGATCGAACCGTGTCGCGTCGCCGTCGATCGGATGTGCGCGGAACTCATACGCCGGCCAATGCCTCTCGCATTCGCTCAAGGCACACATCGCCTGGTCGCCCGTCAAGGGATACGTATAACCCGCCCATGGGAGATACCGCCACCGCCTGTTGTGCTCAGGCGCGCGTGGCTTCATCACAAGCTGGATCACCCATTCGCTGGTCGGAATCATCACACGCGCCTCCTATTCGTATTGCATACCAGGCAGTGCTTAGTGTCGACGACGGACTCGTCGGCGCGATGGACGCGGTGCAGTGGCCCGCGTCGGGGTTTCAAAGGGGCTCGCCCCTTTGGCACGAGATATTTTACGGAGCGCGTAGCGATGCGTAAACATATCCGACGTGCCTCACCTCCCCATCAGTATACGCCCCTTCGTCTTCGAAATGACGCGAAGTTGTGCGAAACAGTTCCGCTGGACAGAAAATGCATTCCGCCCATACACGAAAATGGTTGAAGAAAACGCGAAAGCCCACTAAGGTTATGCGAACCCCGACATGCCGACAAGTGGCCATTCCGTGAACGCCGATGAATACCTGAACAGCATAAAACCGGGCCTGCGTACGTCCGCCCTGCGCGCGTTCCATCCCGACATTCTCAAGCTGCGCGCGGCTGGCTGCACCCTGGCCCAGATCGCTGAATTCCTTCGCATCAACGGTCTCACCACCACCCTGTCCAGCGTCGGCAAGTATCTCCAGAAGCACGCCCCGGTATCCAGTCCCCCTGCTGCCCCGCAACCCCGCTCCGCCGTGGCGAAGCGTCCAGAGCCTCCCGTCGCTCCCGACCGCTCCGAGCCGCCTGGTTTCAAAAGCGCTGAACAGTTGCGCGCCGAAAATCCCACCCTCCCGCGCATCCAGATCAACAAACTCTACGCGCAGCAGTACGACCGCCCGGTCCTAAGCCCGCAAGAGATCGAAGAGTTCAAGAGAAAATATCCGCCGCCACCCACAAAGCACTCCAGCCCCTGAGCCGCTGAGCCGCATCGCCCCGTCGCGCTGCGCCGGGTCGGCCCGCACCCCACGCCGCAGGCGTGGGTCCCCAGGGGCCTCGATCCGGGCGCGCGGCGCGCGCGAATGCGTAAGCGCTCCCTCCAGGTCCGGATTGAGCGTGCAGCAGGAAGCCTTCGGGCTTTCACGCGGCGTGCCGATAACACGGTTAGCTGGCTGATCTCTGGATCTGTCCGGCGTGTGTTGTTCACGGAGCCCGGCTGTTCCGGCCAGGCTTCTTTTTTTCGCCGTCACAAAAAAGCCGCCAGGGCTTTCGCCCCGACGGCTTCGCGTCACGTCATCTGACCGGCTGCTCAGATGGGCTCGGCTTCATCCTCCGTCGCCTCACCCGTCACGTCGGCATCGGCCTCGTCGCCGGTGTCGCCGCCCCCTTCGTCCGCTTCCTCGTCGTTGTAACCATGGATGCGGTGCTCCGGCACCTCCCGGTTGCGCAGCACTTCCGGCAACCAGCCCGACTCCGACAGGCGAAGCCCGGCGGCTGCCGCTGCCGCGTCCTTCTTCATGCCCCGCAGGTCCGCTGCGGCCTCGGGCGACACCGCTTCGCGCACCACGTCCTCGATGCGCGCCTTCGACACGTGCTCGAAGTAGCTCGCCTGCGTGGGCTGCCAGTAAGTCGCCAGATCGACATTCAGCACGTTCGCCAGTTCATTGATCGGGTGCGCGCGGTCGGCCCCGCTGATGCCGTCGAGCGTCGCCGCCACGCAGAACGCAAACAGGTTGGACGTCACGTCCGCGTCCTGTTCCAGCAGCCAGGCGAGCAACTGGTCGGTACGCTTCGGCAGCATCCGCGCCCATTTCGCGCGCTCGCCTTCGAGCGCTTTCCACGCGACGCTCGCGGCCATGTCGTCGGCATTCGACACCAGCGCGTCACGCGACGTGTGCACGTCGATCCGGACTGCGTGATCGGAATACTGCCGCTCGTAGACCTCATCGAACACGACCGGGATCAGGCGGACCATCAGCACGGCGAGCGCCGCGTTCGGCTGCCTGATGAGTTCCGCCTGAACGGCGGCGGTGCGGTGCGCGGTGAGCCGTCTGCACAGCTTCTCGCCGTGCAGCGGCTTGTCCTTCGGAGGCTGGCTCTGGCCTGCCGTCGCGTTGACAGCACGCGCGCCATCGCCTGGCGCAGGCGGCGCATCGTCGCGCCGGATCAGCCCGCGCTCGATGTTCACCTGGCCGTCCTCGTCAAGGTAGACGAACGCGCCCGCCCTTTTCATGTCGTCCGCGCCGAAGGATTCGAAGCGCTCGCCGTACCGGTCGACCGCGTGGGCCGCTGCGGTCACCGCTGCGTCCAGACGCTCATACCGGGCCTCGTCTTCCTCGCCGTCCTCGTCGTAGTACGCGTCGAGTTCAGCCTGTGCCGCGTCCCGCGCCGCGACGAGCGCCGCAAGCTCGGTCTTTTCCTGTTTCGTCGGCGTGCGCGTGGTCGATGCCAGACGGCCATAGCGCATCATCTCCATCACGTCGCCACGCGTGCGGGTCTCCACAAATTGCCATCCTTCCTCGGAGATTGCCCGGGATAGCTCGATCAGCCGGTCGGTGGCGAGCCGGTGCAGCAGGTCCGGGTCCGCGATGTATCCGGCGTTCTGGTCGTCGCTGAACAGATCCCGCCTCACATAGCCGCCAGCGGCCTCATAGGCGTCCAGCCCGACGAATTTTGCGAGCGCATTGTCGCGCGCGTCGAGTTCGGTCTGCGTGATCGCCGCGCGCAGTTCGGACGGACGGCGTTGCCATGCGTTAAGGGCGTCGTTCCAGACGCGCTCCTGCGTCGCGTGATCGTCGGCAAGGGCCAGCACTTTCGCCTGCTCGTAGTCGAGGGCGTCGTCGCGCATCAGGTCCAGCAGTGCCGGCGCGAGATTCGCGATTTTCAGGGCACGACGCACCACCATTTCTGACACCTTGAATAACGAGGCAATGTGCCCCGTACTTTTTCCCTCCTCCGCAAGCAGCCGGAACGCCAACGCCTCGTCGGCGAGGCACATGTCCTCGCGCTCGCGGTTTTCGATCAGCGAAGCCGCCACCGCTTCGCCTTCGCTGACGATCAGCACTGGCACCTGGTAGTCCTTCGTAATGCGGCCCTGCGAAAACAGCAGATCGAGCGCGGCAAGCCGTCGCTGACCGGCGCACACACCGAGCTTTGGCTGTTTTCTGCGACCCTTCATCTCGTGTCCCACCAGGTTTTGCAGGATGCCTTTCTCTGCGAGCGTCCCGGCCAGCGCCTCGATGCCGGTCGGCGCTTTCTTGCGCACATTCAGGGGCGAGCGGATCAGCCGCGAATAGGCCACATATTCAATCGTTGTGCGTTCAACCTTCTGTTCAGTGACAGTCTGCATCAGAGTTTCCTCCGGTTATGTGTCCCAGCCGGATTGCCTGGACAACACAACCATTGTAGGACGTTATGTCCCATCACGCAAGGCGATTATTAGGCATTTATTCGCGTTTTGATCTTGCTGTTTAGGTCGTTATGTCCTATTATTGAATCGTTGTCCAGGCAATCCGGCTGGGACACAGAACCGGGAGATTTTCCGATGACCACTGATACACAAGCCCGCATCTCGTCTGCTGTCGTTCCCGAAGAACTGCGCCTGAACGTTCTGCCTCGCTACCTGGGCCGCCACTATATGGAAGGTGAGTCGCTGGTGTACGACTGGGCCGCGCGTCTGGACCGCAGCTATGAGGGCGGCTACTGGAACTTCTTTACGCTGTCCAATGACGGCTTCTTTATGGCGCCGTCGAACCTGGGCCGTGTGCATGTTCGCTGGCACATGAACGGGTACAGCGACATGATGGGCGCGGAAGCCTTCGGCATTACCGTCACGCTGTACGCCCTCTGCCATCTCGCGGAAAAGACGCGCGACGACACCATCATCGAGCGCTATCACCAGTTGCGCGAGTTCGCCGCGCAGCACGTGGAAGCCGCCAACATCCTCCGCGCTATCGACTGACGCATCGACCACTCACGGCCCCGGCCTGCGGGTCGGGGTTGCTCCCCTGATTGAGGAACAGCAAATGAACATGCTTGCCAGCCGTTTCAGCCGCAACGCCGTTGCCCTGCGCTCCGATCATCCGCTGTCAAATGATGAAATCGCGAGGGTTGCCCCTTCCATCCTGGCCAACGCTCCGCATGAAAGCCGCTCGGCGCGCTACAGCTACATTCCGACCGTCGATGTACTCGACGCGTTGCGCAAGGAAGGGTTTCAACCCTTCATGGTCTGCCAGACGCGCGTGCGCGATGATGGGATGCGGGACTACACGAAACATCTGCTGCGCCTGCGCCACGCTGACCAGATCCAGGGTCGCGAGGCGAACGAAGTCATTCTTTGTAATTCACACAACGGCCAGTCGAGCTACCAGATGATCTCCGGCATGATCCGCTTCGCCTGCCAGAACGGGATCGTATGCGGCAATGCATTGAACGATATCCGCGTGCCGCACAAGGGGGACGTAGTCGGCCAGGTGATTGAAGGCGCATTCAAGGTGCTTGACGGCTTCGAGGAACAGACAGAGCAGCGCGAACGCATGGCTGGGGCGGTCCTTGATGAGGGCGAACAGCACGCCTTTGCACGCGCGGCGCTTGCCTTGCGCTATGACGATGACAAGCCCGCGCCGGTCACCGAAGCGCAGCTTCTCGCGCCGCGTCGAATCGAGGACCGTGGGTCCGATCTCTGGAAAACCTTCAACCGCGTGCAGGAGCACATGACGCGTGGCGGGTTGCAGGGTCGCAATGCGGCTGGCCGCGCGACCACTACGCGCCCCGTGACGGGCATTGACCAGAATATCCGCCTGAACCGTGCCCTGTGGGTCCTTGCTGACGAACTGCGCCGCCTGCGCGGCTAACCGGCTCGCCCTGGCCTGCGGGTCAGGGCGTCTTCTGATATTGAGGATACCATATGGACACGCTCAACACCCGCCCGACATGGCTGGCCACGTTGCTGCCGCTGCTGGCCATCTGGCAGTACGGCGACAGAAGCCAGGTTCGCGGCGAACTGTACCGCATGGCCCTGTCGGCTGACGCAGCGGCACACTCCGCTGATGCGCTCAGGCGCATCGCCGACATGCTGGACCGTGACGGCCACGCAATCGACATGCATCGCGAGGAGTTGCGCGCGATCGCCCGCTCTGCCCTGGCGGACTTCGATCGCGTGCCGCCTTCCGCGCCGGTCGCGATGGCCATCGAACACCGGGGCCATCTGCAATAGCGCCGACTGACAATCAACGCCCGCGCGAGGGTTGCGCGGGCCTGCGAGAATTACATGAACAAATCCGAATTTTCAATCGCCGAGATCGAGCAGGCAATCAACTACTGGTGCGCCCGGCAGGTTCCCGGCGAGGATGGCGCACTCTGCGCGAAGGCCCGTCCGCTGGCTGACCTGTACGGCCTGATGATCTTCGAGCATCGCGACACCGTCGAAGCGGCGAAGCTCAACGATGATCAGTGGGACGCGCTCCGGGTGGCGTTGTATCAACAGGAGTTACCGCTATGACGTCGGGCGGCGTTCGGCGGCCGCCGTCGGCATCTCCGGGTGCTGGCCAATGCGCCGCGCTCCGGCCGACCCTCCCTCCTGCAAGCCAGACATTGGATAATCACGGGTGCATCGCGCGCACCGGGCGCCCGGATCGAGGCGCCCGGGGACCCGCGCGGAACGCGTGGGGAGCGCGCCGGCGCGCCGCGGATCGCGGTGTGACGATCCGGCTCGGGCGCGGGCAGACCACCGGCTCGGGGTCGTCAAGCGCCCGGGGGCGCGTGTATCCCCCGCGGCGAAGCCGTGGGGGCTCGATATAACGGCGTCATGCGCTTTACGCGCATCTGCAGCAAGAGAGAACTTAATGTGACCGACAAAACACAGATACCTATTCGGCCCGAGTGCCTGCGCCCCGCTGATGACCTGTGGGCTCAACCGACGGGTGAGGAAGTGCGTGAAGTGCTCAGACGCGCAGGACTGACGGGCACCGCTGCCGCGCGGCTCCTCGGCATGAAAGGGGCCACGGGTCGCGGCATCCGACGTTACACGGGTGGCGAAGCACCAATTCCGTACCCCAGCTGGGCATTACTTTGCGATGTGGCAGGCCTTGAGCGGATCTGGCGAGGGGAAAACGCGGCCGTCGATCAGAAGGCGGTCGATGCTGACCGGGCAGCGCCGGGACAGAACGGGCTACTTCTGGAAAGTATCGAGCTGGCCGAACGACAGATCGACAGCGTCTGGAGCGGGAAAGTCCCGGCTTCGGTTGCCAGTATCGGCGAATGCCGCGATGCCCTGATTCGCATCCGGCAGGCCGAGCATGCCGTAACCATGCTGGGCAAGACCCACAACATTCCGGCGCAATTGAAGCAGCGGATTGCTGAGGCTCAGGAAAAGCTCAAGGTGATAACCAGCTGGACGGACCTGGCATGAGATCCAGCTGCGCTCGCCCGGCCAGTCAGCGTCGCCCACGGCAGCCATGCGACGATCGGGCGCGCACGCAGCCACACCGATGCGTGGCACCGATCGCCACCAGTTGCCGCCGCGGTGGTTGCAGGTCGCGACGAGCTCGCCAGGCGAGGCGATGCCCTCGCCTGTGAGGCGCTGCGCAATGAGCGGCCTGAACCACAGGCTCGGCATGTGCCGCTGCCGGAGTTGCCGCAGCGGGTTTCGACGCCAGTTCGACCATGCGCAGTCTGACCGCGGTGAGCTTCGCGCTGCCGTGCCGACGGATCGACTGCTCGAGGTGGTCGGCGAGCACGGATGAGCCGTGCAGCAGCGCGAGCTGCACCAGGTCGTCGCGCATCTGCTTCAGGTAGCCCACGCTCGATCGCCTCGGATGACGCCGCGGGCGGCGCCTCCGGTTCGAGCTACAGCCGCGGGATCGTGAGGGGCGGCACGCGCTGGGCGCAGCGCGGCGAAGTCGGTCCGCGTGTCGCTGCGCGGCGGCGGGCGGGACCAGCTGTTCAGTTGGTCGGCGCATCGCGATACCGGCCCTGCCGGCCCTGGTCGTAGGGCTGTCTGGCGAGACCGGGCCAGTCCACCGTTTCTGCGAGCGCTGTCAGCCGTTCGAGCGCCGCACGGCCGGCGTCGCTCAGTTGTGCAATTTCATCCGGCACGAGGTGGGCTTTTGCGCGCGCGGACAGCAGATGGTGCGAAGGCCGCAACGGCTGCCGGATCCAGTCAATCAGCCCGAGCCCGTGCAGCGCGTCGAGCAGTGGCGTACGCCTCGCACGGGTCACCTGCCGCAGCCGGACCTGCCGTAGCGCGGACAGCACGACAGCGTGGGTGGTGACAGCGGGCTCCGGTCCGTGGTCCACATCATCTCCTACTCGTCGAACAGATCGGCGTGCGTGCCCGTTCGCTCGAGGCGAAGCGTCGTGCCATCAGTCTTGTAGATCAGCAGCCAGTCCGGTTCGATATGGGCGTCGCGGAAACTGCCCCACTCGCCCCTGAGCGGATGATCGCGATACGCAGCGGGCAGCGGTGAGCCATCGAGCAGCAGGGCGATCAGCGTCTTGAGCTTCTCCATGTCCTTGCGACGTTTCTGGGCCAGCTTCACGTCACGACGAAACTGGTTTGAATAAACCGGTGTGCGCATCAGATGCCCAGTTGCCGGAACAGGTCATCCGCATCGCCGGCTTCGTTCAGTTCCTCGCCCCGCTCGCTCGCGCGCAGCGTCTGGGTGGTCAGCGCATTGGGCACCTCGACGGCGAACGGCACCGCCTTGTCGCGCGCGACGCGCACGAGCGCCATACGGATGTAATCGGACACGGACAGCCCCATGGCCTCGAGCGCATCGGTGGCCTCGCGCTTCAGTTCGGGCGAGACGCGCGCACGCACGACGGTATCGGTCTGGATGGTCGGATGCCGGATAGCCATGACGGACTCCTGGAAGGTTCAGTTGTAGTGTAGCTACAAACGGCTACAAAATCAAACTGAAACCGCAGCGTGACAGGCGCCCCTTCCCGGGCGGCCTCTTGGCGCGGCCCGACCGCTTACGCACTGACGGTCCTCCCGGCGCTATTTCGCTGGGCTCAACGAGCAGCGCTACGTGCTGGCCACCCCGTTTGCGGGCGTCAAGGTACGCGGTGGCGGCGCAGCGCCCGAACTCGACACGACACGCGGGGCTTCACAGAAGACGGAGTGGCTCTGCTGCGGACCATCGCGGACGGTCTCGGGTTGGCCGTACGGCTGGTCGGCGCCGGCCGCACAGCGATTGGGCTTCCTGCTCGACTTTGGCTACGCTGCGGGGCCCGCGCGCCACGCGAACCCGTCGGCGCCAGCCACCCTGCAGCTTTTTGCGAAACCCGCGCGACCTAGGTTTGTGTTTTTCCGGAAAATAACATATCATAACATAACGTTACACTAAATTGATATGTTATGGCTCGCGAACCCAACATCACCCAGGAACAGGTCAGCAAGGCCGCCGAGAGCATCCGTGGAGCCGGCGGTCGGCCCACGGCACGCGCCATACGCGAACGCCTCGGCACCGGATCAATGGCGACGGTGCTCAGGTTTTTTCAGGCCTGGCAGGACGCGCAGGTCAAGCCTGCCGAGCCGCCCGCCGCCCTGCCGCAGGCGCTGCAGCGGGGCCTGCTTGATTTCGTCGCTGCCGAGGTCGACCGGAGCAGGATCGAGTTGCGCACGGAACTGGACATCGCGAACCAGGCCAACGCTGACCTCATTATCGAATCCGAGCGACAAGGTCTGATGGTCGAGAACCTGACTGCGTCACTTGAGAAGGTGCACGCGGAAAGGGCCGAGCTGTCGGGGCGTCTCGGCCAGGTGGAGGCAGAACGTGACGCTTCGCGCCAGGAGGCGGCTGCCGAGCGCAGGGCCGCGGAATCGGCGCGCACCGACCTGGCGAAAGCGTTGCTTCGGCTGGAGGCAATGCCACGACTTGAAAAGGATCTCCATGACGCACGACGTGAGCTCGACAGCGAGCGCGTGGCTCGGGTGAACGCAGAACAGTCCGCCGCCGTAGCCGTCGCAAAGCTCGAAGCGTCGCTTGAGGCGCGGCAGTCGATCGAGCGCACGCTCGGCGAAGCGAGGCGTCATGAACAGGAGAAGGATGCCGAACTGGCGAGCGTGCGGGCCGATCTGAAGGATGCGCGCTCTGCGGCCGATGCCTTGCGCGCAGAGTTGCTGGGGACCGTCAAGCCGCGATCCGCCGGGCCACCGACTGCGACGCGAACCCGCAAGAAGCCTGAGTGAGGGTGCATCCCCGCGCCCGTTAGAGAATGCTACGCGTTGTTGACCGGGCGCCGCCATCGCCCCGGTGGGTGCCCGGCGGTGCACCAGTTGACCTCCGATGCGTTTCCCGCTGCCGTTCAGGCCCGGCTGGCAGCGGCTCGTGCGGTCGACACCCTGTGGAACAGCATCGGCGGCGCATCAGCGAAGATAATGAAGTCCGTGATGCGGGTAAAAACCCTGCCCGTCCCGTCCTTTGTGTCGACGGGCAGCGCGCGACCATCCCGGCACGCAGGACGCGCTGGAGCGCATCAGCGGGGCGGGTCCCGCCTGGGCCACGGCATCAGATAGCGCACGCCACGAAACGTGGTGCGGAGTCGCAAATGCCGTCAGCAGGGGCCCCCGGGCCTCTCGTCGACGCTACGATCCTCCCCGAACACGTCGGTCTGCCATGTCGATGGATCCCCCGGGTTGCCCCCGAAGTGCCGTCCCCACCTGTTCGCACCTACTTGACGGCAGCTAACGGCAAAAACAACGCCAGCGGATCGTTCGCCAGCTGAACGAATCCGAAATGCCGGTAGAATTCAGCAGCCGTTTCGTCCTTCGCGTCAACCGTCAAGGCAACCGCTGGAATCTCCGATCTCGCCGCTCGCTGCAACGCATTGACGAGTAGCGCCGCACCCAACCCCCTGCCCCGATATTTTAGATCGACCGCCAATCGACCCATGCGAACCGCGGGGATCGACGGATACCGCGGCAGCTTGCGAGCCACATCGTGTGGCAGTTCCGCGAGCGCCACACTGGCCGCGGAAAGCGTGTAGTAGCCGGCGACAACGTCACCGTCGAGCATGACGAAGCATGCCGCGACCCGTCGCCGGACATCCTGCGTGACCAGTTCGCGGACATAGCGGTCAAGCGCGGTGAACCCACACTCGAACCGGGACCGATCGTGAGTGGAATCAAGCGCGGCGACAACCAGCTGCCCAGCGCTCACTTGTTACGCAGCAACTGGTCGTGGCTGGCGATCGCACGTTGGAGCGCGTTGACCGGCTGAGGCGGCGACAGAATCGCGTCGGCAAAGCGCTGCGAATCCGCGAGCGACAAGCGAATCACCTCGGCGTCCGCGATCGCCCGTTGCGCGGCTTCGCGGGCGGCCGAAACAACGAAATCGGTCATCGTGCGTCCCTGGATCTCCGCGGCTCGTCTGATCGCCGCATGCAGGTCCGACTCAATCCGGGCTTCAAATCTGGTGGTTGTCATAGCCATTTACCTCCGAGTCGCCAGTGTACGGAAAATTGCCGGGTCTGTAAAGGTGTACGGAAAATTGCCGGGCAGCGTCGCTGCCGCTGACGCGTACTCGCACCCTCCACCCCGACGACCGGTGGACGGCCGCCGGCGGCCACCCGTACGAGACCGCAACCCCGCGCACGATCACGGCCTGCAGGACGAAGCGCTCAACCTCGCGCGCGTACGCCCGGAGTGTCGCCGCCCGGTCGCGGTGCAGCCACGCGTGCCCGATGCAGCGGGAAAACGTGCCGTACGGGACTCAACCGGTCCGGAAGGACCGGACACGGGCGTGTCCCCTGCCCCGTCATGACCGCTGGTCCGACGCCGCGATACCCCGACAGTCGGACGGTGCCGCTATGCCGGATGGGATGTCGCGGCCTTTTCGCCGCGCCGCTCGGTGACGCCGTGAACGCGGCGGTTCAGGTGCCTCGTGCCCCCTCTGCCCGCGCGCCGACCCGGATCGACGGCGGCCCGTCACGCGAACGCCGCCCCACCGGTTCGGGCTACCGCGCGCGTTAGCCGCCTGAGTTCCTGCAGCCGTTCGCCGATCGCTGCGGTCAGGACTCGCGGCTGCGACGCCGTGGGCGCCGGCGTGCGTGGTGGCTGCTGCATACGACGTCGGGCGGCGAACCGCTCGTCGAGCCCGGCTGTCGCCGGCACGATTCGCCCGCGACGAAGCGCATCGATGAATCCGCCTGCCCATGCCCCGGCGGCGACCCGCGGCTGCGCCTCATGGGCCTCGTGCAGCGTCATCATCGACGCGTCGGTCGAGAGGACGATCTTGCGGGTGCCGGCAGGGTCGAAGAACGTGCGGCCGGCGCAACGCGCAAGCTCCTCCTGGACCTGCTGGGCGAGACGCTGCGCGTCGCGGCTCGCAGCCACCGCGGTCTGGCGGGCCAGCCGCTGGTGACGGAAGTCAGTGGGCGTCTGCAGCAGCTTGCGGAGGTAGTTGATCGGGGCATGGGCGAGCTTCAGGTGGTCCCAGACAACCTCGACGACGTCGGAGAGCCGCTTGCCGTGCTGCCGTGCTTCGGTCATCAGCCTGAACACCAGAAATTCATGAAAACCCAGCGAAGTGAGGCGTTGGAGGTCCGCGGGGAGAGTGCCTGGTTGTCTCTTTTGAGAAGCAGGGTAAAGATCTTTATATATAGCTCCGTCTGCCACACTGGCAGACGGCTGGGCCAACGAGTCGCCCCGGGCTTCCGGACCGGTTCCTTCATGGACTTCCGCGGGCGCGGCTTGACTCGCGGGATGCGTCTCAGCCACCAGACCGAGCACCACAGCGGCGCTCTCGGTGAGATGCAGGTACGCGCGTCCAAAGAGGCCGGCTTGCCCGTAGCGGTTCTGCGGGGGACGCGTGATAAGGCCGGCGGATTCGAGATCGTCGAGGCTGCGATAGAAGGTTCGCATGGACTGCATCGCGCGCCCGGTCAGCAACTCCCGGCGGGCGAAGATAGCCGCGTACGGGCGTTTGGCGTCGACGGTGCGGGCGAGGGCGGCGAGGAGAGCGCGTGAGCGGGTAGGGAGCCCATGCAGATGAGTAGCCCGGTGGACGGCACGAAAGATCACCCATGGAAGGTTCGTGGTGTCGCAGGTGAACTCGATGCGTGCCTGTGCGTCGAGTTCTGGGGACTGGTTTTCAGCTACGCGAGGATGAACGTCACCCTCGCCAGCAACGGAGCGTTGCGCGATAGACATGTCCAGCGTCCATTTCTAAAAAATGGATGGAAGATGCTTGACTGCCGATCGCATTCCGCTACACTCCGACTTGTAGGTGCTTCGCCCGATTAGCCGTCGGGGGAGTGCAGCAAGAGGGCAGGCGGCAGCAAGCCCATTTACTCAAAAGCCTTCGGAATTAGCCGTTCCGAAGGCTTTTGTTTTTCATGTTTCGTTAGTCAGGCATCACGCTTCGCCCTCGTAGTTGGTATTGAAAATTTCAAGTTCAATAAAATCAATGACTTACGATTTTCAATCATCCTGCTGCGGTTTCGCCCGTCCAGCCGCTCGGCTCTCAAGCACCGCTTTGATCGCGGCAGACACCTCGATCGCTTCCTCATCCGATTGGAACTGCAGACGCACAACGTTCTTTGCTGTCCGCATCTCGCAATAGACCGACCGGCCAACCTTAATCTTGTTGATTGCCGGCGTTGCAGTCGATGCGGGCGCGGACTTCGCAGCAGCCACCTTTACTGCCTGCCTCTCATCGATTTCCTTTAGTGCCAGCTTCCTGACGGCTTCCACAACTTGTGGGCCGCGACCGTCACGGGTGATCGTGGCCAGTGCGGCACCGGCAGTGGCGCCCAGCAGGTCCGGTTGCGAGGAAAGCAGATCGATAACCTCGGAAGGCAACTCGTTGAATGCCATAAAACGAGAGACCAAGCTCGGGTCAACGCCGGCATGCTCGGCCATCTCGGCTTGCGTAATATCCGGGTGACGCTCCTGCATGCGTTTGAAGCCAAGGTGCTTTTCGTAGTCTGTCAAGTCTGACTGCAAGAGGTTGGCGTAGAACGCGCCGGACGTCGCTTCTTCCTCGGTAACCTCCTCCAGAACGCAGCGGATATGCTCTCTGCCAATCTCGCGATAGGCGTCGGTACGGTGATGGCCCGAAACAATCTCAAACCCACCCTCGGCGCGTGGGCGTACGACGACCGGATGAATCAGCTTGTTTTTCCGTAGATTCTCGCGCAACTCGAAGTACTTGGCCTTCGGCATATACCGTCGGCGTCCCGGGACTTCGAAGAGTTGATCAAGCGGAATGTCGACGCCGCCACGGGCTCCCGTTGCCAGTTTCTCGCGCAGCTCGGCGTTCTCTGCCGACATTGCTTCAAGCTCCCTGTCCTTCTCCGCGAGAATGGGCATGGCGGCCAGAAACTTTCCAGGGCCGGTCTTTGGCTCAGCGTTTGCGTCCGCTGGTCGAGGTACTCGACTCAGGGGTGCGATCGCAGCCGTCTTGGCCGCCATCTTTTCCTTGATGCTCATTTACCCTCCTGCTCGGCGCCCCACAGCGCAAAAATTTCTTGGTCGATCATTTCCGCAAGTCGGTCATAGGCTTCCCTTGCGCGCTGGTAAGTCTTCGTACTCCCGTCATACTTGGAAATGTCATAGACGGTGCCGAACTCCGTCGACGCGCTGGATGTGACGGTCGTCGTGGGGATCTCGATGGGCAATACAAGCCGCTCGTAGGTTCGGTTGATCCACTCGCGGACGGCATAGGTCGCGGCCTGGCTAGAATCGACCTTTGCGAGCAGCACGTGGATGAAGTCAAAGTGCTTATTTAGATCGGGGACAATCGCTTTCATGCTTCGCGCGAGGTCAGTAAAAAGCGACCAGAACTGGGTAGACGACGCGTAATCAAGCGCACTTGGTGGCGTAGGCACGATAAGCCCATCGGCGGCCATAAAGGCGTTGATCGTGACGTATGAAAGGGCGGGGGGCGTGTCTATGATCACCGCATCGTAAGTATCGAGAAGCGGCTCGAGCCCCCGATTCAGTACGTCCCAAAATTTGAAAGTCCTGTCCTTGGACTGCTTGAATGGCAGGTAGAACTCTGCGCCAAACAGTGCCGCGCTCGCGGGGATGAGATCAATTCCGTCCCAATAACTTGGCTGCACGGCATACTCCAAGCTGGACTGCTCGCCGTAAATCAGAGGGAGAATTGTCTGCTCCTCGCCGACCTCGCTGTCAGCAAGTATCCCGTTTAGCGCGCTCAGCGACGCCTGCGGGTCCAGGTCGACTAGGAGGACCCGCCGCCCAAACAGCGACAATCCCTGCGCCAACGTCATCGCAGTCGTCGTCTTGCTGACGCCGCCCTTAAAATTCCCGATTGCGATTTTCTTCCCTTTCACCCCAGTCGGCCGCTTGGGAAAAGGCCCGACTTTCTTGACCCACTCGCGGGCCTCGACTAGCGTGAATTCCCGTGTCCTTGGCAGGACGGTGCCTTGAGGGAGGCCTAGGTCCGTCTTTTCCCAGTAGTAGTTGACCTTCTTGCGATCAATACGGCACAGTGACGCGATCTGCGAAGTGGTGAACACCGGAGCGTGTTTGCGTGGGTGCGGAGCGAGCATGCTGTCCCGGACATTCAGAAGCATTTCGCTGGCGTTTTGCGCGATGCCCCCGATGTCATCAAGCTCGACTCGGAGCGGCACGTGCCTCACCGATTGCGCAATGGTCACGATTGGTTTGGCGACAGCCATAGCAGGAGTTCCTTGCTCTTTGTGCGAGTGTTGGTTGTTTAACGTCGGTGTCGCCATTTTGTGAGTCCAAAGCCATAGAATGGCGAATTGTGTCGAAATGTACTTGGTAAACCTGCTCGGTGCAAGTTAACTTTGCGTGAACGCACCTGCCCGTAAGCCCCGTCCTGCTTGGCTCACACGAAAAAATCTCGAAATTGGGTGCAGTTTTGCAGCCGCTAGCGGGGGCCGATCGGGCTGGAAAACCTTGGCCTAAGCTGTGTCTGTCGATGGATGCGGGGAGCATTCTTGGATTTGATGTGTCTTTCCGCATCCGAAAAAGCCGCCCATCGGGCGGCCTGAACCTTCGCAAGCGCGTCGGCGTCAATCCGTCGCTGCAGCGGCGGACTCATCCAGGGCCCTGTCGAAAAACACCTCCATTGCCCGGTAGCGCCGCGCGCTGTCCATCTTGGTGTAGATCGTGGTGGTGGCCAGGCTGGCGTGACCGAGCGTGACCTGTACGTCGCGTACATCGGCACCGCTGTCGAGCGCGTGATTGGTATGGGTGTGGCGCAGCCAGTGGGTGCTGGCGCGGCGAAGATCCTCCGCGGCGCCGGGATAGACGGCTTCGAGCCGGTCTGCCGCACGACTGAAAATCCGCTTATAGAGCCGCGCGAGCGCGTCCGGCGAGAGCCGCTGCCCGGTCTTCAGGTGGCCGATCAGCGGCGTGTCCTTCGGGCAGCGGCCGACCACGACCGGCGTGCTTCTAGCCGCGAGCGCGCCCTCCAGCTCGTCCATCAGCCTGCGCGGCATCGGCACGTCCCGTTTGCGCCTGCCCTTGCCGTCGACCTTCAGTTCCCACGCGTCCCCGAGCGCGCCGTCCAACCCTTTGCGCGACAGCGCGCCGGTGGTCGCCGCAGCCAGTTCGGCGCGCCGCAGGCCGGTCGCATAGGCAAACAGCAGCGCGAAATGGTCGCGCTGCTGTTCCGGCGTGTAGTTAGCGCGGGTGGTTGTCTGCAGCACGTACTGCCACTGCGCACGGGTGAGGGTGCGCCCGGTGGCGTCGACCTCGTCAAGACCACCGAATCGCGGCAGGCCGTCAAACGGATTGCTGGCCAGATAACGCTGTTTCACCAGCCAGCTGCACATCGCGGCCAGGATCTTGCGGGCGATCTGGCGGCTGCGGTCCGATAACGGTCCTGCGAAGGGCCGCCAGGCCGGATCGAATCGTTCGACCCGACTTTTGCCCACCCAGCGCCCGGCGGGCTGGGGATTGAGCAGGAACCCCTCGATATATTCCGAGCAGTCCAGCGTATTGAGGGACGAAAACGGCTTGCCTCTCGCGACGATGGCCCACAGCAGCAGCCGCTCTGCCTCCCGCCGGTAGGCCCGCGCCGTGTGTTCATTGGTGCCGCGCACGCGGATCCATGCCTGAATCGCCCGCAGGTCGGTGTCCAGCTCGGCCTGGTGCGCCGGCAGCGGTGCGCGGTTCAGCCCTGTCGACCCGTCCAGCCCGGCCGGCACCCGTAGCGCGTCCATCGGCACTACGTCCGGCGCCGCCCCGCCAGTCGCCGGGCGCGCCAGTGCCGGGTGGCCGGGCTGCAACTGGCGTCGCGGCGTGGTGGCGAGGGCCGACAGCACGTGTCCGAGCGAGGCCGCGTGCAGCGACAGCCAGTCAGTGACGCGCTGTGCACCTTTTGGCCCTAATTTTGGTACTCCGGTGTGCCAGCGGTGGCGCCGGCGGTGAATCAGCGCCAGCAGGTCGGCCAGCGTCGTAAGGCCGGCCGCCTGCAGCCGCGCCGCGACCGCCGGCTCAAACCAGCCGTCGAGCGGGTGGTCTGGCGCAGGCTCCTGCACGAGCGCCTGTTCCATGCGCGCGAGCGCGTCGGCCTGTCGGCGGCGCAGCCGGGCGTTCCGGACAATCCGGCGATCGACGCGCGCGGTATGGGGGCCCGCGTCGGGCGGGAAATCGCCTCGGTATAGCTCCAGCAGTTCCGCCTCGCCATAGACGCCGTCCGGGTCCACCTGTTCACGGTACGCCTCGAGCGTGGGCACATCGTCGCGGCCGTGCAGCTCGGCGAGCGACAGCTTGTCATGGAGGCTGCCCGGCTTCAGGCGCAGCAGGTGGGCAGCCTCGCTATCGCGCGCGCGGCGCGCGGCGACCGCCAGCGCATCGCGCAAGGTCGCGATGAGCCGGCGCGTCACGCGCACGTCGGTGCCGGGCTCGCCATAGGCGGCATGCAGGCCGTCGATCGATGCGCCCTCGAGGTAACCGCGGTAGAGCGCGAAATGCTGACGGGTCAGGCGTCGGAGGG
This sequence comes from Paraburkholderia sp. BL27I4N3, assembly GCF_003386115.1. Lineage (NCBI taxonomy): Bacteria > Pseudomonadati > Pseudomonadota > Betaproteobacteria > Burkholderiales > Burkholderiaceae > Paraburkholderia > Paraburkholderia sp. BL27I4N3. The sequence goes on along the minus strand of NZ_QREJ01000003.1, from coordinate 123,968 downwards.
ACATGGCGGGCGGGCGGGCAATTTCTGGCGAGGGGTCGACCGGGCGGAGCGCCTTGCCGGGCGCGGGTTCCAGCGCAGTGTAGCGGAGCCCGTCAAATCTGCCAACCAAAAACGCCATTCGTGATAACTCCGGTTATCAGATGTGGCGATTTTCCTTCCGCCGGAAAAAGCGGGCTTTTCGATCACACGCTTTGCGCCCGGCAGCGCACCTGTCGTATCGCGGCGTCGACCCGCGCACCGATGACGAACCGTGTCGCGGCCGACCAGACCGGCTGCGGGGGTGATTGCGTAGAGGCCAGTCAATGGGGTAGGGTGGCGCCAACCCAACCACAACGAGGAAAGCATCATGAACAAGCAGGAACTGGTGGACGCCGTCGCCGTAGCAATGGGACAAAGCAAGGCGGTCGCAGCGGAGACGATCGACGCCTTCATCGGGACCGTGACGGCGGCGGTCACGAAGGGCGATGCCGTCCAGTTGATCGGCTTCGGCTCGTTTTCGACCGGTGCCCGCGCGGCGCGCACTGGCCGCAATCCGGCGACCGGTGCGGAAATCCAGATCGCCGCGGCGAAGACCGTCAAGTTCACCGCCGGCAAGGCTTTCAAGGACGCCGTGAACGCGGGCTGATGGCCGACCCGCGGCGCCCGCTTACACAGGTCGGTTGAAAAAACGGATGTCCGCCTTCATAATGGAGACATAGCGGCGCTGCGGTTTAAATATGCCCGGATCACCTGCGACAAATCGGCGTCGGCGATCGTAAGCGTACTTTGAGTACGTCAGGTCCGGGTACCGCACCTTTTCCAGTAGCCTCCTTCGGGAGGCTATTTTCATTATGGGCACAATGATTTGGGCGTAACGATCTATCTCGACGAAAGCGGGTGCCTTGGCTGGAAACTGGACGCGCCTTACCAGCGGGGTGGCTCGAGCCGCTTCTTCACGCTGGCCGCTGCGATTATCCCGGATGGTGCGGAGCCCGTTCTTGAACGCGTCGTGCGCGGGGTTTACAAGCATCGGGGCCGATCGGCGCGCAATGAACTCAAGTCCGTACAGCTCTCATCGGGTGAGCGGATGGCTTTCGCCGGCGAACTCGCGAAGATCCGTGCGAAGCGTCCCGACATCCTTTTCGTCACGATTACTGTTCGCAAGGAAAAGGCGAACAACGCGTTCCGGCGCTCGCCCAATGGCCTCTACAACTTCATGGCAAAGCTCCTGCTGCTTGAGGTCATGAGCAAATACGATTCGGTATGTTTTATTCCGGACGCCCGTTCCCTGAAGATCGAACTCAAGCATTCACTGCACGAGTATCTCTGCACCGAACTCGCGGGCTGCGGCGCCGAGACCATGCTGCAGACCACGCCCTGGGAAAGTAAGGACAGTTTTTCCCTGCAGTTCGTCGACTGGATGGCGGGTATTGTCTGGGCGCATCATGAGCACCGCAACGGCGACGCCTACAAGTCGGCATCGCCGAGTATCGCGCAGCGCTGGCTGTTCTTCTAACCGCCACGCGCGGCTCCCCACGGACCGCTCTGGATGGGCTATCTTCTATGCCAGTTACGATTACGGCTGTTCGGCTGTAGCCACAGTCTGACGTAGCGCAACGCGTTGCTTGACGGCCATCGGCTGGTGGTCGGTCGTGAACTCGCGCTGCACGTCCGTCTACGGCTGTCTCAAGCGAGGGCACGTGTTGTATCACCTGGTGTTTGTGCAGTCCCGTCAGGAAGACCTTTTATCCTGCCTCGAACAGAGCGTGATCGAGGAGTAAGCAATGGCGTACGTCGGGTGCAGGCGCATATCGCTCAGCGCCGAGCGACTCTTCCGGAGGAGGTGGGTTTGAAAGTTTTCCAAACGCTTTCTCACAGTACGAAGCATTGCTTGCACCAAGCGCGTTGGCTAAATTCAAGAGTCGCTGACTATTGCCGATAACTTGTCTACGTGCGGCAAACATGAACGTCCGTAATTGCAGCCCGATCGAAGACACATTGTGCAAATATGCCAATCACGATTGATACACTGAGTGGCCGCACTCCGTTCAAGGGTCAAGTGCTCGCTGGCGACCGGCTTTCACTTGTGGATCGGAGTAAGCGATACGCATGACTTGGTCGGCGGAGAACTGCTTCAGCGCCTGATTGCGCATTTCCATGGTTAGACCGAGCATGTTGTGGACCGCTAGGGCCCGTCATAATCCGTCGGCTGCTTTGATCGGTGCGCGGTGGATAGCAATCGGCGAGGCCGGAGTCGCGTTCTATGTCGCTGCCGTTCTCGTGGAGCACGGCAACGCTGCGATGGCGGGCGACCGGCCGGTCTCCGCTGCGCCTGCTCGAGCGCGAAAGCGAGCGGTTCGGCACGACATGGGGCAACCCCCGGTTCTCCGCACCGCGTTCCGGCCCGCGCCGGCGGACGGTACCGTGCGCCGCACGGCAGGAAAACGATGACGAATCATGGATAGGATCGTAAAAGACTTCGCAGAATCGAAGCACGACAATGCTTCTTCCAACGTACAGTTCGGCGCCTGGTTGCCGCTCAAATGCTATGAGCTGAAAATTCAGCACAAGCTGCTGGCGCAGCTTGGCCGCATTTCCCACTTTGTCGTCTTGTGCCTGAGTCGCGACAACGCGAGCTTGGATGACCTGTCCGCCATCACGTCGCTGGGCCGCGAGCAGATCGATCCCGTGCTCGAACGCCTGCATGGACTGCGATTCTTGCGCAACGGCGAGTTGACCGGGCCCGGTCGCCGCTACGCGCACATGCTCGCCACGCTGCACGAGCAGAAGGCCCGGCTTTGGTTGGACGCGCAGTACGACCAGCCGCCCGCACTGTTGCGGGGCGATCATCCGTCTATCGTGACCATTCCCCCGGGTGAACTCGTCGTCGAGGGGCGAACATCGCGCGATGTTCGCGTTGCCAGGGACCGCCGCTACGACCTGAGCCGCCAACTCGGAAGGATGAGGCACTTCGACTTTCAGTGCGCCTGGTTGCCGTTTCTGTTCCCAGCGTTTCTGGAGCTTGCCGAGCAGTCCGAAGAGGGGTGGTGGCGTGAGTGGGAGATGGAGTTGACGCTTTGCGAAGACGTCCTGCCCGACGATGCCAACGGCAACGGCAACGGCAACGGCAACGGCAACGGCAACGGCAACGGCAACGGCAACGGCAACGGCAACGGCAACGGCAACGGCAACGGCAACGGCTCGCCGGAGTCCGGTGAACGTGCCGCGCAGCGCGGCGTGCAGCTCGCATTGTCCACGGCGGACGAGAGCGCGTGCGCGCAACCCGCATTGGAACTGGACAACGCGCTACTGGAGTTGCGCACCCGTTACGCGCTACCGGCCGGCTTGCCCGCGAGCCTCGCAACCATCCTGCCGGCCGTGCCCGGAGAGACCGCGCTCTACTACGACTTCCTCGACGAGACCGTGCTCGAAACGAAGCCGCCCGCCGGCGACGGCACGGGTTACACCCTGGTCTTCCCGGACGAAACGTGGCACGAGGACCAGGCCGCGCAGGCGCTCTTCGCGGCGCAACAGTTGCCGGCGTCAAAAGAGCGCGACATGCTCGACCGCACGCATGTCTTCATGCCGCATTGGCGCCGGCGCGCGTTTCCGTGGTCGGCCGTGTATTCGGCGCTGGCCGAGATGGGCAACAGCTGGATTGCACAGAACCATGAGAACAGTTGATATCTTCAAGTGGATAAGCGACGAGATGCTCGACGACCCGCGCGTGCTTCGCTACGGCATGGTCCTGGCGAAAGGCGGCATCAAGGGCCTCAAGGGACTCGATCCCGTGTTGGTATGGATCGACGCCGCCGTGGCGGTGTTCGACGCATGCGGCAGCTACACGCGATACCTGACGCAAAAAGAGCTGAACATGCAACTGGAGATCGCCAACCAGGAATTGCGTGAGACCACGAAAGCGTATTTGCGGATGCTCGAACTGGATTACGAAACGATTCGCCAGGAGCAGGAACATCGCGAAGCGGCGCTTGCGAGAAGCATCGAAAGGCATGCGGCGCAGCGCGCGCGGATTCTCGCCGAGATCAAAGGCCAGGGCGATCTCGTGTTCCGCGTGCATCGCCTGGTATGCGAGGCGCGTTTGCACGGCTACACGCAGGATCTGGACGATTTGCAGTCGGCCCTGGATACGCTGGTCGGCGCGAGTCTCGCATGTTTGACTGAAAACATTAACTAACGCACACGTACCTGAGAGAGGATGACATGGTCAAATCCGTCAAGCCGCCGGTCAATGCCCGGCGCGTGCCCGCGCTCAAGAAGTCGGGCAATCTGATGTCCAAGGTGGATCCGACGCATATCGTTCAGGTCGTCGACTCGGCCAGCGGCATGTTCAAAGGCATCGCGGAGTATGGCGCGGAGCGCCAGCGCACCGAGCAGGCCCGAATCGAGGCCGGCACGAGGAGCCTGGAAATCAAGGCCGAGGTGATGAAACACGCGATGGATTTCGAGGTGTCGAGGCTCGAACGGGACAACGAGCGGAGTCGCGACGAGCACGAACATGCCCGCGAACTGTGCAAGATCGACAACAAGCACGATCTCGCCACGAAACAGGACGACATGGATTCGAGACATCTCGATATGTTCGAGCGCGGCGAAATCAGTGCGGAGGTATACCTGGCGCTGGTGCGTTCGCGCAACGCCGCGAGCCAAACCGACACGGACGATTGACGACCCATGTGGCAGATCATCGGACTCGCCGTCTTCGTCGCGGCGAAGGTTGTCAAGTGGATCTTCAACTGCAAGACGGAAGAAGAGATTAAGCGTGGTGAGAGGCTGCGGGAAGAGCACGAAACGATCCGCCAGGAGTTTGAAGATGCCTGCACGAAGCCGCGCGAAGATTTCGTGCGCTGGGCGAAGCCGAAGGCCGATTCCTGGCGCAAGAAACTGCTGGAGGCCCTCAATGTGCACCGTGCCAAGATCGCGCCGATACGAGAGGGCCTCGATCAGCTATACAAGACGGTCAGCACCGAAATCGCCGCGGATACCACGAGCCCGTTCCGCCGGTTGTCGCTACAGTACGCGTTCTGCCGCATCGAAGATGCCACGCTTCGCCTCCACGCCTACGAGGACTACCTCGATCATACGGAAGGCGAAATCCGCCGCGTGACCGACCGGCGCGAGTATGAGGCCATGATCAAGCTCGATCCGACCGAGCCGCTGCTGCCAGACGAATGGCTGTACCGCGGCAAGCTGGTGATCGTGAGCCTCGATGAAATCAAAAAGCCGCTGCCGCGCTTCGGACACAAGCTTTCGTTCGGTCGCGACACGGACCGGCAGCTTGCGCTTGCCATGCCGTTCGCCGACGAAATTCCCGTGATGGTGACGGGCGGTTCCAAACATCGAAACACCAGTTTCTACGGGTGTGTTGCGCGCGGCGCTCTTTACTACGAGCACATCATCCCGACCGAGCCGGTGGAGATGACCGTCACCTACGCGAACCGCACCGAGATTGCCGGTACCGCATTCGACGACTTCGTCAGACTCACGCTGCCGGTCACCAAGCTCACGCACAAGCATATTCTGCCGATCCCCGGGCAGACGCTGCTGGTCTATCCGGACGCATTCAATATCACGCTGGATCGCAACCCCCTGGTGCAGGATCAGAAGGGGCGCGCGATCGGCGTATCGCAATTGCCGCCGCCGCAACTCGGCGCGTCCTATCAGCATCCGCTCTTTGTGCGCGTGCCGGAAAAGCTGCTCGACGACGTGTCGGACAGCGAATTCTTCAACCCGGTCACGCAATGGAATCTGCTGACAAGCGATCCCGAGAAAAACCAGTACCTGCTCGGCAAGTCGCGAGTCCGTCTGGTGGCCACGATCGGGGAGGGCGTCGCGGGATTGTGCGTCGAACAGGTGGTGCAGACCGACCATATTCAGGTTGGACACCAGCTTCCGTTTACGCTCACGCTCGTCACGGATACGATCGATATTCGCACGCTGCACTGGCAGCCGGCCATCGACACGTTCCGTCAATACGCCACGCAGATCGCGCTGAACGACGGGCGTGAAGGTTTGCGCTGCGCGCAGACCACTTTCATGCGGCGCTGGCAGCGGGTGCTGGATTATCAGCGCGACGCCGAGTGCATGCGTGCCGTCACGTTCGACACCATCCCCGCCGCTCTCGACGAACGCCTCTCGACGCTCCATATCAGCGCCGAGCAGATGCGCGAGGAGACGCTCGGCGCTTCGGCGCTCGATTATCTTCGTCAGGTGGATCGCGACACCATGCTTCGCCGCGAGCATTGCCTGCGCATCGAACAGTGGGACAGCGAGCGTTTCGCCTTCATCCCGGCGGTGCCGGACCGGCATCGGGCATCGCTCGACTATGAACCGGCCGACGACGGAGCGCTGGCGATACGCGGCCAGTTTCCGAAATCGTGGCAGGACGCCCAGGGCCGCTACCGGTTCCGCGTGCAGTTGCCGAGCACCGCGCTGAAGCGGCAGCAGCGCGCGCTGGAGGATTTCTTCCACGACCGCATGGTGCAGCCGGCCCTGAAAGATATTCTGCTGTCGCCGCAATCGTACTTGCCCGTGGAGGATCCGTTCTGGGCGGGACGTGAGATCCACTGGCATGGCAAGCTCTCGCCGTCGCAGCGCGAAGCGGTGAGCATGGCGCTGAAGGCGAAACATCTCGCGCTGATTCAGGGGCCGCCGGGAACCGGCAAGACCACGGCCATCGTGGAGCTGTTGTACCAGCTCTTCACGGCTAATTCCAACTGCCGCGTGCTGCTGGTTTCCCAGCAGAACACCGCCGTGGACAACGCGCTCGAGCGCTTCATGCAGCGTTTTCCCCAGCTTGCGCAGACCGCAGTGCAGGTCATTCGCATTGGCAATCGGGAGAAGGTGAGTCCTGCGCTGTCGAATTACCAGTTCGATCAGCGATACGCGCAGTTCTTGAAACGTCTGTCGCAAGACGCGCGCAAACAGGTGCTCGAAGCCGATGAGGAACGGTACGATATTGCGTGCCAATGGTCGACACTGACCGACTACGTATCGACGACTCCAGAGAATCTGCTCGACCGTCCCACGCTCGAAGAGCTCAGCACGGTGCTGCTCGCCGACAAGAACCTGGCGGGCGCGACGTGCGTGGGTCTGTCCACGCCGAAGGGCGGCGTGGATCAGCTCGCATTCGACGTGGCGATCATCGATGAGGCCGGCCGCGCCACCGTGCCCGAACTCCTGATTCCGTTGCTTCGCTGCCGCAAAGCGATCCTGATCGGCGATCACTACCAATTGCCACCGTGTGTTTCACCGCTATTGCGCGAGGAATCGGCGCGCGACGTGATGCCGTTCCTGCGCGAGGCGTTCCTCGAAACGAGCTTTTTCGAATTGTTCTTCGAGCAATTGCCGGACGCCTCGAAAGCGATCCTGAAGGAGCAGTATCGGATGGCGCCGGAAATCGGCGATCTGGTCGGAGAGCTTTTCTACACGCGCCATAGGGTGCGCACTCTGTTCAATGGCACGGCGGCCGGGGAATGGGCGCGCTCGGAACTGATACCGCACAGCCTCAACTGGGTGTCAGTGAAGGGGCGTCAGACAAGGCCCTCGGGTAGCAGGAGCCTGTGCAACCATGCGGAAGCCGAGGCTATCGTGCGCTTTCTGTCGAGCGTTGCCGGGTGCGCGGAAACGCAAACTGACGTTGCGGTCATTACTCCGTACGCGGCGCAGAAGAAGCTTATTTTGGACAAACTGAATACGTATCGCGCTGGTCACGCGGAGCAGGGCGGCACGCTTGACTGTCTCACGATCAAGGTCGATACCGTGGACGGATTCCAAGGAAGCGAAGCCGATCTGGTCTGCTATTCCACGGTCCGCACGCATGGCGGATTGCAGTTTCTACTGGACAAAAAACGCCTGAATGTCGCCTGTTCTCGTGCAAAGCATCATTTGGTCTTTTTTGGGGATGCCGATTTTCTCGAACGCGCCGGGACGGGCGACGCAGAGGAAAACTATTTCGCGGCAATATTGAATCGCGCGCATCGGCTGAGTCTTCAAACATCGGCGCAGCAGAACTTGCGGACGCAGAGACGCGATCGTTATCGTGTTATCGCCTGATATCCGTGAGACTACGGTCTAGGACTCGCCAGCACCTCCGCGCACGTGTTCCCGCACACCTTCGGCACGCGCGCGACTTGCCGGTCGACATGGTGCAGGCGATTCTCGGCCACGCGTTGCTGCAGACGACCTCGATCTATGTGCGCGCCGAGCAGCAGCGCATGCTCGAAGCGAGCCGCGCAGTACTACGCGGCCGACGACGAGTGACGGCGACGGGAACGAAAGAAAGTGCGGGTTGCCAGTCTTTAGCGCCCGTTCGTGATCGGGCAGGGCATGTTTGAACAGACCGGCTCCCTGTACCCGCCCCCTGACCACAGGATCCGGTCGGCCCGTCATCGAGCAGGTCATTCCTGATTTCGGCCGGTTCAACCCGCATCGCGACGACGCGCCCGAGTCATATTTCGCGGCGACGAATGTGAACCGGACGGGCGCTGCGCATCTTCGACCCCGAGGAAATCTCGTCAAGGGCACTGATGGCCTCCACCTGTTACCCGACCCTTTTCCAGGCGGTAAGCACCAGACGCGGCCGCGCCGGACCAACGACTCCCGCTGATCCGCAATCAGGTGACGGGGACGTACTCGACGCCGACGTACCCGGCGAGAAGAAGGACTTTCGCTTCTTCCATAGGGTTTGCTCTGTGCTAGAAATCGAGTTGCACCCCATGAACAGCATGCTCAACCGCGTGACCAATTTAGAGGACCGTCTCGACGCCGAGTACCAAGCTTACGGCAATCGACTCACCGCGCACGTCACCTTCCTGCTGGGCCATTGTAGGCCCTGTTCACCTCGAGCAAGCCATGGTCAACACGTTCTCCTCAAGGACCCCGTCGGCTTTCTGGTTGCCTTCGTGGCGGCGAATAACTCCGCCTTCGAGATTGACGGTGCTGGCGCGGTGCCCCCTATCTGCAGGATCATGCTGTGACCGCGCCGAAATGGCTAGATTCGATGCACAATCACGGTCAGGATATCGAACGCTAACTTACCGCGTTTGTGCTGTGAGTTGCGTCGGTTGCTCTTGCGGGAGAGGAACGCTTGCTTCAGATCATGGATCGTGAACACTGCGCGGACAGAAACGAGGAGAAAACAAGCAACCATATTTTGGGAAGAGTGTTTGGAAAGCGGTATGCGCAAACTGACGAAAAAGCCTTGTATGCCTACACCGCCAAAAAGGGCCAGAAATAGGGGCTCGATCTCAAGCTTATCGTCCAAGTGGCGTTAACTACGGTGATGGCCACGTTTTGGATTTTGCCGCGGGGAACGGTGACCCGAGGAAGGAGATATCCAAAAATGCGAACCTTACTGATAGAGTAAACCCTTGGTAATCGAAAGCGACATTGGAAATCATCGGCATCGTCAATCGCCCAGACGCCTAATGACGGTTCGTCGTTGTTGGCAGCGCCCAGACTTATAGCATCGCTTGGCCGTCGAGAATCAATCCTTGTGAGCACGCTAGTGCAGAACTTTCACGGGAGTTATGTCCGATGCCTAGTGTTGCCAAGGAAAGTCTCAGTGTTAAAAAGTGGCTCGGTCAACCCCGAGTGTGCTCAAGTAGGCAGAGCAATCGAGCAAACACGCTCAAGTGGAACCGCGCAATCTTCGAAACAGTCGCCTGAGCGGTGCAAATAAAAGAGTCATCTGAGAGAAAGCTAAGATATGACGTCGTTTTGTGTTGTCAAAGGGTTTGAGTCTGATGGCCTTGCCAAGGTCATCAGCCGATCCGGCAATGTTTGCACGGTGCAATATTTCGATTCACCGCGAGGCGCTGGCCAAATTAAGCGCGAGGCAACAATAGGTGCTATAAGTCCCAAAAAATTGGGCAGAAATAGTCGGGTATACGTATATAGTCCAAGCGAAGATCTCTGGCGAGTGGGGCGCGTTCTAGAAGATGACGGTGAGGGGATTCTTGTCCGCTTGGCACACAAGCAGGACGTTTACTTGGAATACGAACACGTATTCGTTCGATGGAAGCGCGGAATCGATGACCCGAGCGATTTTCTTGGATGCCAAATCACGGAAACCCCGCAATATGCAGAAGCACGCTCCCGATTTCTCGAAAGTTATATTTCACAGCGCGGCGCGGCCAAAGGGATCTCGTCGCTGCTATCTTCTGCAGTTGAATTGGAACCTCACCAGATCGACGTGGTGGGTCGTGTACTCAATGATCCGTCGCAGCGGTATTTGCTCGCAGATGAGGTCGGCTTAGGGAAGACAATCGAGGCAGGCATTATTATCCGGCAGGCCGTGCTAGATGACCCGGCAAATCATCGGGTAGCGATTGTCGTTCCCGTCGCGCTTGTCGCGCAGTGGCGAAGGGAACTCCTAGCTCGGTTCGGCCTGCAGGCCTTCCTCGATATCTCAGTGTTCGTTGTTGCACAAGAGGAGGACGATCACTTGGTCGAGGCACTCGACGGCGCGACTCTCATAGTTGTCGACGAGGCACACCACATGGCTGCAGCAAATGCTGATGAAAGTGTGTTGCGGCTTTACGAGTTGATTCGACAGGCCGCACTCCGAGCATCTAGGTTGCTTCTCCTGTCAGCCACCCCGATTCTTCGCAACGAAGACGGCTTTCTGCGCATGCTGCACCTTTTGGAGCCTGCGGTTTATCGACTTGATGAACGCGAGTCATTCCGGACTAAGATTGAGCATCGGCAATCGCTTGCAGAAACCGTTGCAATGCTCGAACCATCGCATGCATTGTTTCTGGACGGCTTGCTCGACGACCTACTTGCAAAACTACCGAATGATATTCGCCTGAGTGACTTGGCGACCGATCTCAGAGCCCAATTGGTAGGCGATCCCGACGAAAGCGATCCCGGATTGGTCGATGCACTGAGAAATCTCCGCGCTCACGTATCCGAAACTTATCGATTGAATCGTCGGATCTTGCGAAACCGCCGGCGGCAGGTGTCCGGACTAACGCCCGAGCGGAAAGGACTCGAATCTTGGGTGGTTGGCGGATCATCGATTCGAGCGCTGGAGTCAGCAATTGAAGCTTGGCGCATCGCCGCGAACGCGTCGCTATCCAAGTCCTCGGATGCCAAGCAACTATCTAGCATGCATAGATTCTATGAAGGTTTGGTAGATGGCGTTCTTGAGGATTTGAATTTTGCCCGTCAGTCATGCATTCGTCGGCGGGACAAACTTTGCAAAACCGGCAATGCCGCCGAAGCAATCTTCGAAGATGAACTTCAATATCTGGACGATATCCTCGCAGTTTGCGACGACCGCGAGTGGATGGATTTACGGCTAGTCGCGCTAGCTGAAAATCTCAGGCGTCTTCCAGCAAGCGTGAAAGCGATCGTTTTTTGCTCGAGTAAGCAAGTCGCTGATGAGGTTTCCGAGCACCTTCGGCGAGAGAATCTTCGCGCGCTGCGTCATCAATCAGGCTACGAGGGAGATGACCATCTCAATCTGGACCAAGATCCGGATTGGCGCCGATTCATGGCCAGCGACGCGATTGGCGTTTTGGTTTGCGATCGTGATGCCGAAGAGGGCATCAATTTGCAGGGCGGTAACAAAGTGATTGTTCACTTCGATCTGCCTTTACAACCAAACCGCGTCGAGCAACGCATCGGCCGCGTTGACCGGTACGGGTCAGGGATGCCTGTCCGCTCTTACGCTTTGGTCGACGTCGCTTCCAAGTTGCAGAGCAAGTGGGTCGAAACCCTCAGAGAGGGTTGGCGTGTGTTCGATCGGTCGCTATCAAGCCTTCAATACGTCGTTGAGGCTGAGAGCTCAAATCTAAGGGAATCCCTTTTACTCGAGGGAGTTGAGGCAATCTCCGAACTTCTTGGGCGCCTTCGAGGCCCAAACGGTATCGTAAATAGCGAACTGAAACTGATCGATCAGCAGGACGCGCTAGATGAACTCACCGCGATGCGCGAGGACGAGGTGGAAGCCTTGTTGGACTGCGATAGCGAATGGAACTCGATTCGTGACGCCATGCATTATTGGATCAAGGAGACGCTGCTTTTTTCTGTCATTCCTGAGGAAACAAAGAAACAGTTGGTTGAGGTGCCGAGTCGCTTTCAATACTGTCCTCCTGAAAGGGGCGGCCAAGCAACGTTGATTCCATTGTCAGGCTTTCTTGACCAATTTCTTGGAGCAATCGACTACGAGGCCCCTGGTGGAACCTCGTCGCGTCCACGCTCGTACCCGCACGCAGCACATCGGGGGACGGCTGTTAAAGGTGGTATCCGGCCGCTTCGCTACGGCGATGAGTTTGTCGAAGCAATCAAATCCTTTTCAGATTCTGACGATCGCGGCCGAAGCTTCGCAATGTGGCGGCAGATACATACTGGCCTCCCAGGACGACGTCTGCAAATGTTCTTCCGGTTTGGCTTCCTGATCGAAGCTCGAATTGACGAAGCCGAACACATTCTGACACAGGAAAAAACTGTTCCGACTTCAGTGGCCGATCGAGCAGTGTTGCGCCGAAGAGGAGATGCGTTGTTTCAGCCCTTCACCTTCAAAGTCTGGGTCGATGAGGAGGGCGACATGCCCTCGCCAGAGTTCACGGATATGTATCTCGACGTGCCATACGCGAAGAACGGAGCCGATAATTACATCGACAAGAACATCGAGTCGAGTCATTTCGATGCTCTAAGGGCGTCGAGGCCCGACTTGTTCGACAACTGGTCACAACGGTGCTCGCGAGTACGCGATCACGCTTTTGAAATTGCTAAAAATAGTCCTCTGCTGTTCGATCGTAAGCGATTGGCGCTGGAGACCGCAAAGGATGAAGACCGTGGCCGCTACGCACAACTTGCGACCCGAATAAACGCTTTGACCGGTAGCGAGTCTCGCGCAGAACAGGCTCGTCTAACATTGGAACAACATTTGAATGACGCGCTTTATGCAGGAATCGCAACGCCGACTATAAAGGTGGACGTTGCCGGCGTGATCTTCCTGAGTAGCGAACCCGTCTCGGTTATTGAACATGCTTGAGACACGAGTATTGAACCTTAATGTCGGGGACCTCCAGGAGTTGTTGAGTTCTTGGCCGGCGGTCGACCTGCCGAAAGGCACAGTTCGCGATTCCCTGATTGATCGCATATATCAAGTTTTAAGCGGCGCTATGACGGCGGGACCGGCGAGTAGTTGGCACGCAGCCTTTCAACCGCTGATCAGGCATTTTCTCTTGCGCGAATCTGCGCGCCGCGGTAAAGCTTTCCAACTTCGTGTGCCATGCAACGACCGATGGCCATCCAATGTCGATTGGGAACTTCACACCGTTCATGCCTTCTCGGTCGGCGATGGCGCTCATTACCTCTTGAGTGCTGGCGCGTGGTCTCCAGACTGGCTTGATAGCAAGGAGGAGGGGGCGTTTCATGATGCCTTCACTGACAAAGTCGTTCGCACCCTGAGCGAGTGCACAGCGGATCCGTTCATCCAAGACGCAACAGGATTTAAGTACTATTCGTCTCCTGGTCAGCGCGAGGCAATCCGTGCGTCATTCTTGATGCCCAGAGGTGACACGTTGATTGTCAATCTTCCTACTGGATCAGGAAAAAGTCTTGTTGGTCAAGCGGGTGCGCTGGTCAATAGAGAGGACGGCTATCTAACCGTATTCGTCGTGCCAACGGTTGCTCTCGCGATCGACCAAGCACGTTCGATGGAGGTCTCCTTTCAAAAAGCTGATCCGCTTCACCAGTCGTGGCCTCTTGCGTGGTGGAGTGGACTATCGAAGGAAGGGCGGGCGGACGTTAGACAAAGACTTCGAAATGGGACACAACGCATTCTTTTCACCTCGCCGGAGGCATTGAGCACGTCGCTGATCGATGTCATCACCGACGTCGCTAAAGAAGGCATGCTGAGTTACTTGGTTATCGATGAGGCGCATCTCGTGACCCAATGGGGCGACGAATTTCGACCAAGCTTTCAGGCACTAGCAGGTTTGCGAAACAACCTTCTATCGAAGTCACCAAACGGGTTTCGTACATTGCTGTTAAGTGCGACCTTGACCGAAGATACTGTAGCGACCTTGACTCAACTCTTTGGACCTAAGGAACGTGTTCAAATGATCTCGGCCGTACATCTACGACCAGAGCCACAGTATTGGGTATATAAAGCGGCATCGAAAAAAGAAAAGGAAGAGCGTATTCTCGAAGCGTTGCGTCATGCCCCGCGACCCTTCATTATCTATGTAACGAAACGCGAAGATGTCGTAATGTGGAACTCCACTTTGCGGAGTAAAGCAGGGCTCGACCGGATCGCATGCTTCGACGGCGGCACACCAGATCAAGAGCGACTGGAAATCATATCAAGGTGGGCATCGAACAAACTTGACGGGATGATTGCTACCTCGGCTTTTGGCGTAGGTATCGACAAATCCGACGTCAGGACAATCATCCACGCTGCGATCCCGGAAACGCTGGATAGGTTTTACCAAGAGGTAGGTCGAGGCGGTAGAGACGGGCACCCATCCGTGAGTCTCTTAGTTTGGAGCGACGGTGACTGGGATTTGCCGGCCCTGATGGCTCAACCAAAGATTGTCACCGAGGAAATGGGCTTTAGTCGGTGGAAGGCGATGTATCAATCTAAGCTGCCAACGTCTGAACTAGACCTATACGACATCGATATAGATGCAGTAAGAGATGGCCTACCGGGCGGCAATGAGCACAACGTCAGTTGGAATATGCGTACGCTTATATTAATGGCGCGTGCGAACATGATCAGTCTGCATTTAGAACCATCTCGCACAACAGAGTCAGATATGTCGATGGAGGGAAACTCGTCGATTCTCGCAACGTTTGCCAAGGTGCGGGTACGCATTCTGGACGACGGTCATCACTTGCCTATGGTCTGGGAAAGCCGGGTCGCCACATCCAGAGACAAGACGAAAGCTGCGGCTAGAAAGAATCTGAAATTGATGAGACGGGTGGTAGAACAAGAGCATGAGATCGGTCAAACGTTATCTGAACTCTATCGGATTCGGTCTCCTGAATGGGACGCGGGAGTGACGCACGCCTGTGGAGGGTGTAAAAAAGATCGGCTTCTAGACGATAGGGAAAGAAGCTACTTGGTACCTGTGCCCGCTCCGATATCGCGAGTCGATTCGCATCATATGAATGCATGGAAACAGCGGTTTCCGTGGATTGATCCCGCCTTCGTGTACGTATTTTACGAGGACGCGAGTTCATTATTATCTAAGTCCGTTCTGAAACTAGTCAATTGGTTAGTGCAAGAATGTTTCATCCAGGAAATCTGCTTGGACGAGACGCTCAAATTTGCGCCGCAACTCGACTGGCATCAATTATTTCGACGTTCAGAAACCGGCGTGCTGTTGCACCGGCGTATCGACGAAATGGATGAGGAACCATACACCCCCATCGCTCGCGTAACGATCTTCGGTAGTCAGGTTGAACCGACGCTATTTGATCAAGTTCAATGTCTGCAACGACCTTACCATTTCGTGTTGTTGCCCGATACCTTTCCCGATCCATCGAACGCGCAGCGCCGTCTTATTGACGTTACGCGTTGTGGCACACATCTCAACAAGTTACTTCCCACGATTAGTCAATGACTGTTATTAATCAAGCAGGCGATGGCCTATATTCGCAATTAATTTCGCTCGCTCGAGCGGTAGCTAAGTACGGACCAATAGCTAAGGAAGATTTGCTCGCGATGTGTGCACTACCAACCACGGATGAAGGAGCAGACCCCGTCATAACAAGGCTGCGTATGACCCTGACCCGGTGGACTCAATTGGGATTGTTTGTTGATGACGATTCCGGGATAGGACTCACATTTGATACTGATCGCGCTGAACCCAGCGATGAATTTTCGGACCGCCTGCCGGCGATGTGTCGATCCCATGTCTTAAAAGCAGAAAACTGCACGCCGATCTGGGCGCCGAGCAATGAAAAAACAGAAGATGGCGCAGGAAGGTCAGCAGACTTCGTACGGGGGATTGCTTGGTCGCTGATGCAAGATATTTATACGCTGCCTGGTGCCACCGAAGAAATTGAAGCTTTGGAGACGGCGCAAATTGAAAGTCCGAGATTTGTGTTTATGAATAAGACAAGGTGGCCAGGATTCCGAGGTTGGGGAAGGTTCCTTGGCTTTGCGACGGGCAACGACAGCACATTTTTGCTAGATCCTACCGAGGCGGTTCGCGCGGAACTGAGTGCGATCCTTGAACCAAAACAAGCTGTAGCCGCTGACGAGTTTGTCAATGCGTTAGCGAAGCGGTTGCCGGTGATCGATCGTGGGCAATATCGACGACAAGTTGAAGACGTGTTGCGCGCCAACGTTTTGCGACGTCTCCCTGACGACCACTTATCGATGTCCTTATCACTCGCGCTACGTCGGCTTTCGTTGGACGGGACAATTGCCCTCGAAAACAAAGCAGATGCGGGGGTATCGCTGGCGCTTACCGGACGCGGCTATCGAACTTGGGATCGATTCACGCATGTTCGACTGGTTGGAGACGCTCAATGAGTTTGCTGAAATATTGGCCGATAGCCGATGAGGTTGACCGTTGCATTAAACCAGAGGCTGAATCTGCTCATGAGTCGGTGTTACTGGCCGTGCACCAGCCCTCGCCTTTGTCCTACAGGCTATTGCCTAACGGCGGCACGGTTCAAACAACTGAGGAGGAACTTTTCGATTACCTTGTGAACACCGACGCGCCCACGGGCGCACACGTGGTTCCGATAACTGGCGCTTCGGGAGTCGGTAAGTCTCACCTGGTTCGTATAGTGGCAGCTCGATTAAGTAGTCCGGGAAGCACCGACCGTTACGTCGTGATTCGCATTCCGAAAAGCGCAAGCTTGCGGGAAGTGGTGCAGTTGATTCTGAAGCCGCTGCCCGATGGACCTTATGCCTCTGTAAAGGCCGATTTTAAGAAGGCTCTTTCGGAAGTCAACCTAGACACTGCGGTAATAAATTTTCAGGCACACCTCGAGATTGCCCTAGCCGACCTTTCCACGCATCTACAAGGTCAATTGCAGGATAACCCGCAAAGTCAAACAGTCAAGGAACAACTAGCACATGCGCGGTTGCTTCCTAAATTTTTGATGGACGCGGCAGTGGTCGATCATATGCGAACGATGGTTTTCCGCAAGATCGTACAACGCGCGATGGCAGGAAACGAAATCGGCACAGCGGATGGCCGAACGGATGTACGAACGGACGATTTCACAGCCGAAGACTTCATCCTTCCAGACTCAATCGATCTGGAGAGGGCATCGGTAGCAGCAAAACAGTATTACCGTTTTCAACTACTAACGCGGGACCGCCATGGAATGAAAGTGGCCGCGAGCGTGCTGAACGGCCGTGTTGTTGATCAAGCGATACGTGAGTTGTTTCAACTTCATGAGGCAATCGGGGGGATGACTTTGCAGGATGTCATCCTCGAGATTAGGCGTTTGCTTCTTGCTGAAAATCGTGAACTTATCATTCTTGTAGAGGACTTCAAGGCGCTAACCGGGATTCAGGAAACCCTGCTCAATGTTTTGATCCAAGAGGGCGTTCGCGATGGTGTCAGGCAACTGGCGACAATGCGTTCAGTAATCGCGGTCACCGAGGGATACCTCGCCGGGAAAGATACGATCGCGACTAGAGCAAAGCGCGAGTGGATCGTTGAGAGTCATCTTAGTAGCCCTGACGAAGTCATTTGGCGCAGCAAACAACTTGTCGCGGCTTATCTAAATGCCGCGCGCTTAGGTGAGGCCAGGCTAATCGCTGAATATGAGTCCCGGGATCGTGACTCAGAGAATAAATGGGCGTGGCTGCCCATTTATAGTGATCCGGATGATGCAACGTCTGACAAGTTGGCCGCCTTTGGAACCATTCGGGATATCCCGCTTTTTCCTTTTACCGAGGTCGCGATCGCATGTCTTTCAAAGATGGCGCAGACCCAGGGTGACTCGCTTGTTTTCACCCCGCGATTTGTTATTGATCGCATTCTCCGTGAAATTTTACTATCGGGACGCGATGCTTTCAGAGACAAAAGGTTTCCTCCGGCGAGTATCGTGGCTCCGACGTCGACTGCCGATGTCGCGCAATGGTTGGCGGCGCTTTCGCTCTCATTCGACGAGCGAGGTCAGTATGAACGCCTGGTGAATATTTGGGGAGACAATCCGAAAACAAGAAGCGATATCGGGCAAATCGAGCCAATCATATTTGATGTCTTTGGTTTGCAGGCGCCCGATGTCACGCGCACGGCGGCGCCAAAACCGATCGGGCCGACAAAAACCGTTGAACCGAAGGTTCCGGCCCCGCCATCCCTTTATGTACCTACTCCCGAAGAATTGCGGTTGGAGCAAGTACTAGAGAACTGGGTCCAGAAAAACGAGCGCATGCCGCAGGACGTCGCGGCAGGTATTCGGAAGCATTTTGCCAAGGCAGTCAATGACCGCATAGATTACGTTGCTGAGCGGTGCCTTAAAATTCTCTTCACTGAACCGCAGGTGTCTATTCCGAATGCACAGGGCGAGGGCAATCTCGCGTCATTGAGCGTCCGTATCGCAAACGATAATAGCGATCCAGATGGCAAATTGCGGGGAGAGCTCTTTGCTCTTTTACGCTTATATGGGCTTAATGATGGTCGTTTCGACTATGCATTAGTCGACGACGACCTCGCTCGTGTTGGGAATCTGGTTACCCGTTTGTTCCCACAGGTCCTGACGGTCATCCGCGCTGAGATATCTCGGCGGATTCGAACGTCAACAAAAAGCCTTATGACGAACAGCCGACTCCTTGGAATCAGCGAAAAGGCTAGGACGGCGAGTGGTTTGCCTAAGTTTCTGTTTAGTAAAGCTCAATTAAAAGCTAAGCCAACAGAGAATGCTCCCCTCGCTTTTAAGGAATGGCGAGATCAACAAGATGAAGCGCTTACCATAAGGGACCAGTTGGTTGATCTCGTGTTAGCAAATTGTAGTTGTTATCAGGGCGGTGGGAAGACGTCATTGGGAATCGATATCATCCGCTTGGTCGAACATACCGCGAAGCCGGATGATGTTGCGGAAAACGAGTTGATTCCTCCAGATATTCGGACAAAATTGTCTACCATGACCGAGGCACGATTGGCCATACGAGCGAAACGGGTCGCTGAAGAGGCACGTCGAATGACGACCGCTCTCGAAACCGAACTCGGGGAGGATTTCGCAAAACAGGAGATCTCGGATGCGATGAAAGATCTTGCGGACAGGATGCGGAAGATTGGCGTCTGGAGCCAAGACGATTTGGGCACGATAGCCGCCTTCAATCGAACGTGCGAAGAATTTCGAGCGGCCGCTCTCAAAGAGGCACTTGCGACCTTGAGTTCGACGCCTACCGACGGTACTCAACAAGATGCGAAGCTGATCAATCGTTCTGCTCAATTAGATATAAACCCAATCATCTCAGCGCAAAACTTCGTTTCGGCGTCACGGAAGGTCTTAGCCAGTGCAAAAAAAGAAGCGGCGTTTCTTGAAGCGCAGACAAAGGGGCTAGATTCGGCGACCGAAACAAGCAAGATTGCGGGCGCTTTTGATGTGCTCGTCGCTTCGATTGAAACTCTCGAGTCGGAAAAGGGGGCGTGATGCTGTTGCACGACGCAAAGGAAGTTGCCGAAAAGCTAATGAGATTGCATGAGACGAAAAGCAACGTTGACGAGGTAATAGTTCTTGCTGGGCTCTATCGGGAGTTGGAAGGGAAGGTCGGTAGCATTCGACGGGCGGTCGAGCGTGTAATTTTGCTGCGAGCTCAAGGAATTCCGATGTCATTGCCCGACAACGTAGGCACGACAAAGGAAACTGTTCGGCGACTCGCAGCCCGATTTAACGAGGCACCGATAAGCGTTACGTTGAAACAGTCGACTCGATGGACCACTCTTACGGGCGCACTGGACGCCCTCGCCACCACTCTCGATGCGCTTCAACTGCAAGATTGGAAGCGTTATTTCAACGACTCGTTGTTCGCGGGTCTTTCACCAGACCGCCGTCGCGCGACGCTGAATCAGAATCATCCCGGGAATAAAGCGTCGATGGAGCGTTACAGCGACTTGTATTCGCGCTTCAACAAGTATCGCAATACTATTCCGCTTACGGTCGAGGCGTTGAACGAAGTGCGTGAGTGCTCCGACAATCTGTCGCAAATTACGTTTGTCGAGGTGGAAGATATGCCAGACTCCGTTCGGCGGTTCTTCGACGCTTCCGCGACAAGTGCTGGGGCAGGGTTGGCGTTGTTCACGGACGAAGTGAAAGGGTGGTTGCAGGACCATGATCTCATTGGAAGCTATGTAGTACGAGCGAAGGCGTGAGAAGTTTATGGAAAATGCTCGAAACACCTTTCTGCAGGGCGTCCTTGATGCTGTCGAAGCAAGGGAAGCGAAGCTTCTAGGTTGGGGGATCGTTGATGGACATTTCCGTCAAGACGAATTCGTCGACCTGATCGATAGGCATATCGAAGAGTCTTTGAAGGCTGGCTTTGATGAGTTTTTGAGCGCTGACGATGTCATCGAGGCCATGCTGCATCTTCAGTGGATAATCGCGGTTGAACGTGACGACGGCACTGTTAACTATCGTTCTCGCATGGCCGAAACAGTACGATTGCTATCGAGGCTCCGGCAGCTATTTCCCAAGCATGCCGGTGATTTTGGCTGGCAGCAAGCATCTACATTGGTCGCAGACTTCCGCTTTCTGCGTCGTCAGAGGCAGTATCCTCGTCGGAATATTTCCGTTGACGAAGCGCTTAACGTACTGCGGTCAAGCACTGCAAGCGCCACTCTGTTGAAGGCGGCGAGAGCGCTCATAGCCCCGGATCATTCTAATTTCCTGCTGTCTGGTTTTCAGGTGCGTGCAGCCGAGCGAGTTATTCGAGGAATTGAGACCGGAAAGCCACTCGCGACAATCGTTTGTGCGGGTACCGGGAGCGGTAAGACACTTGCGTTTTATCTTCCTGCACTCGCTTCGATTGCCCGGCACTTGATAGCTGAACAAGTTCCGAAGCCGTGGGTTAAGACAATAGCTCTTTATCCGAGAGTCGAGTTGCTCAAGGACCAACTACGCGAAGTTCTAAAGCGATCGCTGACGCTCTGTCAGGAGTTGGCCTTCGGAAAGGGTGTGTCTATCCGTGTTGGCGCCTATTTCGGAGATACCCCGAATTCTGCGCGCGAATGTTATTGGCCAAAAGTAGGCGACGATTACATCTGTACTTCGCTTAGCTGCTTGAGTTGCGGCAGTAGTCTCCGTTGGAAGGAGCAAGATCGCAAGGTTGGGCGCGAACACTTAAGCTGCTCGACCTGTGATTTCGAAATTGATGGCGACACATTCCCGCTAACTCGTGACGCGATTGAGAAGCGGCCACCAGATGTCCTGTTTACGACAACGGAGATGTTGAACCAGCGGCTTTCCGATAACGCAGCATGTCATCTGTTTGGGGTAGGCCCTAACGCCATCCGTCCGCCCGAGTTAGTGCTTGTTGACGAAGTCCATACCTATGAAGGTCGGCACGGCGCACAAGTTTCATATCTGATGCGTAGGTGGCAGCGCCTTCTGGATCAACGCTTGCGATTTGTCGGTTTGTCGGCAACGCTGCGTGAAGCGTCATCCTTTTTCGTCTCTTTGACCGGATGTCAACCGAATTTGATCGAAGAGGTCTCGCCTCTGCTGAAAGAAATTGAATTCGAGGGCGCCGAGTATCTCATTGCGCTTCGTGGCGATCCCGTCTCCCGGGCGGCACTTCTGTCGACGACAATCCAGACGACAATGCTATTGCAACGATGTCTGGATCCGAAGGCTGCGAGCGCTGCGTTATCTACCAGCGCAGGGGTATTTGGACAGAAGACGTTCGTGTTCACGGACAATTTGGATGTGATCAATCGGTTGTACTTCGATTTGCTAAGCGCGGAAGGGCGCAATAGCGCAGGAAATCCTGATATGAGTCGCTCACCAAACGGGGGGCTGGCTCACTTGCGAAAGCGAGGGACGTCGAACTATCGCTTTGTGAACGGGCAAGATTGGCGGGTATGCGAATCGCTCCATGGAGATTTGAAACGCAGATTAGATGTGAAAAGGGTAAGTTCGCAGGATCGTGGCGTCAGTTCCAGCGCGGACGTCATTGTGGCGACGGCTGTCTTAGAAGTTGGATTCGATGACCCAAGCGTGGGGGCGATGGTGCAGCACAAAGCGCCACGCAGCATTGCCAGTTTTTTGCAGAGAAAAGGGCGAGCCGGAAGAAGTCGCGGTATGCGGCCGTGGACCGCAATTGTTCTATCGGACTATGGGCGCGACCGCTCGGCATATCAATCGTACGATTTGCTCTTTGACCCCGAACTTCCCGTGCGTACCCTCCCTGTCGCCAATAGATATCTGATGCGTATGCAAGCTGTTTTTGCAACAATCGACTACTTGGGAACTCGGTTGCAAGACGCACCATCCGGTAGTGTTTGGCTAGAGTTGAGCGGGAAGGCTGGCAATCCGAGTCGGCGTAAGCGCTTGCAGCGGGAGATCCAGAGTATTCTGGAATCGGATTCAGGGACTAGACGACTTGCTACGTATTTGGAGCAGGCGCTCAAAGTATCGCGCGACGATGTGTCGGCATTGTTGTGGGAGTTCCCTCGCCCTCTCATGACAACTGTATTGCCTACTGCGTTGCGGAGGCTGAACACCCAATGGACAGCGAACGGCAAGATAGGGGCAGACTACGTCGTTTCCAACAACCCACTTCCTGACTTTATTCCTGCGTCGCTTTTCGCGGATCTCAACCTTGCCGAAGTTGTTATTGATCTCCCAGATGCGAATCTAAAGAACACTTTTGATCGGCCAACGATGTCGATCTTCGCAGCGCTTAGGGAATTTGCGCCAGGCCGTGTTACCCGTCGTTACGGCATCCGACATAAATCCGAAAGGCATTGGATCGCGCCTTCCTTGGATTTCGAAGGGGACGCCCATATGGGGGGTGCAATCGGCTCAGACTTAGACATAACGACGTTTGGGACACATGTCCTTCTAGGGCGATATCAGGTCCGGAGGGACGACAAAGATGACACCATTGCTGTGTATCGCCCAACGTCGCTCCAACCCAAAGTACCTCCTAAAAATGTAAAGGATTCATCCAACGCGTCTATGCATTGGCATACGCAACTTGTGCCAAATGCAAATCCCGTGTGGATAAGTCCTCCGACTGGCGGCGTATGGCGCGACTTGATTGGAAAGGTGGGTTTTTTTACGCACTCACAGCATGCGCCCGTGGAAGTCAGACGATTCGCAACCGGTGTCTCCGCAGAGATCGGAGTCGATAAGGACAAGGTTCGCGCTGACGCAAGGTTCACGTTAGACGATGACGCGGTGGGAGTTGGTGCAAGCTATGGCGCAGACGGAATAGTTTTTCAACTTCGGATTCCAGAAAACTTGGCCGGTCGAAATGATAACCCGAGCGACGTGAAATGGAGAGCGCTACGGTCAGCACGTCTTGCGGATAACGCGTGGCGCGGACATACGTTGCGAATGGTCGACAATCCATTTGCGAGAGAGTGGCTCGTTCAGATCTACCTGTCCGCTGTCACGTATGTAGCCATCAATGAAGGCAAAAGCCTTGAGGAGGCTGACCGTGCCCTGTCGCTCGGCGCATCGTCTATCACGCTTGCACAGGTACTAGACATGCTCTTTCAGTCACAGGTTGTTGAGGTCCAAGACGATTCGCACGGGCAAGCTCCGCAGGACAAGCTACGCCAGGAACTCGATGCATATCTCCATCAAGCAGCAATCCTCAAGGAATTGCACGATGGTGCTCGTGTTCTGTGGGAGCCTATCGATGAAGGTTGGGAGTCGTGGCTGCGAGGCGTCTATCAAAGCACCGTCGCGGCGGCCATTTTGCGCAGCGTCACCGATTTGTGTCCGACTATTGACCCGAACGACATGAATATCGATCTGAGTCGAGGTCCCGTAGATGGTGCGAGTGACTACGCTCCAGACAATGAATCAAGCGAAATTTGGTTGACGGAAAAGACGCCAGGTGGAAGTGGGCTCGTCGAGCAGATAATGCGGCAATATTCTGAAGACCCTCGTCGGTTTTTCTCGGTGGTTCGCGCCAACCTGCAGATGAGCGAATTTGAGACTATCGATTACCAAATGGTGAATTTGTTAACCTTGCTTACCCAAGGTAATGATTCACCGGTAGTCGAATTGATCCGAGAATTTAGGTCGACGACGAGTCATCGCGAAATGACCCGGATCGCCGGAAAACTCCGCCATGCGCTGGTAAGCGAAGGGTTCTCTCCTTTCCACGGATTTATGGTGTCGATGGGCAATCGAATCTTGCGACAGGGTGCGGGGCCCGCGACTGACCGGTATCTCGCTGGTGTACTTGCCCGTTGGAGAGATGAGGAGGGACGTCTCGGCATCGAGATAGACCTGCGTGTTATCAGCCACTTCCTGAGCCAATCCGACGAAATCGACCAGATCGTGCCGGAGGTTGGTGGGATTATAGGCACTGACCGTGGGGCGTGGCGTACGAGTGCTATCTACGGGCTTCTTTGGGCGAGGGGCAAAGCCGTGCGGCAGACGGCGCTCGAATTGCGCAACCCGTTTGCTGAATTACCGCCGATTGAGCGACTCCTTGTAGTTGAAACTATCGCGGACGATCGCATCCACGTATCTGTCGGGGCGGAGGACTGGCTTACTAACGCCGCAGAACACCTGTCCGCCGGTCGACTTGTGACGTTGACGTGCGAGGAATCGCAAAAGTCATTGTTGGGAGATGCGCTTAATACCTTGGTGACCAACCCCATCGACTCTGGATACTTACGTGCCTACGCACGCTTGCAGGGCATAAGGCAGTCTGCCGGCAGGCTAGAGGTGGATGTGGAACTCATTGAGGCCCTGCAATGACCTATCTTCACCGACGAATCTTCAAATCGCAGACGACGGGCGCAATCACTATTCAAGAGTTGCTGCAAACAATGTTTGTGGGTGAAATGTTGCGGGGAGACGGTGACATATGGATCGTGTCTCCGTGGATCAGTAACGTTGTCTTGATCGACAATAGATCGGGAAATTTTGATTCGGTAAACCCGGAATGGGGACGACGCGAAGTGCGCCTCGCGGACGTGCTAATTGCTCTGATGGCGCGCGGGACGTCAGTCACGATCGTCACCCGAAGCGACGAGATTAATCGCAACTTTCTGGCGAAATTGAATGAGTTGGTTGAACAGCAAGCGCTGGAGGATTGTGTTGAATTGCATGTGCGTAAGCAACTGCATACGAAGGGAATATTGTTGACGAGCAGTTTGTTAATGGGATCGATGAATCTCACATATAACGGCATGGTAATCAACGATGAATGGGTAGAGTTCTCCCTAGACAGCCAAGACCTCGCAAGAACAAAGCTCGAATTCATGCAATACATGGAGACTCACTGATGCAGGCCATTCCTCCAGTTGAGCATGCTTGGCTCGAAGCGTTCTTTTCGGCGCCGAACACCATAGCTTGGAATGACGTCAGCCGTGACGAACTCGCTTCGCCCTGGCTCGAGCAAATTCAGCCGTGGATAGGCAATTTTGTAGAAAAGGGCGGGGACGCGCCGATCGTTCTTCCAGTTCTCCGCAGTGATGGTGAAACATTCTGGTATGCGGCAGCTATGGGCGATAGCGACGCGGTGGCGCTTTCTGCCGAACTCCAGGCGGCTGTCGGCGCCAGTTACAGCAATTTCGTCGCGCAACCGTTTGAGGTTGATCGTGCAGACCCAATTGAGTCCGCTCTGTACGACCGCTTCGGACGACGCATCTTTCGATTTGCAGCAACCTCGCCAGACCGTCAGCCTCAGATATTGATCGTACTGTCTCAATATTTGAGCGTGCTGCGCCGTCGTCCGCCTATTCCAGATCGGAATCGTCAACCGTTTGGCCAATTACGCGGGGACTTTGACCGCGCATTACTTGCCGGTAACGAGGCAACGGCGACGGTCTTGTTGGAGGCGATGTGTGCGACGGGCCGCGTGAATGCCGAGCAACGCCAGTTCTTGGAGATACGCCTGCTCTCAGGTCTAGGGCGACACGAAGAAATTGCACGCAATTATGCGCTGCTGCGAGCTATCGCGGAGTTGGCGCTTCCGCCGCAGACGATAGTCGATATCGTAGACGCTCTTTACCGAACTCACATTACCGACATTGAAGACGACGAGCCCACTTTGGTGGTTTCCGCGTTCAAAAAGAGCATCGCTGATGCGTTTGGGGCGCTTTTCAGGGAGAGGAAGGGGATAAGGCATCCCGACGTTCTTAAGGCATTTTTGCTTTTTGAGTTGTGTTCGACAAAGCCTAACACCGCACGATGTGAAGGCATTTTGGCGGCGTATCCCGCCGCAGCACTGGGGGGGCAACTGTTGCAGCGCTGGTGGCAGCATTTCGCTACGCTTTCGACGCCCCCAACATCGTCTGGCGATACGTTGGAAGCTGCCAGACAGGCTATGTTAGATGAAGATTACGAGGCAGGAATCAAACTGTGCATGCACGCGCTTCCAAATTCGTGGGCGTATAGCGCGCTGCTGCGTTGTGCGGTTGAGTTGGGTGATTCCACAGTTGGTTCCGAGATATTGACACTGATCGATGATGCGGGTGAGCAGGTTCGTTCGTTGTTCACCGACCGAGATCGGTCACGGATTGAAAGGCTCAAAAATATAAGCCCATCGGAAGCAGCATCTGCAGGTCAATCTTGGCTTGTCTGGGCGAAAAGCGTCTCTTCGGGAGAATATGAATCATCCCCGATAGCACTTTTAAAAGACTGTGTTGTTAAGTGGAACGTCGAAGACTACTTGTCCGACGTTGCGACGTGTAAGGGGCTCGCTGAAGTCATTAGCAATGCGCCGGTTGCGGCCGAACACATTTTTCGAGATGCATACCCTTACCTCGTGGAATTTTTTGTCTCTCGGGTTGAGCGCCCAGCGCGAGGACTTGTTCCGCTCTATAGTATTTTGATTAAGATGATCGCCTGGAATGGTGCAGCTTCTGCGGATGAACTTGCACTGACTGCGGACTTGCTCGAAGCGTTTGTATCCCTTGGCCCCGCTCGTGAAGATTATGTCGAAACGGTCTCCGATCTAGGAGAAATATTACAGGCGAATCGGGCTGCAATTCATATTGACTGGGCTTTGAATTCTGCCGAAATTCTTGCGCTGCAGTCGTCACCTGAAGAAGAGGTGCGATTGCGGTTTTTTATGAATGTTATCGACCTCGTTCGGGCTAATGTTCACCGGGTCACGGAAGCGCAGCGGCTAGTCCTTCGCATGTTGGCGCAGGATTACGCCTGCCTGGCGGTTTTAGACACCCTTCCGGAACCGGAAGAAGACGTTGACAGCAAAAACGACTTCAGCGTGTTCGCCGGTCTGGTTGGGATATATACCCTGACTGAGTCTGCTGGGCAACGCGCCAAGCAGGTGCTCGAGAAGGTGTTGCCTCTGGCTCGGATTGAATTAAATGCTGACCATGCCGCGACGGAACGATTGCGCCATCTTGCAGCGAATTCGGACATATTCGTGTTTACTTGGCGTAGCAGTAAGCATCAGGCCTATTATTGCGCCAAGGAAGCGAGAGGGCAACGCGATATGCAATTGCCACCCGGCAAGGGTTGCGCAAGCATTTTAGACAGCGTTTTTAAAGAATTAGCGCATCGGTGAAAAACTCGGTTCACCCGGAGTACAACGTTGACTGACGTGGCGTTCCGGGTGTGGCGCCAATAGCCACGATAGGTTGCAGAGATATATTGTCGAGGTTTCAATCGGCAGTCACTTCACACCGGTCACCACTTGCTTGACGTTCCACGCGAACCCGCGAAACATTGGGAAAGACTTGAAAAACCGCTCGATAAATGTAAGCGCATAGCCCTTCGAGGGTGGCGGCACCCAGACCAGGTACTTCATCGAGGAACCGGTGGTCTAACTGATCTTTAATCCGCTGAATTTCTTGGTTAAAAAATCCTAGATCAACGATCATTCCTGTTGTCGCATCGGGCTTGCCACGAAGAAAAATCTGCGCATGATAAGTGTGTCCATGAATTCGTCGACTACCTTCTTGGCCAATTTCCCGGCGAAGAGTATGTGCTGCTTCGAAATAAAAGCGTTGGCTCAGTTCGAATTTCATCGGATACCCAAGGCTTTGTGGGTTTGAAAACTTAGTGACCACCGAGGGTGTGCCTTGCAAAAGTCGATCGCTTTCGCGATGTTCTGCGCTTGATCCGGCCCATCCATTGGCTGCAAATAGAATCGCTCGAACGCAAGATGCTCAAAACCCTTCGGGTCGAACGCGATTTGCGGGAACACTAACTTCAGTTCGTTGCCGGCCTTAATTCGAATATGTGTCCCCGCTTTAGGGCTGACACAAATCCAGTCGAGACCAGCAGGCGCGGATACCGTTCCGTTGGTTTCGACCGCGATGAAAAACCCTTCCTCGGCAAGCGCGGTAGTTAACGCGCTGTCGACTTGCAGCAATGGTTCGCCACCGGTCAACACAACGAAACGGTGAGCACGGTCTGTTGTCGGCCATTGGCTCGCGATCGCATTTGCCAGATCTCGGGCGTCTTTAAATTTTCCGCCGCCCGTGCCGTCCGTTCCGACAAAATCGGTGTCGCAAAATGAACATTGTGCCGTTGAACGATCCTGTTCACGTCCGGTCCACAAGTTGCATCCGGAGAACCGACAGAAGACCGCCGGTCGTCCAGCATTGGCGCCTTCACCTTGAAGCGTATAGAAAATCTCTTTGACGCTATATGTCATGATCGTGCCGTACCAACATAAGATGCGTGTCCGTTCGCCCGAAGTTCGCAAGCGGGGCATTTGCCGCATCCATATCCCCAATCATGCAAGGCGGATCGGTCGCCTAGATAACAGGTATGAGTCTCACTGCGGATGAGGTCGACTAACTCCTCTCCTCCAAACTCATGCGCCAACTGCCAGGTTTGGTGTTTGTTGATCCACATCAACGGCGTTTCGATGATCAGGGGTGTGTCCATCCCAAGGCTGATCGCGACTTGGAGTGCCTTAAGCGTGTTGTCCCGGCAGTCAGGATAGCCGGAGAAATCTGTTTCACACATTCCGCCAACGAGCGCGTGCAACCCTCTGCGGTAAGCTACTGCAGCAGCTAGCGTAAAGAAGAGCAAATTGCGGCCCGGGACAAAGGTGTTTGGAAGGCCATTCGACTCCATCTCGACCGCCTTGTCCTGCGTGAGCGCGGTGTCGCTGATCTTTCCAAGTACTGAAAGGTCTAGCATGTGGTCGTCGCCCAGTTTCGCTGCCCACGTTGGAAACTGCTCCCTCAGTCGTGCTAACACGGAGACACGACATTTCAACTCAACAGCATGGCGCTGACCGTAATCGAAGCCAATTGTTTCGACGTACTCATAGCGACTCAGCGCCCATGCCAAGCAGGTAGCGGAGTCCTGGCCACCAGAAAATAAGACTAGCGCGCGTGTTTTCATAGCGACGATCTCCGCAGTTAGGCGTTAGCTACTTTTCGCGGCCGACGAAGGGCCTTTTTTAACGACCGCACAAGATAGTTGGCGAGCAGATCGATGTCACTGGGCGTGTTCTGAATGCCGTTCCATGGGCGTTCGTCCTGTTCTGAAAAACGCCATTGACCGCTTGTCCACGCCGTATAGGGCTTGAGTAACTCCAGGCCCGGCTCAAATTCGGCGCGAGTCGTTGCCCCTTCGCTCGAGTACAGCAATTCCATTACGAACCCCATTGCTACCAATCCTGCGCCGTGTCTGAGTCGTGACGTTTTGGGGTTCATTCCGACCCATTCGCTTCCGAATACGCTGGTTACGGCCTGAAAGAATTCATTGACGAATTCATATGCGAGATCCTCAAAGTTTTCTTCTTTGATGAATTCTCGGATGGCACCGTCCGACGCCGAATTCATAATCAGCTTTTGCATGGCGGTGTCGCTGATCACGCCTTGCGGATTGGTATGTTGCCGGATCTCGCCGCGTAGCGATGATTTGCGCGTGAAGTTGAGGCGATCGACGATGCGTGCCGAAAATTTTCGAGCGGTGAACCGCGCGGGCAGACCCTCAACGTTAGGCAGCAACTCGTAGATCAGCGTCTTCGGCAGCGGCCGAGTGTTGTTGATCAAAACGAATTGCTGCCTCAATTCGTTGTAATTCTTGCAGATCAACGCTGAGACGAAGACTTGGAAGCCTGGTTTCCTGATTCCGGAGAGGGCTGAAAGTCGTTGCTGCCCATCTACAACGAACCCAGGCTTGCCCTTGGTCGTCGAGATGCTTACCTCGACAATGCCATCACCCAATTCTTTGAGCTTTACGCTGCCGATGAACGCCACGATGACCGCATTCGGAAGCAGCGCGTCGTCACGACTCATGTAGTCACGGATTTCTTTGATATGCGACGCGATCTGGTGTCGCTGGAACCCTCTTAATTGACCATCTTCTTCGCGGCCAACACGCTCAATTTCAGCGAAACCTAAGATTTGCTCCGGTGTGGCCGCAAAGGAAAATACGTCGTGTTCAGCGGCCTGAGAGGCGCGAATAGCTTTAAATCGGTAGTTGCTCACCGCTGTTTCTCCAGGGTTCTTTGTAAGTGTTGGTGATAGACACCGAGATTGTGAAAGCCGCGCCGCTTGTTGCGATTACTCGATCGGAAAATGATGACTTCGACGCCGACGGATTTGCATATCTCACATTGGCAACGCTTCCACGGAGCGTCTTCGAGTGTCCGCTCCACGAGTCCGCGCATTTTCAACAGGTCTTTCTCGTGCTTCTCGATAGGG
This sequence comes from Paraburkholderia sp. BL27I4N3, assembly GCF_003386115.1. Taxonomy (NCBI): domain Bacteria; kingdom Pseudomonadati; phylum Pseudomonadota; class Betaproteobacteria; order Burkholderiales; family Burkholderiaceae; genus Paraburkholderia; species Paraburkholderia sp. BL27I4N3. The sequence goes on along the minus strand of NZ_QREJ01000003.1, from coordinate 93,210 downwards.
CTACCGTCACCGAGCGTCAGGAACCGTTGATAATCCATCACGGCATCAAGTGCGGCCTTAACCTTTCCGCCGTTTGTGTCGAGCGCGCGAAGAGCTGCCAGCGCCTTAGTTTCTCTTCTTTGCAGATCTTCAGAACTGAATATCCCGCGCTTGATTCCCTGCATCAATCGGGGGTTCTCGATCGCTTGAGGGATCCGGACGGCCGCGTAATAATCGAGACCGCCCTTCGACGACGGCATGTAGTAATTCGATTTGGCGTCCTTGAACGCGCGGATTAAAGGCGAGGTAGAGTCAAAACTCGTGATGCCGTAACCGGTGAACTCGTGAATATCGTCTGCCTTTGCGAAGCCCAAAAGATGGATCTTCGTTTCCGGCTTAATTGCCGCACGAAGCACGCGAAGGACGAGATGGATAATCTCGACCTTCAATGGAACAAGTCCACCAATCGCGAGATATCGATAACCCATAGCTTCAAGCTGCACGGCAGCCTGGGCGATACTTTGAGGCGACCATCCTTGCACTGCGCCCACTGGTTCGAACGGTTCGCCTTCTTCGCGCGTTAGCTTTAAAAACTCCTCGGCGTTGGCTTGTGTGATCTCGAAACGTGCTGTGACGGTCTCAGGCATCCTGCTTGCAGGCGGGTTGGTAATGTCGCAATCAAAGATAATGTGATCGGGAGAAATGCCATGCGTAAAGCCTGCATCCGAATAAAATTCGACCACCTCTTGTGGAGCATAAGCGGGCTTCTCATGCTCTACGTAGGCAAACGCTCCGCAGTCGCCCAGTAGCATGGCATTCTTATGTTTCGGACCCGTATAGCGTAAGAATTTACGAACGCCGTCACGAAGCATGCGATGCTCTTCAGCGGTCGAATAGCGGACTTTGGATTTCGCGACGCCGGCGGCTTGGCGCACCGCGCTCATTGAGACCAGCAGTCCGTCATACGGCGCAGGCTTCATCATCTCGTGCGCATAGGTGTCGTCCCAGTAACGACGACGTCCCGGAGCATTGCGGTCGGCCATAAAGTCGTAGAGCGGGTCTACATAGTCTTGTGTGTCGGAATATAGAAATTTCATGGTCGTACGCTGCTTGTATAAGCGCGCACTAGCGCGTCTTGTAGTCTCTTAATGTCGCGTGGTGTACTTTGAATTTCATTCCAAGCAACTCCAAGAGTGTCCCAGGTACCCTCAGTCCATCGACATGCGGGTGCTACCTTCTCGAGTTCCTTGCGAACTGTCTTGTAGTCTTCACCGTGTCCTGACAGTCGAGCATAGATTCGATCCATCAGCACTCCCATCGCTTCAATCCCGGCTGAATGCATTAAGCGACTGTTGCGACTGTCGACCCCCCAAGCCGTGGGAAACACGTCTTTTACAGCGGTCCAAAACGTTGTCAAAATGCGATACATACTTTCGACATCGGCGCCTTCTCGACCGGTCGATTTATATGGAGACAGGGCGCCTAACGGATTGTTCATGCTGTTACGAATCATTGTGATCACTGCGGTATCAGTTATCACAGCTACGGTGTTCGCTTTCTCTGAAATGCGTTTTATAAGCTTATAGAAAGGTGAGTCGGCATCTCGGTTCAACAAGCCGCAGATCTCGGACGGAACTTTTTTGGCGCTTAATTCGCGCGGCAGTGATATGCCGCGAGTTTCTGGCAGCAGTTCGTTTATAAGTCGGGTGGGTAAAGGTTTCGCCTTGTTCACCAAGATAAACTGCTCGCGCTGGACTTCAAGGCTGTCAGAGACAAATCCGACAACTGGCACGGAGAGCGCCTTGTTCGATACTTGGGCGAGCGCTAGCGAGCGCTGCTGACCGTCAACAATCCATGCGACGCGCTGCCCTTCTTCGTAGATAGGAATGGTCAGCGTCCCGGCTAAAGCCATCCCGTCATCTCCTGTAGGCTTGGTCCCACGGGACGCTGAAAAATGAATGTCAGGCGACATTGCAAGGATGATCGCATTGGGAAATAGCACGTTACCCTGATTAAGATATTCGGCGATTCCTTTCACGTGCGAGCGTATTTCAGGGCGTTGAAATCCCTTTAGCGCGTCCGAATCGTCCCTCTCGATCCTTGAGATATCAGCGATCTTAACTATGTCGGCGCCCTTGATGAAGAACGCGAAAACATCTAGCCCGTCGCCCTGCGTGGTGCGTAGTGCTCTAACGACTATCTCTTTCTTTGGGGCGGTCAAATGTGGGCTCCCCTGATTAGATTGTTCCGGACGCTTAGCCACAGGTTACGAAATCGCTTCTGTTCGCATGCCACGAAGGAATCGTCACGGAGGAAGCGCAAAAGACGTGTTGACGAACCCTCGAACCGCACCCAGTTATCTCTTAGCAGGATTGAAATCTCCAGATCAGTTTTTCGTTCACGAATGACTTTTTTTCGCAATTGCAGTTTGCTCATGGCACTGGCAACAGCGGCGTGGGCATCGAGCAGCGTCAGGTTCTGCCCTTGCAGGTTCTCGATGAAATGTCTGAGCGCGCGCTGTGCAAAATCGTTGCGTGTGCCAGGTAGATCCGACCCCTCGAGGCGATCATCGTAGGGCAACGTAATCCGTTGAATTTGTTCGCAGACGTTAAGCCTGCCTCTGGCGGACGAAAATACCCTAACGCGGTCAATATCATCAGTCGATAGGCAGGACAAATCGTCCGCGATCATTGATAGATAACTAGACGGTAATGCGATCAGTACCGTTGCATCAGGGTTGCGTTCGATGAGCGCGTGGACGGATCGTTCTTGTCCAAACTCCAAGAGCATTGCGTCCCACCAGTCGTGCGACTTCTTTCCAAGTCTCGCTAGAAGGGGACGAATGGAGTTAGCGCCGTCGACGACTGTCAGTCCGTACTGCGGCACCGCCTCTGTCGAATCCACAACAGTTAGACCAGCCGACACAATGTGCAAACGTGCGTCCAAATGGCTTGCCACCCGCCGAGCTTCCGCGAACGATCTGCCGCCGTACGTCTCAACCGCGAGGTGAGTGCGTGGGGCAGCATTTACCTTACGCATCCAATGTTTGGCAGCGAACTGCAACGTGCCTGCCAAGTGCTCTGCGTCGAGTGCAATAGCTTGGTCGGCAGAGCGTTTTCTACCGGTACAATTCGTCAGGACAAGAAATTCTCTGCTCATAACTACATTGTATAGATAAAAATATTGGATGGAAACTACATGGTCTGGGATTTTAGGTGCTGTAGTTATTTGTGAACTCTCGAATTCGTCTCGACAATAAGTGTAGTGCGGTGCAGCACTGCGCTGCCGGGGATTTTGGGCGAGTCTAGTCATTTCCTTGGCCGCACAGGCTCCCACACCAAGCCTGATCAAGGGTGTCTGCGATCAAGTTGGGTCGGAGCTTCCGACGTGATGTCCCGACCTTCTCAGATCAGTCGCGAGCAAAGAGGTGGCTCCGCGAATCTGAACAGTCGGTTAGGTGGAATCGCTGGGTTCTGGGATTGGCATAATGCCTACAAAGGGAACCAGACGATGACGAAGAGAACCCGGCGCACGCACTCAGCGGCGTTCAAGGCGAAGGTGGCACTGGCAAGGGCAAGGTTCGCTGGCGCTCCGTGCTTACGACGTGCAACTACGCCGAGATTGCTACACGATTTCGGTAAGCGGGCTCTTTGATTCGTTTTACGACGGGTGTGACGGTTTCGAACGGCGTTGTTGCATAAATCGAATTTGAGGGCAAAGGGGCTGCAGTGATGACGAATTCAGGCGATCCGAACGGACTGCGGGCGAGCGAGGGCCGTCATGCGGTTGAGCACGCCCACGCGGATCGCAACTTCGGTCGCCTGCGAACCGATGCGGCGCGCCCACAAGCGATTGCCCGTGAGCGTCTTGAGCCGGTATATCAGGTTCTCGACAAGCGAGCGCCGATGATAGCCGCTGCCCTTCTTCCATTCCGGTCGGCCGCTTTGCGCAATGGCGTCGATGGCCTCGTTGCGCCAGCCAGCACCGGACGTGCTTTCTGGCCATGGCATCGCGCCTTCGCGCGGCGGAATCGACGGCAAAGCCCCGCGCGCGGCGATCGTCGCATGGCAGCGTTTCGTGTCGAACGCGCCGTCGCCACCGATGATTTGAATCGGCATGTCGGAGGGTATCTGGTCCAGCAAATCGGGCAACGCGCTGGCATCGTCGACATCCTGATGCATCATCAGCGCAGCGCATACCTGACCGGTCTTCGCGTCCATTGCCAGGTGCACCTTGCGCTAGGTGCGGCGCTTCGAATAGCCGTGTTTGCGCACTTTCCATTCGCCTTCGCCGTACAGCTTGAGGCCGGTGCTGTCGACGACCAGATGCAATGGCTCGCCACTGCGGAAGGTGGGCAGGAGTACCGTCAGTGTTTGTGCACGGCGGCTCAGCGTGGAATAGTTGGGCACCGGCAAATCAGCGGATGCGAGTTCGCGCAGGCTGTGCACGAAGCCCTGAAGCGCCCGCAACGGCAGATGGAAGACCTGCTTGAGTCCGAGCAGCATCTGGATCACTGCATCTGCGTAGATGCACGGCCGGCCACGCTTGCGCGCGCCGGATTCAACCGCGTTAGTCAGGACGCTTTCGTCGATCCACATCGTTACGTTGCCTCTGGCAATCAGCCCCGCGTTGTATTCCGACCAGTTCCTGACGCGGTAGACGCCCTTGGGCTCGCTTGGCTTGCGTTCGTCCTTGCGCATCTTCCCGCCCAAAGGTCGAGAATCTACGCAGTTCCACCCGAAGTTAACAGACCCACCGCAAGCGCTGTTGCGCGTATACGTCAGTTCCCTCGACAGACTGATTTATGCAACAACTCCGTTTCGAACTAGCGCTATGACAACATAGGCCTAAAAAATTACATGAAAATAACGACGGCGGGCGAAGCCCTTTTTTATTTAATTCGAGACGAAATTCTCGATGTAACCGGAACAGCTCACGCCAAATGGATCAATTTGACGAAGTTTTTTGAGCACGTCGGGGGCGACGTGAAATACGCCCACTATGTTAAAGGCGCTGTTGCCATTCATTCCGTGCGACGTTTGCTACGATTCTGGGAAGAAGAGAAGCCGCTGACGGGTAGTGAGGCTCTTTATGTCGCGAAGGTGACGGGCTTCATAAAGCTGGAAGTCTTCCCAGGGCTCGATTCGAGTCTAGTGGGACGTCTAGCGCGTGCCGTCATTCGTGCCGAAGCGGCATCCTTTAAACCGATCAAGCCAAAAGTAAAGACGCGAGTGTTAGGTGAGCGGGGCCAAATTTCTTGCTATCTCTGTGCTCGGGAACTAGACCCCAGCGCTGCTAAAGACAATGCAGCTCATTTGACGTTCGAGCATCTATGGCCAACCTCGATCGGCGGAGACAGCGTTGAAGAGAATCTTCTGCCGGCCTGTACCCGATGTCAATTAGTAACCAAGGATACAGCGTCTTGGGAATGGATCAACTTGCAAAACTTCGTTTTACCAAAGGAGCCGTCGATTGAGGCGCTTAAAGCGGTACCTCATTCTGTTCGATTTGCGAGGCACTATCTGTACGTTGCTGATCAGGCAAACCGCAGCGAAATGTCGCTCAAGGAAGCATTCTTGCGAGTGGGACCGATGAGCAAGAAGTTGGGCAACCTTAAAACGGGCCTTCCCGTTACGTTTTTTGACTTAACGACTACGCCGGAGTGAGCAGTGATAACCACGAAGAAAGTATCAAAAATCAAGAAACTCAAGTCGTATCAGGCTTTCTCTTTCCAGCAACGGAGCGAGAGCGGGCCGTCTCTCGTCATGTTTCATGCGCCCGTCAAAGAAATCCAGGAGTGGGCTGCAGTAGCGGAGCTTAGCCCAACGACAAGGGGTCCGCAGCGTGAGCAGAAAGAGGCGCGAGTTCAAGCTATTGCGAAATTCCTCAAGGCGGATGACCAGAATACGATTCCTACGGCGTTAATACTGGCCTTCGTTGAAAGGAGGGCTACATTTACGAAACCGAATTCGTCGGCCGCGGGGAAAAGTAATGGTTTACTCTCCATTGAACTTGGATCTACTCCCGCAGCCACCATCGTTGATGGTCAGCATCGTCTGTTCGGTATCGATAGTTTTGATCCGGATATGGAGGTTGCTGTGGTGGCCTTGCTTGAGACGGACAGGGTGGAGCGCGCATTCCAGTTCTTGGTAATAAATAACAAATCTAGTAGAGTGCCAGCAACGCATACTAAAGCACTTTTGGCAACGATGAAAAATACGTCGCTTGCGCTTCGACTAAAAGGTGCGCGCCTCGCTTTCGACGTCGAAGGAATAAAGGACGTCGACCTGATAAATTCAGACATCGAAAGTCCGTTCTTTAAGACTATCGATTGGTCTACGACGCCGCAGAAAAATCGGATAGTTCAAGCCACCTCGATTGAGATTTCGCTCGATTACATCGCCGGGCTGGGCGTTCCCGAGTATTCTGATCGCGACATCTGCCGGAGCGTCTTTCTTGTGATATGGAAAGCCGTCAAGACGCAGTGGCCCAGCCTATGGGTAAAGGATTCGAGATTGCTGTCAAAGATTGGCATCATTTGCTTATCAAGATTCATTGCTGACAGAATTACGAATTGGGCGGACAACGACGACCTCAATATTGAGGTTACAGATCTAGAAGAAATAGAGTCCCAGACTGATAAAATTATTAAGTACATGGATCCTAAGTTTTGGACCACTCCTTGGGCGGAGAAGGCACAAGGCGGGTTTGACACGAATCAAGGGCGGGAAAGGGTGATGTCCGCAATTATACAACTGTACCGAAACGGGCGGCGGGGAATCGCTTGGTACACAGACATCGACATTATTGAGCGATCTGCTGCACGGGAGTAAACGAAAATGCGAATGGCCTAACCGTTGTCGTATCGCTATTCCGCTTACCGGGTTCGAAGATAAGATAAACAAAGCAAGTTTCTCAGGCGATTGCAGGTCGCATATTTGCGGATCATTTGAAGACATAGCCAACCAGTGGACGGCGGACGCACCCCCGGGCGCCTACGCGCCCGTGCTACTGCGCGGATACACGACAGGCGAGTACCTTGGCAAGTACATGTCCTCTCTCGAAGTCGAGGAACGCCATCGCCTGGCAGCGCGCTGGACGGCCACGCTCTTTGCCGGCGTGGCGTGCCTGTATGGCGCGTGCCGTAACGGCTGCACAGATTCGGCCAACCGCTTTCCGAGCGTGGGCGCTGGTGTCCAGTACATCCTCAAGCCTGCTCAGGGCATTGTCGCCAATATGGAGTTCGCGCTCGGCAAAGAGGGTAACAACGCCTTGCTCTTCAGGATGGGATACGGATGGTGAGCCGATTGACGTCGGTCGACCCCGCTAGTTCCAGCCTCGGCATTTTACCGTGAACTGCTTTGTTGCCCCGGGGCAGATACCGGTCGCATATTTCGGGTAAGCGGCCAGAAGGGCGCAAAGTGGACTCGAACCAGTCATTCGCGGAATCGCCGCGAGTGTCTCGGTGGCCGATGACAGTCTTTCCTTAATATGCAACCCTGAATGTCGGAGAGTCTTCCGGGCGACTTTTGCGACGGTCGTAAATGCGGGTCGTGGCGATGTTGGCGTGACCGAGCCATTCCTGAACCCTGGCGATATCGGCTTCATGTTCCAGCGCATTGGTCGCCGCCGTCGCCCGGAGGCTGTGCACACCGAAGCCCTGCACCTTGATTTTCGCGGCGGCTGCATACGCGAGCACGATCTTGTAGACGCCATCGGCCGTCAATGCCGCATGGGTCTTTCTGCGTGCCGGCTGGAAGAGGGGGGCAAGGGGTGTTTCGCCGTGTCCTGCCACTTCGAGGTAGGCGTGGATACGTTCTGCGCTGCCCGGATGCAGCGGCAGATAGCGCAGCTTGTTGCCCTTGCCGTGGATCCGCAAGTGCGGCACGCCGCGCCGGGGGTGAATGTCGCGGACCTTGAGCTGGCAGAGCTCTTCGCGGCGCAGGCCGTGATACAGCAGCACCGACAGCAGCGCGCGGTCGCGCTTCCCTTTAAGCGTGGCCGGGTCGGGCGCATCGAGCAGCGCGCGTGCCTGATGGTCGCCGAGCGCGGGCGTTTTGCCGTCGTTGCTGTCCACCTTCGGCCGCTTTGCTCCCTTGACGGGGTTGAAGTCGACCGCATTCTTTTCGCACAGGTATTCGAACAGCGACGACAGTGCTGCCAGCTTGCGGCGGATGGTGGCACCCGAGAGTGCCCGGACTTCAAGCACGGTGCGCCAGGCCAGCACATGCGCGCGCGTGACGATGCGAAAGTCTTCGGGCCGCGTGATGGCGGTGAAATTCATGAAGTCGCGCAGATCGACCTGATAGGCGCGTCGCGTGCGCGGATTGTCCAGATTCGCAAACCATTCGGCTTCGGGGGGCACGTCGGCAAGCTGGTGAAACTGCGCAGCCGTGAGCCGCTGGCCGCGATCAGGAAGCGTTGGCAGTACGGACATGGTTTTCTCCAGGCAGTTCAGCGCGCAGTTCGATACCCTCGGCGCGAATCAGCGCGACCAGTTCGCCGGTGGTGATTTCAAAGCGGTACTCGCGCTGGATGCCGGCCTTGCGTTCATCGACCTCAACGAGGACCACGCTTTTACCATCGTCGCTCGCCTCCAGGCGCAGCGACCGGCACAACCGGCCCGTGTCCGTTTCATGTTGCGTGAGCAGGCCCATTGTGCCGTTCGCGCCCCTGACTGCCAGTTGCCGCATTTCATCCCCGTAAAAGCTCACCTTCCAGACGGCAAGGTTATTATTGATAACATATTTTATCAAGAGTAAGGCACGGGCGGCGCCACCTGCTATTGCGCAGCGCTGGGGGCCGATGTTAATTTATCGTTATGGGTAACGCAAAATAGTCTTTCCACACAGGCGGAGGCGGGCATGGTGAGGGGCAAAGCTATTTCGTTACCGGACGGTCCCGTCCCGGAAAAACGTGGCCGGGGCCGGCCACCCAAGCCCGACGCCATGACGAACGCGCAGCGCCAGGCGGCGTTCCGGGTACGGCACCAGGCGGCAGGAAAATCCGTTACTGTAACAAAAAATAAGCGCGATGAGCTGGCGCTCGAATGCGAGCGACTGCGCGAGGAACTGGCGCAGGCCCGTCGCGCGGTCGCCCGGCACCGCCGCCGCGAGGCGGGTGAGGGCGCAATGCACGTCGCGTCAGTGGTGCTGGGCCAGCCGGTGCCGGACCCAACGGAACCGGACGGGAAGCGGCTGGTGGTGACGCTGGGCGTGCGCGAGTACTTTTCACTTGGGCGGCTGGCGGTACATTACGGCCTCCCGAAACGCGCGGTGGTTGAGCGGCTGCTCTGGTGGGCCGATCACAGCGCCGTGCAGTCCTTTGGAGATGATGACGCAGCGTTTAACCGATACGTAGATCGCGTAACAGGAAAACTATGAAACGTAAAGCTGGAATGGGAGATCCAACGAACACTGCTACGCTCGACATCGAGACCGGCGCATTCCTGTTCGGATACGGCCGCGCTCGCGATGATCATCTGCGCATAGTTGCGACTTGAGCATAGGGGTCGCGCACAGCCGGCCGCCACCGCCACGAGCAAAGCTCGAATATGCGATTTGCATCAGTCAGCACGCGGCCACCAGCGGCCGTTCGTCGAGCACGGCCTCCGGCCGTTGGAACGACCGAACCATCTCGTAAACGGACGCCACGGGGGCAACTCCACGAGCACACTCACTCATATTCGTCACATCACGACGCCACACCGGTCGTCATGGAACAGCTCGTAGACCAGTGTCCGGAGCCACCGATGCCCGTCATCCTTTTGAAACTGCGCGTGCCAGAGCTGAACAATATCCATCGGCGGAATGTCGAACGGCAACGGGCATGAGCGAACGTCCGTTCGACCTGAAAGCGTCTGAGCAAGGCGGCTTGGGATACACGCCACCATATTGCTCGACGCAATAATCCGATCAAGGCTGACTGAGTGCGCGACTTGCATTGCGACACTCCTTGTCTTCCCGTGTTCCTTGAAAATGGCGTCTAATGCTGCTTCAAATTTAGCGTGACTGCCTGCTGTCGGGGTGTAGATCAGATGGTCGGCGTCGAGGAATTGTGCCGACGTCAGCGTTTCTTTTATGCTGGAAGGGCCAGCCCTGAGCAGGGCAACATAGTTTTCTTCAAAGAGGCGTTGCTGATGAAATTCGCCCTCTAATCCACTGAACATTCCGATCGCCAAGTCAATCTGTCCACGCGTCATCATTTGTTGTGCATCGTTCAGTTGCGGATCGACGGTCACTATCCTGACGCCGGGCGCCGCGCTGCGGATTTTAGCAGCAAGCGGTGGTAGAAAGATCGCCTGAGCAAGGTCGCTCACATAGAGGTGGAAGGTGCGGGTGGCCGACGCCGCATCGAACGGTCGATGCGCCTGGATGGCCAGCCGGAATGAACCGAGTCCGTCCGCTACCAGTGATGCGATTTCTTTCGCTCTCGTGGTCGGCAACATACCTTCCCGGGTACTCACGAACAATTCATCTTCAAACAGTGTCCGCAAACGCTTTAAAGCGTTACTGACCGCCGGCTGTGTGAGATGCAATTCTTCGCTCGCGCGCGTGGTACTCCTGCTGCGGTATAACGCATCAAAAACCAGCAGCAGGTTCAGATCGGTGTTGCGCAACGAGGTACTGATGCCTCTGTTTGTCATGATCTTTCCGTCAGGTGTTGCCAGCCATTGACGGCGTGAATGCGCCCATTCAGGAGAGAAATTTAACGCGCAGCCATCACGCCCGTATCCTTCATTCGTCGTGTCGCGGCGTGCTTTTGAGGCGTTCAGCCTACAACAGACGCTGCGCGCAGCCAAGGCTCGCTTCCGACGCCAGCCGTTTTCCCGACCCGACATTATCCAGGAGACATCATGCAAGGCAAAGTTGCTCTCGAAGAACATTTCGCTTTCCCCGACACCATCGGCGACTCTCAACGGTATTTTGTTCCCGACATCTGGCCTGAAAAGCGCCGTCAGCTGATGGACCTTGAGGAGGAGCGTCTGCAGCGCATGGACGCCTGCGGTATCGAGTACACGATCCTGTCGCTCAATGCTCCCGCCGTACAAGCCATCCCGGACACGACACGAGCAATCGAAGTCGCGCGGCGCGCGAACGATTTCGTAGCCGAACAGGTTGCACGGCGACCGAACCGGTTTGGCGCGTTCGCAGCGCTGCCGATGCAGGACCCGGACGCAGCCGCCCGCGAACTGGAGCGCGCGGTGAAGGATTTGGGCTTCGTTGGTGCGCTTGTGAACGGGTTCTCGCATATCGGCAGCGAAGACAATGCAACCTATTACGACCTCCCTCAGTACGTGCCGTTCTGGGATACGGTATCTCGACTCGACGTTCCCTTCTACCTGCATCCGCGCAATCCGCTCGTCAGCCAGCAAAAGATCTACGAAGGCCATCCGTGGCTGCTGGGTCCGGCATGGGCCTTCTCGCCGGAAACGGGTGTCCATGCACTGCGTCTGATTGGCAGCGGCCTCTTTGACAAGTTCCCGAACCTGACGATCGTCCTCGGTCATCTGGGCGAGCTGGTGCAAAACAACATCTGGCGGACCTCGCACTGGGCATCTGCAAACGGCAAGAACCCGCTGGGTGTCAAGGCGGAACGGCCGTTTATCGATTACTTCCGCGAGCATTTTTATGTGACTACCAGCGGCAACTTCCGCACGATTGCAATGCGCAACGCGATGGAAGAAATCGGCAGCGACCGCGTACTGTTTTCCACCGACTACCCATTCGAAGCAATGGAAGAAGCCAGTACCTGGTTCGATGCCGCCGAGATTGGCGAAAACGACCGGCAGAAGATCGGACGCGACAACGCCAGGCGTCTGTTCAAGCTCGCGTAAGGGTCCACGCAGGCGGCCTGGATTTTCGCCGGTCACGACGACAGCCAGGTCACCTTCACCGGCATCATGAGTCGACCAGAAGGGGATGCCGACACAGACTTTCGCACCCCGACGTAAGTGGTACGTTCAATCACCGGCATTCCCCGCCGGTGTTGTCGCTTCCGGATTGTTGTCCGGAGCCGCATCCCACGGCGGGGAATTCGCCAAGTGCCGCCGCAGCCAGTCAGTGAACGCCACAATGTGCGGCAGACGTTCCCGCCTGTTCGGGACGAGTGCCTTCAGCCAGGTGGCCCGCAATGGGAATTCGGACAGGACCACCTGCAACGAGCCGTCACGAAGGCTGTCCCGCACGAGATATTCGGGTAGCACCGCGACTCCGTTACCCGCGCGCGCGGATGAAAAAAGGATGTAATTGTCGTTGGTGACCAGTTTCTGCGGCACGTCGACACTAATAGGGCCAGCAGGACTCTCGAATTGCCACGAAGGACCTTTGGGTCTGAATACGAGACAGTCGTGGTCTGCGAGATCCCGCGGATGCTCAGGCATACGTTGCTTGCGAAGATAAGCCGGAGACGCGCACACGATCCGCTTCAACGGACATAGCGGAATGTCCGTCACGCCCTCATAGCTCTCCGGCAGTCCAGTCACTACGACATCGTAGCCTTCTTCAATGGGGTTGATGGTCCTGTCCACCAGTACGACTTCCATTGTGATTCGCTCGTTTTCGCTCTGGAATGCGCTGACGATGTTCGCGAGATAGAGGACGGTCAGCGTCGTGGGCATTTTGACCCTTATATGCCCTTCCAGAACTCCATCCTGTCGTTTCATGCTTCCCATGACCGCGTCGAATTCGGCGACCAGCGCGCTGGCGCTGGACAGAAACTTCTGGCCGGCGTCAGTCAGAACAAGCTGGCGCGTCGAGCGCATGAAAAGTTGCGAGTGCGTTGTGCGCTCAAGCTCGGTTACCCGCTTGGCGACGACCGAAGGAACGACGTGCATCTGCCGGGAAGCCTCCGAGAAGCTGCCGTGACGGGCCGCCGCGAGGAAAGCCCTCAGATTGAGGAGAGTATCCATGTCTTTTCCAAATCGCGAAAACTGAACCTAAAATATAGCTCAACTACACCTGAAAAAGATCAGATACCATGGTTTTCAATACACAATCAGTGGTCACCCGGTCATCAGGCCGATTGACTCGGAGACAACCGACCGGCGCATCGTCGCGGCGGGGCAGGCGTCTCCATACCTCTGGAGTACACCTTGAACCCACTCTTTTTCTCGAACGAGATCGCTGAACCGGCTAGAAAATTGCCGGTTTATGGCGAGTTCGATGTCGTCGTACTCGGCGGTGGCCCGGCAGGCATCGCGGCGGCAACCAGCGCAGCAAAAAACGGATTGCGCGTTCTTCTCGTTGAACGGTATGGCTTTCTTGGCGGCATGGGCACGGCCGGGGGCGTAACGAACTTTTGCGGCCTATACGCAAACGTGTATGGCGAAATCCGGCAAGTGGTTCATGGCGTCGCGGATGACATCCTGGGCCGTATGGCCGATCTCGGCGGCCTCAACACGCCTCACCTGATTTTCGGAAAGGTGTATGCGCAGTCGTACGATATGTCCGCATTCAAATGTGCAGCAGACGCGGTGCTCGAAGCAGCTGGCGTGCAGATCCTGTTTCACGCCCTCGGCGCAGGTATCAGTCTCTCGGACGATGGAGTCATTCAGGCACTGATTCTCGAAACGAAGTCGGGGCGCGTCGCGGTTCGCGGGAGGGTCTTTATCGACTGCTCGGGCGACGCAGACCTTGCTCAGTGGGCGGGCGTGGCGTTCGAGAAAGGAACCCAGGCGGGAGAGATGCTTTACCCAAGCCTGATGTTCCGGATCGGCGGCGTCAACCCCGACACCACAGGCGAGGCCTGGCTGACGATTCCCACAGTGATGAAAGAGGTTCAGGAAACTGGAAAGTATCGATTCCCTCGCAGCGGCGCGATCGTACGTCCCCAGAAGAATCCGGCCGAATGGCGAGCGAACGTCACACAACTTTCCGATTCAGAAGGACGCGCCACAGACGGCACAGATGCACGAGCGTTGAGCGCCGGTGAACTGGAAGGCCGACGTCAGATTACTGAATACATCAAATTCCTGAAGCACGAGATCCCCGGCTTCGAAAATGCCTACGTTCTCGACATCGCCCCGCAAGTCGGGATTCGCGAGACGCGTCGCATCGTGGGCGAGTACATGCTCACAGGCGATGACGTCCTTTCCTGCGCCCGCTTCGATGACAGCATCGGCGTGAATGGATGGCCGCTCGAAAAGCATGTCGCGGGCGATGTCGTTTGGGAATGGCCGGCGATACCTGAATCTCGCGGATATAACCAGTTGCCCTACCGCATGCTCGTGCCGCGCGACGCGGACCGGACAGCTCGCAATCTTCTGGTCGCCGGACGATGCGCATCAATGACGCACGACGGCCAGTCCGCTGCCCGGGTGACCGGAGGGTGCTTTGTGATGGGAGAGGCAGCGGGCGCAGCCGCCGCGCTGGCGCTGCGCGATAACACCACGGTTTCAAAGATCAAAACGGGAGACTTGCAGCGGGTGCTTCGTAGCCAGGGGGCGTTCCTCGGCGACGATTAACTGTGGCGCGTACCGAAGTGGCATGCGAAGCCTCGGTCCGAACATCTCACTCAAGCGCCCGTTATCCCGATTTAACGCGAAGAACCCTGGCGACATGAACCGCGGTCGTGAAGGGTCACCGGCAACAGATAGGAGACGCAAGACAATGACACGCTCGAAAAGTATGAAAACCTTCTCGGGGCCTACTTTGACGGAAATTCCGGCCTACCGGTGGGTCGTGCTCACACTCGCATGGCTCGCGTTACTGTTCGCGTTCGTTGATCGCCTGGCCTGGGCGAATCTGGCCGTTAAAGTCGGCGGCTCGCTCGGCCTGCCTGTCGCGGGCCTTGGGGCCTTCGTCACCGCGTTTTACATCGGATACGTTGTTTCGAATGCGCTTGGTGGACTCGCGACAGATCGGTTTGGGCCAAGCCGCATGTTGTCTTTCGCACTGGTCCCACTTGGGATCACAACGTTTGCCTTCAGTTACACGACCTCGACACTGATGGGACTCACCATTCAGGTTCTTATGGGATTGGCTGCAGGCGCCGACTATTCCGCTTGCGTCAAACTAACTGCAACATGGTTTGACTTCAAACTGCGCGGCCGGGCAATGGGTATTTTGACAACAGCGTCGTCCGTTGGCGTGGTCGTGACGAACGCCGCCGTCCCGTATCTCTCTTCCTTCGCAGGGTGGGATGGCGTCTATCGCATTCTGGGCGCGGTCACCGTGGGCGTCGGGCTGCTCTGTCTTGCCATCCTGCGTGACGCCGACACCCCGGCAGTCGCTGTCTCGGCCGGGACCACGACACTCGGATCCCTGGCAAAGAACAAGGACCTCATTCTTCTCGCAATTATCGGATTCGGCGCGCTCTGGGGAACCTGGGGCTTCGCCTTCTGGGTGAATGCGTTGATTGTGAAGGGGCATGGTTTATCTGCAGCGCAGGCCGGCGCCATTGCTGCGATGTTTGGGGCTGGCGCCATAGTTTCGAAGCCACTTGTCGGTCTCGTTTCCGATCTCCTTGGGGGCAAACGAAAGTTGATTCTGATTATCTGTTTCGCGTGTTTCGCAGCAGCGCTGCTCATTTTCGGATCGTTACATACCGAGCGGCAGTTCATGCTCGCTGCCCCCCTTCTTGGCGTTACCGCATTCATCTACACACCGCTGATTGTTGCGATGGTCGCCGAAATGGCAGGCCCGAAACTGGTGGGCTCCGCGTATGGATTCACGAACGCTTTCTGGCAGCTCGGGAGCGTCATCGTGCCGCTGGTGGTGGGTGTCGTGTTCCAGGTGACCAACTCTTTCCCGACGGCGTTCGCCGCTCTAGCCGCCGGTCCGGTCGTTGCAACAATAGCAATGTTCTGGGTACGGGAAAGCCACTCGTTCTGATGATGTAGATCTCAACGGAATTTCTATCATGATCCTCTGCACGCCTGTGGATCAATGTCCTCTTGAGGTTCGGGCCCGGTTGCTACGTCGAGTTTTCTGGACGTTCTGAAAATCAGCAGCACTGTTGTTAGCGAGTTCCCGGTTCGAGCTGATAGGAGAGTCTCGCCCGCGAGATGTATCAATGCCGTTCTAGCGTCGTAAATAAGCATAACTAAATTTGGAGATAGTATGAAAAGAGTGCTTGCACTGTCGGTGATGTCTGCATCTTGCGCATGCGCCCACGCTCAAAGCAGCGTAACCCTGTACGGGATCGTGGACCTTGGTGTGACGTACGCAAACAGCACGCAGACTGGCACCGTTCGAGGTCAACACAACGGGGCGAGTCAGGTTGCGCTACAGGACGGTCACGCGAGCGGGCTGTCTGGTAGTCGATGGGGGCTTCGAGGCGTCGAGGATCTCGGGGGAGGCCTGAAATCAATCTTCGTTCTTGAAAACGGCTTCTTCGCGAACAGCGGTGCGCTTGCTCAAGGAGGCGCATTATTTGGACGTCAGGCTTACGTGGGATTGGGCTCCGACAACGTCGGCACGCTCACTCTCGGGCGTCAGTACGACCCCTATATCGAAGCCGTCCAGCCCTTCGCAGCGTCGTCCAACTTTGCAGGTTACATGGGTTCGCATCCGAATGACCTTGACAACCTCGGCAATACGAACCGGATCAATAACTCGATCAAGTTCACCTCGCGCTCGTTTTCCGGTCTAACTGTCGGGGGCCTCTACAGTCTCGGCGGTGTAGCTGGTGATTTTTCGCGTAACCAGATCTGGGCGCTTGGTGCAAACTATTCGTCTGGTCCGTTCTCTGTGGGACTGGGGTATCTCAACGCGCGCGATCCGAATATCTCGTACTACGGCAACACGCCCAATAAAGGCGTCGCCACAGTAAATAATCTCGGATCATTCGGCTCGCCGACGACAGCACAGGTAAATCCTGTCTATGCCGGTTACGCGTCGGCACACACTTTCGAAGTGGCAGGTGCTGGAGCCAAATATACCTTCGACAGCACGACTGTGGGGTTGGTCATGACAGGCACGCGCTACTCAGACCTCGGATCGACAGAGGCTCCGAATCCGCTTCGATATAGCGGAAACGCCACCTTCTGGAATGCGGAGATTAATGTTAAGCAATACCTGAGTCCGGCGCTTCTCGTCGGGGCCGCTTTCGACTATACCAACCGCAACTCGGTTAATGGGGACGGGGGAGCCAAGTATCTGCAACTGGACTTTGGCGCAGATTACAGCCTCTCCAAGCGGACTGAGGTTTACGGACTCGTGGTAATGCAACGCGCGAGCGGACGAGATTCGTTGGGCCAGGAAGCCGTGGCAAACATCAGCGGCTTTACAGCGTCAGCCACCGACAAGCAAGTCGGGATTCGAGTTGGCATCCGACAGAAGTTTTAAGAGACTGCTCGCGCGCTTGGGACGGAGGGAGGGGGACCGGCGTGCGCGTCGTTCGACCGGCGGATTTGCCCGGATATCCGACACTCGGTAGCGATGTCTTCGAGTGACGGTAGAGGGTCGCTAGCGGGCATCCTCAACCATATTCACGCGGCGCGCTCTGCGCGCTGCGACAGCAGCCGGAGCAGCGTCGATCGGTGGATGCCGAACAGTGCGGCGATTTCCTGCATGCTCGTGTTACCCTCGTCGGCGAGCCGACAGATTTGGACGAGCTGCGCCGGCGTGAGCGTCGGCATGCGGCCGAACCTCGTGCCGCGCGCCTTGGCCGCCGCCCGGCCGTTGCTCGTGCGTTCAACGATAGGCTGCGTTCGAACTCGGCCATGCCGCGGAACACGGTCAACACCATGCGGCCGGCCGGCGTCGTCGTGTCGGTCCACGGCTCGGCGAGACTGCGCAGGCCGGCCGCCGCGGCAAGGCGGGAGAGCCGACGTTTTACGCGTGCGAAAATGGTCGCACTGTTGGCACCCCTACGCCAACGCAAGCCAACGTCTGGCGTGTTGACGAGGCGGTGCGGAACCGTCACTACTGTGCTGACTGCGACGGCTCAGGTGTCGGCGCCGCGAAATCGTGTTGGGCGTGAGCGGCATGGAGTCAAACGGAGAGGATATGTTTCGATGCTTGTGGGCGGCCGCAATTCTGCTTGCTGTTGCTTCGACCGCAGTCGCAGGGGAACACTACGTTGAAATCTGGAACCCGCCTGAAGCGCGGCTGCAGCCGTCCGGGAAGGGCAAGCCGAGACCAGGCAAGATTGCGGTGCTCTCACATCACGTATCGAAAGCTACACCGCACCGGGTCGCAGACCCGGTAACGAAATCCTTGCCGAACAAACGCGTAGGGAACGGGCCGGGTAAGGTTGCGACGCCGCGCGCGACAGACCTTCCTCGAATAATGACGCCCGAAGGGAACGTGCTCCGCGTGCGCGATGGGGGAGCGCCGGTCGAGGTAGTCCAATAAAAAAAGTCTGTCTGGAAAGGAGCCGGGCTCTCTGAGGTGCCGGGCCGTATTGTTCCTGCCGCAGAGCAAACGCCTTCTGAACGGCCGGGGCTCCGGTCTCGAGAAGATGGATAAGGTCGCAGGCAATATCGATACCGCTGATCTCCCTGATGCAACTAGGACCCCGAATGGGAGCGGGGTCGCTGCCAGCACATGTCAAAGTTACATAGGATAACGTAGGATGGCAACGTTCGTTCCGAAACTCATCTCCCATAGCGATGAAGCACGCATCATCTTGTGCTTCTATGCGAGCCGCATAAAAAATGATTGCGCAGCATGTAACGTTTTGTAAAAGCGTCCTACTCCATCCGTCAGACGATTTATGGTTTTCCGAATGGATACGTACGAACGCGAAGCGATAGACCTGTTCCGGGCGACGTTTGAAACGCTGAGTCCGCGCTGGCAGTTGTCCCACGATAGCAACGCCCTTGAACTGAGCCCGATTACCGGACCAGTCGCCGCAGCTATAAAGCTTTCGTCCGAGCAAGCCACACAGATCCGCACAATTGCCGGTGTCACTTCGAGCGTCACTGTTGACGCGCTGCTGTTTGAGAAGAAGTTTCGTCTTCACCTGGTCGGTCGGAAAATCGATCGAACCAAGTGGGCAGGCACGGCCTCTCCAAGCGTTGATGCTGAAGCTGTCGCGGGCGATCTGGCGCGCGGGCTGTCATTTGCAGAAACGGTCCTGTCGGAAGTCAATTCACTGGTTGTGATCCTGAATCGCGACGGCAATATTCAACGGTTCAACCGCTTCGCCGAAGAGCTTTCCGGCCTCAGGGAAGCTGACGTCATCGGGAAAAACGCATGGGACCTGTTCATGTCCGAGGAGGATGGAACTGAGTCCCGTCAGAACATAGAAGGGTTTTTCCTGCGCGGCGAGGCGTACGAGGTAGAACGGACGGTAAAAACGATCAGGGGTCCGCGACTGTTCCAGTTCCGCAACAAGTTCGCGAGAACCGGAGATCGTCCTGACGACACGTTTCTGATCTGTTCGGGCATCGACATCACAGAAGAACGACGGGCTCGCGATCGCCTGACCGAGTTGGCGAATAACGATACGTTGACCGGCCTAAGGAATCGGAACTACCTGATGGATCGCCTCGAGCATCTGATGGCGACTCCGAAAAGCATTGATCGTCTCGCGCTTCTCTTTATCGATCTCGACAACTTCAAGCGAATCAATGATTCTCTCGGACATAGGGAAGGGGATCAACTGCTCAAGCAGGTGGCGAAACGCCTGCAGCGCGTCGCCCGTGATGAGCAGGAGGTCATTCGGGTTAGCGGCGATGAATTCGTGATCGTCGTTAGCGGTGACTTTGCCCGCTTCACAGCGCAGGAGTTGGCAAACCGCGTCGTAGAAGACTTTGACCTCGCTTATGTTTTGCGCGCGAATAGCTATCGGATGCGGGCAAGCATTGGAGTGGTCGAGCACGTGCAGCAGGGAGACAACGCATTCGATCTTCTTACACGTGCTGACCTCGCGATGTATGCGGCCAAAGCAGTTGGTAAAGGAAAGGATATCAGCGCGTGCCATGCATATACGCCCGAACTGTCCGAACGCGCTGAGCGCGGATTGGAGTTTTATCAGGCGCTCCAGTATGGGTTTCTCAGGAAAGAGTTCGCGCTGGACTACCGAGACTGCTATACGGTCGACGGAACGGCACGCGGCCTTCTTGCTTTAGTGCGGTGGAATCGCGCCGGCACGACTCCCGTGGAGGGACGCGAGCTGTTTTCAATGGTCGAGTCGTGCGGCTTCGGCGTCCAACTCGGCGAGTACCAGTTGACCGAGGCGTGCCGGCAGTTGCAAGAGTGGCGTGCCGCTGGGCAGTTTGTTGAGCACGTTACCCTGGATGTGCCGTATGCGCAGCTCGTTGACGGCGACCTTGCTGGCTGCGTATCCGAATGTTTGCGTGAGCACGCGATGGACCCGTCGGCCCTGCGCCTGATCGTCCAGAACCGCCCGGATCAGACCGCAACTCATGTTCTCGACAAGCTGGAGACGATACGTTCCACAGGCGTGCAGATTTTCGTTGCGCTTACGGCCGACTCGGCATTTCCGAATCTGGCGAAGCTGCATGTTGACGGCCTTTGCCTCCACGAAGAGTTTGTGGGGCGCGTAGCTTCTGAGCCGGTTTCCCGAGCACTCGTTAAAGGCATAGTCGGCGTCTGTAACGAGATGGAACTGAGCGTCCTCGTTCATGGGGTGGACAGCGAGGAGCAGTTCAGGTGGCTCACGCAATTCCCCGAAGCTGAGGTGCAAGGTCGTTTCGTTACCGACGCCTTCTCCGCGACGGGTTCATCGATGTAGAGGCGGACATCGATGGACGAGAAAGTGATCGAGGCGGCTACACCCGCGCCGCTGCATGAAGAGGAACACCACATTTTCAACGAGTGCGTGGAGTTGAGTCTGTCGCAGGACTCCATTCTGACGCGCAGGTTAATCCGGAGCGATGGCGCGTCATTCAGTCAGATTGTCGCGATAGATAGGATGGACGATCTATCGGACTTTGCGACAGCTGATCCATATCAAACCCGCCTCGAGGGGAGTTACGATCGTATCAGGCAGAAATGCGTCGCTGCCATGGGGAGTGAGCGCATGAAGGAGGTCAAAACTGGCGATCCCGTAAGGTTAATTGGCGAGATTTCAATGTGCGCGACGGAAGGCGCGCTGCTGTCCAAGGTGCGCACCATCATTGCGAGTCTAGGCGGAATGCAGTTCACTTACCAATGGATCCGTTTTAACGGAGCGAATCCTTCTACCGGCGATTCCGTGGAATCACGTTACCTCGTCGGTTGCAGGCCTGCCTGGACACAACAGTACATCGCAAGGCTGTGGTACATGAACGATCCGTACGTGACCTATGCCAGAAAGAATGTTGCACCTGCGCTTGCGTCGCACGTAAATGTGCATCGCACCGATCACTGGCTGGTGACAGAGGCGCGTATGCACGGCTTTGCGAGCGGGATCGTTGCCCCGGCGCATATCCATGGCCATGGTCTGGTCGGACTACTACATGTGAGCAATTCAATCCGGGCGCCCGATGGCGAGGGTGTGTTGTGGGACAACCGGGTGCTATTTCGCGCCATCTCGTCGGAACTCCTGGACTGGCGCGTGTCGCAGGTACGCCAGAATGCGCTGGTGAAGTACGAGCTCAGCGAACAGGAGACAGAGATTCTGCGGATGCTGCGCGATGGTGCAAGCGCATCCCACGTCGCGGATCAACTGGGCATGTCAAAGCATACGGTCTATAAAACAATCTACCAAAGGATCACCAGAAAAACGGGCGCAACGAGAATTACAGATGCCGTCGAAAAAGCGGCCGCCCACGGCCTGCTTGACTGAATCTGTTGCCGTAATCTGCCGCATCCATGCCGCGCAAAATAATCAGGATAACTTGACATCGCGCTTGTGCATACTAATTCGGTGGCTTGAATTCGCCATTGCCGCTGCGCCATAGTGTCACTACCGTACAAGTGCGATAGCGCGGATTGCCGCGTAATCAAATAGTCAGGAAAGAAGGTCGATTGCTTTCTGCGCGACGAGCGGATCCACCTGACCAGTTTCGGAAGCGGTCTGATAAACGAGGGCGAACAGCTTGGCTTTCTTTTCAACGTCCATGGAATGCCCGGCGGCGGAAATACTGGTTTCGACAATGGTGAACACGCTTCGTAGCAGTTGCTCATCAACGGCGCCGTAGCGCGGAGCTCGTTTCCCCGTCAGCAAGTACGACACATCAAAGTCGTGCTCGAGCAGGGTCATGAGATAGCCAGCGTCCGGATAGCGCTGCTCTTTTTCGTAGGCAGACTGTGTCTTGCGGTTGATGCCGGTCCATTCGGAGATGTTTCCCTGAGTAAGTCCGAGCCGGTCACGCTCTTCGGCTAGGCGCACACCAAACGTAGATGGCATATAAATTGGTCTTGTATGTTGCGAATGGTACAAAAATGTCCCATACTGGTAGCAATTTGTCGTAGGCGATCAGTATACGGGCCACCGCATGGCACTGAAAACATTGGAAGAAGTTCGCGCAGAGTTCGACCGGTGTGGCGTCTCCGTTTCGGGCTGGGCCGTAAAACATGGAATCCCCCGCAACATCGTCAACGGCGTGTTGCAGGGAAGACTGAAGGGCAAGCGCGGGCACGCGCACAACGCCGCGGTTTTGCTGGGGTTGAAGGACGGCGTTGTAAATCGTGAGGAGGCGCTCGAGCCAGATCGTTGCGAGGTACTGCCGGGCAAACAGTAGGTGAGGGCGTAGGAGCGGCCAGCGTCAATGTTGCGAGCATTGGCGCCGACCTGACCAGTTGTTGGAACCTGAGAGGTCGACAATGGCTAAAGCCAATATATCGTTCGGGCACAGCCGCCGACATAACGTAGGCGAAGGGGGGAGTCATGCTTGATTTCAACTCCCTGGCCCAGCAATGCGCGCCGAACGTCCACCCTACGACGCTTCAGGCGGTGGTGAGGACTGAGTCCGGCTTCAATCCGTACGCGATCGGCGTCGTTGGTGGCCATCTTGTTCGCCAGCCGCATGATCGTCCTGAAGCCGTGGCAACGGCGAAGGCGCTGCAAGCGCAAGGCATCAACTTCAGCATGGGTCTTGGACAGGTCAACAAGGCAAATCTCGCCCGCTACGGACTGACATACGAAACAGCCTTCGATCCGTGCGAAAACCTGCGGGCAGGTAGTGCCATCCTGAGCGACTGCTATCAGCGCGCGGCCGCTGCAAAGGGACAGGGCATAACCGCATTGCGTGCTGCTATCAGCTGTTACTACAGCGGTAATTTCACCCGTGGTGAGACAGCCGACGCGGGGGGCACCAGTTATGTCCAGCGCGTTGTTGCGAACGCCCAGGTGGCGGCAGGCCCAACCAATGTCGTTCCTGCGATTCCTGTTGTGATGGACAGTCAGTCCGGCAAACCCGCGCACGCCGCAGCGCCGGACACCAAAACCTCTGCCGCGCACCGCGGCGGCCCCAAACAACGGCTGGACGCAGCGCACCCGTCGTGGGACGCGTTCGGCGATTCCACCTGCGACGACAGTTGCAACTGATCTGATCCGCGACGACGCAGCCTGATCTCAACCACGTGAAAAGGAGAAGCCATGTATCGCAATGCGAAGCTCGTGACTATGCAATTAGTACAACTGAAGGGTAATTCATATCGCATATTCGCGCAGCGATTTGCGAATCGCATACGCCAAACGGTAGCCGTAGGTGTCGTGCTCGGCCCGCAACTCGCATTTGCCGGCGGTGGTCTCGATTCAGCAACCCAGGGCGCGACCACCTTCAAGATCTGGCTCTATTCGTTCCTCGGCGTCTGTGCGGCCTGCGTGCTGATGTGGAAGGGCGCGGAATGCTGGGCCGATCGCGCGCACTGGAGCGAGTTTGTGACGATGTGCGGCAAGGTGGCGGTGGTGGGCTCGGTGGTCGGCGTGCTCGCGCCGTATCTGTGGAACATGTTCAGCTGAGAGCGTCATGTCGGAAAAGAACACCTATCCCGGCTTTAATGGTCTCGGCCGCACGGCGGCCATCTGGGGTGTCCCGTACATGGCGATGCTGGTCGTCGTAGTCGCCTCGATGTTTGTGGGCGTACTGATCTCGTTTTTCGTCGGCCCGGGCGGCCTGCTGTTCGTTTTTCTCGGATTTCCTGTGCTGCTCTATTTCAAGCACGTGTGCGAAACCGATGATCAGGGTCTGCGGATCATGTGGCTGGAGCTGCGCTGCCGGTTCTACTTCTGGCGACTGCGCGTGCGGGCGCGCGTCAATGCGGGGCGCGCCGCGCCGCAGTTCGGCAACACGGCCACGCTTGCGCCGCTGCGCTACGGCCGGCAACGGCGGGTCTACCGCGACTTCCTCAAACCCCTGTCGAGCGGTGAACGCCGGCTGCGTGAACTCGAAACGGATCAGTGATGAAAGGCAAACCGATGGAAGGCAGACCCGCCGTCTCCAGCGAGATCCTTGGCGCCATTGGCGCGGTTGAGGACTGGCTCCCGAAGTTCGGTCATCCGGTCACGAAACACGTTCAGCACCTCGAGGGCAACCGTTTCATGGTGACGCTGGCCAAGCGCGGCGTGCCGTTCGAAGTGCATGAAAACGAAGCGATCGAGCGCATGTTCGATCGCGACACCGAAACATACAGCAAGCTCGGCCGCGATCTGGGTGGCCGGCTTGGCTATCACGCGGTCTTCACGCGCCGGCGCGTGAACTTCGAGCATGCGTACCGTTTCGGTCCGCGTTTCATGCAGTGGTTCGCGTCGGTGCATGTGGGGAAGTTCCATGAGGAGAAATTCTTCGAGAACCGCTATTACCTGTCGCTGATCCTGAAATACGAAGATTTCGACGATGGGTTGAAGGAGATCGAATCACTCGCCCAGCAGGCGCTGCTGCAGTTCGCCGACTACGAGGCAGAGTTGCTCGAAGTGTACGGGCGCAAACACATGAACGGCACGCCAATGCTGTTCTCCAGGCAGTACGGTTTTATAAGCGATCTGGTCAATGCGGTGCAGGGTGATCTGCCGGTGGCGGCGGAGCCAGGCACGGACATCATCCCGTCGAGCTATCTGCATTTCGGCTACAACGCACTGTCTATTCAGGGCCCGGGCGTGCCGGCGTCGCGTCAGTTCGCCACCTGCTACGACCTGCGCGGCTGTCCGGACAAGCCAGGCTGGGGGCAACTCGACCCGATCATCTCACTGCCG
This sequence comes from Paraburkholderia sp. BL27I4N3, assembly GCF_003386115.1. Taxonomy (NCBI): domain Bacteria; kingdom Pseudomonadati; phylum Pseudomonadota; class Betaproteobacteria; order Burkholderiales; family Burkholderiaceae; genus Paraburkholderia; species Paraburkholderia sp. BL27I4N3. The sequence continues at coordinate 68,199 of NZ_QREJ01000003.1, read as the reverse complement.
GTGGAGTTGACAGTTGCGCACTCGTTCAACTGCATGACCGGCTTCGAGTCGAACCGCACGATCGATTCTGCGATCAACAAGCTGGAGTCCGCCGGCGACAAGGCGAAGCATCAGGTCAGGGAACTGCGCGATGCGCAGGGCTATGTGAACACGGGTGAACTGTCGTTCGGCGAGTATCACGGCGCCGCCATCGTCTATGGCGAGACAGCGAAGGAGGCACTGGAAAACGGCAACCTGCTGGCGTCGCGCTCGCTGAACGAATGCGGCGTCGAATGGGCGCTGGCAACGGGCTCCGCACCATTCACCTACTTCTCGCAGGTACCAGCGGCCAGGGTGAAGCCCCGGCCGAAGGTGCAGTCGTCGCGCAATTTTGCATCGATGCACGCGTGTCACGACTATTCGACCGGCAAGGCCGAAGGCAACCCGATTGGTGACGGATCGGCCATCATCCCGTTCCGCTCGGCCTCTGGCATGTATCACTACAACCACCACGCGACGCGGCGGGGCGATATCAACGTGGCGGAAAAGCTTGCTGCCCATAACGAACTCAAGGGTACGACCGGTACCGGCAAGAGCATGTTGGCTGCGGCGATCACCGGCATGCTCTCGCGCTTTGACCCGCTCCTGTACGTCCTCGACAAAGGGCGTGGCTGGGAGGTATTGATCCGTGCAATGGGGGGCGCCTATGTCAATCTGGAGAAAGGCAAGCCAACTGGGTGGGCGCCGTTCGAGCTGGCCGACACCCCGGATAACCGCGAGTTCCTGTACGGGTTGACGGAACTGTGCGGCCGGAAAAACGGCGTCGACCACCAGGGCCGTCAGATCAGGATCGATCTGACGGCCTCTGAGAAAATCCAGTGCCGCAACGCCGTCGATGCGGTCATGGGCATCGAGGATGTGCGCCTGCGCCGCTTCAGTCTGCTGCTGGACAGCATTCCGGACGAAGGCGATGACAGCCTGCGTGCGCGACTGTCGATCTGGTGCAAGTCAGAGGGTGGCCGGTTCTGGTGGGTCTTTGACAACCCACCCAACCTGTCGCTGAACATGAGCGAGCAACGCTGGATCGGGTTCGACGTCGAGGCGTTTCTCGTCGAGAACTATGAGCCGTCGGAACCGGCGTTCGCTTACCTGTTCCACCTCAAGAAACTGATGCGCAGCGAAGGCCGGCTGATGCAGACGGTGATCGAGGAGTACTGGCTGCCGATCCGCTTCCGCACGATCCGTGAGCAGATCGAGGAAACGCTTGCCAGCGGTCGCAAGGAGGGTGAGTTTCTCACCCTGATCACACAGCAGCCGGAGCAGGGTCAGAAAGCAGCGGATCTCTTCCCGGCCCTGCGCAGCCTCGTTGCGACCAAGCTCTGGATGGCCGATCCGGCGGCGGAAGAAGAGGCCTATCTGCGCGACGGCATGACGAAGAAGGAATTTCGCGAGTTCAGGAAGCTCACGCCGCAGGCTCGGCGCTTCCTTATCAAGCAGGGCAACCAGTCGGCCTTCGCGAGTTTTGATCTGACCGGGCTCGATGACGCGATCGGGGTGTTCTCCGGTGACCGCGAAAACGTGCTGATCTGCGACGCGGTGCGCGCGGAGCTCGGCGACGATCCGGACGTCTGGTTGCCCGTCTATCTGGAGCGCGTGTTCGAACGCAAGCTGCGCACCCGGCTCGCGGCAAAGCACGGCACCGATGAGCGTTTGTGGTCCGCCGAGTTGCAGCGCGGCCTCGAGCGCAAGCGTGCCGAGCTCGCTGATATCTACCCGTCGGCGCAACACGTCAATACCGAAGCACTCGCCGTATGACTTTACTGGAGTGGAGGAGTACATGAATGTCAACGATGTCACGCCGGTCGCGCGCCGGCTTCGTGGCGCCCGCGCGACGATGGCTCTGCTTGCCCTGTGCACCGCGGGTACGGCCCACGCGCAGGGCGTGCCGACGATCTCGCCGGCCGAACTCGCGCAGCAGATGTTGCAGGTCCAGCAGTTGTTCCAGCAGATCCAGAACCAGGAGGCCCAGTATCAGGCGCTGACCGGCAACAGCAGCTTCGGCACCATCATGAACAATGTGTCACTGCGCAACTATCTGCCCGAGCAGTGGCAGAACATCTATGACCAGGCGAGGAGTGGTGGGCTGTCCGGCATCAGCTCGTCGATGCGCACGATCGAGCAGCAGGAGAGTATGACCGGTGCCAGCACGCCTGGCCAGCAACGCTATTACGACACGCTCGCGGCCAACAAGGCGATGAACGAGCAGGCATATAGCGCGACGACCGCGCGGCTGAACAACATCCAGTCGTTGATGCAGCAGTCCAATCTGACGCAGGACCCGGCGCAGAAGGCGGATCTGCAGAACCGGATGGCGGCCGAGGAGGCAATGGTCACCAACGAGCAGACGCGCCTGCAGCTCACTGCGCAGTTGCAGCAGGCCGAACTCAAGCTTGCTGAAGAGCAGCGCGATCGTGAATTCGACAACGCATTTCTGGGGAAAACCAATGATCAATAAGACACTTCTCGGCGCAATTATCAGCCTGCTGGTCGCTATCGCGGGTTATCTGGGCTATCTCGCCTGGGATCGTCACCAGCACAACGTGCAGGAGGAGCAACAGCAGCAGCAGGATCTGAAATTCGATGCGGCATTCCTCGGCACGACACCAGAGAAGCTGGCCGCTGAGCGCAAGGCAAAGGGTATCAACGCCGCAAGCGACGATGCCGAAGCGAGCGCAGCCGGCCTCAAGTAGTCCGGCGTGACCAACAATACCTGACTGAAGGAAGGAGGCATCCGTGGCAGACGTCCAGCTTTTTACCTCAATGACCAATGCGTTCGACCAGAACGTGCTGAACACGATCACGACGGGCTCGACCCGCATCATTTCGCTCATCTCGCCATTGATGGCCACCTGCTTCAGCATCTACGTCCTGTTGATCCTCTGGACGTACTGGCAGGGCCGCAACGACGAGCCGATCAACGATTTCCTGATGCGCATGGCGACGTGGGCCGTGATTCTCACGTGCGGGATGAACATACAGTTTTACAGCGAGTACGTCGTACCGTTCTTCAATGGGCTGGGCGAGCAGCTGGCCGGTGCGGTGACCAGCGGCAACAACCCCGTGTCGGGGCTGGACAACCTGCTCAATGCGTACATCCATGCCGCGCAGTCGATCTACGCACAGGCTTCGGGTTTCAAGGTCATCGCCGCGGTCTGGACGATCGCGCTCATGATCATTTTTGGCGGTCCGTTCATGGCAATCGCGATCGCCTACATCATCCTCGCGAAATTCGCCCTTGGCATCCTTCTCGCGCTCGGGCCGTTGTTCATTTCGGCAGCGCTGTTTCCACCGTCACGCCAGTTCTTCTGGAACTGGGTCGGACAATGCATGAACTACGTATTTCTCGTCACGCTCTTTGCAGCCGCGTGCGCGCTGGAAGTGAACTTCGCTATGGGTATCGTTCCGCAGACCGGGTCGCCATCAGTCGCACAGGTCATTGAGCTGGACATCATGGGGCTGGCCTTCTGGGTGATTTCGCTCAATCTGCCCGGGCTTGCGTCGGCGCTCGCGGGTGGCGTCGGCATATCGACGATGGTGGGCAAGCTGGGTGGCGTCGCGAGATTTGCTGCCTCGGTCGGAAAAACGGGCGGTGGTGGCTCGCCGAAGACTGGCGGCAGCTTGAGTGAGGCGTCGTAAAAATGATCAGGTTATTCAGAAAGATCGCGCGTTGGTGGTTCATCGCGGCAGTGGTGGCGACGATCGGCGCGATGTTATCGATCAAGCTCTTCTACTGAGCCTGCATCGACCGAAGCATCGAAGCGTCAGGCCATCGACATAGCAAGGGAGAAAAAATGCGTCCATTGAACTGCCATGCAGCAGCCCGGCGTACGCCGGTGCGGGCGATTGCGCCTCGCGCAATTATGGAGCTCGTTGTCTACGCCGCCTCGATTGCGTTTTTGAGCGTTTTCGCGTGGCGGATCCTCGCGCCGTTCAAACCGGAGGTACTCCGCATTCTGTCGGTGTTGCCAACCGACTACTGGACACTGGTGTGCATGTGCGCCGTCCTGTTCTTTCTGGCGCTGCAGATTCCGGGCATTGGTGCCGCGATCGCGGCCGGCGTGTGGGAGGCTCGTGAATCCCGCCATACGGTGCGATGCGCGAAAGGCTGTCAGTCATGAAAACCGCACTCGTGGTGGGCCTGCTCATTCTCTCGTTGCAGGCGTGCAGTTCAGCTCCTAAACCTCGCGAGCCGACGGGCCAATGGGTGCCCGTCAACCAGCCGGCGGCGCAGCAACAGGCTGCCCGTACCGAACCGAAGTGAGAAACCGAATGATCTTTACCATCAGACAGTGGTTTGCGGGAGCCACGACGGCACGCAAACGCGGGCGCGCCGGCGGGGAGCCTGCAGCCGCGCAGCCGGCATCGCCTGCGAGCGGCATTGACGCAGGCGAGCGTGACGCTGTCGCGTGGTACCTGAAGCAGGCGCAGGCCTTCGAGAGATCCAAAGTCGAGGCCGCCGAAGAGAAGGCGCGGATCGCCGACCGGCGCTCGATGCTGTCGGGCGGTGTGGCGCTCGCGGCTGTTTTTGGCATGGGGGCTTTAGGACTCCTGAAGCGGCCGAATCCCCCCGCTGTACTGCGCGTGAACGATACGAACGGCAACGTGGATGTGTTGCCCACGACGGCCACCGGTCACGTGAGCTTCACCGAGAAGACAGACCGCGCGGATCTGCGCCGCTATGTCGAACTGCGCGAAGGCTACGACTGGGAGACGATCTCCGACACGCACGCGGCCGTCATGTTCATGAGTGACGAGCACGAGCAGGAAGCCTACGACGCGCTCGTGCGCGGCCCCGCCGGACCACTCAAGCTGCTGAAGGATCAGGTGCGCGTGCTTGCGCGCGTGGGCTCGATCACGTTCGTCGGCTCGACTGCCCAGGTATTTTTCTCGCGGCAGCTGATTCCGCTAAACCCCGCGGTGAAGCGGCCTGATCCGACCTACTGGATTGCGACAGTGGCGTTCGGGCGCGTGGACGTGCCGGAGAAAAAGGACCAGCAGGACATCGACCCGGACGGCTTTCGCTGCACGAGCTACGAGGTCACGCGCGACTGGACGCGGGTGCCGGCGGATACACCGTCATCGCCGACGCCCGCAGCGGGTAACGCATCGTGAAGGCTGGATTCTTTCGCATGCCGCCCGGCGTGGTGGCCCTCGCCGCGGGTCTCGCCTTCGCTTCGTCGCATGCCAGGGCACTCGAGACACCGCGCAGCTGCGGTTCGGATCCGCATATCCAGTGCGCGACCTACGACCCCAATCAGGCGTATCGCGTCGCCACCATGCCGGGGCGCGTGGTGATGATCCAGTTCGAACCGGGCGAACACATCATCGACAGCGGTGAGGGCATCGGAGATGGCAAGGCATGGCACGTGGCCATCAACGATAGCGGGGCGCTGCTCAAGCCGGGTGCGTTGCAGCCGGAAACCAATCTTGTGCTCGTCACCAACCGGCGCACCTATTCCCTCTCGCTTGCCGACGTGTCGGCCGGCCAGCCGGCGACGTGGATGCTGCGATTCGACTATCCGGACACGAAAGCGAAGCTGACTGCGGCGCAGCAGCGCCGGCAGGAGGCGGTCAGCGCGGCGCTCAGTGGACAGCAGGGCAACGGGCCGGCCGTGCCGGCGTCGAACGCGGGAGGGGCGAACGCGGTTCGGCGAGCCGCTGCCCAGGCGGTGACATCGGCATCGGCCGCGAACATGCAGTACATGATGCGCGGTGATCGCGCACTCGCGCCGACCGCGCTCTGGGACGACGGCCGCTTTACGTACTTCAAGTATGCGACCGCGCGGGACCTGCCGACGATCTTCACCAAGCTGCCGGACGGCAGTGAGGCGACCGCGAATTTCCACATGGAGGGCGACACGGTCGTCGTGCACGAGGTGTCGAGTTCGTTTGTCATCCGCTACGGCCAGTCGGTGCTGGGCATTCGCAACGATGGCTATTCGCCCGATGGCCATTACAACCGGGCGGGCTCGTCGGTGCCGGACAGCGCGCGCATCCAGCGCGACCATGCCGGCACATCGGCGAACTGATCAGGGAGCGAACACGGCATGACTGAACGAAACGAAATCGAACATGCGGCGTCGACCAACGTCGGCCCGCAGCCTTCGCTTGACCTGCCGGGTCGTCGGAAGACGCGGGTGGGCAAACTGCGCCTGGTGCTGGTCGCGCTGGCCGTGATTGCGCTGGGTGCGTCGGGCGTCACGATCTATCTACAGCGGCTCTTCCAGCAACATCAGGATGCGAAGCAGGCGGCGCTCAGCAAGCCGAAAGACAGCGGCGCGAGTGACGCGGGCGGGGATCTCGAGACGCAAAAGGATCGGATCAGGAAAGCGGAGGCTGATCAGGCCCGCGCAGCGTCGGAGGCGGCGGCGGCTGCGGCTGCGGCGACTTCCCGCCTGGCGACACCGGCTGGGGCGGCATCGCAGACGAACGTACCAGCTGCGGCGAGCAACCAGCCGCGGCCGCTCACGCCGGCCGAGCGCCGGCTGCAGGGCAGCGTGCTCGTTTCGGGCGGGAACACCGGGTCTGGCCGGAGCGACGATGGCCCGGTGGCCTCGAATGAAACCGCAGATGACAACGAGGGCAACCGTGCCGGCAATGACGGAGCGCCCAGTCATGACGCCGGTGGACTGGCCGGCCTGGCGAAGTCGATGGGCATGGCGGCGCTGCGTGGTGGCAGTGCAGGGGGGCCGTCCAGTTCGCCGAACAGGACGGACGCGGGCGACAGCAAGGGTTCGTCGATCGACCAGTCATTGCAGCCTTCGAAGCTGCAGCCGATGCAGGCCTCGTTCCGACCGAACCGCCACTACCTGCTCAGTCGCAACACGATGATCCGCTGCGGGCAGGCGACGGCCATCCGCACCGACCGGCCGGGCCTGATCGGCTGCCCGATCGCGCAGGACGTCTGGTCCGACGATGGCACGACCCTGCTGGTCCGCAAGGGCGCCATCGCCAAGGGCGAGCAGCGCGACGCGGTCATCCAGGGACAGGGTGTGATCGGTGCGATCTGGGACGAGATCGATGACGGTGACGTGCGCATTCCGCTGAATTCGCCGGCGACCGATCCGCTCGGCGCAGCCGGCATCCCGGCCTGGGTCGACGAGCACTTCTGGCAGCGCTTCAAGGGAGCGCTGATGGTGAGCCTGATCGGCGACTTTGGTCAGGCGCTCGCGAACAAGGCGATCGGAGCGGGCCAGACGATCACCTTGTCGAACAGTTCGAACGCCACGCAGGACGTGGCCGCCGAGACGCTGCGCAGCACGATCAACATCCCGCCGACGGCGTATTCGAACCAGGGCTCGGTGATCAATATCTTCGTCGCACGCGACATCGACCTGAGCAGCGTCTACGAGAACGTCGACGCGCAGGGTAACGCGGTCGGCCAGAACGGTCAGCTAACCGGACAGCAGTGAGGAGCGCACGCATGAACCTGAAAGTCACCTTTCCCGAGGACTTTCCGCTGCACGGGCTCGATCGTGACATGTTCGAGGCGAAGCTGCGCGATGCCCTGTGTTTCTGCCTCTACGGCAACACGGTCCGGCAACTGGCCGAACGGGTCGATGCGCGGCGTGCGCGTCGGCTTCCCGATACGTTGCCCCTTCTTCAGATCGCCGACGAGCATGCGTTCGACAATTGCATGGCGCTCGACGGTTGCCGCATCGACGACATGTCAGTGGCGCTGCGCCGCAACCTGCTGCACAGCGTCGGCGCGCGTATCGGCATCACGCTGTCCGAATGGGGTGATAGCGCGTTGCCCGCCCTCGATGATCCTGCGCATCAGGCCATCATGCCAACGGAGGTTGCTGCAACTAACCGTCAGGTCGACAGTTCGCCGTCCATCACGACGCCGCGACGTCCGTTTCCCGTCTGGCTTGCATGGGCGCTGGGTGTGGCGCTCGTGAGTGGTGTTGCAGTCTGGAACATGAGGCGCCCGGCTGCATCCTCAGCCTCCCTCGTTGCGACCGTGATTTCGACGTCGCCCGCGCAAACGCTGCGTGAGCTGGCCAGTAGCGTGCCGGACGACCGGCAGCCGTACCGCGTGTCCGTGCGGATCGAGCCGCAGGACGGTGTCGTCACGCATCGCTGACCCGTACCGTCCGACTAACTGCCCCCCGACTGGCGCCCGGTCCGCGACCGGGTATGTCTACCTGCTGACAAGGAGTACGAATGAGCGCCGTTGTTATCGATGTGATCGAGAAAGGCACGATCGCCCGCAGTTTCCTCAAACAGATGGGCATCGCGAACTTCTTCGACGGCAGCCTCACTGAGGTGGCCATTAACCGGCCCGGCGAAATCTGGACGCAGGGCAGTGGCAGCTGGAAGCGGCACGATGCGCCCGCCTGCACGCTCGATGCGTGCTTCAAGCTCGCCAACGCGCTGACGGTCATGAAGGGCGGCAGGTTCTCCACCAAGGAGCCGATTCACCCCGTGGTGCTGCCCGACGGCCAGCGCGGGCACGTGCTGATGCAGCCGGCGTGCGAGCAGGACACCATTTCGATCACGATCCGCATCCCGTCGAACGTGCGCTTTTCCGTCGCCGAGTATGAGCGCAACGGCTGGTTCGAGGGCTATCGCGACGTCTCGCCGCGTCGCGCCATGCCAGCGACACTTGACCTGCAGCCGTTCGAACTTGAGATGCTGGAAGCGAAGAGCCAGCGCAACGTGACGCGCATGCTCGAGCTCGCCGTCGCAAACCGGCTGAACATCGTGCTTGCCGGCGGCACCGGCTCCGGCAAGACGACACTGAACAAGGCGCTCTCGGACCTGGTGCCGTCCGGCGAGCGCATCGGCACGATCGAGGATACGCCGGAGCTGTCACTGCCGAATCATCCAAACCGCGTGCACCTGTTCTTCAGCGACGCACTGCCCGCGAAGGAACTGGTGCGCTCGACGCTGCGCATGAAGTTCGACCGCGTGTTTCTCGCCGAGCTGCGCGGCGACGAAACGTGGGACTACATGACGCTGCTCAACACCGGCACGCCCGGTGGCATCACGACCGTCCACTGCAACGACGCACGCTCCACCCCGTCGCGGATCGCCACGCTCATCAAACAGAGCGTGGTGGGCCAGACGCTCGACTGGCAATTCATCATGGAACAGGTCCGCGTGACCGTGGACCTGGTTCTCTTCATGCGCGACAAGCGCCTGTCCGAGATCTGGTACGACCCGATCGGCAAGGCGCAGTTGCTGGGGGGCACCTCATGAGCGCCATGGACGTCACCGAGGTGGCCGCTGTGGTGGCCGCTGACGATCCCGGTCTGTGCAGATGGCGGCCGTCCGGCGAATTCGCGATGGTCCACCCGTCGGGCTGGTCGATCGCGCGATACCTGGTCTACGACGAGTGGCGCTACCTGCTGTGGGAGCCGGTCGATCTGTGCCGCCACGCCCGGGGCAATGCGTCTCACGGCCCTTTCCGCAATGTACGCGACGCGATGCGGTTGCACAGGCAACTCGCGTTACCGGACTCCAGGACGCGTGATGGGAAAGACTGCGAATGACGCGCCCACCCATTGAGGACCCGTCATGCCCAAACCTCTTCGAATCCTGATCCCCGTCGTGGTCTTCCTGCTGATCCTGGGCGGCTTCGCGTTCCTCGGCCAGTTCGCCGCCGGCGAGCTTTTCGCGAAGATGCAGAAGCTGCCTGAGGGGAGTGTGGGCGTATTCACGCTGTACGACTACTGGCACGCCTACGGTGACGTGCCCGCGGTGGTACGCGCGCTCAAGGTATGCACGCTGCTGTCGGTGACTATCACGTGCCTGCCGGTGGCTGTGATCACGATGGCACTCGTGTCGGGCCGCAAGCGCCTCGCGCAGTTTGGCGAAGCCCGGTTCGCCACCCGCGGTGACATCGTGAAAGCGGGCCTGCTGGAGAAGAAATAGCCATGACGACTTCGCCACACCTGTATCCGCCGTTCATCGTGGGCAAGTACAAGGGTGAATACCTGAAGTACTACGGCCAGGATTTCCTGATGGCGGCCGCCGGCACCCGCTCCGGCAAGGGCACATCGCTCGTGATCCCGAATCTTCTCACCTATCCCGATTCGGTCGTGGTCGAGGACATCAAGGAAGAGAACTATCTGTACACGTCCGGCTACCGGCGGGCGTGCGGTCACGAAACCTGGCTGTGGGCGCCGTTCTCGGAAGACGGCCGCTCGCACGCGTACAACCCGCTTGAATACATCCGGCGCCGCGCGCCGTACACGCGAGTGGGCGACGTGATGACGATCGGCGAGCATCTGTATCCGTCCAACGTCGATGCGCGTCTGAAGTACTGGAACGATAATGCGCGCAACCTGTTCATCGGGATCGTCCTGTACCTGCTGGAAACGCCCTCGCTGCCTTGCACGTTCGGCGAAGTGTTACGACAGGCCTCCGGGAAGGGCCGTGCGATCCGCGAACATATCTTGTCGATCGTCAGCACGCGCGCCGATGCCGCTCACGCGACTCCAGCGACCGGGGGGCTGCCGCCGCTGACCTTCGAATGTCTCGATGCGCTGAACCGCTTCCTGTCGCAATCGAAAGAGGCGTTTGCCAATATCGTATCGACGATGACCGCGCCGCTGAACGTCTTCAGCAATCCAGTGGTCGACGCGGCGACCAGCCGCTCGGACTTCGATCTGGCTGATGTGCGCAGAAAACGCATGTCGATCTATGTCGGCATCAAGCCGGGGGACCTGAAAGCCGGCGCGCTGCTGGTCAATCTCTTCTTCTCGCAGCTGATCGATCTGAACACGCGTGAGCTGCCTGCGGAAAATCCCGCGCTCAAATACCAGTGTGCGCTGATCCTGGACGAGTTTGCAGCGCCCGGCAAGATCGACATCATCGAGACGGCCAACGCGTTCATTGCGGGCTACAACCTGAGGCTGATGCTGATTTTCCAGGGCATGTCCCAGCTCGAGGATCCGAAGCTGTATGGAAAGCACGGTGCCGAAACGCTGGCGATCAACTGCAAGATGAGGAGCCTTTACGTGCCGCGCACGGTGAAGGAGTCGGAAGAGTACTCGAAGATGCTCGGGACCTTCACGCTTATGGCGCGCTCGAAGAGCCGCAGTCGTGGCCGCAGTTCGTCGACCAGCACCAACGAATCGGAGCACGGCAGGGCACTGATGATGCCGCAAGAGCTGCGCGCCCTGAAGCACAACAAACAGATCATCACGATCGAAGGGTGCGAGCCGATCCTGTGCGAGAAGGCGTTTTTTTATGAAGACGCCGAGCTCGTCGACCGGCTCGTGCGGCAGAGCCCCTACCTGCAGGGGGTGATGGCGAAGCTGGAGAAGACCAACCGCCGCCGCGCGTGGTTCGGTTTCGGTCCGAAGCTTCCGGACGAAACACAGATGAAACACGCCGCGTTCGTCGCGCGTGAGCTGTGCGCACCCGTGCCCAGGATCGACGTCGAGCAGTGGTGGCAGACGCAGAATGCGGCCCGCCGCGCGCAGCAGGCCGCGGCGGCCGCAGCCGCGGCCCCACAGTCCGCCGGGCAGGCGCTAGACGTCCGAAATGTTCGCGAACACGAGATCGGTGTCCTCGCGCCTGCGCACCTCGCCAACCGCAACAGCATCCGTGCATCGCTCTTCCAGCTGATGCCCTATCTGCGTGAAGTCCTGCCGGACGCGGGGGACGCCGTGTCGGGGCAGACCGCAGCACCTCAGTCGCAGCCTGAACCTCAAGGAGTGACGATATGAACGAAATCGAATTTCCTGCCGACCAGATTGATTACCGCGAACGCGATGCGGCCAACACGGGCGACGCGTCGTCAATCCGCGCCCGTACTACGCCACCGGCGAACGAGCCGGACGCGCGCGCCGTGCCCGGCGGTCCCGACACGCCTGTTGATAACGCGACCAGAGAGCACCTGAAGAAGATCCGCTCGGCCGATCGGGAGAAGGCCGAAAGGCTTCTCAAGGGCGATGCATTGCCCCACGTCGCATCCAACGCCGCACCCAACGTCGCGACCGACACAACCGCCGACACGGCGACCGACGAGGCGGTGAAGCCGGCCGTCGGCACTGGCAGACTGCTCGGGAAGAAGGGCGACGGTCCGGAGAACAGCGTCCGGCCGAAGCCGGTTTTCGAGAAGACCGGCTATGACGTGCCGAAGTCGGTCAGTAACTGCTATGTCGCGCATGAGGGCAAGTTTCTCGATCGCAAAAGCGAGACGGTGCACTTCGAGGACAAGGGCCGTTCACTCGCCACGGCCAGCGAGGACCGCGAGGTGATCGCGCACATGGTCGAAGTCGCGAAGGCGAAGCACTGGGGCGAGCTGCAACTGAAGGGCAGCGAGGAATTCCGCCGGCAGGCGTGGATTGCGGCCGAGCTTGCGGGCGTGCCAACACGCGGCTTCAAACCTGCTGCGCAGGATCGGGCCGCGCTGACCGCCGCGCGCGAGGCGATGCGCATCGGCGCCGCAGACAGATCGAATCACGGCGAGGCAGCCCGCACGAACTCGCTGGATACAGCTGACGGCCAGAAACCCGATACCGTGGGCCCGGGCAAGCCCGTGCAGGATCCCGCCAGCGGGGCAGTCGCCGGTCCGATGCCGGCGTCCCGGCAGGCGAGCCGCGGGCCGGCGCAGACGAGATCGAAGGTTGACGCGAAGGCTGACTCGAAGACTGACCTGAAGGCTGACAGGCAGCCGCCGCAGCCAGATCAGCCCACAGCGGGTTCCCAACCGGCCTCGCCGCCGCTGGATCAGTCTGCGGCTGGCGTGACCGCGGGCGTACTGGTCGCGCACGGCGCGGCACCGTTCAATCACGATCCGAAACAGAACCGGAGCTATTACGCGACCGTGCGCACGGCCAGCGGTGAACACACCGTGTGGGGACTGGATCTCGAACGCGCGATCGGCGAAAGCGGTGTGCAACCCGGTCAGCGGATCGAGCTGGAAAAGGGTGGCAGTAAAACGGTAACCACGCAGCAGCGTCAGTTCGACGACAAGGGTAAAGAACTCGCCCCAAAGTCGGTCGGGAGCCGACGCAACGAATGGCTGGTGTCCTCGCCGGATGTACCCGGTCTGCCCACGCGTGTGCAGCGCGAGGCGCTGGCCAGCGTGCGCCGCGACGTGGATGAGCGCCGTCGGATCGATGAGGCGCGCGAACGCTTCCTGAACGGAGACTGGGAATACTCGAAGGAACAGCGGAAGACGCTCGATGAGGCGCGCGAACGCATCAAGGCGCAGGCCGCGCGCGAGGTGCTGCGTGACGAAATCAAGGGTCTGCCGGCGCAGCAGCAGGAGAAGCTGATGGGGGAGTTCGAAAGCGCCGTGGCCGAGGCGCGCGCAGCTAACCGGCCGCTGGAGGTGCCGATGCCGCAGGTCAGCGAGGCGACCATCGAGGCGGTGCGCGAGCAGATCGCGCGCGAACAGCGGGGGCAGGCCCAGGCCGCGCCGCAGTCGACGCACCATGCGTCGCGGGAGCATGGAGGAGACCCGCAGTCACACACCGTCGAACACGACGGGCCGACCCTCGAAATGGAACCGTAAAGCAGCAGATCACAGCGGGCGGCCGCGCTCGTCTCGCGACCGTCATCGTCAGATTGAACAACAGGAGCAGGACACTATGAAGATTGCAGTCATCAACTTTTCCGGGAACGTCGGCAAGAGCACCGTCGCCCGTCATCTTCTCGCACCGCGCCTCGAAGGTGCGCAGGTCATCGCGATCGAATCGATCAACTCGGACGATCACGAAAAAGAGGACGCCCTTCGGGGAAGCCAGTTCGACGAACTGCAGGAGCAGATGATGATGCTCAAGAATGTCGTCGTCGACGTAGGCGCATCGAACGTCGAAGACTTCATCGGTCTCATGCAACGTTACGATGGATCACACGAGGATTTCGATATCTTCGTGGTTCCCACCGTACCGGTGGTCAAACAGCAGGTCGACACCATCGCGACGCTGGACGAGCTGCGCGATCTTGGCGTGCGGCCCGACAGGATCCGGCTGCTGTTTAACACGGTCGACACGAAATCCGACCTTCGCAAGGCGTTCCTGCGGATATTCGATCATCACCAGAGCAAAGGCGGCTTCGTCCTGAACAACGAGGCGGTCATCTACGAAAACCCGATCTTCGAAAAGATCAAGCCGTTCGACAGGTCAATCATCGAAATCCGCGACGACCCCACGGATTATGTCGCGTGGAATGCAAAGGCGATGGAGGAGGGAGCGCCCGAAGCCCAGCGCGCCTACATCCGCCAGATGGTTGCACTCAAGCGCCTCGCGAACCGGGCGGCTTCGGAACTTGATGCGGTCTTTGATGTACTGGTGCACTGATGGGCGCACCAGACGATGCGATCCGCGAGGAACTGATCGGGGCGGTGCTTGGCGAGCTGTCGCTCCTGCGCCGCGACGTGAAAGACCTGTCGCAACTGCTCGAGGCAAGCGGCAAACAGTTCAAGGATGACGGGGAGCTGACGCTGCTGCGGTATGCGTCGCGCCACGAACAGTTCCTGAAGCAGTTTTCCGAATCGAGCGCCGACGTGCTTGCGCAGGCGGTGAGTTTCGCGCAGGCCCGCGACCAGTTGCTCGGTGAGATCTCGCTGCGGCAGTACGACGAGGCCAATGGGCGCAGCCGCCAGTTGCTGAGGGACGTGCTGCGCGAGGCAGGCTGGAGCAACAGGTCGGCCCTTACACGGTTCGAACTCGCGGCATGGATGGGCGGGGCCGCACTGGTGTCGGCCGCCGTGACTCTGGGCGCGTTCGCGCTGCTGCACGGACTGCTGTGATGCAGGGGGGACACACCATGAAAACCATTCTGGGAATGCTTCTGGCCAGCTCGCTGCTGGCCGGCCAGTTCATTAGCGCACCGGCGCACGCCGACGACAATGAGGACGCGTGCGGTGCGGTGCTCTGTCTTGCCGGGCTGATGAACGGTGGGAGTGGCGGCAGCGACTGCAGCCAGTACGAGGCGAACTACTTTTCCATCGTGAAGTATCACCACGGCCACTTTGATCTGAGCGGGACATCGAGCGCCCGCGGTGACTTCCTGAGCCAGTGCAAATCAGTCGGCGGCGACCAGAAAAGCTCGGTCAACTCGAAGTACGGCGGCGTTGAGAAAGGGCCGTGAACAGGTCTCTCGCCTGACGAGCCCGAGACCAGCAATCGTCCGTCGTATGCAGTCGAGTTGGCATATCAGACGGGTGCCGGCCGCACTGAACGGCCCGATGGTCTGCAAGCGCCGGCCGCAGTACACTGCACGACGGTGTGGCGGAGAATACGATGAAACTCACTTCCGGAAAACTGCTCCAGCTCATGAAGCCAGGACGCGCGTATCAGGCACACGAACTGGCAAAGCGTTCCGACACGTCGACCGCCCAAGTCAAGGACATGCTGTGCACGCTCGTCGAAGACGGCCTCGTCCGGATGAACAGTCATTCATCGCGCATTATCCGCTTCGAGCGGCTTTCTGTCCTGCCGGAACCACCGTCGCGGCCCATTGTCGGAACCGGGATATCGACGAGCGTGGCGACACAACCCGTGACCCGTCAGCTACACGGCTCGCTGCGCGGCTACGAGGCGTCGCTCGCGAGCGTGCGCAGTCTCGCGATGCTCACGCGTCATGCACACTGAGGACGGACAGCCATGCGCCTGATTGATCGGGATCACCCCGACAGGGTCAAGCGGCAGCTCATCCCTGAAGAGAGCACGGCGGTGCGCAGGTTCTGCAGCGCCGGGCAGGACGTCCGGGCGGAGATGTTGAACGGGTGGCGGCCATCCTTGAGGAGATGCACAACGGGCGGCACGTACGGCAATGGCTCGAATGCGACTGCTGGCCGGGAGCCGCCACGCAACCGCGGCTGACGGCCCGGGTCCGGGAAGAGGGACCACGTCATTTCGTGCGCATGCATGGCTATGGCGAGCATCGCTGCGCGCTGGCTTCCTTCCGTCAGCAGCCGGAGACGGAGGGCGAGCCGGACGATGACACCACGCCACCCGGTCGGCACAATCCGCTCAAGCCGGTCGGCGACGCGCTCGACTACCTTGATGACGAACATGAACGCGCCGCGCGCCCGGGAGAATCGGGCGGTTTAACCGCGTCCAGTTGCTCGGCGATCCAGTCCTCATGGCGCGAGGCATCCACGCTTGGATAGGGCCGCTGCGGGCTGTTTGTTATCATTGACTCTAGGAGCACCCTATGGTGCTGCGACAACTGGCGTGTATTCGGGTATGATACAAATCCTTGGTGTATAGCTCATATATTCCGCGTTTTTGTATCAATGTCCCCAGCCCTTTCTCAACGCCATATCGCCCATGCCTTGCTCAAGGCCCGCGGAATCGTACGCCTTGCCGAATTTCGGGCCGCTGGCGTGACTGCAGCTACTGTGAGCCGCATGGAACGGGCAGGAGAGGTGATTCGGCTTGACCGCGGGCTCTATCAGCTTTCCGACGCCCCGCTTGACGCCAATCACACGCTGGCGGAGGTAGCCAAGCGCCTGCCAAAGGGGGTCGTGTGTCTCGTCTCGGCACTCGCATTTCATGGGCTCACCGATCGCCTTCCTGGCAAGGTCTGGATGGCTATTGGCCAGA
Organism: Paraburkholderia sp. BL27I4N3; assembly: GCF_003386115.1. Lineage (NCBI taxonomy): Bacteria > Pseudomonadati > Pseudomonadota > Betaproteobacteria > Burkholderiales > Burkholderiaceae > Paraburkholderia > Paraburkholderia sp. BL27I4N3. The sequence goes on along the minus strand of NZ_QREJ01000003.1, from coordinate 51,643 downwards.
AGGACTGGGCTCCCATAAATGCCGGTATGCCACTGCGGGTTGTCCGATTCACCGGGGCCCTACTCACCGAAGGCGTTGAGATTCATGTTGTCGAAGGCGTGCCTGTAAAGGTATTTGGTGTAGCCAAAACCATCGCGGACTGCTTCCGGCACCGAACCAAGATCGGACTTTCGGTTGCGATCGAAGGGCTTCAGGAGGCGCTTCAACAACGTAAGGCGACTCCCGGAATGATCGCCCGCGAGGCTGAATGTGGTGGCGTTGCTACCGTCATTCGCCCCTATCTGGAGGCACTGACCGCGAATGGCTAAGGAAATTAAAAACGTCGGTGCCTCAGTCCGCGCAAAATTACTTCAGCTTTCGAAGTCGAACGGCCAGAGTTTCGACCTGGTATTGACGCGCTTTGCTTTGGAGAGGTTTTTGTTCCGGCTGAGCCAATCGCGTCATGCTGACCGCTTCGTGCTGAAGGGCGGCATGCTCCTGATAAGCTGGTTTGACGACCCGCATCGTGGTACGCGCGATCTTGACCTGCTTGGCTTCGGTGATTCAAATCCGGAGCAGGTGCTGACTACGTTTCGCGAAATTCTGCGTCAAGAATTCAACGACGGCGTGACGTTCGACGCTGACTCGCTCGGGGTCGATCGTATTCGCGAGGAGACAGAATATGGCGGTCTCAGGCTGCGGACTACGGCGTCCATCAGCGGTGCCCGAATCAGGTTGACGATCGACGTTGGATTTGGCGATGCGGTGGAGCCAGGTGTCGAGATGTTGGACTACCCAGCCCTGCTGGATTTTCCTGCGCCGCGATTGCGCGCCTACGCTCGGGAAACCGTCATAGCGGAGAAGTTCCAGGCGATGGTGGCGTTGGGGCATGCGAACACCCGGCTGAAAGACTTCTATGATATCTGGATCATTAGCCGCTCCTTTGCATTCGAAGGCGATCGGTTGGCACGGGCGATCGCAGCGACGTTTGCCCGTCGAGGGACCGCGGTTCCCACCGAACTGCCGGATGCGCTGACGCAGGTCTTCGCTGCGGATGAGCAAAAACAGCAACAATGGCGTGCGTTTATTGGTGATGTCGCTTTTGACCCAGGCGATTTGGCCGGTGTGCTTTCAGATATTGCAGCATTCTTGATGCCAAATGCGGTTCTCGCGGCAAAGTTGAGTGTATGAAATATTTCAGGGCGTGTACGATCCTGCAGCCGCATGACTATGATGTGTTTTCGCGGCGCGTAAATGCGGCGCGTAAATGGCGTGCGGTTACGAAGAAAGCATTAATAGCCTGGTTGAAGAGCTGCTTCAGAAGCGGCTATTGCGTTCACGCTAGCGGGAACTGGCATCTCTGCATGACCGGTACTCTGCCGTCGGAGCGCTGTCGCCCGTTCCGCTCATCCACACTGCTCCTGCAAAAGCTGTGCTGCTCGATATCGAGTAATCCGCAACTAACGGTCTATTGTCCACCGCCTGACCGCAACCGAAAACCCTCAGCTGGCAACGGCGAGACGGCCATCCGGTGACCGAAGCCTGTTTCGGGACCCATTATCGAGGGGTCCCGGACATCCGCTGGATCACATTCTGTCAGACAGTGCTCGCGCCGCTTCCAGCTTCTGGCAGATTGATCCCAGCAAGGCGTGGTGCAAAACACATCAAGGATCGCGAATGCTTTGGACGGGGTTCACTACGGAAGCGCTTGATCGCGCGCCCGCCATCTCCCCGGATCGACGCGCTGTGGTTTTTACACTGTCGCTATGCGGCCTCGAGGTCGAAGGCGTCATTGCACGTGACGCACCTGAAGAATGTTTCTGGCTACCGCGTGGCACCCACGGGACGCTCAGGCTGACGACGTTCGAAAACGGCCGCAACCGGATCTCCGCCGTTGCGCAACGAAAACGCCTGGCGCGACCCGACGGGCGGTCTCGCTGACCGTCCACGACTTTATGCCCGCTGCACGGTTGCCGGGGTAACGAGGTTCGGGCTTCGCGGATGGACCTGGACGGAAAAAGCACGACCGTTCATGTCGAGGCCATTTCAAGATGTCGTAGCGGCAGCTAAATACAGATGTCGTGTTTTTGAGGGTTAAAAGATTTGTCTTTCATGGGTTACCGTTCATGCAGTGTTGAAGAACAGTGCCTGCAAAAGCAGGGCGCTTAAGTCCGTTCAGCTCACACCTGTAGACCGACGACCAGGTTTTCCAGATGGTTCCGGCTGTCTGCGCTGTGCCAGATCCGCGACCACCTCGTTGATGTCGGCCTGCGTGAATTCGCGTTGCTTCTTCGTGCCGGGCGGCCGCTTCGGTTTGCGCACAGCCTGGCCTTGATTCGTGCGGGAAGGGGAGCCGGAGATACGCCGGTTGTCGCGCTGCGCCTGGATGACCTGCGCGACCTGCAGTGCGTAACCGAGCCGCTTGTGCTCGATCACGGCACCCTGATCGACCTCGGCCAGTTTGTCGTACGGCCTGCATGGCAGAACCTCATCATCTGCGCGGATCTCGATGCGTCCGTCCGGGTACTCCCACACGTCGATGTAGCGGTGGATCAGTTTCCGGTTCACCGGCGTGTCCTCCAGCAGGTACATCACGCGGTCGTACTGCACGGTCAGCGACTTCGAGACGCGGCGGGTCTCGCGCCAGGTCATCAGCCGGTCCAGACTCTCGTCAGCGCGCAGTGGCCGGTGCGCGTCGAAGTCGCTCTTCGGCGGTTTCGCGAAGCGCGCGTTGTACGCGGCCATGAAGGCGGGCGCATATGCGTTGGCGCCGGCGATCGTGCTGATCCCGCGCAGCCGCAGTTCCTTCACGAGCCGGTCCTGCAGTGTCAGGTGCGCGCGCTCGACGCGGCCCTTGGCAAAAGCAGTCAACTGCACGCGATCTGACCGATGCGAAACAGTTGTTTCGGGTCACTCATCCCTTCCATCCGTTGCACGGACGAGAATTCACGCTTATAGAACGGCGCAGCACGTGGGGAGAAGACCGCGTCTACTTCCACGACGACGCGGGTGACCTGAAGCGCATGCCGGCAGCCTGGACGAGCGCCGCGGATCCCAATGCATTCGAGACAGTGTCCGCGGGACGAGCGCATTTCCGCACTGAAGATCTGTTGCAATTGACCATGCTCATTGCCCGGTACGGAGAAGCGAGCAGACATTCAAAAGGTCGCGCAGGCAGGAGAAAAATGTCAAGTAAATAATGCCTTTTATGTAAATTAAATTACGCCATTCAGTGATGCTTCTGTGTTCATGGCCAGATAGTCCTAGGCTTAAATCGGCCATATTATCTGGGCATTCGCGTGCAAAAAATGCAAAAAGACCTTGACATCACATACATTTGGTCATAATTTGCATTACATATGTCCCGCTTCCGAAAACCCGACCCGAAACTCGCTGCTCTCGAAGAGAGTGGCACTGTGAATCCGCGCCCGCAGGACGTCGCTGATCCTGCCTTCATCGAAAGCGACTTCTTCGATCCCCGGGATCTGGTTCAAGTCCGCTACGAAATGTTGCGACGCGTACGCGTGGACGGGCAAACCATTGCGGATGCGGCCGCACACTTCGGAGTCAGCCGGCCGACCTTCTACAAGGCGCAGGCCGACTTCGAGCGCGATGGTTTGGCTGGGTTGCTGCCGGTCAAGCGCGGTCCTCATGGACCTCACAAGATCACCGATGAGGTGATGCGCTTCATCGAAGAAGCGTGTGCGATTCACGCCGGGCTGGAAGTGCAGGAACTGATTGATCGGATTGCGGCGCGGTTTGGTCTGGTGGTGCATCGACGCACCGTGGAGCGCGCCCTGGCGCGCTCGAAAAAAAAACGACGGTAAATCCTCCCGTAACGGCGCGCGATGCCCCGTCCCTAAGCCGGTACTACGAAGACTTGCGCCGGGAAGTTCTCGAACCGGGCGGAGGTGGTCCCACGCAGATGCGAGGCCGCGCCCTGTTTATGTTCAAGGGTATGGCGGTCTGGATGAAGTCTGTCACCGAATTGCTTCCATTTAGTCCAGTACCGGTTGCGCACCCGAGGGGACCGAATCTGCCTGTCGGTCTCGAACAGAATCTGGTCGCTATTGTGGCGACGATGGCAATTGCGACGGTGGAGGTGGTGGCATGAGCGATCAGACGAACGCGAAAGTCCAGGCCCGGCATCTGAAAAGAAGTGCCTACCTGTATGTCAGGCATAATTCCGTGTAAAAAGTTATGGCCGAGCATTTATGAATGATGTAATTGAAGTTCTTATTTGCAAGGTACTGTCGCAGCATGCGGCGGCACAATGCTCGGCATTATTCTGGCCCGTTACAATCCATTGAGGAAGGCCAGCAGTTGATCATCAGGTCGGTAAATTCCCCGCTTACCGTCATGGGGTGTGGCTTTCTCCAGCATTTTCTTCTTTAATTCGAGGTCCGCATCTAAATAAATTTGTGTGGTTTCGGGGGACTCGTGACCAAGCCACAGGGCAATCATGGTGCCGTCGAAACCCGCTCGCAGCATTTCCATCGCCGAGGTGTGTCGAAGCTGGTGGAAAGTCACGCGCTTTTTTCGCAGGGAGGGACAGGTCTTGCGGGCCGTCTCAATATGTTTCGTCAGAATGTAACTCACGCCATCGGCGCTTAGACGACCACCACGCGCATTGGGAAACACGATGTCGCTGTCTGCTTTGGCAGTCTCCTGCAGCCAGTTCTTGACGATCGCACGGGTCTGCTCGGTGAGGGGTATGCAACGGGACTTTCGACCTTTACCCGCTACCCGAACATGGGCGCCCGTGCCCAAGGTCACGTCCTGTCGCTTGAGTCCTGTCATTTCAGACAAGCGCATGCCGGTTTGCACCGACGTCAGGAGCAGCGCGTGATCCCGACGACCACTCCACGTCCTCGTATCGGGCGCGGCCAGTAACGCATCGACCTCTGGTCGTGTCAGAAATCCGACCTGAGTGCGGGTATAGCGTTTGGCGGGAATAGCGAGTGCCCGTTGAATCTGCTCGGATCGAGAAGGTACTTCAAAGGCCGCATAGTGAAAGAAGGAGCGGATGGCGGCGAGGCGAACATTGCGGCTGCGCGCGCTGATACCACGTTGCTTTTCCAAGTCGTCGAGAAACGCGCAGATAAGTGGTGCATCGATATCTTCGAACAACAAACTGGCCGGCTGCTTGTGTCGTCTCTTTTGTATGAATTTCAGTAGCAACCGGAACGTGTCACGATAAGATTCGATCGTGTGTGAACTGACTTGCTTTTGCTGCATGAGTCGCTGGGTGAAGAAGGCCTGCAGAAGGGTGGAAAAGCGGGCGGTCGATTTCACGATGGGTTCTCCCAGTGATGTTCGAGCAGTTTTGCCGCCAGCCCCATCAGCTCCGGACACAAGCTGAGGTACCAGTAGGTATCGCTCGGATGAACGTGCCCCAGATAAGCGGATAAAAGCGGTAAGCGGCGCTCAACATCTTCGCCATTGCGGTACCATTGCACTAGGGTCTCTGTGGCAAATCGGTGGCGAAAATCATGTAAACGCGGACCGTGGGTAGCGGTGGGGCTGCGCAAACCGATTTGGCGCGACAACGCATGGAACGTTCTGTACACGTCCGCGCGATGCAATGGATTAAGCGTGCTTGACACAAACAGGTGGAGCGCGGAGCGTCCAGCAAGAAAACGCTCACGACGTTTTACGTAATCAGCAAGCACTTGCCGGGTTGACTTATGCAGTGGCACCATCCGCATTTTTCCGAATTTCCCCCGAACCGTCACAATGCCTTCCTCCAGGTCAACATCTTCCCGTGTCAAATCGAGCGCTTCACCGAGGCGTAATCCCGACACACTCAGCAGACCGAAGAAACAATAGTATGTCCACGGACGCAGGCCCACTCCACCGGAGAGAGTCAATGCGGCTTGAAGTAAAGCCTCAATTTCTTTGCTGCTGTAAAGGTAGGGCTTCGCTCGGCGCGGGCGGTACGGCATCAAGGCGCACGGCGGAATCTCCGTGTGTGGATCGAAGGCACTGTAGTACTGGGCAAATCCACGGACATAACCTAATCGTGCTGCCCAAGTTGCCAGCTGAGCGTGCTTTGGTTGCTGTGCCCACTGGAGCACGCGGCGTAGGGTGATGTGAACAGCCCGCCGCCTTTCCATAAACGTGACAAAGTCCTGCAAAGCGTTGCCGGCAAGAAGCAGCTTGAATCCCAGGCCGCGGCGCAACGCTAAGTAGCTCTGAACCGCTTCGCGCAATGTGTTCATTGCATACCTCCCGGCCAGGGCAAGCCCAGCGTGCGTAAGGCAGCAAGGTCGATCTTCGCATAGATCGCCGTTGTTTCTGGATGACGATGGCGCAACAGCTCGCCAACCTCTGCCAGGGAAGCACCCTGGCGCAATAGATCGCAGGCCAGTCGATGTCGAAACTGATGCGCACCCTTGCGAGGCGTATCAATCCCCGCTCGTTCCAGCGCGCGAACAACGATAGATCCGATGGCTTCCTGCCCCTTGAACTCCCCCACCGGCGCCACGCTACGCAGAAATACAGCGCGGCTGGTACTGTGTGGTCGCCCCTTCTGCAGGTAGTCGGCGATCGCCTCACCCACATCGGTCGGTAGCGGCATGGGGCATCCTCTTGCGCCTTTACCGTGCACATAGAGACTTCCACTATCCCAATCGATGTCATCCAGTTTGAGCGCGACGATTTCGCCCGCGCGCAAACCCAGTCGCGCCAGCAGCAATAAAACTGCATAATCACGGGAGCCCACGGCGCTTTGACGGTTGCAAGATGCGAGCGCTGCTTGCGCATGCTCCACCGCGATCGCACGAGGGACTGTTGACATCGACCAGTTGGCAACAGTAGGTACAGCGGCAGAGAGATCACACTTGACGGCGCCGCAGTAAAGCAAATAGCGGAGGAAAGATCGCAGCGCAGTGACCATCATTTTTGCCCGCGCCAGATGCAGCAACTTTACCTGCTCCTGCACAAATGCGATGACATTAGCGGCGCGAAGCGAAGTGAGTTGCATCTTTTTACGGTCAGGGAAACAGGCCGTCAAAAAGACTCGGGCAAAACGCGCATAGATATCGACCGTCTCGGCCGAAAGTACACGTTCCTGCTGCAAGTACACTGTGTACTCGTCCAATACTTTCCGATAGGGTGTCACCTTGATGGCAACGGTCGGCAACTCTGCGATGGCACCCTGTTGGCGCAGAAAATCCAGCATCCGCTTTAATACGTAGGTGTCGCTTGATCTGGGACGTCGATGACGAGCCCGATAACGAAGATAGCGCGGTATATGCTCGTCCGTAATCGCTGGTAAAGCAGCGTGTGTTTGCTTGAGCCAACGGCTAAAATCAGCAACCAATCGGGTTTGCACGTGGCTCGACTCAGGAGTAAATCCTTGGTCGTCGAGTGTTTTAGTAAAGGAACTGATGTAGGGCGCGAGCGGCCCCTCTAGCACACACTTCAACGACCACGACCGACTATAAGACGGCTCCATGATGATCTCCACCTTTCAATCAAGATTGCCTTAAGATGAGTCAGGATAATGCCGACTTCGTTGGGACGAAATCGCTACGAGTGCGATAAAAATCAAACTACTCGGTCATATTTTTTTGCACGGAATTATGTCGATAATTCCGAGATCGGAATTACAGGCAGTCCACATTGCGACAGCTGTTTGAGAATACCGAGAGCACTGAGCGCCAGTACAACCTCCGACAGCGTGCGATCGCCCTCGGATGGCGCGATGATCAGGTGGTCGTAATCGACTCGGACCTCGGCCTGTCCGGCGCGTCCGCGGTAGATCGCCAAGGGTTCCAGCGCCTTGTCGCCGAGGTAAGCCTGGGACACGCCGGGATTGTGATGGGGCTCGAGGTGTCACGCCTGGCACGCAATTCCACCGACTGGCATCGACTACTGGAGATTTGCGCACTGGCCGACTGCCTGATTCTTGACGAGGATGGCGTCTACGACCCCGCGCATTTCAATGATCGATTGCTGCTCGGCCTGAAGGGCACGATGAGCGAGGCTGAGTTGCACGTCATGCGGGCACGGCTGCGCGGCGGGATCCTCAATAAGGCGCGTCGCGGGGAACTGGAGATGCGGCTGCCCATCGGCTTTGTCTATGACACCGGGTCACGCGTGCGCCTGGATCCGGACGCTCGTATCCAGGAAAGCATCCGGCAGCTCTTCCGTACATTTCGACGCACCGGTTCGGCGTGGGCGACGGTCAAGGCCTTTCGTGAGCAAGGTCTTCTGTTCCCGCATCGGGTCCAGCACGGAGCCCGGAAAGATGATGTGCTGTGGAGCGAACTCGAGCACTCACGCGTACTGTGGGTCCTGCATCACCCGCGCTATGCAGGTGCGTACTGCTTCGGGCGCACGCGCCATCGAAAGCATCCCGGTGGGCAGAAGGTCTCAGCCCGGATACCCACTGCGGAATGGGTGTCGCTGATCCACGACGCCCACGAAGCTTATGTGAGCTGGGAAGAGTTCGAACAGAATGTTCAGGTGTTGCGTGAGAATGCCCACGCACTGGGCATGGATCGGGAAAGGGGCGCGCCACGTGAAGGTCCGGCGCTGTTGCAGGGCCTTGCGATTTGCGCCAGATGCGGTGAGCGAATGACAGTGCGCTATCACGTCCAGGGCACGCGCAGGGTGCCGGACTACATGTGCCAGCGTCACGGCATCAAACATGGGGCGCCCATGTGCCAGCATGTTCACGGTGGTGAGCTTGACAATGCCGTTGGCAGGTTGCTCGTGGAGACAGTCACGCCGGTCACGCTTGAGGTCGCGCTGGCGATACAGAAGGAACTTGAGGGTCGCTCTGAGGAGTGTGACCGGCTGCACCGCCACAAGTTAGAGCGAGCACGCTACGAAGCGGATCTGGCACGTCGCCGCTATATGCAGGTCGATCCAGCGAACCGATTGGTCGCGGACTCGCTCGAAGCTGAATGGAACCACGCGCTACGCACCCTCGCCGACGCTCAGGATCACTACGAAAAGCGGCGCGAAGCAGATCACACCGGACTTGACGATAAACAGCGTGCGAGCATCATGGCACTCGCCAGAGACTTCCCTCGTCTGTGGAATGATCCCCGCACACCTGATCGCGAACGAAAGCGCATGGCGCGACTGCTCATCGCAGACGTGACTTTGCTTAAAGGTGCAGACGTATGCGTTCAGATACGCTTTAATGGTGGCGCCACACACACGCTACATGTGCCGCTATCCAGGCCGGCGTGGATATTACGGCAGACCCCACGCGAAGTCGTTGCCGAAATGGATCGGCTTCTCAACGAGTACACCGAGGGTGAAACGGCGGCGCAGCTGAATCGTCAGGGACACGTCTCTGGCTGGGGCAAGCCGTTTAGTTCAAAAATGGTCACGCGGATTCGACTGTCACACAAGCTGACGAGTCATCGTGACAGGTTACGTGAACGTGGAATGCTCACCCAGGACGAGATCGCAGAGCGGCTGGATGTTATGCCGACGACCGTGAAGACCTGGCGTCGTGCGGGGCTGCTTGTAGCCCACCGCTACGACGACAAGGGCGGATATCTCTTCGAGCCACCCGGCGCCGACGCACCGGTGAAATTCCTACACCAGGGAAAGACCCGTGGCCGACGCTCCGCCACATAAACACCCACTCAACCGACCTATGAGGTGCACTATGCAGCGTAGCCCTTGGCGGGGCTCGAGTTCGCGCAGAAGGTGTCGATATTGAGCTCGTACATCGCCCGGCCAAACTGCGTGACGCCCCGCGCGCCGGTGCGGCTGTACGTGGGCCGGAATACGCTGGCCCGATCGCTGTAGAACGCCACCGGCTTGCCGTAGCGCTCCAGATACGCCCGCGTCGCCTCGAAGTAGCTGAACGTCGATTCCGTGGCCGTGAAATGCAGCGCCATCAGCCGGCTGGTGGCGTCGTCGACATACACCAGCAGTGTGCAGGCTGGCGCCCGGTCCTCGAACCACCGGTGGTCGCTGCCGTCGATCTGCACCAGTTCGCCGAGGCACGCGCGCCGGGCCCGCGGCTGGTGGATCTTCGGTGGCCGTTGCCGGCGCGGCACCCACAGCCCGGCATCGCGCATCCAGCGCCGCACGGTTTCCTTCGCCAGCACCAGGCCATGAGATTCGGCCAGCTTCTCGCACGCGAGTGTCGGTCCGAAATCGGCGTAGCGCTCACGCACGAGTGCCATGGCCCGTGCACGCAGATCGATGGGCAACTCACGGTTGCTCGGCTTGCCACGCTTGCCCGACACCAGCCCGGCTGGACCATCGGCCTCATAACGCCGGCACAGCCGGCTGATCTGGCGCTCACAGAGGTCCAGCCGCTCGGCTGCCTGAAAGCAGCGCAGGCGGCCTTCAATGACCGCCTCGATGACCTTGACTCGTTCCAGTTCGCGCATGGTTGCCGTGATCAGGCCACGCCTATTCATGATTGCCCCCTGGGTCAACGCATCGCGACAGCGTGCGCCTCAGGGCGGAAATCGGACATTTCTAATTAGCCTGAATCGGACATTACTAAAAAGCTCCCACAGTTCAAATGTTGATCATTTCTTTTATGTCAAATGACGGAGTCAGAGAGCCGGTGACTTTTGCTGTCGTTGGTTCAAGTAATTTTGTTCCCGTTTTGCAAGTAATCTCCACGCTGCAGGATAACGCAGATAGATCATGAGCACGGCCACGCCGAGCCGGTCATGATCGCCGCGGTGTTGCCGCACGCTCATCGTCAGGAAGGGCCAGCAGTTCGAAGCGCTGGGCCGCAGTGAGCAGCTCACGTCGCGGCATTTTCGTTGGTCTCCACGCCGTTATTCTGTTTTCTGGTCCAGCCGGTTCGTGGCGAAACGCCTGCAGAAGGCCGCCGGCCCTCCGAGTTTTTGACCCACCGAATGAGCAACATACCATCGTTGGTTTCGCGCAGGCGGGTGCAATATTTTGGGTCATCTCGTTGCCTTGGCTGAAGCCCATGATCAATGTTATCCAACCACCGCGAAACAGCGCTGTGTGCCGCCTCGACTTCCCAGTCGGCCGCCTTTTCGAGTAAGTCCGAGAGCACTGAATCGTGAACCACTCGCAACACGACGCAATCTGCTGATCGGTATAAAGGTATCCTTTGGTTGATAACTTCGAACCCTTTGAATATCGGACAAGCCCCGCAGCATGCATTTCCTGAGCCAGTCCAACGAAACGCAACAGGTTTTGCGTTGGATTGCGCCTGATTTGCCCCGGATCCTGACGTGCCCAACAGAGATCAAGTTCAGCAATCGCAACGTCAAATCGACATCGGAACGACCAGTGATTGCGTTCCTCCGCATGCACCTTGACCCAGTTGGGGTGCCACCCTTCAACCGTCAGTTCCCATTCACACCGACAGATGCCGTGGCGCTCCCGGAGAGAGTCCTGGGCATGCCTGGCGCGGGTGACAAAAGAAGGCCAGGCCGCTGAAAACGCGCCGATGCACTTATAGAAGTCAAAGATGCGGGCGAATCCGAGACCTCGTGACTGGAACTGCTCGAGCTTGATTCTGGTCTGCTGCGGAAACTGACAGGTCTCCATGCCCCAAGTGTCTCCGGCTTCCGCAAAGAGAGACTCAATTGCTTCAGGCATCGGCACCAGAGCACGCAACTGCCCAAACGCCTGGGCCAACGAAAGGTCTCCCGGAAATCCGTCGTCTTCTGAACGCCATATCTCTCTTCCCGACCGGGATTCTGCGGCCAGGCTAGCGCGGGTGACCCAGTCTCCAAGAAGCGACAGATATCCATCTTCGGCGGAAGGAAACGAGTTGTCGCAATGCGGCCACGACCTGCAGCGCTCCTGCATCACGACGTTGAGTGCAGCCATGTGTCCGGCGGCGACGGAATCTGCATGCACTCCGACCCATGCGTCTTTCAGTTCACACATATGGAACGGACATCTGGAAACCCAACTCAGCTCATGCAGATAGCTGTGGTAGCCGCGCTGTGCACATGCGTCGCAATAGCGCACGCGATGACGATCGCGCCTGTTTCGCGGGGGAGCGTAGTGCCCACAATTTTCGAACACGATGGATGGCGAAAAGATAGCCAGGACATCGGGCGACGCTTCATGCAGGATCTCCGACAGACGAAGTACCTCCTCGTGCGGCAGCGGCGAATCTGGGTTCAAGGCAATGTTCAGGAAATTCAGACACACTCACCTCCCTTTCATTCGACAAAGCCCGCTTTTCCGATCGCCATTCACCGGCAAGGCAAGGACGCGACGCGGTCGCAGCGCGATGCACCGCTCACGTTTGTTTGAAACGCGACGATTGCTTCAGGCTCCCGCAAGCCCGCAACGGCTTACCGGCCGATGATCAAGCGGCTGGAGAAAGATAGTTTTGTGTCTGCGAAAAAAGCATATTAAGCGCTCTTCTTGCCGCAGATGCGTCGCCGCACCTCGGTCGGTGACTCGCCCAGATGACGGCGAAAAACGTATGACATATGCGCTTGTGACGAAAATCCCGTAAGCGCGGCAATGTAGGCGATATCAAGGTCCGCGCGGAGAAGACGTTGAGCTGCCGTGATGCGCTGCTCAACAACATATCTGTGTGGCGCGAAGCCAGTGGCGGCTTTGAACAATCTAGCGAAGTGAAATGGGCTGGTGTGTACAAGGTTAGCCAGCTCCGCCAGACTTAGCTCGTTTGACAGATTCTCCCGTATGTACGTTTCTACGTCCTCCAAGTGCTTACCGGTCAGCCTGCCTTTGATTTCCAATGGTTTGGCTGGAGTGTAAGCGTGGATCAGATATGTCACGAGGGCAATCGACAGGCTTTCAGCATAAAGTCTCCCCGATGGAGAGGAACTTTGAAATTCCATCTCCATCAAGGAAAAGAAATTATCCAACGTCAAATCGTTGGCGATCTTGAAGCCGGAAAAGTCGACCGTCTTCCGCTCCCCCGGAAATAGCAGTTCCAACCGGTCCGGTCGAATCTCGAGAGCAGTACCTGTGTAGTTCGTCGACTCACAGTGCGTCCTGTCGATTTCAAAACCGCGTTGAATGACTATGTACTGCCCGGGATTGGTGACAGCTCGATATCGCTTGCAACCCGTCGAAATACTAGCCGTTGTATAACCTGATTTTTGCCGCCAGATTAGAGCATTCGGGTAACAAAGAGCATTCTGTGTGTGTGTTTCCGCTCTTCGCGAATGAAGCTCCAATGGAAAACCGTACCAAGACGCGTCAGACCGCGTCGCCGTACCGGCGGATCTATCAGTCACCTCATCAATGCGCACCCGCTTGCCCCCGACCGTCAGTTGGATGGGCTCCCTCGTCCTCGTACCCGCTGGCCGCTCTAACATCGTCTTCTCCAGGCGCAAAAAGCAAGATTTTTAAAGAACCCAGCAAGCCTTTGAAAGACCGCAACATAGTGCATTCGATAGCATTGCACCAACCGGTCTAATGCACTATAGCGCAGACACGGTGTCGATGGGGGATACTCCGGGTATCCCCGATCGTCCGCATGAGCGATACGACGCGCTCCTGCCCACAGAGGCAGCGAATGGAATATCGCGCCATTTACGGCGTATTGGAGACAACGTGAAATACGGACGTGGTAGCACCTTGTCGGTCGGCTCGCTGATACTGACACTTCTGGGTCTTCCGGCCCTTAATGGCTGCGACGGTAGTAACTCCAACCAGCTAACGCCCACTGCCTCTACAAAGCTGTCGTGCGACGATTCCATCAAAACGGGATTCAAGCCGGATGCCAATACCACGGTTCTGAGCGTGAAAGCTTACAAGAAAGGCGATCCGCTCGTGTTGTCGGAGCCGGTTACCGCTCAGACGCCATTGGCCGCCAACGACCTTTGCATGGTCAAACTCAATGTGGGCCCGGGTAACCCGGGGCCAGCTAGCGCACCGTCGACATCCCCGGGCATCGGCCTCGAGGTCTGGCTACCCTCTCCGGCCAACTGGAACAAGCGCGTCCATGTGCTCGGCAGCGGCGGGTGGGGCGGCGGAACTGCGGGATCAACAGCGGCAGTGATGAACCAGTTGAACGCCGGGGGCAGCCCAGCGGCAATCGCAGCCACGGAGGGGGCCATCAGTGCAATCACCGACACGGGCCACTCGGACGAGTTACACGGGGGCTCCTTCGCAATGAACCCGGACGGGACAGTCAGCACCGCACAGTGGACCGACTTCTCAACACGCAGCGTGCACGCGCTGGCTGTGCAGACCAAGGCTCTGGCAACGGCGTATTACGGCTCCGCTCCGCTGTATTCATACTTCGATGGCGGCTCCATGGGCGGTCGCGAAGCCTTCACGCCACCGCAGGTATTCCCCGGGGACTTTGATGGCATCCTTGCCGCCTTTCCCGTGATCAACTGGACGATGTTGATCACGGCGGAACTCTATCCGTGGACCGTCATTGAGCAGGATCTCGGCGGCGTTCCGCTCACTACCGCGCAGCTGGACCTTGTGTCCAATGCGTCGATCAGTGCCTGCGATGTGGCTGGAGGTCAGCATCTTGGATACATTATCGATCCGTCCCAATGCAGGTATGACCCCACGAAAGACACCAACGTTTTGTGCGCCGGCGGGACGGGAAATGGGGGCGCTGTTGGCACGAACAGAACTGCGGCCTGCGTCAATCTCAAGCAGGCGACTGCGATCAACAAGATCTGGTACGGGATGACGTCGGACGGCAGTGTTCCGGATCCGGCCGTAGACAATGGCTGGAGCCCTGTCTTGCAAGGCGAGCATCGCTGGTACGGCGCGGCGCGCGGCGCCTCCCTCTATGGTCCGAACTTTGCGCCTGGCGGCGCAGTTGGCGCATCGCCGAACGGACCGTTCGTCATCGCGGCCGATATGGTCGCCTTGGAGTTGCAGAATCCGACGATCGCGCAGCCCAGCTTCGTGAACGCCACCGGTAACGGTGCGGCAGGTTGGAAAAATCTTTCGTATGCCCAACTGTCGAATGCCTTCGATCGCGGTATCGCGCTTCAAGGCGAGTTCGACAACGTCAACGCAAATAATCCGGATATGAGCGCTTTCAAGGCTCGCGGGGGCAAGATCCTCCTGATTCACGGACTTGCAGACGAAGCGGTCTACCCGCAGGGCTCTGTCAACTATTACGAACAGGTTGAAGCAAAGATGGGGGGGCTGACGTCCGTTCAAAGCTTCTTTCGTCTATATCTGCTTCCCGGTGTCGGTCATGGCTTCATGTGTGCCGGAGGCGGTTTTTCTTGCAATGATGGTTCTTTCGCCGATAGCTTCGCAAATGGGACGTCCAACCTTAATGCGAATCCGCCTGTGCCGAGCCGCACCCAAATGTACCTAGCATTACAGAACTGGGTAGAGAAAGGTATTGCACCCGACACATTCCCGGCAAACACGCCGTCAACGTCGCCAGTGGCGAAGAGCCTCCCGCTCTGTGCTTATCCGAAGAAGATTACCTTTGTGAGCGGAGACCCTATCAAAGCGAGCAGCTACACATGCCAATAGACGAAAAACTAATCTAGGTCCGACGCATTTGCGTGGACGGTGTACCGGCAATGCAATCAGCCGAAAACTACTGATCGCATTGCCGCGCAGCCACGAGATAAGACGTTAGACGCTGAGGGATTGTCGCAGTCCGCGTTCGCTATCGACGTCGGTGACCTTCAGCGCTACCACTTCGCTTACTGCAACAGGACCCGTCAGACCCCGCTACCTTACGGCAGACGGCGATAAGCCTCATACCGGGAGGCAGAACGAATCCCGGCCAGGCCTCTGCCTCGTGCCCCTGACGGCGCAAACCCGCGGTTTGGTCCATGCCCGCCGGCTCGCGGCAATGAAACCCGGTGCAGCACTGATCAACTTTGCTCGCGATCCTGTTGTCGTGACCGCCGATCTGCTGGAGTCGCTCGACAGCGGACATCTGTCACATGCGGCTCTCGACGTCTTCGACGAAGAACCGCTGGCGCCTGACTCGCGCCTGTGGCGCCATCCGCGAGTGACCGTACTCCCCGCAAATCTCGGCGCCGACCGACTTTGAAACGGCGGCAGCGGTTATAGCGAGCAATATCGCGGCCTATCGGAAGACGGGAAATGTGCCGGGCGGCGTGAACCTCGCACGCGGCTATTGAGGCGATCGCGCTGGTGTCGGACTATACGGCTCTCCTCGACATCAGACGCGGTAGTTCATTTTGTAGTACTAGTTTTCACACGGCTAAGATGACTGCTCCGCGACCTCAGCAGGAAGCATAGCGGGGAAAATCGCACGCCGAACCCAGAACCATGTCAGTCGGCTTCAGCCTTCTTCGTGTCGAACTGCACCCTTGCCGCCTCGATCTCCGTGCGGTTTGTCAGCGCCCAGTCTGCAAGCATCCGTAATGGTTCAATCAGGGAACAGCCGAGCTCAGTCAGCTTGTACTCGACCGTCGGCGGGATCGTCGCGTAGGCGGTCCTCTTGACCAGTCCGTCGCGTTCAAGGCCGCGCAGCGTGATGGTCAGCATCCGGTGCGAAACGCCCTTGATCGCCCGCATGATGGCATTGAACCGCATCGGCCCCTCCGCCAGAGCGCCGACCGCCATCACCGTCCACTTGTCCCCCACCCGGTCGAGCACCTCCAGGACCACGCGACACTTCGCGTATTGATCGGCCGGCTCTTCTTCTGCTCCGCGCGGCTTCCTTTTCTCTATCGCTACACCCATTGCCCGACTCCCGTATTTCTCGTGATCAGATCTGATCGTCACGCACCAATTTGTGCGTTCTTGTGTGCTTATCCGATATCAAATATAACGTAACGTACATTTTGTACGTTACGTTAGAGAGGATAGCGGAATGAAGATCGGCATCAGCGGTGCAAGCGGCCAGCTCGGCAAGACGGTTCTGGCTGAATTGAAGGTGCGGGGTGGCCATCACAGCGCTGTTGGCATCTCACGCACCCCGGAGACTGTTCAGTCTCCGGCAGAAGGGCGGCACGGCGACTACGACCGGCCGGACACGCTGACCAAAGCCTACGAGGGCGTCAAACGCCTTCTGATCATTCCCGCCGCCGACGTGCGGCCCGGCGCGCGCGGCCGTCAGTTCGCGGCGGCCATTGACGCAGCCGTGAACAGCGGCGTCGAGCACATCGTGCTGATATCGTCGGCGGCCACTCGCGAGGCTGAGGAACCCGAGATGTTCGCGCCCTACTGGACGGCCGAGCAGCATCTGATCAGGACTGCGCCGCGCTGGACCATCCTGCGGATGAACTATTACGCCGAGTCTCTTGCGCAGACGGCTTCAATGTCGCTTCGCTCCGGTATCTTGCCCGGGCTCGGCGAGAGCCGCGTGGCCTTCGTTTCCCGGGACGACCTGGCAGCCGCAGCGGCCGGCATCCTTCTTGGGGAAGGTCACGCCGGTGCATTCTATAACGCGACCGGCCCGGACGCCGTGACAGGCGCACAACGTGCCGCGCTCATGTCGGAAATGTCGGGGAAGCCGCTGCACTTCACCGTGCTTGATGAGGCGCAGCTTCGCGGCGGTCTCGTCCAGGCCGGAATCCCAAAGGAATACATCGACGCCATGATCGACATTGAAAAGCACTTCGTCGCGGGCGACTTCAACATTGTCACTGGTGATGTTGAGCGTCTTGCAGGCCGTCGACCGCGGTCACTTCGCGAGGTTCTGAAGGCGACTCCGAAATAAGCAACAGCGGTTCAAGTTGGGGCACTGTCCATAGGCCGGTGCCGGCGCGCCGCATCGCGGTTTGCTCGAACGTGCGGGACGTCCGATTTACCGTGTACAGGAAGATCTGTACTCCATTCGAGCCGCCGTTGGACGCTACTTTACTCTGCCGCATCGCCGCCACCCTGTCCGCCCTGTTTGCTTTGGAAGTTTTGACAACCACAACCCGCTCCTCGAAGCCTCACCGGAACTCGGTAATCATGGTCGTGCCACCCCGGTTGGATCCGGATCGAGCACCGGGGAACCATGCCATCACGCAGTCGTGCGAAGTCCCGCGGCGGTCACATGTGTTCCTGGCTCGAGCCTGAATGCGGACACGGCGCGTAGCAGCAATTCCCCCTGTTCCGCCAGGGAGGACGCGGCGGCCGCCGCCTGCTCGACGAGTGCGGCATTCTGCTGGGTAACCTCGTCGATATTTTCGAGCGTCCGGGCGATCTCCTCTATGCCAGCGCTCTGCTCACCCGACGCTAGCGAGATTCCGGTGAGCATTTCGCTTACGCGTGTGATCGAGCCGGTCACCTCGCTGATCGTGCCACGCGTGCCTTCCACGAGTTCGGCGCCGCTCTGCACCTGCGCGACCGAGGTCCCGATCAGTTCCTTGATCTCCTTTGCTGCCACGGCACTGCGCTGCGCAAGCGTGCGCACCTCTCCTGCGACCACAGCAAAACCGCGTCCGCCCTCTCCCGCCCGGGCAGCTTCGACGGCGGCATTCAGAGCCAGGATGTTAGTCTGAAACGCGATGCCCTCAATCACGCCGACGATATCGCCGACCTTCGTTGAACTTGCCCGGATGCCGAGCATCGTGTCGACCATCCGTTGAACCTCGTCGCCACCCGCCTGGGCCGTGGTCGTCGCAGACTGTGCCACCGAGGCTGACTGGTTGGCTGTTTCGGCGGTCTGGTGCACGGCTGAGTTGAGTTTGTCTATCGCTACGACGGTCTGTCGCAGCGAAACAGCCTGACTTTCCGTGCGTCGGGAGAGATCCAGATTGCCTTGTGCAATCTCGGCCGTGGCAACCGAGATCGACTCGCTAGCAAGCTTGACTTCGGAGATCATGAAGGCCAGCTGATCGCGCATGAAGGCGAGTTTCGCCATCAGGCTGGAGTCGTCTCCTCGCCGGATCTTGATGGCAACAGACAGGTCACCGGCCGCAATCCGGCCGGTCAGCCACGCAGCGGTCCTTGGCTCGCCACCGAGCTGACGCAGGACGCCTCTGGCAATGATCAGAGAGATCGCAATCGCTGCCATCGAGGCGAAAAGAATAAACCCGGCCACGCTGGCGATCGTCTGGTGGTAGGCGGACTGTGCTGCAGAGCCTTCCTTTGCGGCCGCCGCGTCATTGCGGGCAACGATCGAGGAGAGCTCGTGATCCAGTGCAGCACGCGTTTTGGCCGCCGGGCCCATGATCTCCTGCATGGCATCGGCCTGATCGCCTTCCGCCAGCGCGGCGCGGATCTTACCGTCAACAGCAATGTACTGCGCAAAAATGTCTGTCACGCGCTTCGCCTTCGGCACGCCATCGTTGGTAGCGAGTGATCGATACTCGGCAAGCGCATTTCGGAAGGCCCTCTCGCCAGCGTCGGTGAGGTCAATGCCATGCTTAACGTCCATGGGCGTATTGGCGCCCGCTGCCAGAAATTCACCGAGCGCCATCTCCCGTACAGCCGAGCCCATCTGCAAGCTGCTGCGTACAGCTGGAAGCTGCGTGCCTTGAAGACTCGTCACCCTACTGTTGCCCGACAGCATTTCCAGAATGGCGACCCCACCCAGCATGATCAGCAGCACAACCATGGCTGCGGAGCCGAGAAGCAGTTGGGTGAAGATATCGAGCCGGTTGAATGCGCGCCTCATGGTTCCTCTGGTTTCCTTACGAAGGTATATTCAATAAAGGTGCGCTCCCCCGTTCCCTTGAGGCTAGAAGCACGAGCGCAACTCGCGCTCCGATCCAGCGCAAGCGCTATCGGGATCGACTGTTCGGCAGATAAGACAGCAACTCCTTCAGCCGGGCCACGGCCCCAGCAGAACGACGAATACGGCCACGGTTGCAGGACGCAGAAGAGACTGGATCAGGCGGTTGAGTCGAGCGATTGCACGCGCCGTAGGCACGTCAAAGGAATCGACCTTATGGATCCAATAACGGCACGGCATCTCATCCTTGTGGCGCGAAACCCTGAAGGGACATCGTCGACACGAAAGAAACTCCAGCAAAAATGGCGAGTTGAAGTGAGGGAAATTGCCAGGTTCTGTCAGTCATTTAGCCGACCTTCCTCCCCTCGACGCAAACGGCTGGCCAAGCCTCGGAGGTGCGAACACCGGCGCACTCGCCCAACGGCTCAGTTCATCTACCTGCCCGAGTACGCGTATGACATCTCCGGCATGGGCACTTCTGAGCTGGAGGTCATGTTCAGTAATCACTGCGCAGAGTGGGTTGTAACCGTCGGACGAAAGTCGCCATACCTTGAACCGAAGTCCTTCCTGTGTCGCGTTCGCGATTGCTTTCTCCGCCTCGCGTGTTTGTCGATGATCCAGCCGACCATGTCCGCAATCGGCTAGCAGGCCTGAGGCAAGTACCATTTCCAGCAAAGCCTGAGCTGCAGCAGCATTGCCTTTCCCGACTTTCATCGACTCGAGCGCGATGTGGTAGCGCAACGAAAACTGATCGCCGATGTAAGCGGGAATTGGCAGTGCAAGCGGGTCATCGATGTGATGATCGTCCCTGTTTGTCGGGAACGTTGAAATCATGACTTGACCAGCAAATGTCGTGGTCGTAAGCAGACGGAGCCGGCTCAGGCTGCCAGGGCCTGACTGCCAACCCTCTTGAACGCTGTGCCGCCAGCGTCGAAGAGGTGGCAGTGTTCGGGCGACACGGTCAGATACAGGTCGTCACCATGCGCGTGATGTTCAAGTGGAGGTATGCGGGCGATCACGCCGTCCGGGGCCACTCTACTTTCAGCGTAGAGATATGCAGCGTCTCCGAGCGATTCCACGGCCATGACCCTGGCTCCGACTCCGTCGCCGGATGCGCTCACATGCAGGTGTTCCGGCCGCACGCCGATGGTGACCTTGTCACCGGGTCGCGCGTTGCCCGCTTCGACGGCCGCATGCTGCGTTTCCCCCGAAGGATATCGGACCACAACGCCCGCTGCACCGACTGAATCCACCGCTCCTTCGAGGAGGTTCATTTTGGGCGACCCAATGAATCCGGCGACGAACCTGTTGGCTGGCGCGTGATAGAGCTCATTGGGCGTGCCCACCTGCTCGATCTTCCCCGCCGACAGCACGACGATCTTGTCCGCCAGCGTCATCGCTTCGACCTGATCGTGCGTGACGTAGATCATCGTGGTCTCGAGTTCGTCATGCAGACGCGCGAATTCCAGGCGCATCTTTACCCGCAGTGCGGCGTCAAGATTGGACAACGGTTCGTCGAACAGGAACACCTTTGGCTTACGCGTGATCGCGCGCCCAATGGCCACTCGCTGACGTTGACCACCCGACAGCTGCTTCGGCTTGCGCTCGAGCAGATGATCAATATGGAGGATCTTCGCCGCATTGCGCACGGCCGCATCGATCTCCGGCTTTTTTGTACCCGCCAGCTTCAGACCGAACGCCATGTTGTCGTATAACGACATGTGCGGATAGAGCGCGTACGACTGGAACACCATCGCAATGCCACGTTTGGCCGGCGGCACGTCGTTCACGCGAGCGCCATCGATCTTCAGATCGCCACCGCTGATCTCTTCGAGCCCCGCGATCATTCGCATCAGCGTCGACTTGCCGCAACCACTCGGACCGACAAACACAACGAACTCTCCATCCTGAATGTCGAGGTTGATGTCGCTCATCACTTCATGTTCGTCGTAGCGCTTGCTCACGTTACGCAAAGTCAGGCCTGCCATGTTACGTCTCCTTATCCTTCATTCGGCCGTCGACGCCGACCGTGTGAATGCCATCTCCCTGATCCACTCTTCAGTGAAACCGGGGAGTTGTTCCATGTGACTGAAAGTCTGTTTCGCTCCAGCGCCCCGGAGCCTGCCAGCCTGTTGCTCCGGCTCGTGCGCGCCTCCGGTGTAGCCGAGTACCGCCATGCCTGCCGCGACCGCGGCCGTCGTACCGGCGACACTGTCTTCGACAACGAGGCAACGCCCAGGCTCCATTCCCATCCGCTGTGCAGCCAGCAGATACACGTCGGGTGCGGGCTTGGGACTGGCGACCATGTCGGCAGTGAAGCGTCTTTCACCAAAAAATCTGTTCAAACCCGTGCGTGCCAGCGCCGCCTCCACGTAACCACAATCGCTATTGCTCGCGCAGGCTTTAATTAACGGGATGCGCGCGAGCGCCGCCTCGATGCCGTCGACCATCCGCGCTTGCACCGCTGAGGCGGCGACCGTCGCGCGAATTGAATGGACGTCCACTGTGGTGAGCTTCATGCCCAGTTGCGATGCTGTGGCTTCAAGTACGTGCTCGGTGCGCAGGCCGAGCAGCGACATCACGACGGGCGCGACATCTGAACCCGGCCAACGCTGCTCCAACTCGCGCACGATAGTCACGCCGGCAATTGACTCGCTGTCGATGAGCACGCCGTCGCAATCGCAAATCAGCGCGAGATTCGCGTCTGTCCTCATGTCCATTACTTGACCGCCCCGAACGTAAGGCCGCGCACCAGTTGCTTCTGCGACAGCCAGCCGACGATCAGGATCGGTGCGACCGCGAGCAGCGACGCAGCGGAGAGCTTCGCCCAGAAAAGCCCCTCAGGACTCGAATACGAGGCGATGAACACGGTCAGTGGCGCGGCGTTCGAGCTCGACAGGTTGATACTCCAGAATGCTTCGTTCCACGACAGGATCACCAGCAACAGCGCGGTGGAAGCGAGGCCCGGCAGCGACATCGGCATCAGCAGATAGACGATTTCCTGCCACGTCGCGGCGCCGTCGATACGCCCTGCCTCGAGAATGTCGCGCGGAATTTCAGCGAAGTACGTGAACGACATCCACACTGCAATCGGCAGGTTAATCAACGTGTAGACGATCACCAGACCCGACACGGTATCGAGCAGCCCGCTGTTCTTCCACAGCAGATAGATCGGCACCAGCACGCCGACCGACGGCATCATCTTGGTCGACAGCATCCACAGCAGCACTTTCTGCGTGCGGCGCGTCGGAAAGAAGGCCATCGCGTACGCGGCCGGCACGGCGAGAATCAGGCACAGCACCGTGACGCCCACCGAGATCAGGATCGAATTCCACGCGAACGCAAAGTAGTTACTGCGCGCGAACACCTCGCGGAAGCTGTCGAGCGTCGGGACGAAAAACAGCGACGACGAATACGCCTGCTGCTCCGTCTTGAACGCGGTGATCGTCATCCAGAAGATCGGGAAGAACAGCAGCAACGCGACCAGCCATGCAATCACGCCGGGAATGCCGCGGCGAATCGCGTCGAACGGCGACTTCGCCGGTACAGTCACGGCCTTCGTGGTCGACGCCGGTGTAGAGGCAACGTGGCTCATTTTTCGTACTCCCCTTTCAGGTTCTTCGCGAGCATCCGCACGAGGAAGAACGACACGATGTTAGCCAGCACGACAGCCAGAATGCCGCCCGCCGAAGCGAGACCGACGTCGAACTGTTGCAGGCCCAGCGAATAGATCAGGTACGACAGATTGGTGGTCGCGGTGCCCGGACCGCCGCCCGTGGTCGTATAGATTTCGGCGAAGATCGACAGCAGGAAAATCGTCTCCATCATCACCACGACCGCGATCGCCCGTTTCAGGTGCGGCAGCGTGATGTAAAAGAACATCGAGAACGGACCCGCGCCATCAATGCGCGCCGCTTCCTTCTGCTCCTGATCAAGCGACTGGATCGCCGTGAACAGAATCAGGAAAGCGAACGGCAGCCACTGCCACGCGACGATCATGATGACCGCCGTCAGCGGATATTCAGCGAACCAGTCGATCGGCTGCATACCCATGGCGCGCATGCCCTGCGCGATCAGACCATACACCGGATGGAGGATCATGTTCTTCCAGATCAGCGCACTCACCGTCGGCATCACGAAGAACGGCGCGATCGCCAACAGCCGCGCGACGCCCTGACCGTAGAACTTGCGGTCGAACAGGATCGCCATCAGGACGCCGCCGACCACCGTGATCACCAGCACCGATATGATCAGCTGGAGCGTGTGTCCGATCGAAGGGCCGAACGACGGATCGGTGGCCAGGTACTTGTAGTTGTCGAAACCGGCGAAACCTTTGAGGTCCGGGTTCAACAGGTTGTAGCGCGAGAACGAAAACCAGATCGTCATCGCGAGCGGTATCGCCATCCACAACACCAGCACACCTACTGAAGGCATGACCAGCCAGCGTGTCGACGACGCACTTTTCTGATCCAAACCACCAGCGTGCGCGACTGGCGGTTGAGCGGTAGAAGCAACTTGCGGCATGATCATGTCACCCGTGTAACGAGGCACTGGCGGTTGCCAGCGCCTCTGATTCAATGCATTCCGACGTTACTTCTGATAGCCGGCCTGACGCACGGCACGGTCGGCGGCGGCGTTTCCTGCCTTCAAAGCCGAAGCCACGTCCGTCTGTCCAGCCACAACACCAGCAATGGCTTGACCCACAATGGTTCCGAATGACTGGAACTCGGGGATGCCGACGTACTGGACACCGGTGTACGGAACCTTTTTCAGCGTCGAATCATTCGGGTTCGCTGTCTCAATCGCCTTCAACACAAAATCGCCGAAGGGGGCGGCCTGCTTATATTCCGGGCGAGCGTAGGTCGACCTACGGGTCCCCGGGGGAACCGACGCCCAGCCTTCGTCCTTCGCCACCAGCTCGATGTACTGCTTCGAAGTGGCCCATGCAGCGAATTTCTTCGCAGCGTCCTGGGACTTTGACGTCTTGGGCACCGCGAACGACCACGACCACAGCCAATGTGATCCTTTGGGTGTGACTGCGACAGGCGCCGCGGCGAAGCCGATCTTGTCCGCTACCTGCGACTGAGCCTTGTTGTAGAGCATGCCGGCCGCGACTGTCGCGTCAATCCACATCGCGCACTTGCCCGATGACATCAGCGTCAGGTTTTCGTTGAAACCATTCGAACTGGCCCCCGGGGGACCGTCTTTCTTCAGGAGATCCGAGTAGAACGTAATCGCCTTGTTCCATTCGGGCGTATCAAGCTGTGCCTTCCAGTTCTCGTCGAACCATCGTCCGCCGTAGGTATTGACCACCGTCGAGACGTACGCCATGTTTTCGCCCCAACCAGCCTTGCCTCGCAAACAGATGCCATACATGCCATTTGCCTTGTCGGTCAGCTTGTCAGCGAACTCCTTGACCTGATCGTAAGTAGGCTGGTCTGGCATCTTGAGGCCTTTTGCCGCAAACAGGTCCTTGCGGTAAAAGGTCATCGAACTCTCGACGTAGAAGGGAAGCGCCCACAACTGGCCATTCGAAGACAGACCATCACGCGCGGTCTTGACAACATCGTCAAGGTCGTAATCGGCCGGCAGGTTGGTCATCGGTGCCAGCCATCCACGCTTGCCCCACTGCGGCGCTTCATACGTGCCGATGGCGACCACGTCGAACTGACCGCTGTTTGTGGTGATGTCGGTCGTCGCCCGTTGACGCAACACGTTCTCTTCGAGAATCACCCAATTCAGCTTGATATCCGGATTTGCTTTCTCGAAACTGGCGGAGAGCTTCTTGAGTTCGAGCATGTCCGGGTTATTGAGCGTGGCAATCGTCACGCTCGCTGCGCTTGCGAGTTGCGCCGCGCAGAGGGTGACGCCGACAATTACCGCCTTGCGGATCGCCGTGCGGCTCGTTGGGGCTTTCATCTTCATGTCTGTCTCCATTGATTTGTTACTTCTGGCTTTTGGGGTGGTGCTGTGTATCGCCGCTCCCTTCGGCCTCCCGGTCGTCGTGGAGCGGTTTCCTGCGAACTGCGATTAGCTCATCCAGTTGCCGCCGTCCACGTTGAGCGTCTGTGCGGTGATGTAGTCAGCGTCTATCGACGCCAGGAAAACCGCCGCGCCCGTCAGCTCGTCGGGGCGACCCATGCGACCCAACGGCACCCCTTCGCCCACCAGACGCTTCTTCTCACCGATCGGGCGGTTCTCGTACCGTGCAAACAGCGCATCAACATCCTTCCACATGGGCGTGTCGATGACGCCCGGAGCGATGCCGTTAACATTGATGCGGTGAGGCGCAAGCGCGAGCGCAGCCGACTGCGTGTAACTGATAACGGCGGCCTTGCTGGCGCAATAGTGGGACACCAGTGCCTCGCCGCGGCGTCCAGCCTGAGACGCCATGTTGATGATCTTGCCGCCACCACCTTGATCCACCATCTGCCGCGCGACCCGCTGCATCAGGAAGAACATGCCCTTCACGTTCACCGCGAAAATCCTGTCAAAAATTTCCCATGACTCGTCAAGCATTGGACGCATGTCGAATACGGCCGCGTTATTGAACAGAATGTCGACGCGCCCGAAATGGTCGACTGTCGAACGCACAACGCTTTCTATGCTCTCGCGTTTGGTGATGTCTGCCTGGAGCAGCAGAAGATGGTCTTTGTCCGCATCCCCGTATGTCGCCTCGAGTTCCGACTTCGGCCGGACATCCACCACAACGACCTTCGCTCCTTCATTCAGATACCGGCGAACAACCGCCTCGCCGATGCCCGTTGCGCCACCCGTCACGATGGCAATCTTGTCTTTCAGTTGCATCCTGCATCTCCTCAGATGGAAAACATTCCCGTCAATGGCCCTCAGGTCATCAGATTAGGATTACTACGTGGGTCAAACAGATGCTCTCGCGTTTTCCCGACATGTCGCTAGTTTTCCTCCTCTAGCCAGCAGGTACCATGTTGAGCCAGCAGCGCGCTCGCTGAAGCGGGCCCCCAAGTTCCTGCCGCGTAGGGTTTCGGCATTCCCTCGCCGCGGCGCCAGGCATTCAGGAGCGGGTTGACCCACTTCCATGCCGTCTCCTGCTCGTCGCGCCGCACGAACAGCGATAGGCGACCATGGATTACGTCAAGAAGCAGGCGCTGATAGGCTTCCATCTGCGCTTGCGGGAAAAACTGGTCGAACGCCAGATCCAGATAAACGTTCGCCAGATTCATCCTCTCGCCAGGCTTCTTGGCCTGCGCGTAAAGGCGGATCGATTCGTTGGGCTGCAACCGGATGACGAGTCGATTTGGCGCGGGTGCGCTGCTACCCGTTGCATCGATGGCTGAATGCGGAACCGGTCGGAAATTCACGACAATTTCGGCCATCCTGCCCGCGAGACGCTTGCCTGTTCTAAGGAAGAACGGAACTCCGGCCCAGCGCCAGTTTTCGATCTCAACTTTTAGCGCGACAAAGGTCTCGGTTGTGCTTGCGGCGGCAACACCCTTTTCATCCACATAAGCAGGAACACGGCGGCCGCCGATCACCCCTTCGCGATACTGTCCGCGGACAGCCATTGACGGGACCTCGGCTGGCTTGATGGGCTTCAATGCCCGCAGCACGCGCAGCTTTTCGTCGCGAACGCTGTCGGAATCCATCGAATGCGGTGGCTCCATTGCAACAATCGCGAGCAGCTGAAGCAGGTGGTTCTGCACCATATCGCGCAGCGCGCCAGTCGAATCGTAAAACTCCCCGCGATCTTCGGCTCCCAGTTCCTCGGCAATCGTAATCTGGATATTGGAAACCCACTCGCGACGCCAGAGCGGTTCAAACAGGACATTTCCGAACCGTAATGCCAGCAGGTTCTGAACCGATTCCTTGCCCAGATAGTGGTCGATCCGGTAGATCTGGTCTTCTTCAAACAGCTCACCTACCGCATCATTGATCGCGTTGGACGAATGCAGATCATGGCCGAGCGGTTTTTCGAGTACGACACGTGCGTTGGCGTTGAGCCCCACCTCAGCCAGTGCCTGACAGGTTGGCACAAACAGCGACGGGCCCGTAGCCAGGTAGAACACCCGCACACCATCGATATCGTCCAGCACCGCTTTCAGCGCGAGGAAATCGGTCCGGGCCGAGAGGTCAAGAGGCAGGTATGAAATCCGTGCCAGGAACTCGGTCCAGGCCGGATCGTCTGTCGCGCCCGATGAGAGATGCTCATGCACGTGCGTCGAAATCCAGTCGTGGTAGCCACTGGCATCCAGTTGGCCACGGGCCACCCCGACGATTCTCCCGTGTGCCGGCAGCAGGCCCGCACGATGTGCCTCATAGAGAGCCGGCAGGATCTTGCGCTTGGCGAGATCCCCCGTTGCACCGAACAGGACGAAGGCAAAGGATTCAGGTTTCATTGCGGCTTTCAGTCTGGTTTGGTGAAGTGCGCTTCATGCCTTGCACGCAGCAGCGTACACGCCGATGACTTCGCGAATCTTGCTCTGGATGAGGCTCATTGGCGACGCATCGATCCACCCGCGCCTGAACTGCCAGTATTGCTCTGGCAGGTAGCGGCTAAGCAGGTTTTCGGAGATGGTGACGTCGGTCAGGTTGCTGATCAGCTTTTGCGCTGCCGCATCGATCTCCGGGTCAGCCCAGTAATACCGGACCCGGTCGCTATAGCTGTACGTTCTCAGTAGCCGCTTCTCCCGTTCGTTGCCGTGATAATACTTTTCCCAGTTGCCGGGCCTGGTGAGCATGACCTTCTCGACCACTTCACGCAGGTTGGATCTGGCCTCCGGAGCAATGAGTTCGGCCTCGATGTCGGAAAGCGCATAGAGCGCTTCTCGCAGAGCGAACGTGACCCCCGGGCCAACTTTCAGAATTGCAAACCCATCCCGCACCAGCGCGGCGAGCGATTCCGGCTTCTGATAGTCAGTAGAGTGAGCCTCGAAGACCATGCCGGGTAACTGTTCAAGAACCCCGGAAAGATTTGTGGCAAGCTCGGGCCTATAATCCACGACCTTCGTATGATCGAACTCGACGCCCGGTTGAACGACGAGCGCGATCACACGTTGCCATGCATCATCCAGGCCTCGATCGCGCCACGCATTGCGGTGAACTGCGACGGTATCCAGAGCAGCATCGGGGCTGGTTACCTCCACCGTATCCAGTTCTTCGGCAGCGCCGCCTGGGACCGGAACCTCGGTGCCAATGATATACACCGGCATTTCTGTTTTACCTTCGCGCCCGGCAGCAGCTTCGGCGATCGCACACAGGCGCGAGGCTCTCTCGGCAACAACATCGTCCGAAAGACGCGCCGGGTCGCCAGCACAGCTCATGCTTGTGTCGAGGTGAATTTTTTTGAAGCCAGCCGACACATAGGCATCAATGAGCGCCTCCGCGCGTTGCATGGCTTCCTCTGCGGATAGGCTACGCCAGGCATTGGGGCCGAGATGGTCACCGCCGAGAATTAGCCTCGCGCGAGGCAGGCCGACGCGATCGGCGATGAGGTGGACGAAGCGCACGAAATCAGCAGGCTTCATCCCCGTATAACCACCAAACTGGTCAACCTGATTCGACGTCGATTCGACCAGCAGCGGTGTGTCGTCGTCAAGCGCCTGTTTCATTGCGGCGCCGAGCACCCATGGATGGGCCGAGCAGATTGAATAGATGCCCTTGAGTTTCTGGGCCGCGCGCTCATCGCCGCAGAGGCGCGATACCACGTTAGCCATGATGTTGCTCCGAAGTGTTCGCGATGAATTCGTCGAGTTGTGCCAGCGTCGCCGTGCCCTCCATCGGGCCGCGGAATGTCACCGCCCGTGCACCGGCCGCGCATGCATAGCTCAGCGCCTTTTCGCTGCCGAAGCCTTGAGCGCGACAGGCGATGTAAGTCCCACCGAAACAGTCACCGGCTCCTGTCGGATCGATCTCCTGGACTGGCAGCGAAGGAATGTTTAGCTCGGTCGTCCCGTCGTAGTAACTGCATCCATCCTTTCCGCGCTTGACCACTACTTCACGCACGCCACGCTTCAGAAGCTCTTCGATGGCTCCCTGTTCGGTGCTCGCACTGGCGAGCAGCATCACCTCGTGGCCGCTGGGCAGGAAAACATCGGTGTAGTCCAGAATGAAGTCGAGAGCCTCTCGCATTTCGGGAATGCGGAGCATCTCCTTTCTGATGTTCGGGTCGAAGCTCACCGTGCCACCATGCCCCTTGACGGCTTCGATGACCTTTTTCATCGCTTCGATGATCCGGAAGGAAAAGAGCGACGAACCCATCACGTGAAAGTGGCGGCATTCCTTGAGCAGGTCTTCCCGGATGTTGCCGACCGACAGGTGGCCGGAGGCGCTGTTCGCGATGTTGTAGATAAAGTCGCGGTCGCCATCTTCGCGGTAGGTGACGAATGCACTTCCCGTTGTTGCAGTCTTGATGACGGAGATACCTGAGACGTCGACGCCATCCGCACGCAACCGCTCGACGTTGAGTACGCCGAAATCGTCATCGCCGACGCAACCGATCATTGCACAGCGGCTGCCGACTTTCGCGATCTGGTCAATGAAAATGGCCGGGGCGCCGCTCGCGTACGGACCGACCAGTGTTCCGGGCTTGCGGAACGACTGTCCGCGCTCGGTGGCCATGATTTCGACCAGAATTTCGCCCATCGTCAGGATGTAGCCGGCTTTACCGGCCTTATGCAGTTCAGTGTTAGCCATGGCGCTTCTTCGTTTGAACATCGATGCAAACGGCGACGAGAATGACGACGCCCTTCACGATCAGTTGATAAAAGTACGGAACACTCAGCAGATTCATGCCGTTGTTGATGACGCCAATGATGAGCGCACCGATCAGCGTGCCGGCAATCGTGCCGTAACCGCCGCTCAGACTCGTACCGCCGAGCACGGCCGCCGCAATGGCATCCAGTTCATAGCCGAGACCGGCGTTGGGTTGGGCTGAATACAGGCGTGAAGTCATCAGCACGCCCCCGATGCTCGCCATCAGCCCCGAGATCATGAAAATGACTATCCGCAGGCGTCTTACATTGATGCCCGAATACAGCGCAGCTTCACGGTTCCCGCCGGCCAGATATGCTTTTCGGCCAAACACCGTTTTTGCCAGGACAAAATGGTTGACAACCAGCAGCACGCCGAGAACCCAGATAGGTATCGCGATGCCGAGGAACGTGCCATTGCCGAGCGCCGCGAAACGGTCGTCGTCAATCGAGATCGGCACGCCGGCCGACGTGATATAGGCAAATCCCCGAAAAACCCCCATCGTCGCGACCGTGACGATGAAAGACGGGATGGTCAGCATCGCAGTCAGCGTGCCATTGACCAGTCCTAGTACCAGTCCCGCCGCCATGGCGACGACAACGGCCAGTGCCGGATGCAGTCCGTGCTGCATCGCGAAGGCCGCGATGGTCCCGACGAGCGCCATCACGGCACCGACGGAGAGGTCGATGTCGCCCAGCAGCAGCACGTACGTCATTCCGAAGCCGAGAATGGCGATAATCGACACCTGCATGACGATGTTCAGCAGGTTGCCGAGGGTCAGGAAATTGGACGACAAAATTGCGAATAGCACGCAGAGTAAAGCAAGACCGCACACGATTCCGCCGTAGTGACGAATCCATTTGGAGAGTGCGGTCGCGCTGCTCATGCGCTCGCCCGATTCACCCAGGCTGGCACTTGCGGAGAGGTCGGATGGTTTCATGCTTGTGCTGCTCCTGTTGCATATGACATGACGGTCTCCTGAGTCAGTCCGGTCGTGTCGAATTCCCTGACAAGGCGCTTCTCACGCATCACCGCGAGACGGTCGCTCATAGCCAGCGCCTCGGGCAGTTCCGAGGAGACCAGAATGATGGCGGTGCCGGTGTCCGCGAGTTCTCGCATCACGCGATAGATTTCGAACTTCGCGCCTACGTCAACGCCTCGGGTCGGCTCATCAAGGATAAGCACTTTGGGTTTGAGAGAGAGCCATTTCGAGAAGACAACTTTCTGCTGATTGCCCCCGCTCAGGTCCCCAACTGCCTGGTGCGGACCCGCTGTCTTGATCTTCATACGAGCGATGGCCTCGCGCGTCTCGCGTTGCTCGAACCTGCTGTTGAGAATGCCGAATCGAGAACCCTTTCTCTCGAAACTTGCCATCGTGATGTTCTGTGCAATTGAATGCATGAGTACGAGGCCTTCGTGCTTTCTGTCTTCCGTGACGAACGCAATACCGGCTGAGATCGCGCTTTCAGGCGACCGCAGGCGCAGCGCCCTGTCCTCCATCACGATCTGTCCCGTGGGGCGTCCGATGCCAAACAGCGCGTTCATCACGTCGGAACGCCCCGCCCCAATGAGGCCAAAGAATCCGTAGATCTCACCCGGCCTGACATTGAAACTGATGTCATGAAACTTGCCATCAATGGTGAGCTTCCTGACCTCGAGCAACGGCACCCTGGTGGTATCGAGAGGCGTAGTACGCGGAGGATAGACATCGCTCATTTCGCGCCCGACCATGAGGTTGATCAGCGCACCAATCGTCGTCTCATTCTTGTCGTGCGTGCAGATGTACTGCCCGTCGCGCATCACCGAGATGTCGTCCGAGATCCGCATGATCTCCTCCATGCGGTGCGAGATGTAGACAACGGCTGTTCCCCTCGCCTTGAGTTTCGTCACGATGTTGAACAGCACTTCGGCTTCCCGGTCGCTCAGGGACGACGTAGGCTCGTCCATGATGACGAGTTCAGCATTGCGGCTCAGTCCTTTCGCAATTTCGACAAGTTGCCGCTGGGCCATTGACAGGCGCGAAACCGGAACGCGTGCATCGATATCGATCCCGAGATCGCCGAGCAGATCCTGCGCGCGCCGGAGTAGCGATTTGAAGTCAACGATCCCGAACCGCTGCGGCTCGTGCCCTGCGAAGATGTTCTCGGCCACGCTCAGGTTGGTGGCGAGGCTGAGTTCCTGATAGATGATTGAAATGCCGGCCGCCTGAGATTCGGACGGGTTGGCAAACGCGACACGCTGCCCGCGCAGGAGCAGTTCGCCCCTGGTCGGTTCATGCACTCCCGCCAGTATCTTCATCAGGGTCGACTTCCCGGCACCGTTTTCGCCCAGAATCGTGTGAACCCGTCCACTTCGCAACGTCAGCGAAACGTTCTTGATCGCTTCGACAGGGCCGAACGATTTGGCGATGGACCTCAACTCCACGAAAGGGGAGCCGGCGTGATCGCCAGAGTTCGCGCCCGATGCCGGGGCGCGCAGGCTAGTCGAGCTCGCGTTCATTTTGCGGCTTCGTGCAGATAGACCCCGGGCGTTACGGGGATCAGTTTCGCAACCTGCTGCTTCTCGGCGACCTTCACGGCCGTGTCTACAGCGACAGCGCCCATTTTTTCGGGGTACTGACGGATGACTCCAACGAAATTGGGATTCTTGTCGACCGCTGCGCGTGCCTCCGGCATGCCATCGAAGCCGATCACCTTGACATGGTTACCCGCGGATTTTCCGGCGACTGCTGCCGCCATCGCTGCGTCGTCACCGAACCCGAAGATTCCATCGAGATCCGGATGGGCCTGAAGCATATTCTGCGCGGTCGTCAACGCTTCGGCTCGCGTGATGCCCGGTTGGACGGCGACAACGTGCACGCCAGGGCAGGCACCCAGGGCCTTCTTGAAGCCAGTAACGCGGTCGATCACGGACTGTATCGTCGGATAATCGATCACGCCGACCTTGCCCTTTCCGCCGAGCACCTTGCACATGAGCTGCCCGGCCATCTGGCCGCCCGCATAGTTATCGGTCGCGATATGGGAGGCAACCTCGACTCCCTGCGCGCCAATATCTACGGTAATGACAGGGATTCCCGCGCGTTGCGCGGTCATCACGGCCGCCTTGACGCCTTTCGAGTCCACTGGCGACAGCACGATCACATCGACCTTGCGTGTCACGAAGTCCTGCACGTCGGCGATCTGCTTGCTCAGGTCCTGATTGGCGATCGAAATGTCGAGCTTCGCGTTGTCTTTCTGCGCTTCCTGTTTCATCGCATCAGCGAGAGCAACGTAAAACGGGTGCTGCTGCGTGAGAAGGGATGCGCCGATCTTGACCTGCTCAGCGTGCGCGAAAGAAGCGGCTGCAAAGGTGGCGGTGATAGCCAGGCTTGCTGCAATGCATTTGGGCATCAACTTCATTGTCTCTTCCTCTGATAGGGCTAGGCGGTGGCTTTGCGGAATTCAAGAATTCCACGTTCCTTTCTGTGGAGCTGAAGTCCTCTGCGCGGCATCAGTTCCATTGTGGGTGGGTCGATTCCATCATCGATCAGCAGCGCGTCGACTTCAGCGACGTTCGCGAAAACTTCACCCTCGCGCTCATTCAGTTGCGGCTGATACGCGACGACAATTGTCCGTGTAGCCGTTCGCCGCGCAGCCTCAAACACCCTGCCCGCTGCCGGGTCCGCACAAAGCAGATTGCCGTCCCGATCGAGCCCAGTGGCCTCAAGAAAACAAAGATCGATTGACCGCCGTGTCACCGATGCTTCCGCGTCGGGACCCGTCATGACCGTGTCGCCCTGTTCCAGCTGCCCGCCCGTCAACAGCAGTTCGCAATGAAGAAAGCGGTGTGCCGTTTGGGCCATTCCGATGTCCTGCACCAACAAGGCAAGATTCGAACAGTCAGACAGAAACGGCAGGATTTTATGAACGATCTCGCCAGCGCCCATCATCAGCGACTCGTGATCGTCGACGGCCTCGGCGGCAAACCGGGCGATCGTCGTTTCCGACGCCTTTCGCGTTGCTCCATCCGACACGGGCACCAGCACGTTGTCCCCGGGCTTCTGCGCGAGATAGCGAGCCTTGCCGAACGACCGGACGAGATACCGCTGCTGTTCCAGATAGGTCAGGTCAGTGCGGATCGTGACGCTCGAAACATCGAACGCCTGACTGAGTTCCTCGACCGAAACCTCCCCGCGCTTGCGGACCAGTTCGACGATTTGCAGCCGCCGCCTCAGAGAACTCTTGTTTGTCAGCATGTCTCCGATCTCGAAAGAAAACGCTTCTATTTCGAAAGAGTTTAGTTTCGAATCGAAAGAATGCAAAGCGATTTTTTGCGATGACCGGTATGGGGCTTTCCCTGGTCATCGAGCGGTGGCGACCGAGACGCCCGGAACTGCCCCGGTCACGCCACGACCTCTCCTCTGATCATTTAGCCGCCACGTTGTCGTGCACCGCTGATCTCTACTGGCAAACGAGCAGGTCCTTACTTCATTGAGAAGGATTGCTCGTTTGCATCCTGACCGCCGGGCCGTTCTTCACTATTTGTAGATAATTATCTATCTAAAGGCTAATGACCAAGTCTGCGATATCAACCTTTTCATGACGTCGCCCGCCCCACCGTGACCTGCAAAACGGACCAGACGGTCTATTTTCACGTAAATGGCGCGCCTTTTTTTGGATGATCTGGGCTAGCAGGGGTTTACACTCGTTCTATTGACAAGCTGATATTGGCTTCTTACTGTTCAGAATACTAGATAGATATCTATTTGTGTGACCAGACAGGCATGTCGCGAGCAGATGGGGGTGGCTACCTGATATTGGGATCACGAATACAAGGGCAGTCGGACAAATTTGCAAATGACGAGGTATCGGGCAATGGAAAAAATCGGGAAAGGAAGGGTGAATTTATGAACTTGTCTACTCAGACGCGCGTACCCACCAAGGGCGGCCTAAGTACGTGGCAGATAGCCGTATTGATTTCTGCGGCCGCGGCGCCACTGTCAGGTGTTGTAGCCACTGGACCGATTGCCCTTATTTTTGGAAACGGGGCCGGTTTACCCGGTATCTTCTTGATCGTCGCTGCCCTCATGATTGTCTTTGGCCTCGGGTATACGGCACTCATTCGTGAAATCCCCGGCGAGGGCGCTTTCTATCGATATCTAAGCGTGGTCTTCGGTTCTGGCGTTGGAAACGGTGCTGCTTGCGTCGCGATGCTCGCCTACCTTTCACTGACCACAGCGGTCGGCATCGGTACCGCCTACTTCGCCGACTTCACCCTGTCCCAGTTCGGACTTCATTTTGGCTTCGTCCCATGGGCCGTCATTTTGATCGGTGTAGTCGCCCTGTTGGGCAGAGCAAATGTCGACATCGCGGCTAAGGTTGTCGTGCCTATGATCGTGATCGAATTTTCTCTGCTCCTTGCGCTCATCGTCGCGATCGTCTTTCACAAGGGCGTTGAAACATTCCCCACAGCGGCACTCGCACCGCACTATGTATTTGGTGCAGGCGCGGGCGTGTCGTTGATGATCGTCGTGGCCTGCTTCATTGGTGTCGAATCGGCCGCGCTTTATGCGTCAGAAGCATCAAATCCGGACCGTTCAATTCCACGAGCCACAATCGCGGCGATATTGATCATTAGTCTGATCTACTTTCCGACGTTTTGGGCGATCGTAGGTGATCTTGGAGTTGGAAAAATTGGGGCTATCGCCGCCGCGGGGCAGACAAGTAGCGATATGCAACAAGGACTGATCCTTCGATTGTTCGGTACAAATATCTCACTTACCGTCCAAGGAATTGTTGCTGTTCTGTTGTGCACCAGTAATTTCGCCAGCTTTATTGCGCTCCATAATGCGGCTGCCCGATACGTCCATACACTCAGCCTGCATCGGATCATCCCGTCTGCGCTCTCGGTGCAGAAGAATACGGACTCGCCGGCCCGCGCCAGCCTCGCGACCACCGCAGCCGAGACGTTCGCTGTCGTGTTGGTCGTACTTGCCCATTTCGACTACGTCGTTGCATTCGCGCCGCTGTATGCGTTGGGCGTGACCGGAGTTATCGCCCTGCAGGCAGTGGTCGCCGCAGCGGTAGTCACGTTTTTTGTTAGACGTGGCGACAAGCGAACCTTTGTAACGGTCATCGCTCCGTCCGTCGCCTTCCTCGGATTCGTTGTTACTGGGTTCCTGATCGCTCAGAACTATGGAATTTTGGCTGGCAGCGAATCGATCTATGTTCGGTTATCTCCGCTAGCGTTTGTTGCGGTGTTCACCATCGGTTTTATGAGACGTAGGCGCGTCGGAATCAGTGCGACGCCTATCTGATCCACTGCAAGGTCGTACTACCCGTGACGTAGTCCTCCGCGGTGGACCAAGCTACGACGGGGTTTGCATAAACGCCATTGCGCTCGGACTAACGGAAACCGGAATGTTTGATCGCTTCACCGCCTCGCCCAATCCGAGGCTTCGGTGGCGGCGGCCGTGCCCGCGAGCTGAATTGCGCGGGCACTTCCCTAAGGTATCGCTGGAGCCGCGTCATCGTCGAAATTCGCGATTCGCTTGAGGGAGCCAAGCATTGTGTGCCAGAGCTTTGAACTTACGCAACAGCGGGAAGGCTCCGACCGTCGTTGCAAACTAAATGCAGCATCTTAATTAGAGGTATTCCGATGTTAATCAAAGAGGTTGGAAATAGTGAATCAATAGAAAACATTGTCAAAATACTTCATGAAGACGGTGGAGTTATCATAAAAGGTTTTCTTGATCGTGACACACATCAAGGCCTGAAACGCGATATGGAAAACCTGCTAACGCCAAGCGAGGTCAAGGGTGATGAGTTCCTAGGAAAAAGTACCAAACGACGTGCCGGCCTGTTTAACCACACAGACCACGCTATTACCATCGCCATGCATCCTCAATTTCTTGAGACAGCAAAACAGATTTTGCAAACGCCAATCGCAGTCTGGGCGGGTACAGAGCGCCTCGAAACAGCTCCCGACATTCATATCGGTGTCACCATGGCGATTCAGTTACTGCCAGGCCAAGGAAAACAACCACTGCATCGCGACGATTCTACATGGCTGTGGCGACATCCGAATTATGGTCGTGAGGCTAGATTGCAGATAATGATAGCAGTATCTGAATTTACGGCTGTAAACGGGGCCACCCAAGTTATCCCTGGAAGTCATAAATGGGATGATGATCGAGTGCCGAGAGATGACGAAGCAGTTCAGGCTGTCATGAATGAAGGTGATGCCCTGTTATGGCTTGGATCGACTTATCATGGTGGTGGCCAAAACAATTCCGACGCACCGAGAACCGGTGTGACGATGGCCTATGATATCGCCATTTTAAGACAGGAAGAAAATCAATATTTGACGATATCTAAAGAGCGGATAAAGCAGTTCCCCACTGAACTGCAAGAACTTCTCGGTTGGAAGCGTAGCTCTACCTATGCCGGGTATGTGGACATCGGCGGGGAAATGGCCTCCCCCACAAAACTACTTACTATGTAACCGAGGATCATGCCAAATCCGACAGCGGAAGCGCGGTTGCCCCAATACCAGCGGAAGATAAACTGCCAGTATTGAGAAGGCACTCGCAGGTTGGGCGACCTCCCGGCTCGCCCACCAGGAAAACCGGGTTCATTGCCAGAATTCCATAGACGTCGCAATCGGAAATCGAAGAGCATCGTATTTGTCCTCGAGGTCGCCACGCCTCATTGTCGGACTCCCTTCCCTGCAGCACGTACTGATTTGTCCGGCGATGATTTTGTCTGGAAACGGATGGAGAACCCTTATTGGCAGGTTCGCACGACCCACGAGCCTGACGCGCTGAAATGCTAGTCGCCGAAACGGTAGAATCCGCCAAAGACGCCGGCGTGAGAGGCATCCAGCGTGAAGGGCGTGATCGCTGAAGCGACTGTGATCGATTCGCCCCAGCTCGCTGGGTGTCACTAACATGTGGCGACCCACTACCATGTCATTGCTTGCATGAGACGTTAAGTATCGGATCGCCTCTTCCGACCCGCCGGCGAGTTCGGCCACGTCGTCATCACGCGGGTGACTCAAGATCAGAGTTCACAACTCGCCGATGCCGCGGACGGAGGCTTGACGCAGGCGCATTTGAGCTCTCGCCAGTTCGTCTTTGCAAGCCGTCGAGCGGCATGTTCTGCGCGAGACGCGTGACCTCAGCTGCCATTGGGCGTCAGTGTGGTGAGTTGAAGATTCGATGTTTAACCACGGCTGTTGCTCGCGTTTGCAATTAGGTGCCGCCATTACGCTGCGCGCCGCAAAACGCCTATTGCCGGACGATCCACCGCAGGCGGAAATACATACCACGTACCGTCACCGTGGAGGAAGAAACAAATTTCCAGCGCGCCTGCCGACCGCAATGCCTCGACGCATACATAGCGTCGCTGACCAGATGATGTGCGACCGAACCGGATTACCCGAACCGGCGTCAGTCCAACCCACTTGTCGACCAGCAAACGCAGAGACCTTTCTACCGAACTCATCGCCGCCTCCTTCAACCTCTGTCTTCATTGATGCTTCCACATAATTAGGATTGCGACCTTTTCCCCATGAAACCTCGCTCTTTTGCACGATTTATTTTGAGTCGTTGCGACGTTGTGTAGACGCGACCATAGTGGCAGGTTTGTAAGCGAATTTATAACTCGCGATGCTGGCTTAGCCGACTATTGCAAGCCGTTGCCGCGCGATCCGTCCAATTGCAGTGCCCCCAGGAGAGTCGCCGTTTCAAACAGCTCCTTCGTTAGAAACAACTCCCAAGCTAATTCGCTTCAGGCATGTCCATTGCGTATCAACCGGTTATCAACAGGCGTGAGCGTCGTGGGTGTCTTTCCTGAAATGCCCGGTAACACGGATACCGACGCCTTCATACGTGTGCGTCGGCACCCGGTCGCGCGGCAAGGGATCAGGCAGTCACTTTGATCGCCTTGAATGCCGCTTCTGTCGCCTCGAGCGTCAGTTCAATATCCGTCTCGGTCATAGCCGCATTCAGGAACATATTGTGGAATGGGTGCATGTAAGATCCGCGACGCAGGATCTCCAGCATCCATGCGCGGCCAATTGCCTGATCCTTGTCATCCGCAAACAACATTTGTGGCATCTGGACCGGCCCGGTTTGTCGCAGGTCAAACCCGTGTCGTGCTGCCTGCTCGGCGAGCCCAGCGCGCAGCGCTTTACCGAGTCGCACGGTCTTTTCGAGGTAGCCCGTCGTAGCAATCAGATCGAGAGTCTGCAGCGCCGCAGCCATGGGAACGGCAGAGAACCAATAGGAGCCGGTTACGAAAATCTTCTTTGCCGCTTCGCGAACATTCTCGCTGCCAGCAAGTGCCGAGATCGGATAACCGTTAGCGAGCGCCTTGCCCCAGGTGCTAAGGTCAGGCCGTACACCGAACGCCTCCCAGCTGCAGCCCCGCGCAAGCCGGAATCCGGTGCGGACTTCATCGATGATCAGCAAGGTATCGAACTCGTTGCACAGCCCGCGGGTCTTTTGTGCGTAATCCGCGGTGGGCTCGATCTGATCCTCAAACACTTCGTGGCGGAACGGGGTGGCAAATACACCGGCAACATTCCCCGCATTCGCTTCCAACGCCTGACGCAGACTCTCTACGTTGTTGTATTCGAACTGCACAAGGTTAGCGCGATCCTCCGGCGTGATGCCTTCGGGGCTCGGCACGCACCAAGGTGCGGCGCCATGGTAGGCGCCCTTTGCCACGAGGATTTTCTTTCGACCACGATGCGCCCGTGCGGTCACCATCGCCATGGTCGTCGCGTCCGTGCCATTCTTACAGAACATCGTCCACGTCGCGTGCTCGACAGCCGAGACGAATTTCTCAGCTAGTTCCACCATTACCGGTCCAGGACCGGTCATCGTATCGCCGTTTTTCAGCTGTGCCAGCGCGGCGCTTGTCACAGATGTCTCGTTGTAACCAAAGAGACTAGGACCAAACGCGCAGAGATAGTCGATGTACTCGTTACCGTCGGTATCCCAAAGTCTCGCGCCGTCCGCTCGAGCGAAGAACTGCGGGTAGCCCTCCGGCAACCATCCAACGTTCTCATGGCCATACATGCCGTTCGGAATCACCTCGAGCGCTCGCTTGCGCAGTACCTGATCGTTTGTCATCTCATCCTCGTGGTTCGTGTACCAGATTTAACGAATCTTTCGCCGTATGCCGTCACATCGACATGCACGCGACCTTTCATTCAACTTACCAAACGACTAGATCGAAATCCGCCTTCGCTGGAAGTCGTCGACCGCCTCTCTCACGGCTCCCATGACTATCGCCGTTACCGTTCCGGTCACCAACTGTTTATAGATATTTATCTATATCATAACGCTAACCAGTCAGAATCGACATGTCAACAAATTCTCCATTCAAGTCTCAAATTTTGCACCCGCCTTCGACCGCAACGCGCCCAAAAAGCGAAGCTGAGCGCGATTTCTCCGATGAATGTGGGTGTCTGCGTCGAGCGAGACGGGGTTTACACGGAAAGCTATTGACATCGCTATTTTGGCTCCGTACCTTGCCGACACCAGATATTTATTTAATATTTGGAAACGAGATCGTCTACGTTGTATCTGCAGGGCTGAGTGCGAGACCACGGATTGTCACGGTCAATACGACTGTGCTCGGACGTGCTCGGCGCACCCACGGCCACTGATAACAAGCACTTCGCTCCGTAGTACTACCTATTTCGGAACGGATCTCCGGGCTGCTGTCCTGTAGTTGATAGCAGCAAATACTCACCCAAAGATGGGCTCTTCAACGATGGCCAATAATTTTCAGGAACGAAGTGCGTTTATGAGTTCCCCAGACGACATCCGCCCCGTCGGGGGCAAACTCACTACTTGGCAGATCGCCGTGTTGATTTCAGCAGCCGCGGCTCCGCTTGGTGGGGTCGTCGGTACCGGGCCGATCGGCGTGATTTTTGGCAACGGAGCCGGTCTGCCTGGCATTTTCCTGATTGCAGGCGTGATCATGGCTCTGTTCGGCATCGGATACACGGCACTGATTCGGGCGATTCCAGGCGAAGGCGCCTTCTACCGTTACCTTTCCGCTGTTTTCGGCCCGTCTGTAGGAAATGGGGCGGCCGGAGTGGCCATGCTTACGTACCTTCTGCTCACGACCGCCGTTGCGATAGGAACGGCCTATTTTACGGACTTCACCCTCGCGCAATTCGGCCTGCACCTTGGGTTCCCGGTTTGGGTCGCGATCTTTATCGCCGTCGTTGGGATCCTCGGGCGCTCTGCGATCGATATTGCGGCTAAAGTCGTGGTGCCGATGATCATTGTCGAATTTCTGCTGCTGCTCGCGCTCGTCGTCGCGATTGCGTTCCACAGGGGCGTCGCGGCATTTCCCCCGCAAGCGTTCGCTCCGGTCCATGTGTTTGGCTCTGGGGCGGGCGTGTCGCTGATGGTCGCCCTGGGTTGCTTTATCGGGGTCGAGTCTGCCGCACTTTATTCAGCGGAAGCGAAAAGCCCTGACCGTTCCGTTCCTCGCGCCACCCTCATCGCCATCGCGGTCGTTTCTGTCATTTACCTGGCGACCTTTTGGGCGGTCATTGGCGACCTCGGCGTATCCAAAATTCCCGGAATCGCGGCAGCCGGGCAAATCAACCAGGATATTCAGCAGGGGCTCATTCTCCAACTCTTCGGAGCCAACATCGGCATAACGCTCCAAGGCATCGTTGGGTTGATGCTCTGCACCAGTAACCTCGCATGCTTCATTGCGCTCCATAACGCTGCTTCGCGATATGTGCACACACTGGGCCTACACGGCATTCTGCCAGTGTGGCTGTCGGTGAAGAGCAAAGCGGGTGCACCCGCGCGGGCTAGCGCCGCAACGACCGCCTTCGAGATGGTCACGGTAGCCATCGTCATCCTTGCCCACTTCGACTACATCGTCGCTTTCGCGCCCATCTACGCACTGGGTGCGACTGGCATCATCATTTTGCAAGCTGCGGTTGCATTTGCGACAGTCTGGTATTTTTCAAAGCGCCGGGACAAGCGTGTGTTTGTAACCGTAATCGCTCCGTTAGCCTCGTTCATCGGATTCGTCGTTGCAGGTGTCATGGTTGCGCTCAACTATGACTTACTGGCGGGAACAGACGCTCTTTACGTTCGACTGTCTCCGATTCTCTTCGTGATCGTGTTCCTGATTGGGACGATCCGACGCCGTGCCGGCACGGGCATAGCAACTGTCGAATACTAGGATAACGCAGCCCGCCGTCGCTCGCGATTCAGAGCACATCCGTCCGCCCGGCGACCGTGCAAAGACGCCAACTAATCGCAGTTCACAATTGCCTGCCTAACCAGCCAATCTCCAAGAGATGACCGTTTGTATCTTAGATAGGATTACTACTCTAAATGAAAAAGACTCACACAGCAATTCCACCCTACCTGATCTCGATGCTCCGGTTGATTGCACTTTCAACTGCCGCAACGCTGTCATTCTCCGGAAAGGCCGCGGCCCAGAGTTCCGTTACGCTATATGGAAGCTTTGATGTACCTGTGATCTACAGCAACAACCAGCAGGTCGAGGGCGGGAAAGGCGGGAGTTCGGTGCAAGTCGGCTATGTGGGCCAGGCGCCATCCCGCTTCGGGTTTCAGGGATCCGAGGATCTCGGCGGTGGAAGATCCGCGGTCTTCCAGCTGGAAGGCTATGTTTTTCCGGGGACTGGTCAAATGATGCAAGCTGGCTCGATTTTCAACAAATACGCATACGTCGGACTGAAGGACGCTTCGATCGGCACATTGGCGCTGGGTCGACAGACCGACTCGTATTCTGATTTTCTGGGGCTCATGGTAAGCAGCAACACCTGGGCCACGCCATATGGCTCTCACTTCGGCGACCTGGACAATCTCAACCAGGCGTTTAACTTCAACAACTCGATCAAATTCACCAGCAACACGTTCGGAGGCGTCACTGTAGGTGGAAGCTATAGCCTCGGTGGAAGCGCAACCAGCTTCGCCCTTAATCGCGGCTACTCGCTCGCTGCAAGCTACGCGTACGGGCCCTTCACGGTCGCAGCCGGATACCTTACGCTGAATAATCCGCTTGATGCTGCGCTGGGTGGCTCCGACGGATATATTGGGGATCTAGCGTGTAGCAACGCCAATGCGATGTACTGCTCCATGCAAGACGCGCAAACCGTTCGCATTGCCGGAGTCGGCGGCTCAATGGCGCTGGACAGGCTATCGGTCGGGCTGACCTACACGCATACCCAGCTACAGCAAACAGCATTCGCCACTGCAGACGGCGGGGGCAAACACCATATTACCGCCGACATTGCAGAACTGAATCTCACTTACAATGTGCAGCCGGACTTCCAGCTGGGCGCCGCGTACATTTTCAACAACATCCGACCCGACGGAGATGCTTCGACGCAAATCCATCAAGTAAATCTCGGTGCTACCTATTTGCTGTCTAAGCGCTCCGCGATCTACGCAGTCGGGATCGGGCAACTGTCGTCAGGCCAGGGCCTCGGCATCAATGCAGCAGGGCAGAGTGCCAATCTTGCCCAGATTCCGATTCTTGGTAACAGCAACAGTAGTCGCCAGTTCGCTGTCATTCTTGGCCTGCGGAACTCTTTCTGAACACGGCTAAAGCCGTTTGTTCCACCGTGACAAATGCTAACCAACGTGTCACGGTTCCCCTCGCGGTCTATCTGTTGACGGACATCGTTGTGCCGTTGACCGCTTTCATTGATATGCATCTAACACCGGCTTTTTCGCCCTCACCGTCGCGGCTTGCGGTACAGGCCAATTAAATTGAATGGAGCTACTCAAATGTTCTCGTTGAAAGACAAGGTTGCCATCATCACCGGAGGAAGTAGCGGTATCGGAGCGGCAGCTGCACGTCGATTCTGCACAGCGGGCGCTAAGGTAATCATAGCCGCCCGTCACGATGCGACGGCTCTGGCGCAGGAAATCGGTGCGACCTTTATACGTACCGATGTTACCGTGGAGAAGGACGTTCAAACACTCATGGATAGCGCCGCGGAACGGTTCGGCCAGATCGATATACTCTTGAACAATGCTGGGTCCTTCGACGGATTTGGATCAATTGAAGCGATAACGGCCGAGGACATGTCCC
Source organism: Paraburkholderia sp. BL27I4N3 (assembly GCF_003386115.1). Lineage (NCBI taxonomy): Bacteria > Pseudomonadati > Pseudomonadota > Betaproteobacteria > Burkholderiales > Burkholderiaceae > Paraburkholderia > Paraburkholderia sp. BL27I4N3. The sequence continues at coordinate 7,303 of NZ_QREJ01000003.1, read as the reverse complement.
GTTTGTTCGCGATAAACACCATCGGTCCGTTTTTCGGCATGAAGTACGCGGCGGCCCACATGAGATCAGGAAGCGTCATTATCAACACTTCTTCCTTGGCCGGCCTATCCGGAGTACCGGAATACTCCGCTTACGCGGCATCCAAATTCGCACTCAACGGACTCACCCTGTGCGCTGCTATCGAATTCGGTCCGCGAGGTATCCGCGTCAACGCAATATGTCCGCCCAGTGTTAATACTCCGATGCTTGCTCAGTCTGCGACGGCCGAGGTCGAGGCAGCGCTAACCAGGACAACGTCAACCCTGAACCGGATCATCGAACCGGAGGAGGTAGCCGCTTTAATGCACTTCCTCGCATCTGAGGATTGCCCGACTTTCACTGGTCAATTAATCCGCCTGGATGCCGGCATGAACGCCGGCTACAGCATTGCCATGTGTGGAGCGATCGCGAGCGCAGCGGGTTTTGCTGGCTGACGGTGAGATCCGAAGACGTCGTCCAAGGCTCCTCTGGCTCGTTCAGAGGAGCCTTGATCCTCTCTCTGGCTCGACTTCGGCGCACGTCGCCCAGCCCGTTTTGACGATGACCATGCCTCGTCCGGTCGGGTCTCAAGGTCCCACACCGTACCCTTCCATGAGGTATTATTACTTGCTTCATGAGGCGTTGGCGGGCTAGCGCCATGAACGAACAAGACCCGGACTTCCCTGCATGGCGATCAACACAATCAAGTCGACGACACCGGCCGCGAGCATCAGGCGCCCGACGCAAGATCGTGGGCGAAAGAAATTTGAGGCTGCGCTGGATGCTGCCGAACGGCTCCTCGAAAATATGGAGCCTGCCGATATGAGCATCTACGACATAGCCAAGGCACTCGAAGCTTCGCCGCCGTCGGTCTATCACTTCTTCCCGGAAGTCTCTCTTGTCTTTGTCGCATTGGCAGAACGCTACCTCACGCAGCTTCAGTCAGTGTCGCTTGACGTGGACGAACCTGTGGCCACCTGGGCAGATCTGCTCGATCTCCTGTTTGAGCGGATAAGAGGCATCCTCAACAAACGCACGCCTGTCAGAAAGGTACTTCTCGGCAGCGGCTACTCGCCCGAGGTCCGTCAGCGTGACCTCGCAGGCTATGCCATTTTCGCGAAGGACATCCTCGACGCCCTCAACCGCCACTTCGAACTTCCGAATGTCCCTCAACTCGCCGATCGGATCGAGGAAGTACTCGCTATTAATGACGCAATGTGGATGTTGAGCTTCTACCGGCATAGAGCCATTGATGACGAGGGCGCGAGGCGCGCTCGCAACGCCTATTTGCGGCTGTACATCCCGGAGATTCTTCCGCGGCGGACGCCCTGAAGATCAGGAAATCTCCTAACCAGTTCCCGATTTTTGCGAATTCCGCGCAAATCGAGCAGCCGTTCCGCGGCTAGGCCGATGCGCTCGATCGCATCGGCGAAGAGCGCAGTGAGACGCTGCATTACGGGCCGTCAAGGCTCACGGTCATCGAACACATCCGCTTCAAGTGTGCAGCGAAGAAGGATGGCGAGTCGACCATAGCGACAGCGACCGCTCAGGCCTCGCCGCTGCCCGGGAGTAATGCGAGCGCGAGCCTTCGCAAATATCCTGGTCAACACCTACGTCGATCATCTGCCCTTGATTCGGCGAGAGATGCGCTATGCGCGCCGTGGTATTCACCTACCACGGGCCACGCTGTGCGAATGGAAGCCGGCCGCAGCAGTATTGCTCGGCGTGCTTATGCCACCGCTGCGTGCGCACCAGTTGCAGGCGCCTCGCATGCACGTCGACGACACACGACACTACCTTTGCTTGAGAAGGGCCGCAGACCACCCGCACTGCGCGATTATGGGGCTATCTGGGTGCAGGCGAACGCGTGGAGAATGGCGTCTGGCTAGATCACCCTCCGGCGGTCGTGTTCGAGTTCGCTGAGTCGCTCGCAGGCGGTGTTGCGGCATCTCCGACTCATCGCATGCCCCATTGTCGGCTACCTGGCATCCGATTGCGCCCCTATACCAGATACCTATCTACTAATGAGGAAGTTGGTGAGCCAAGCATAGGTTGTCAATGGAATGAGCGCAAACCCTGTGGCAACGGGATTCGTTCGGGATCCACATGCTTTTTTCAGCTGCCATTCGCTGCATTTCCCCGTCGATCACGCTAGACGGAGCGATGCTCTCCATAGGCTGCGGTCGGTCGAAGCAGCAAAAATTCGACATTGAGGTTATGGAAGGATAGCCTATAGGCATAGATATTTATCTATTTCTCGTATATTGTAAACGGCTTCCATTAAGGCCACCAAAGGGAGTCTTCGGATGTTATCCATGGATCAAATGCTTGCTGGTTATGACGAGAGAGTAGCGGCGCACAACCGACGGGGCGGGCGATTCGCAGAGGGGATCGCGTGGACAGGTGCTGATTTGGTCCCACTGGGCGAAGCCACGATCCCCATGGCCGATCAAGGTTTTCTTCACGGTGATATGTGCTATGACGTTCCGGGGGTATGGGACGGTCGCTTCTTTCGTCTCGACGATCACCTTGAGCGACTTGAAGCCAGTTGCGCAAAACTTCGGCTTCGTCTGCCTATGCCGCGTCAGGAACTCAAAGAACTCCTGATCAAGATGGTTCAGGAAGGCGGCTACCGCGACGCCTACGTCGAAATTATCGTTACCCGCGGCTTGGAGTTTGTACGTTTCAAACGCCCTGAGGAGGTGGTCAACAAAGTCTATTGCTTGGCCACGCCATATATCTGGGTACAAGAGTTGAAAGCTCAAAGCAAAGGCGGTGCTGCTGTCGTGACGCGGACGGTTCATCGGACGCCTCCCCGAGCAGTCGATCCAACCGTCAAGAACTTGCAATGGGGTGATCTGACTAGGGCTTGGTTCGAAGCACAAGATCGCGGCGCTGTATATCCGCTATTGCCGGACGGTGACGGTAACGTGACGGAAGGTTTTGGATATAACGTCTTTGTGGTCAAAGACGGCGTACTCAGTAGCCCATCGTTGGGTGTCCTTCAAGGCATCACGAGACGCACGACCGCAGAAATCGCCGAACGCCGAGGCTGGATCGTTCGTTTTGAGCAGGTGCCCATCAAGTCACTGTATGAATGCGACGAACTGTTCATGACGTCGACAGCTGGAGGAATCATGCCGATCACAACGCTGGATGGCACACCTGTAGGTAACGGTAGCGTCGGTCCTGTTACCCAAGCAATTTGGGAGGATTACTGGAAACTGCATTACAACGACCAGTATAGTTTTGAGGTCACATACTAATTATTGAGGACCACTACCTTCTGGACAATCTCCTCGTTCGATAATGACGCGATAGCGCCAGGCTGCAATCGATTTACTAAACTTCGATTCAACGGCCTCCATTGCTGTCGCGCTTTCCAAACGAAATTCGCCGTCAATCTTCAAGCCCTCCGGCGCAAAGACGAGACCCCTCGAATCGATGAGGGGTACAGCTCCCATGATCGTTGTAGCGGGCGAGATCGCATTGCTCGATCGCGACAAAGCGGTTCGGTTTGTCAACTCGGATGGACAAGACTGCTCTTCTGCTTGGGGGCGTCTTCGGGACAGAATGCCTGAAGACTGCAACGGAATTTATGGCCGGCTTCGATCTCACGTTCCGTCCTCCCCCGCGTCAGAATAGATGTCGCCCGGATAGAATCGGAACCTGGGGGCAGTAAGGATTTCCAGCGACTGTGGCAACCTCACGGAATCTCTGGCATTGCTCCAGACCTTATCAAATTCACTCTCGATGGCATCAAATTCCTACATCCCGTCGCAACGAAGAGCCGGATACCTGTCTACTTCTGAGTTGACCGATCAGTCACTTCGTAATTATCTATGTTTCACCGCATTGCGAACACAGCATGGTGCATGCATTCCATCTTGGAACAATCATTCGAACAATGTTCGCGTCGTTTTTCACCTTCGACGCGGGGTTTGGCGAAGGTGCGCTTTCTGTATTCAGTGATGCCGATCTCGCGCTTGGTGAGATCGCACAGTCCGCTTACCCCGAAGGGCCTTGGAGTCTCGAATCACATGCCGTGCAGCCCACAGCGCGCCTGCTACAACTCTACGACGACCAGCTAAAAACCGCGCCGCGCAGCGAACTCATGGCTGCACACCAGCGTGCTCAACGGAATTTTAAGGCGTCTGTTCGTGACCGTCTGTCGATTGGTGAGCTCATGCAACGATCGAGGAGACGGGCGCGTGATTCATCGCAAATGGATACGCTTAGCCATCGCTGATCTCACCACGCTTGGCAACAAAGCCGCATACGTCTCGTACGATCCCGTGCCATTATTTCAATCCCTAAATGCTAGTGGCGTCCTCGAAGACGCTACTATGTGATTTATTTTTTGATGCCCAGCCGAGTTCTGGCTAACGTGTCCTCCATTGTGAGATTCTCCGTCTGGGCATTGGAACGTACCTCGTTCGACGATAGAAACACAACCCCAGTTTTGCTCCCCTGCACTGGCCGCGCCGAATGAACTTTGAGCCTGCGCTGGTGCCGACACATAGCCCACGGTAGAACACGTGTTTCGGGCCATGGCCCGAACACTCGAACCCAGCTGCTTCATGCTTGCGATGGTCATGCGCTCTTCAGGCTGAAGCTGTTGATACGTTCTTCTATTTTGCATGTGCGCACCTTACTCGAGGAAGGTGTTGCACTTCAGATTTAATCGCGCCCTTTTCTTGGACATTTGCTCGCTCGACGAAATCGCCAGGTGTGCCACGGTTATCCGGCGTGGTCATCTCTCCGGGTTCCCGCTCGGATTGTCGTGGAATCGGTGTTCGGTTTGACGTGGAATACGCATCCAACTCGCCCTAAGCGTCTAACGCGAAACCGTGATAGCCGTTCCTAGCGACGTCGGCACAACGTTGGCTGTAGGATGGGAATCCGCCAAGATAAACCATAATTTGGCGAGCTTTGCCCGGAATGTTTGCTCCCATGAACCATGAGTTGGCAGTCAGGAAAAGCGTTTGCCCCGCGACCTCGTTGACATGATCCATCCAGCGTTGCTGCGCCGCGTCGACAGCTTCGATTGTTTGACGGCCCGATTCGCGCAGAAAGGCGATACAGTCCGCAATCCAGTCGACGTTCTGCTCGATCGCGGGGAAAAAGTTTGAAACGGGTGACGGTGATGTAGGCCCGTTCATAATAAAGAGATTGGGGAAATCGGGCGCTGCAAGTCCAAGGTATGTTCGCGGCCCGTTTTTCCACGCTTCTTGTAGCGACTTTCCACCCCGCCCACGAATGTCGATCCTGATGAGTGCTCCGGTAATAGCGTCAAAACCAGTTGCAAAAATCAGAATATCTAATGGATACTCCATTTCGCCAGCGAGCACCCCGTTCTCCGTTATGCGCTCTATGGGAGACTTTCGCAGATCCACCAATTCAGTGTTCGGCTGATTGAAGACATCATAATATCCCATCTCGAGACAAATGCGCTTTGTCCCGACGTGATAATCGGTCGGCGTTAGTGCCGCCGCGACATTCTTGTCAACCACGACATTGCGGATGCGCTGGCGGATGAACTCCGCCGCAAGATCATTCTCTTCTTTGTTGAACCACAGCTCCGGGAAGCAGCCCATAAATGCGCCGGCACCTTTCTTCCAGCCTTCGTGGTAGTGACGATCCCGCTCCTCTCTGGGCAAATGCCGCAATCCCATCTGCGCCGTCATATAACCCATGCCGAGGTAATGTTCAAACGACCTCTTCCGGATCTCTGCATACGTTGATTTGACTTCGGCAACCCGCTCTGCAGTCATTGCCTGATTCTTGGCGGGAATCGCGTAGGCCGGCGTGCGTTGAAATACTGTGAGATGTCCGACACTCGGCGCGATAGTCTGAATGAGCTGAATACCGGTCGAGCCGGTTCCGATGACGCCCACGCGCTTGCCCCCGAATTGAGTCTGCCCCTCGGGCCAACGCGCACTGTGGTAGACCTCGCCCTTAAAATTCCTGAGTCCAGGAATGTCGGGGAAATGGGGGCTGGATAGGTTACCAGTTGCCATAATGCAATACTTGGCGACCACAGTATCGCCACCGCTGGTCTCGACCGTCCAGGATTTCGCATTCTCACTGTAAATTGCCGACAAGACGCGCGTCTCGAAACTGATATCTGATCGAAGATTTAGCTTGTCGGCGACAAAGTTGAGATAGCGCAGAATTTCCGGTTGCCCGGCGAACTCCTCGCTCCAGGTCCATTCCTGCTGGATTTCATCTGAGAACGAGTAAGAGTACTCGGTGCTAGCGACATCGCAGCGAGCCCCGGGATAGCGATTCCAATACCATGTACCACCAACACCCGGTGCATCATCGAACACGCGCACCTTCAGACCCTGCTCGCGTAGCCGATGCAGCATGTACATGCCACCCACGCCTGCGCCGACAACGATTGCGTCGAGAACGATGACGTTTTTTTGTTTGTAATCCTGAGAGTAATTCATTTCAATCACCTGCTGTGTTGGATAAAGGAGCGCGTCCCCGGAGCTGATAGTTCAGACTTTGCTGCTCAATTCCGGACTACGTCTCAATTCGTATCGTAAAAGGAGAAGTCGCTTTCGGGTCCTCAGACGCAATTCAGACATGCAAGTCGGTTCCGGAGCGGCAAATGCACTGGCAGCCAGCCACAACTCCGGTGATCTCCAACTCAAGCGGCGAAGGCGTTCTTCGCGAGCACGACCGATTGCGCGTATGTATATTCATTGAGTCCCTCACGTGAAAACTCGACCCCAACCCCGGATTGCTTGACGCCTCCGAAAGGAATGTGTGGCGCCATGGCGAAGTGTTGGTTCACCCACGCACTGCCTGCTTCGAGCCTCGAAGCAATTGCAACCGCGCGCTCTATGTTTTGAGACCATACCGAAGCGCCGAGCCCGTAAGGACTCGCATTCGCTCTTTGCACCGCTTCGTCAACTGACTCGAACTTGAGAATCGAACGGATCGGCCCGAATATCTCTTCGTCCACGAGGCGATTTCCCTCGGTGATGTCACACAACAGCGTGGGCTGGACGAAGTAGCCGGGACCCCACGCCCGGCCGCCAGCGATGACCCTTCCATGGCGCGGCGCCTCTTCCAGTAGCTCTTTCACCGCCTCGAATTGGCGGCGATTTTGTACCGGGCCGAATTGCGTCTCCGGATCTTGTCCGTCCCCGACCTTTGCACTATCGGCGAGACGCGCAAGTTCACCGCACATTTCCTCATAGATATTCGACTGGACGTAGATCCGCTTGATGGACATGCAGACCTGGCCAGAATTGACAAACGCCGATGCAAA
>NZ_QREJ01000002.1:0-595986 GCF_003386115.1 Paraburkholderia sp. BL27I4N3 | reverse complement strand
CGCACCGGTCCGCTGTTCCTTCCAGGGGCGGGAACGCGCGGCGTGCGACCCGGCCGCCGCGCGCGGCGGTCGCGGGCACACCCAAACCGGGAACACGTCGCAAAAAAGCGGTATAAATGGCAGATCGCTGCATTCTGGAAAGTCGCTGTATGGCTGATATCTATCTGCTCACCGGGCTGACGCTTCCCGCCGGCATCGCGCATGAGTCGTTGCCCGGGGCGGTGAAGGCGTTCATCGCTGACTGCTGGCAAGGCATGAGCCGCACGCAGATGATTGCGCGCGCGAAGTCGCGGAAGCTGCGCCTGTCGTTTTGCGCGACCAGGCCGTGCGCGCACGGCGAAACCGGGGTGTTTGCGTTGCGTTTCAGTGATGGGACGTCGGGCTGTCTGATGCTGGCCCACCTGCGGCGGGTGCGGAATAGTCGTGGCCGCAACCGTCGACCTGGCCGTACTGCCGTTTCCCGCCCGCCGGCGCGGGACCCCCGTCAGACCACCCTGTTCTGAATGCCACGGGGCAGTTGCGTGCCACGCAGCGCTCGATATGCTCGCTGCCATCAACGAACCAGGAGTCCGGAAGTGCGGCGTGTGGCGGTCAGAAAATCTTCAGTTCATGGGCGGGGCGTGTTCGCGCTGCAGGCTATCACCGCTGGCGCGCGGATCCTTGAATATCGGTGAAGTCACCTCCTGGCGGGCCGCTGCCAGGCACAAGCGTTCTGGAACGCCCGGTCACACGTTTCTCTTCGGCCTTGCTGACGGACGCGTAATTGACGGCAGCGTGGGTGGCAACAGTGCCCGCTGGCTGAACCATTCGTGCAGGCCGAACTGTGAGGCGATCGAGGATGAGCGGGGCGCGTTTTTATCGAGACGATCCGGGACGTGCTGCCGGGAGACGAGTTGTTTATCGCCTATGGGCTCACGCTCGATGAAGCGATCACTCCCGAACTGGTCGCCGACTACGCGTGCCACTGTGCGACGAAGCGGTGCAAGGGATCGATGCTGGCTGCGGTGAGCGGCTAGCGAGCGCCGCCCGACCGACAGGTCCAGGAACGGCTCCAAGGCTGATGGACGAGACGCATGGTGACGGGAATCTCCGTGGCAACTCATCGAGGGCGCCGGCCGACGTTCCGCGACCGGCTGACTTCTACAGCTTTCGCTGCCTTCACGGCCGGTGCACCCAAGGCCGCCGCCTGGCGCGCTGCCGTCTTTGGTTGCCAAATTGGGTGTTGCGACTTTTACTTCCCAAACGCTGCTACTTTTGCTTCACCGCACGGGGCGCGGTCGTAGTACTGGTGAACCGTGGTGCCCTACGTGGCGTCTGCTATCGAAGGCCAGTTGTCCCTGTCAAAACCCGGGTCGTCCTTGATGCGCTGGGCAGCGACGCTAACCAGCGACGCCAACGCGAAAAAATTCTGCGCCCGTGTCGAGCGTGGGTGCGTTCCACGGTGTCGCATGCAGGTTCGTACCCATCCCGCGAAAACCACCTTCTGACAGCACTGCATATGCGATCCTGCCGCTGCGCATGTCGAGCATGATGTCCCGGATCTTGCCGACGTCCTGCCCGTCTGAGGAAATCACCTGAGAGCCGTCAAGTGTCGCTGCGGTCATCACTTCCGGTCCAGGGCCTTCACTGATGCCGCTGCCGACGATGTTCACAGCGCTGCTGCCGTCAGGGCGGCACCGCGTCGTGAAGCCGGAGGGAATCTCCGGAGGCACGCGACTTGCGGAATTCGAATCGTCCTTCCAACCGCACCGTGCCATGTCTACCGTCCTGCTTGTCGACGATGACTTCGAAAACCAGTGGGCGCTGCAACTGGCGCTGGAAAGTCGCGGACACCGTGTCGTGCTGGCCGGGAATGGATGTGATGCACTGCGAAAGGCCACGGAAAATTTTCCGGATCTGGTTATCACCGATTTCCAGATCCCCAATTGGACGGCGGGGAGCTGTGTCGCCACCTGAGGTGTCGGGCCGTATTTTCCGACCTACCGGTCGTGCTGCTGTCGGCGATGCCAGAGCCTGTCGGTGAGCTCCGCAACTGGACTGTGTTCTTCCGGAAACCTGCGTCGATAGCGGCATTGCTCGACACCGTCGACACATTCACTTTGGGGCGCCTGACATACGTGCGGGCATCACATCGCTCCGGATACCACGCCGCGTCGCGGTGGCGAGCCATCGATTCGCGATGCTGGCCTTGAGCATTAACTGGTGTTGCGACAGACCTGCGTCCCTGGCGCACCCGGGAGTAACCCGGTCACGATGGTGCAATGGGACTACACTTACAGTCATGGAAGCAGGAGAGAGCCATGACGCACGATGACCCGGAAAGCACCTTCCGGGGGTTACCGCTTACCGCAGAGCAGGACGCGGAAGTGAGACACTACATAAAGGTCCGGACCCAGCGTGGCCTGCCATGGAACACGCCGGAACTGGGTGCGATGCTTAAGGACATGCTACAGCCGCCGGATGACGGCGACGACGAACCGGATGCTCCGGCAGATGGGATGAAAGCTGCCGCCGAGCGGGCGATGGCTTCCGTCGACGAAGCGATGGAACCCATTGAAGCAGACGAGGAGCGCAACGCCGCGATCGAGTCGGAAAGCATGAAGGGGCCGAAACGATAGGACCGTGGGCAACGATGAGTGGAGCATGCTCGCGCCGCATGCCGCCGACAAGTACGGCGCAAACTTCATGGATGCGGTGCGCATGCTACCTGCACCGGAACGGCTGCCACCGCTAGCTCCTGGTTCAGGCGCTGCGGACCCCTAAGTCCGTGTTGCGTGAATGCGCTCGCCAAGTGCATCGACGTGTTCCAACGACGTGTTCCGGATACAGGGATCGTCCGCACAGTGGGCAGGCCGGCGTTGTGTCGGCGAACAACGGATCAAGCCCCTCATAATCTCCGCCGTGGCTAAGCTTGCGCAGACAGCTGAGGTATCACCCTTCGGCTGTCGACTCATCGCGAAAACATTCAATATTTGATCCGTGGTGTCCGCATGGACACTGCACGTGAGTGATTGCGTGCGTTTTCATGATCGGCCTCCAACGCCATCTTCAGATACTGGATCACGCAAATCCTGAGCCCGCGCCAGAAGACGATCCATTCTCCCTCCCGCTGACGAATGAGCCCGTGACCGGCTGTCATTGGTGCGGTGCAGCAATTTCTGTTACAATACCGGTGTGATTTCCACGCGCTGTTTTCGCGCGCTATTCCAACCGGTCCGCTTGATACAGGCAGGCCGCGTCCATTACCCGTTGCGACCTGCAACTCATGCCCGCCTGCAGGCGTGAATCTCGTCGCGCGCTCGCCGTGGTTTGCCTAGCCGCTGGTCTGGCTATCGCCGGGCAAATTTGTCCAGGGAGAATGTATGGCACCTTTTGATCGGGAACATTCAAGGTTAGACACAGCTGCAGGCGCGCCGAAGGCTGGGGACGCCGCACATCGAAGGACAGGGCTACCGCAGCCCTGCTCCCGATGGACGCAGTGTCCACTGCGTTGCAGGACGAAGAGCGGCAGCGCCAGATGCGCGCACTCATCCAACTGGGGAAGACGCGCGGCTACCTGACGCATGCCGAAATCAACGATCATCTGCCGGACAATGTCGCACACACCGCTGCGATGGAAACCATTGTCAGCACGTTCAATGACATGGCGTCGCGGTCTACGAGCACGCGCCCAGCGCGGAGACGTTATTGAACGACGCCGCGCCGGCCGTGTCGGACGACCAGGCCGACGAGGAAGCGGAGGTCGCGCTTTCGACGGTCGATTCCGAATTTGGACGCACAACCGATCCCGTGCGGATGTACATGCGTGAAATGGGCGCAACGGGATTGCTGACCCGCGCGGGCGAGGTTGAGATTGCGAAGCGCATCGAAGACGGCCTTCATGAAATGATCCAGGCGATTGCAGCCTGCCCGGCGACTGTCTCTACAATTCTTGCGAGCGTGGAGCAGATCGAGGCCGGTGACCTGCGCATCGACGAACTGGTCGACGGTCTCAATGAGGATTCCGCCGCAGCCGGATATCCGGTCCCGGACATGGCTGACGCAGCCGGCACCGACGCGGACCCAGTCGATGAATACGAAGACGGCGGTGATGGCGATGAAGACAGCGAGACTGGAGACGAAGATCGCGTGAAGGCGAAGCAGCGCGTCCGTTGTGAAAACGCAACGGAACGATCAAACGCGCCCCTTTTTGCGAAGCGAAGCGCACCGAACTGGCCGCCGCAGCGACCCGCGACCCGAGCGTGCGCGCGGTGCGATTTAAGCGCGTTTTGTTTTGCGGGCAGACGTTCGCGGGTATGACGAATTGCCGCATGGATCGCGAGAAAGCCGCGCTCGAAAGTAGCTCTGCCCGCGATTCAGGCCGAACAGCAGAAACTGGTCGATATCGAAGCGAACGCCGGCCTGCCGCTGCAACAGTTGAAGAAGATCAACCGGCAGATGATGGCGGCCGAGTCGAAAATGCGGCAGGCCAAGCGCGAGATGATCGAGGCTAACCTGCGCCTTGTGATCTCCATTGCGAAGAAGTACGTCAACCGGCATGCATTTTCTGGATCTGATCCAGGAAGGCAATATCGGCCTGATGAAAGCCGTCGACAAATTTGAATATCGCGTGGGTGGAAGTTTTCGACCTATGCTACGTGGTGGGTGCGGCAAGCCGTCACGCGTTCGCTTGCTGATCAGGGACGCACGATTCGCGTGCCAGTGCATATGATCGAGTCGATCAACAAGCTCAACCGGATTTCACGCGAGATTCTTCAGCAGACCGGGCGCGAGGCTCATCCCGCAGCGCATGGAACTGCCGGAAGAGAAGGTTCGGAGCATGCTGAAGGTCACAAGGCAACCGGTATCGCTCGAGACGCGGTGGGCGAGGACGCCGACGCGACGCTGGGGACATGATCGAAGATCCGACGGCGGCGTCGCCCGCGGACGCGGCCGTGCAGGCGAACCTGCGCGCTGCGATTGATGAGGCGCTCGATGCGCTGTCGCCACGCGAGGCGAAGGTGCTGCGGATGCGGTTCGGGATCGATACCGCATCGGACTATACGCTCGAGGAACTGGGCAACAGTTCGACCTGACGCGCGAACGGATCCGGCAGATCGAAAGCAAGGCGATGCGAAAACTGATGCACCCGGCGCGGGCCGACAAGCTGCGGCAGTTTCTCGACCGTTGAGCCGCCAACCCGGGCGTCGGCGCGTTGCGTTGTCCAGATGGACGGGATCTCACCGCCGGTCAGAGGGCAGGGCGATGCTTCGCGCGCACCGGGGCCACGCTGTCCCGATGCGCTTCATCCGTCATTGGAGAACAGATCGTAGCACGCTACCACCGACTCACAGGAGGACTGCCTGCTGCAAAAGTTCGAGCGCCTTCAGTTCGTCGAGTCGACCCGTGCGTGCCTTTTCCTGCCAGGCGTCTTGAGCAGTGCTTCCGCGACGGGCGCGATGCCGTGAAGATCGCCCAGGCTTGTCGCGGTAGGGCGCAGCGACTCGGGCGATTGCTGCGGTGCTGCGGCCTGTGGGAGCGACTGAGGGGTTGCCGGCGTGGCTGCAGTCACTTCACCATCACTTTCGTTGATACACGACCGGCAGGCTCGTCGGGAGCATCAGCGAGATGATCCTTCTGGCTGACCGCATTCGTCCCTTTCTCTCCGGCGACATCCGCCGCAACTGATTAAGGAGCTTTCCGGACCGGTCCGGACGACGGCCGCCCGAGCGCGCCCCGTATCCATCTTTGCCCCGGCGGCCTTTCCTGGGACGCCATCCTTCGTTGCGGCCGCGAGCGGTTCGCTCTGTTCGACGGGATGCGCGGCCGGCGCGAAGCGGGAATAAGCAAGTGCGACACCGACTCCGGGATCTCGGCTTCCGAGCGCGGCGTATCCAGCCAGCCAGTTGGTAAACCAAGTCGCTCCGTGAAACGGTTGGCTTCGACATCGTCCAGACGTTTCTTCCCATACAGCCGATGGGCCATATTGGATCCGGTCATCGCCATGACGACACCCAGTCTTGCTTTCGATCCCTTGCGACCCGTGAGAACGTGGAGGTTCGCGCGTCGGATTTTCTCCACGTCGCCACTGTCGTTTAGTGCCAGCGCGTGCTGCTGGATGGTTCGAGGCGGAGGTCCTGTCTTTCGAGGGCGCACCTTTTCGCGGCCCAGGAGGGGTGGGCTGTTCGGCCATCTGGCTTCGATTGTTCCTGACGGCCTTAGGCGACCCGCCCGCTGTTTTCTTCGGCATCTGCGCTTCCCCAGACAAACTGTCTTCAGGATATGGTGGCTGGCCGCCGTCCAGGACGGAAGGCGGCATGGGTGTTTCCGACACTGCTTCCGGCTCGTCGTCGTTTTGAACGAAATCGAGCGGTGATTTTCAGGCGGGGTGATGGTTTCGGCGCGAGCGCAGGATTGGGCTGGTCAAAGAAACCGTGAGGCAATCCAAGCGTGGTCTCCATGTGAAAGGCGGTCTCGGGCGTGAACCTCTCGCCCTTCGTCAGTTCGGCCACCCGCGCCATGTTCGATCCAAGTCCCAGGGCGATATTCTCTGCGCCCACCGTATCGACCAGAAACTGGAACGATCGTGTCTTGAAAATGGAGGCAGTCTGGGCGGAGTCCCGGGCAGGTGCATTGACGTACGATGGTCTCTGCCGGGTGGGCTGAGATTGCTTCACGTGACGAGGTTGGCGCTGGCCGCTGTCCCGAGATCCCGCATATCGTCCGCGGGGTTGACTCATAAAGTGGGCTCCATGCGATTGGTGTGCTGACTTTCCGATTATAGAGGAGGCGATGCTTCGTCTGACGCGTCGACGACTCCATGGGCCGATGACATATGAATGGAGGCAGCCACAGTGCCGTACTGCGTCAGCGTCCGCATTTTTAACCGCGATCTGGTTATTCCACCTGTAAAGCAGCGCTTGGTCTCCCTTCCGCAAACCACGTGAAAAAACCATCAGCTATCAGACCGGCGAATGAAGACCCGATTCGCTGGCTCTCTCACGTTCAGCGTCAAAACTCCACCGGCGGTTGATCCGTCATTGGTCAGGAAACGGCGCCGCCTGCGCAGTCAGCCGCGCAAAAGTCTGGCCGGATTTCTCCAGGTTAAAATGATTCGGGTTGCCAGGCATTATACGCGCTCATATCGCCGGCGACGCATAAGCCTGTCGACCTCCGAAGCGCTACGGAAGCGCACGGAACCCGTTTGCTGAATCGCATCGCTGGTATCGATCAGGAAAGCCTGCTCGCCGACTCACGCCGTGATCCCGTCCCCTTGCATTTCGCGAGGACATGCATTCGACAATGCGCGTTCGCATCACGAGGGACGGAAAGTCTCGCCTGCGCAATGTCGCCAGTATCCATTGACGAAAGCGTCCGTCGAGTGCCCGATGTCGCCAATCCCCGATGCAAGTCCTAAGGGGGCCGCCGATGGTGGCTCGGTTTGTATCTTCATGAATGCGCCCGGCGAAGCCTGAGATTCTGACGACGTACGGATCCGACGGATTCGTTTCGGGCGCGGCAAATGTGGCGTCAGTCTTCCTGCGGGCGCATATCCGTATCTGCGACCCCCACAACGCGTTTCCACCTCTTGACCTCTTGCCCCGGTTCGACTCGCAGGCGGCAGGACTGCTTCACCGCAGCGCTGCCAGACGGCGTTGGCAACGTAGATCATCTCCACCGCGCCGGTAGCTCTGTATGGCCTTCGTGCGGTCCGGAATAACGCTCCTGTTTTCGGCACCCCACGCGCCTTCCCAGAAAAGCCCGAGATTGTGTGCTGATGCCTTGTGCCCCAGTTTGATGGCCTGCTCGTAGAGCGAGAGCGCGCGGCTCACATCTGCCTGCATGCCCCGCCCGAGTCGTGCGCTGTCGGCCAGCGCGGCGGCGGCCATGCCGCGAAGATGGCCGTCTGCGGTCTCATCCTTCATCACATCTTCGAAAATCGCATTACCCTTCTCAAGGTCCGCCTCGCCTCCCGTTGGAGTGACAAGGGAAATGGCCATTGCCATCCGCCAGGCGGGATGCCGGTTCGTGCCGATGCGCTCCAGCAGCCAGCGACCCAGGTCCGGCGCGCGACTGAGCGTGCTGGTGAGAAGCGCATTGGCGATGGCGGCGATCGACTCGACGGACAGGAAGCCAGTCCTGTTTGCTGCAATGACGTGACGGGAAAACTTTTCAACATCGAGGGTAGGGTCGGCACGGCGCAACTGATGCCATTCGCGCTCGATCGTTCCTACCCAGCTTTGCATTTGCATGGTGAGCGATCCGTTGGTGAAGAATGCACCTGATTCTAGCTCACCGTTTGTGAAGTGCAACTTTCAGAGTTCGTGCGTCCCGACGCATGCGTTCGCCAGATGGAGGGCTGCCACCGTCGCGACGTCCCGGTCAGATGACGATTCTGAGTAGAGCTTCGATCTTGTTGCTGTGATCGAGCGCGGTGGTTTGTCGTTCACAGAGTCACGACGCGTTTGCAGGCATCGGCGCCTCCGGTAACATCAAGGCGGTGGCGTGGACCGTAGTGGATGATCAGGCGTAGATGGCGGCGCTATTCAGACCGCGACTTGTGGCAGGATCCGAACCGGATAGCAGATACGGGTTCGCGAACCCGCAGGCAGAAATGTTCGCCAGCCTGCTTCGCATGACGTTGGAGAAGGAGAGTGTTCCCCGATGGCTGATGCATTTGAACTCGTTGCCCTGGCGTTGCCCGGCGACGTCGCCCCCGAGTCACTGCCCGCCACCGTCCACCAGTTCGTCGTGGATTGCTGGCCCGGCACGAGCCGCAGCCAGTTGACCGCCCGCGCCCGGCGCCTTGCACTGCGTCCGTCGCTGCGCGCCTGTCGCCCGGGAGCGCCGGGAGACATCGGACACTTTGCACTCACGCTTACGGCGGGCATGCAGACCGTGTCCCTGATCGCGCATCTACGCCGTGTCGCACAGCGGCACGGGTCGGCGCGCAGTCGCAACGCGGCTACCGCCTCGCGACCGCCCGCGCGCGATCCGCGTCAGGCATCCCTGTTCTGAACGGGGCGTCAAACCGGACGACCCGCATCGAATTGAGTGTCACGCAGGTGCGCGCCACCATGAGCGTGGTTGGGACGAGGGCGCAATGACCTATCACCGAATTCTGCACGATACCGCAGTACGTTTGGGCGCCCCCGACGACGAGGCACGTCGACGATCCAGACTGAGGACGCCGTCCGCAACCTGTCAAAAGCAATTGATTGCCGGGGTTCGCCGTTCGTCGAGAGGGTCGCCTTGGCTCCGTACTGCCCCATGAGGATGACCCCTGTTTCAAGCTTCGTCCTGTCTTCACGAATAGAGGCTGTTTTGCCCATCAGTTTGGGAAACCGTGGGTTTCAGAATGGGCGTATTCTTTCGCACGTCACGAAAGAACAGGCGTGATCGGGGTAGCGAGGAGAAGAGCGCGACCCCGCGGCTTCGATATGGCCGCGGGGAATGCGTCGACTGTTCGCTCAGCCACGAAACTCGACAACAGGCGTTGCGTGCTGGCGCGGCTCATTGCGAACCGGAAGCCGGTGTTGCCGTCTTTCTCGCGACCCATTGAGGGATTCCTCGACAGGATCAAACGGTTGGCCGGGGGCGTCGAACGAAAGTTCTTCTCCATTAGCTGGCGGCGTTGTGACACATTTCAGACGGGCTACCCTAATGCGGCAGCAATGCTCCGGAACCTGACGGACGCGCTACGCGCGCAACTCGGCCATTGCGGACGTTGGAGTGTCGGCCACTGTGAGGCAGCTGATAGGCGCTTTGCCGCCGTTCGCGCCGTCGTAGCCTCGAATGTCAGGTGCGATGCGAGTGAATGAGTACTCGCGACCCCGAGCGGCCTTTCGGCGCGCTCGAAACCGAGCGACCGAAGCCAAGCCTTCAGCGCCCTTCGCGAAAGTCCCGCCTAGACGCGTGCGCTGCCGCTCGACTATCCTTGCAGCACCATCAGGAGCTAACCGCGTTCAATCACACTACGTTCCTTTCGCTTCCTTTCACGGGTCTGCGATGCGTGAAACCACACCTGTTCCTTGTCGGGAATGTACGCGGAGGGAATACGCGATTGCTCGCCTGCGTGTCGCAATGGCCCGTCTGATCCGCGCCGATTCGGCGGTCGAAATGGCTCGCGCTACGTGCTGGGCCAACGCCTGGGCGAGCGCGATTGGCGATCTACATTTTCACGGATTCGTCGAGGGGCGGGGCGGACACAAGCCCAGGCGGTGATCGTTCGATTGCCAGTCCAACTGCGGTTCCGCTTGAGGCAACCGATTTCACTTTGACGAGCAAGCAGCAACGCAGGTCAAGTCGGCATGTAATGGCCGAAGCGCCGCATGAACGACGGCGTTGGATGGAGCATCAGGGCTAGCCAACAGCCCTAGTGAACCATGTCAGATCAACAGCTCGTCAATTCATGTTCGCACATCTCTACGTGAGGCGAATCATTTCAAAATTGTGACGCTTCATGATTTGACGTTTTCACCACGGTCGAGATATTGCGGCGCAGCAAAAAAGCGGTAACCTAAAGGGAGGGCATCGGCAATCGTGCTCCGGCGCGGTCGCGATATGACAGGAGAATGTGCCATGACGACTTCTCAGGCTTACACGTCAACCGCCCCTGCATTGCATGTCTTCGAACAAGCCGGAGGCTGGCATTGGGGCATCACGGTCCCGCGTGCAAAGGGGAGCGGGTTCAAGCTCATTGCTTTCAGTGAATGCACTTTCCCGGTTGAGGACGCTGCCCGCGCGGACGGGGAGCTAGCGTTGATCCACCTGACCGATAGCGATCCCGCGAGCGACTCGCCATCGGGGCCGCGGGGGAAGGAGGTCTGTAGGTCCGCCATGCGAAAATTGAAATCCACCCCTATCGGTCAGGAAGTGACAGCCATGAGCCAGCCCAATACGAACCTTACGGTACCGCTTCTTACCGTCGACTCGACACTATGGTTTTCGGCGTACGGCTTTGGTTGGGGATACTGCGCCTTTGCGCTCCCTGCTGAAACGGTTTGTGAAAAACTCGGCGCTGCAAACGGGACCGCAAAACAACTGATGCTTGCTTTCGAGCTTGGCAAGCGCAAGATTCTGCAGGTCGTCGAGCAGAAAGCAATTCCCAGCACCGGCGAACGGATAACGCTATCGGCCGCCGATCTCTGACTTTGGGGGTGACCCGTTTCGGTGGACGGTTACGTAGTTGAATTTTGAGTGGATAGATTACCTCCGTTTGAAGAGGTGCTGTGAGTTGTCCACGGCCGGTCGGCGGGTCGCCTGTCACGACCACGACGCCGGCCGGCGGTGGGCGACTCACATGTGGATGAAGTCGGTTTTTGTGCCGCATGCAGCTGTTCGTAAATGATCGGCGAGTAATAGCCGAGCCCGCTATGAAGGCGAAACGGGTTGTACCACGCCTCCAGAAAGTGGAAGATCTCGCGCCGCGCCTGTTCACGCGTGGCGAAGTGCGAGCGCGCCAGCAGTTCGCATTCAAGGGTGGCGAAGAAGCTTTCGCACATGGCGTTGTCGAAGCAATCCGCTACCGTCCCCATCGACAGACGCACGCCAGCCTCGCGGCAGCGCCGGCCGAAGGCGATCGACGTGTACTGGCAACCCTGGTCGGAGTGGTGGATCCCCCGTCGGGTCGGCGTTGCGCCAGTGCCATGTCTAGTGCCCGCAGCATCAATTCGGTGTACAGATGATTTGACATCGACCAGCCGACAATGCGGCGACTGAACACATCGAGAACCACCGCGAGATACAGGAAGCCCTCGCCGGTCGGCACGTAGGTTGCATCGGCCACCCACAGGCGGTTGGGCGCGTCGGCGCTGAAGTGCCGCTGCACCAGATCAGGCGCGGGCCGCGCGTCGGGCTGGCGCCGCGTGGTGGTGATCCAGCGCCGCCGGCTCACGCCGCACAGCCCCGCAATACGCATCAGGCGGGCGACCCGCTTGCGCCCCACGTGAACGCCCTGGTCGACCAGTTCGACGTGAATGCGGGGCATCCCATAGGTGCCGCGCGAGCGCGCGTGTATCGCGCGAATGCGCGCCAGCAGATCCATATCACTGAGTGCCCGTTTCGATGGTCCGCGTCCAAGCCATGCGTAAAAGCCGCTGGTGGAGACCTTCAGCAGCCGCGCCATGGTGGTAATGGGCCAGGTGGCCTGATTCGCTTTCATGAACTCGAACCCTTGTCGGGCACGGTTCCGGTCTCCCGGGCGAACCAGGCCGCCGCTTTTGACAAGATGTCCCGCTCAACCTCCAACTGACGAACCTTGCGGCGCAGCCGTGTCAGTTCCTCGCGTTCCGTGGTGGTCAGCCCGTCGTGCCGTCTGCCTGCGTCACGATCGGCCTGCGCCACCCAGTTGTAGATGGTTTGCGCGGTCGGCTCGAACTCCTTCTCCAGCTCCTCGGGCGTACGCCCGGCCTTGACCAGTTCGACCATCTGGGCCCGGAATTCCGCCGGGTACGGGGTGCGATGCTTCGCCATGGTGGCACCTCCTGTTCAAAAGGATAGGTGTCCATTTTTGCGGGTCAACTTCACAAGCGGCGTGTCCTCGCCGGGTGAGGGGAGTGCCGGCAACCCGCGTGTTCGCCGGTATGTGCCGAGTTCCATCATCATTTCCTTAGTGACGGGCACCGGCCGCTCCTGTTTACGTTTGCCCAGGCAAGGTGGAGGCGCGCCTGACGCGCGGCAGGTAAATGGGTGGGATTTCCGACGACGGCGGAAAAGGTCAGGCTAAACCTCGCACATTGGATATTGTCAGTGTGCTGTTTTCCAGCGCCTGCTGATGCACGACAAACCCGGCTCCTACCGCTGATGAGATGCGCGTTGTTTAAGGCCGCTTACATAAGCTACAACGTTATTTAAGCCAACGGCATATTGCTTAATTAACGGTGGTTGGCCATAATCCACCGATGGCTGACGAGAACACAACCAATCCCCGGCTTGGCCGATTCGTCGAAACCGCTGTAGGCGGTGAAATGGCGCGCGCGTTCGTGCCGCCGCCCCTTCCCCCCGAACCGCCTGTCGACGTGTTGAGCTTACTCGAGCGGCTTAGCCTTGCCGAGCGGGCGGTCGGGCGGCTGGACGGTATCACGATGCTTCTCCCTCGCCAGGAGCTTTTCCTCTACATGTATGTGCGCAAGGAGGCGGTTCTTTCGTCGCAGATCGAAGGGACCCAGTCCACCTTGACCGATCTGCTTCGTTTCGAAACGGAGGCACAGGCCGGCCAACCCGTCGACGACATCCGCGAGGTGTCGAACTACGTCGACGCCATGATGTATGGGCTTGACCGGCTCCAGGCGTTGCCGCTCTCCCTGCGGCTAATCCGCGAGATGCATGCGCGTCTGCTGCAAAGCGGGCGGGGCGGCACCAAAAGCCCTGGCGAGTTCCGCAGGTCCCAGAACTGGATCGGCGGGACACGACCCGGTAACGCCCTGTATGTGCCGCCGCCCGTCAACGAACTCGACACCTGTCTCGATGCACTTGAAAAGTTCATGCATGAAGACCGCTCGCGCTTGCCGGCGCTTATCAAGGCCGGACTTCTTCATGTCCAGTTCGAGACGATCCACCCGTTTCTTGACGGCAATGGCCGTATTGGCCGGCTGCTCGTAACCCTGTTCCTCAATGTGCATGGGGTATTGCATTCGCCGCTCCTCTACCTGAGTCTCTACCTCAAGACGCACCGGGCGGATTACTATCGGCTCCTCCAGGAGGTCCGTGAGCGTGGTGCCTGGGAACCCTGGCTCGAATTCTTCCTCGACGGTGTTGCCGAGACGGCAAACCAGGCATTTGATGCTGCAACACGGATCGTCGGTCTGTTCAAGGAAGATCGGGAGCGGATCACGGCGCAGAGCGAGCGAGCCGGATCGGCTCTACGCGTCCATGACCTGCTTCAACAGAACCCATTCCTCACTGCGAACCTGCTCGTTGAACGTACGGGCCTCACTGCG
Organism: Paraburkholderia sp. BL27I4N3; assembly: GCF_003386115.1. Lineage (NCBI taxonomy): Bacteria > Pseudomonadati > Pseudomonadota > Betaproteobacteria > Burkholderiales > Burkholderiaceae > Paraburkholderia > Paraburkholderia sp. BL27I4N3. The sequence continues at coordinate 582,067 of NZ_QREJ01000002.1, read as the reverse complement.
CCTACGGTCAACGCTGCGCTTGCTGACCTGGAACGGCTCGGTGTGGTGGAGGAAGTAACGGGTCGCCGGCGCGGGCGCGTGTTCGGCTATCGGCGTTATCTCGCCATCCTCGGCGAAGGCACTGACCCGCTTCCCGCTCCACAGAACCCGACTCCGGGCGGGGAGTGATCCCGCCGCCCAACAGCATCACTATCGCCGGTTTCGAATCCACTGGGCCCGCTTCGTCACCGTCGGATTGCGCCGTGTGTACCCTTCTCGGTGGTTAGCTAAAAACCGGCGACCGCGAGAGCATGGGCTTATGCGAGGACGGACCGGTGCTGCCAGGAACGCCGCAACGTCAGCCTCGCCAGGCAAGCACGCCAGAAAATTGAGAAGCACGGTCAAATGGATTAATCTCGTCAGCCTGACCAGCAAACTGTTCTGAACCCGACGGATGCAGCTCGACATTTTCAACGACAGCCGCGACGTGATGCTGCGCAACGATGTCCTGTCAGCGTTGCAGCAGTACGATGCCGCGGGCGCGCGGCGCGCGCTGCAGGCCCTTGCGAACGAGTATCGGGACGACGACGTCCTGGTGTATTTCGGTTCGGTCGTCAATGCCCTCGAGGGTCGATCGACGGTCCCGTTTGACTGTCACGAAGCCGCATTGCGGGCTCGCCAGGCACTATCTCGCGAAGTCCAGCCCGCAGTCGCGCGCGTGTTCCCGGGGCAGAGCGGGGCGACCTGGCTCGCACCGCTCTGGGCAGAACTGGCCGGTCGTGCCGCTGCGCTGCCTTTCGGTGCGGAGCACGCCGATGCGCACGCGGCGCCGCTCTTCCTGCTTGCTGCGAGGTGGGCCGAGGCCTCTGATGCGATATCTCGCATCGCGTCCTGGCGACGGATTCCAGCGCCGCTGTGCTGGATGACGGAGGCACGTTACCGGCTCGACGGCCTGGACGCGGCCTGGCCGTTGCTGGTGGAGCTTGCATGGCTCTCGCCATCCCGGTTTGACCAGCTTTTGAGCCGGCTTGACGACGCGTGCGTCAACAGGTTGCGGCGCGCCTTCGATACGTCGTTTGAAGGCGCTGGCGACATCGGCGATCTGGCATGGTTTCCGGCGTGGGTACTCACGGACAAGACCGGCCTCGCGCCGCTGTTCAGACTGGCGGAGCCGTCGCGACAGAATGCGCCCGAGCGGGCGGCGAAGGTGATTCTCGGGTTACTCAGCCTGGAGCGTCAGGGCCGGCATCACGAACTGCTCGAAACCCGGCGCGAACTGCAGACGCTCAACGCGGCCCTGTACGCTGCCTACATGAAGACGCGCTGAGAAGGTCCACAGAGCATGTCACGAACCGCTTCTCACAAATGGGTGTTCGCCGCGCGGTTCCGGCGCGGCGCCTTCGGCTGGAAATCCGCGTTGCCGATCCAGCGTCTGAAGGAGGCCCTGACCGAAATCCGGCAGATCGCCCGTGCCGATCCTGTTCTCGCGGCCGACGGCGCGGTCGCCCTGCTCGAAATGCTTTCGCCGGCGCTCGAGCAGGTAGACAGTTCTTCCGGGGCGATCGGTACCGCCGTGAATCGCGCCATCGATGCGCTGGTGCCCGTCATTGGCGGGGCGGATGTGCCTGCGCCGGTCCGCATGCGCTGGCTGGACCGCCTGTTTGATGCGCTCCAGGAGGACCGGATGCCGTATATCGAACAACTGGGCGATCGCTGGGGCGACCTGTGCACCTCATCCACTATCGCGTCCTCATGGGCAGACCGGTTGTTGCCGGGGACCGCGCGCGTGATGGGCGCTGAAGGTCTGGGCGAGCATTTCGCGGGTACCACCGCCTGTCAGCGCGCTGAACGCCGCCCGCCGCCATGAGGAACTACTCGCTCTCGTGAACGGCGCGCGCCTGAGCTGGTGGGGGTATCGCCAGTACGGGGTAGATGCGCTGATCGCATTAAATCGTTCGACTGAAGCACTGCGTTATGCGGAAGCGTCGAGGGGGCCGAATGCGCCAGCCGCAGCCATCGCCCGCAAATGCGAAGCGATCCTTCTGTCGTTGGGCATGACGGACGAGGCCTATCGACGCTATGCGATCGAGGCCAATCAGGCCACCACGCATCTCGCGACGTTCCGTGCCATCGCGAAAAAATATCCGGACAGGAGTTCCGACAGCATTCTCCACGACCTGGTCGCGAGCAGTCCCGGCGCCGAGGGGAAATGGTTCGCCGCCGCGAAGGACGCCGGCCTGCTCGATCTGGCGGCGTCACTCGCGATGCGCGGCCCCGCCGATCCGAGAACCCTGACGCGGGCCGCACGCGATTTCGCCGGACAGGCACCAGCGTTCGCGATGACCTGTGGTACGGCGGCGCTGCAGTGGATAGACGCCGGTTTTGGCTATGAAATCACCAGCGGCGATGTACTCGATGCCTATTCCTCGCTCTCGCAGGCGGCGCTCGCGAGTGGCATGACGCGCGACGAGCTTAACCGGCAGTTGCGCAATCAGTTCGCGGCCAGGCCAGGGCATTCGGTTGTCGCCACGGTGCTGGCGCATCATTGGGTCACATGACGGCGCGGTGCATCCGGGTCACCGGGAGGGCGGCTCACGCAAGGCGTGTGGCCGGGCGTGCCGTCGTTAACGGCCGGAGGCCCAGACTGTGGGACGAGCGCCCGTTATGCCGCAAATGACCGACTGAAGCGTAATGCGACCGTTGCCGGGAGTTTCACGACAGACAGAAGTCTGTACAGGACTTGGATCATGGAAGAGTACAACCCCGGTTGCGCACCGGAACCTGAATCATGGCTCGAACTCGACGAACAGGAGCGGATCGCGCTTGTCGAAACGTACCACTGCGGCGCCCGGATCAAGCTTCCCAACGTCACCGCACACGCTGCGCTACACGCGATCGTCGAAAACCAGATTGCCCTTAACCTCGAGCCCGTGGTCCGGGCGATGGATCGCCTCGAGAAAGAAGGGCTTACGCGACATGACGCGGTTCACGCGATCGGCTCGGTCGTCGCAGAGCATCTGTTTGATATTTTGAAGACGGATCAGAACGACGATGCTGCGACTTCGCAGGCGCGTTATGACGCGGCGGTGGAGCGGTTGACCGCAGCAAGCTGGCACAGGGGTGAACACTGATGCCGATACCATCGAAACTTCAGCGGTGGTTTGAAGCGGGGCAGCGCTTCAGGTTGAGCCATGTCCCTTTCCAGGTAGCTCGCGAACTACGGTTGAATCCACGGAATTCGGGTCGCTGACTAACGGGTGTAGATCGTCAACTAAAAAGTCCGGCGGAACGAGAACTATCTTGTCCGGTCGACGGGGTAATTGTCGCGTGGCTCCGTGCGCAGAATGGCCAGTTGCGCGAGCGTATCGATCACCTGCTGCTGGAGGTGGACCAGTACCGGCGGGCCGTGGTATCCGGCCAGGGAAAAGGCGGGCAACTCACGGTGTCGATAGTTGGTGGCTGTGGGGCCGGTGGTTGCCTGCCCGGATGCGGCGGTCCTGTCGATTGATGAAGCGCCACGTGAGATGTGACAGGTTCTGGTAGCGGCCGCCGTCCGGTGTTCACAGTCGGGAGAACGTGCAGGTGACGTTAACGTGCGGCCGCCTTTGGAGAATGCATCCGCGCTGGCGCCAACCAAGGCCGGGTGGTGATTGCGCGAAGGCGCACCGATCGGGTAGGGTGAGGGAATTTCGACCACGACGAGGAAGACACGATGAACAAGCAGGAACTGGTGGAGGCGGTCGCCACGAAGACCGGAGATAGCAGAACGGCGACGGGCGAGATGATTGACGCGGTGATCGCGGCCATTACGGGCGAGCTGACGAAAGGAAAGACGGTGCAGCTGATCGGCTTCGGTTCGTTTTCGACGGGGGCGCGCGCCGCACGTGTGGGACGTAACCCGGCGACCGGCGCTGAGATCCGGATCCCCGCTGCGAAGACCGTGAAGTTCACTGCGGGTAAGGCATTCAAGGACGCAGTGAACGGCGCCTGATAACGGCGAAGCCGTCGTCACAGGCACGCGGGTGGCCTCCGGTTGAAAAGCTGCTTCATAGCTGAGAATCGCGGATTCGCCGGAGACCGTTCCCGCTCGCCAGTCAGCGCTACTGTTCCGGATCAGGATACGTCGCGTGGCGACCAGTTCTTATCCGGCAGCCTGACCGTCTCTATCACCTCTCCGACGAGGGCAACACGGGTCAAGGGGATCGCATCGTCGTTCGGCATTCACCGGCTGCCTGTCCCGTGTGAACTCGTAGCGCTCCGGTTCTAAAAAGACAACGTACACATGCCGTCAATGCCCACCAATAAAACCCTGTCCGGATGGTTCATGGGACCGCGCGCTGTATTTTATGGCGGTGTCCTCATCGCACTCGTCATGGTTTCGCTGTGCGCAGTCTCCCTGTACCAGAGCCGGCAGGACGCGCTGGCGCGGGCACGCGAGACGTCGCGAAACGTCGCGCTCATCGCGGAGCGCGATATCGAGCGCAATTTCGAACTGTACGCGCTGTCACTTCAGGCGGTGGTTGAGGGGCTCGGAGCTCCGAAGGTGATGGCCCTGCCGCCTGATCTGCGAGGCCAGCTCCTGTTTGACCGGGCCGCGACCGCGAAAAATCTGGGGTCGATGCTCGTGCTTGATGCTTCGGGCAACGTCATCATAGACGCGGGCAACGATACGCCGCGCACCGGCAGCTTCGCCGACCGGGACTACTTCAAGGCCCAGCGCGACAGGCCCAACACGGGCCTCTACATTAGCGCACCGTTTTTCTCGCGCCTTCGCAACGGTTCGCCCAGTATTGCGCTAAGCCGGCGGGTGTCGCACCCGGACGGCACATTTGCCGGCATCGTGCTGATGGCGATCGACCTTGAGTATTTTCATGACCTGTTTGGCGGACTGTCGTTGGGGCCTCACGGAGCCATTTCACTGATTGCTGCCAACGGCCTCATGATCATGCGTCAGCCTTACGATCCGAAGGTCGTCGGGCGCGACATCAGCAGGGCCAGTACCTTCCGGCAGTTCAAAGCCGCGTCGGAAGGCAGCTTTTCTGACACCGCGTCGATCGATGGGGTGCGCCGCCTTTACTATTTCAAGAACTTCCCGCATCTCCCGCTGATTATCATGGTGGCGGAAGCCGAGCCGGATATATACGCCGCCTGGCATCGGCGGGCACTCACGATGGGCTCCCTGATGGGCGCGTTCGCGCTGGGTTTTGTTGTGCTCTCATTTGTACTCGGTACCCAGCTACAGCGACGCCTGCACGCGGAGTCCGAATTGCAGCTGCTCGCCAGAACCGACAGTCTTACCGGTCTTCACAACCGGCGCACGCTTGGGGAGATCCTCGATCAGGAGTGGCGCCGTGCGCAGCGCATGCGCAGCGTATTCTCGCTCCTGTTTGTGGATATCGACCGTTTCAAGGCCTACAACGACACCTACGGCCACCAGGCGGGCGACGATGCGCTGGCCGCCGTCGCACGCTGTATCGGCGAGAACATCCGGCGGCCCGCGGACACGGCGGCCCGCTATGGTGGTGAGGAGTTCATTGTTGTCCTGCCTGATACATCCGAGAGCGGAGCATCCCTGATCGCCGAGAAGATCCGCGCGGCGATCAGCGGGCTCGCCATCGAACACGCAGGCAGTGAATATGGACGCGTAACCGCGAGCATCGGGTCCGCGAGCTGGACGCCGAGTTGGGATACCGATGTAACGACAGTCATCAAGGCAGCCGATGAGGCGCTTTATAACGCCAAAGCATCGGGTCGGAATAAAGTCGCGAGCTGTCACGAGCAAAAGATCACGCCACCGGACCCGGCTCTTACGGCTCGGGAATGACGTTGCTGGCGCGCTTGCCGATCCCGCGCGAATTCTCATTGCTGGGCAACATACACCGCCTCTGCCTCCTTGTCGAACCAGGCAGTTTGATGGCTATCGCGGATGCTTAACTTCGGGAAATCTAGGGTGCTTGTTGATGACTATGAATTCTGCGGCTCAGCCAAGGACTCGCTGATCAGTAGCGCGCGAGCGGGGCCGGAGGGGGCTGGCGTGGATTGCATCGACCGGGTTACCTTACGAAACGGCGCTATTAATGGAAGAAAACTTATCTTAACAGCGTCGTTCTGCGATGCGTTTTTCGCGCATCGAAGCCGCCGCTCGCACAAGTGAAGTTGTTAATAGATTTCAACTAATGTTGTTAATACCGCCGTCGGGCCGTTGCAGCGCCGAGAGCGCGGTGACGTTCCATCGGCCACTCGCGTCCAGTGGGCGGGCTTCAGGCGTTTTACGCCCGGGTCGCCCGTCAGATTTCCACATAGGAAAACGGAAGCTTCGCGTTCATTGCTTAACAACATTAGTTGAAATCGCACAGTAGAAAACAAAATTAGTTGAAATTTTCAGCCCGATGATAACAACATTAGTTGAAGTCAAAAATCTGCGGAAATGGTTGTCCAGCAAAGGGTTGCGGCAATCCATCCGCTGACAGGGATGCTAGCAACTTTACTTGTGCGAGCGCTATCGGCTCGGGCGCGATGGTCAACGCTTGCGGAGCAATTGGCAAGGTGATTTGACAGATGCGCTGATAATCGATCGCGCAACGCCGCAGAGTAGCAATTGCCTCGCGTGGCGCCGAGCGCCTGCAGTGGTGCGTGATCCCATCTGGCAACGAAGCGCCTTCCGGCCGACCGATAAAACCAGCACCATGGGCGCCCGTTTTGCCAGCCTAGCAATCGACGGCGGCGAACATCAAGATCGACCGGAGCGATTGCATCGGTCACGTGCCAGCCGTCAGCGTCCGAGCAGGTCAGGCACGCGCCATTACTGGCCGCCCACATCGCGTCATGACGCGCCTGCTCACGCGCGACGTTTGCCGCCTTCCGCAACGATTTGCTGGCACGCGGTTCCGTTGACCAGTTTGTAAAGTTTGACGTCGCGAATCGAACGCCAAAAGGCGAGACGAGTGCGAGCCATGCACTGTCATTCCACGATGTCTCGGGTGATCCGTTGTCCCATCTGGCAAGTCCAAGGCGCGCAGCGGCAGTGGTACGCGCCTGGGCGTCGCGCCAGCGCACTCCGAGGCTCACTCGAGCTGCGTGGCATTCCAGCCAGTGCCGCGTCCTGTTGTCGGCAGCACCCGCGCCGCGGAGCTGACAATCAGCCGTCACCATCGCTGCAAGCGTGCCATTAAATCCGAGTGAGGGGAGTCGGTACGGCCAGCATCGTTGTTCGACGCCGGGTTCGACCGAGCGCGCCCAAAGCATGGCAACAAATGCCTTCTGTGCTCTACTGCTACAGCAAATGCGCTCGGCGATCTCGAGTGGGTCACACGAGTCCATAAACCGGGATACCCATCGATCTCCGCCGGGTGCGACATGCCGGCGGACATGGCGCGCTAGCGCACGGTACACATCGATCGCAGACGTCGTCTCCCGAAGTGACGCTCGTCTATTCTCTTGAACATCAGTTGGCGGCGGACGATCCTGGCTCTGCACAAGCTTTGACAGGGAGCCGTACTCAACGATCTCGATGCGAGCCGGCGCGGACGTATTCGGTCTAAGGCACGTGGGATATATGATCCCAAGCGATTGCGCTGTGGTGATCAGCCACTCGAGACTGCCAGGCGCGTGTTGGGAAAGGGCCTGGTCCAATCGCAACGGTCGGATGAGTTGCGATAACGAATGCAGCCATGCCGCGACGGAGGTGAGCGCGTGCGTCATATCTGGCGTCATCGTCGGTCGGCGACAGGATTCGTGCGTAAAAAAGTGCAGGCGCCCACACGGACAGCTCCCTGCCGTTCCGAAGTCGGCGGGAGAACGTAGCGCGGCGCTAAACGGTGCGCCGCAGTGGCAGCGGTCGACAAGCGGGGTGTGATGAATCGGGCAGGCATCGAGCAATGCGACGGAAAACAGCGCCGAATGGTAGCCCGATGCCAGACATGCAAGGCAGACGCGTGGCTGGGGCACGGCGAGCGCGACACGCAGCGGATTTGGCAGCGCGTCAAGAGTCGACCACTCGAAGATCGCTGGCGGTTCGCCGAGCGCGCGCGAGAGCGCCGCAACATCGATCTTGCCAGCCTGGATATCGAGCAGATCCACCGATTGGTTTGGACGCGTCCTGGAGGTCGGCAGGTCAGCAGGGTGGAGCGCGTTGAGCGCGCACGCGCGCAGAACTGTGTGCCACCGCGATGCATACGGCAACACACTGCCACGATGCCAGGTAAGACGGCGTTCAGGCATGACTTGCTTGGCGGCGACTCGCGCCGCGAAGAGCCGCAGTCGCCGACACCAGCGCCATCAGTCTCCGGTGCCCGCAATTCTCGACAGCCAGACGCCATGCTTCGGGCGAGGTCGCTATCTCGACGTTTCCGCCACTGGCGATGTGAAGTAGAACATGGCGACACGCTTGCGCCACGGTCTTCATCGGAAAATCCACCGGTCCGGCATAATACGACGGCAATGTCTCATTCATCGCTTGCATAAGGCTGTCGGCCTGATGCTCCATCCGAAATCCTCCAGCCCACGGGCGCGGCGCCAGGCCTGCCGTGAATGAACAGCCAGAGCCCGGCGGCCATTCGCTACCGTCGTCATAGCCACGCATCACATAGGCGAGCTCGTCAATACTTCGCACACCGTGAAAGGACTCCGATGCGAGCATGAAGCGGGCGGCCACATGGGCGCCGCCCGCGAGTGCCATGCCGAGTGGCTCATCGAAGAACTGCAACGAAGCAATCGAAAATACACAAACGGACTCGCTGCTTCTCAAGAAGACTATGCAGCTCGACGAGCCACAGCCACTCGCGCTGACTCATACCCTGCGCTTCGTCAATGACGAGAACGAGAAAGCGGCCCCCGCCTTGCGCCGCAAGTTCGATCCAGCGTTCCATGAGCATGATCTGCCGTTCGAGCGGATTGCGTCGTGCCTGGGCGAGCCGGTGCCCGCTCGCCTCCAGCAGATGCGCGTAGAAGCGGCCAACGGCCTGACTGCTGCCTGAATCGGTGTGGCTCCAGATAACCAGTGGCACGTAACCACCGTGGCGTTCGGATAGCAGACGCTGAAGCCAGTGGTCAACAGCACTTGATTTACCGAACCTCGACGGTCCGAAGATGGTTGCGCCATCGATCTGGTCGTCGAGCCAACCAGCGATGCGCTCGACCATGTCATGAATGGCAATCGTAAATAGCGAATAGTCGCACGTGACCACCGGGTGGTCACGGGGAACGTGAGCAGCTACGAGTGGCTCCGTAGCGCGTCTGGGCGACATGAGGTGGCGGCACTTCGTTCGCGTAATGGGTGCAAAGCCTTGGCCCGAGAAATAGTGCTCAGCCGTAGTAGTCAGCAACACCACCGATCGAATCGCCCGCGTTCGGCACTCTGCCAGCAAATGGGCAACGACGGTCTTGCCGAGACCGACACCACGGGCATCCCTTGCAACAACAATCGAGCGCATGAGAGCGAAGTCGGCGTAATATTCGACGCCGCCACACGCGATGGTCCCTAATGGCTTCACTCCTACAATGAAATTGGTCAAGTGCTCAGCCACGCCGACCGTAGGCAAAGCATTGGCTTCGAGTAGTGCCTCTATCGCGGCGAGGTCGGGTGCGGCGGCTGATCGGAGATGCCTGATGCAGGTCCTGGTGTGCCACTAAGTCTCAAAAGCCGGAAGGATTCCACATGGGCGTGAAGCATTCGGCAGCATGCGAATGGGCGGAGCGATGCCGAACGCGATCGGCGACCGGAACCGATCGCATCAAATACCCGATTGATTGACGCGCTTCATCAGTTCCTCGGCGCTCTCCTTGCGTTCGCTGTATCGGTCTACGAGGTATGGACCGATGTCGCGTCAGCAGCGTGAATTTGACCAGCTCCTCCATCACATCAACGACGCGGTCGAAGTACGCTGAAGGTTTCATGCGGCCGGCTTCGTCGAACTCCATGAATGCCTTGGCCACCGACGACTGGTTGGGGATGGTCAGCATGCGCATCCATCGTCCAAGCACGCGCATCTGGTTGACGGCGTTAAACGACTGCGAGCCGCCGCTGACCTGCATCACGGCGAGCGTCTTGCCTTGCGTCGGCCGCACCGCCCCGACCGAAAGCGGAATCCAGTCGATTTGCGCCTTCATGATGCCGATCATCGCGCCGTGCCGCTCCGGCGAGCACCAGACCATGCCTTCCGACCACAGCACCAGCTCACGCAGTTCGGCCACCTTGGGGTGGCTGTCCGGCGCGTCGTCCGGCAGGGGCAGGCCGCTCGGATTGAATGTGCGCACTTCGGCGCCCATGGCCGTGAGCAGGCGTGCGGCTTCTTCGCTCAGCAGGCGGCTGAACGAGCGCTCGCGCAGCGAACCATAGAGCAGCAGGATGCGCGGCGGATGGGGCGACGCTTTGGCAGACTGCAGGCGATTGACATCGGGCACGCGAAACAGCGCCGGGTCCACCTGCGGAAGGTAAGTAGTGAGATCGGACACTTTGCCCTCTGTGATCGTTTCCGTATTCCTCAGGCGCACTCGTACCAGTCTTTCGAGCGGTTGACGATGCGCACCACGAGCAGCATGACGGGCACCTCGATCAGCACGCCCACGACCGTCGCGAGCGCGGCGCCTGAGTTAAAGCCGAAAACGCCGATTGCGGTGGCGACCGCCAGTTCGAAGAAGTTCGAAGCACCAATCAGCGCCGATGGACACGCAATGTTGTGCTTCTCGCCGACCGCGCGATTGAGCCCGTAGGCAAGCGCCGAATTGAAAAACACCTGGATCAGAATCGGCACAGCGAGCAACACGATGACGAGCGGCTGCTTCAGGATGGCCTCGCCTTGGAACGCGAAGAGCAGCACCAGCGTCGCCAGCAGCGCGGTGATGGACCATGGGCCGATCCTTGCCATCGCGGCATCGAATGCCGCCTGCCCTCTGACGAGCAGCGCCTTGCGCAGGATCTGCGCGAGGATCACGGGAATCACAATGTAGAGAACGACGGACGTGAGCAGCGTCGCCCACGGCACCGTAATCGCAGAGATGCCAAGCAGCAGGCCGACGAGCGGCGCAAAGGCGACCACCATGATGCTGTCGTTCAGCGCAACCTGGGAGAGCGTGAACAGCGGATCGCCGCCAGTGAGCCGGCTCCAGACAAAGACCATCGCTGTGCAGGGCGCGGCGGCAAGCAGGATCAGGCCCGCGACGTAACTGTCGAGCTGCCCGGAAGGCAGCATAGGCGCGAACGCATGCTTGATGAAGATCCATGCGAGCAGCGCCATCGAGAACGGTTTGACCAGCCAGTTCACGACGAGCGTGACGCCGATGCCCTTGACGTGTTGGCGCACCTCATGCAGCGAGCCGAAATCGACCTTTACCAGCATCGGAATGATCATCACCCAGATCAGCAGGCCGACCGGCAGATTGACGTGCGCATATTCCATCCGGCCGATCGCCTGGAAGACTCCAGGCAGGACCTGCCCAAGCAGAATGCCGGCGACGATGCACAGCGCGACCCAGACGGTCAGGTATCGCTCAAAGAAACTGATGGCCGGTTTCGCGGCCGGCTTCTCCGAAGCGGCAACATTGGGAGTGTTCATGGGGTGACTCGGTGGAAAGGGTTCAGCTCTGAAGGATGTCGTTCAGAGCGTGCTGCAGCTCAGCGTTGTCCAGACGTTCCAGTGGCAGCGCGAGCAGTTGCAGCATGCGGTAGCCGATCGCTTCGCGCGTGAGTTCGAACGCGTGCCGCTTGCCTTCATCACCGCCTGGCGCGTTCGACGGATCGGCGTAGCCCCAGTGAACCTTGACAGGGCTTCCCGGCCAGAACGGGCACTGCTCTGCCGCTGCGCTGTCGCAGACCGTGATGACGATGCGCGTCTCCGGTGCGCCGTCCTGCGCGAATTCATCCCAGCTCTTGCTGCGATAGCCTTCCGTGGCGATACCTGCGTTCGTCAGCGCTTCAAGCGCGAACGGATTGATGCGGCCGCTCGGGGCGCTGCCCGCGCTATACGCGCGCACGTCCTTGCCGAGCTTCTTCGCCCAATGATTCAGCATGCCTTCGGAAAGCACACTGCGTGCGGAATTGTGCGTGCAGAGAATGAGTACGTTCGTGGTCATGGTGTTGTGTTTGGGCAGAGTGTTCAGCAACATGCCGAACCGGCAGGTTTAACAGGGACGCCAACGGGTTTGCCGCTCGGCGCACAGCAGGACGTTGCCCCTGACGACGGGGATGCCTGCCTGCTCTCGCCATATACCGGAGCGCCGTCGAGCGTATGGAAGTGTTCCCAGGCGATACCCTGCGGATCGAGAACCCAGTGCTTGTCGCTGCGTGCATAGCAGCAGGTGGTTTCGCCCTGATCGAGCAGGGCCATATCTGCGGCTTCAGCCCTCATTGCGAGTTCGGCAAGCTCGGCCGCGTCGTCCACCTGGAAGCCGAGGTGGTCCACACCGGCTTTCGTGCCGCGCGTTGAAATCGCAAAGTTCACGCGGGGATCGTCCAGCATCCATTTCGCGTAGTCCGCCTCGACACGCGCTGGTACGGCGGCGAACAGCTTCGAATAGAACGCGACGCTGGCTGTGAGGTCGTCAACGTGCAGGTGGATGTGAAAGCGCTTCATGGTGATTCTCCCTCAGCATTTGCATGAGTCCGGGCCAGGTTCAAGGCAAGCCTGTCCCTGGCAGCAGTTTTCGGTCAGAAAGCCAAGCACCGCGCTCATCTGGTCATAGGCGGCCCGATAGATCAGGCTGCGCCCGTCGCGCTCCTGCGTGACGAGCCCCGCGTGCATCAGTTCCTTCAGGTGAAAGGAGAGCGTCGCGTTGGGAACATCAAGCTGTTCCGCCATGGTGCCCGGCGTCAAGCCGGTTGGACCAGCGACGACCAGCATGCGAAACACACGCAGGCGCAGTTCGTGGGCCAGCGCCGCAAGGGCGCGGATAACGTCTTTATTTTCCATATTTCCAATATATTTGAAATATGGCGTGAGAGCAAGCCGCCGCTACAACGCTGACGCTGTCGACATGAGGCCAATGACGGCTATGGTTTTGAGAGCGGACCTGGTCCAGACGGTGGGTCGAAGGGCGGTTCAGGGTCGCTATGTAAACCTTTGCATAGGGCAGAGGTTTTTTTGAATGGCAATCGCGGCCACGGGCGCGTGAACAGGCCGCTCGGAGCCAGCCCGCGATTGGTAATCAAAAAAACGTTTGTGCTAAACCGCTCCGCAGGCGTTCGCGAGCAATCGTCAAGAGTGGTGTATGCCGGTTGGTCGACATGATCAGGCGGCCAGCGCTTGAGGAGCCGGTGTGCTTTCAATCACCGGGGTTCCGTCCTCGAAGGGAATACCCTTCAGAAGTGCCTCGATCTTGTCTACGCCGCGAATCTTTCTCCATGACTGCTCGGCCGCTTCGATCAGCTTGAACGCCATGCTGAGGAACGTCGCACGAGACAGACAGTTACGCGTGCGGCTCGTACGATGGCGCACTGTCGCGAACGTCGATTCAATCGGATTCGTGGTCCGCACGTGCTGCCAGTGTTCGGCAGGAAAGCTGTAGAACGCGAGCAGTTCGTCGCGATCTTTCACAAGCTTCTCGACGGCCTTTGGATACCTGGCCGCATACGTGTCGACGAACCGGTTGAATGCGATGATGATCGATGAAACGGACCGGATCGTGGCGGAAAAGCGTCTGCCCAACGATCTCATGAAGGTTCTCGCGTTTCTTGCTCCATGGCAGCAGACGCTCGCGGGCGTGGTCGTCGAGTCGACGTTTTATGGACGCCCCGGGATTATGCATGCTTTGCCGTTGAGGGGAGCGGAGCGGGCGGCGTGGGTTCCGATATAAATCGAATTATGGACCGTACCGCGCGCGTATTTGAGTTCTTGAGCAATGCAGGGTTCACTGATCGCATCGTTCTTGGCCGTGAATAATCACAAGCCCTCGAGAAACTGCAGTACGCGGTCAGTGGGCTTGTATCGGTGTTGCCTGCTGTGAGGTAATTGAAGCGTACTGAGGGCTCTCTCCTTCATTGCCAGGTCCGCCTCGATGTACATGTGCGTGGTCGCTGGGTTCTCGTGACCGAGCCACAGCGCAATGACCGTAAGGTCAACGCCAGCCTGAAGCAGGTGCATGGCAGTCGCGTGCCGAACCAGGTGCGGTGAGATGCGTCGGCCCTTGAGTCCCACGCAATGAGTTGCCGCAGCCTCGTAGGCGAGGTTGAGACGATCGGTTATTCCGGTTCGCGTCATCGGTCCGCCTGAGCGATTTGGAAAGAGCCACTGTCCGGGTGAAGCGCCGATCTGCCGAAGCCAGAGCCGGATCTGGCTTGCGGTGCTGCGCCAGAGCGGGACCGCACGTTCTTTGCGGCCCTTGCCGTGAAGACGTACAGAAGGGCTTCGATCCAGTTCGACGTCGCCGACGCGTATGCCGATGAGTTCGGATACCCGAGCGCCGGTGTTATAGAGGGTCGCCAACATCACGCGATCGCGCTGGCCGCACCACGTGTTGGGGTTGGGTGCATCGAGTAAGGCGCATATTTCTTCTCGGGAGAGGAAGCGAACCAGCGGGCGCTCATAACGCTTCATCGGGATCGCGAGCACCTGCTGAATCGTGCCCAGCGATTCTGGTACTCGGGACGCAGCATAGTGCAGAAACGAGCGAATGGCGGCAAGCCGAAGGTTGCGACTACGGATGCTATTGTGGCGGGCCACTTCGAGGTGGTCGAGGAACTGGAGAACCAGTGGTGCGTCAATGTCGCTAAGTTCCAGTCGATCAGGTCTCCGATGCAATCGCTGTTCTGTAAATTGGAGAAGCAGCCTCATGGTGTCTCGGTAAGCCGCTACCGTTCGCGGGCTCGCGTTACGCTGCCGTATCAGACGTACCATAAAGAACTGCTGCAGCAGTTGTGCAAACGTCGGTGATGAGTTCAGGTCAGACATGACTGCCTCCTTGAACGAAGCGCTCGAAGCGATCGCCTGCGATGGCCATCAATTCAGGTATTGCCGTCACGTACCAGAACGTGTCGGTGACCTGGCTATGTCCGACGTAGGTGGAAAGCATCAGCATCGCATTACCTACGTCGATCCCCTCCTGATACCAGCCAATAAGACGGCGGCAGATAAAGCTGTGCCTCAGGTCGTGGATGCGTGGGTGCGGATGACCTCCCCGGGCTTGCCATCGGAGCTGTACTCGAAGACGGGCGAAGGCATATTCGATCTGACGGTAGTTCATTGGCCTTCCGCTGTCGGACAAGAAGAATGCGTCGGTCGTCCGCGTGGGCAGCTTTTCGTCCCGACTACAGGCATAGGCTCGGAGTGCCTCGGCGGTGGTTGGATGGATCGGAACCAGACGGGCTTTACGGAACTTGCTCTGACGAATCGTGAGCAGGCTGCGTTCGAGGTTGACGTCTTCGCGCCGAAGTGCCAACGCTTCCGAGACACGCAAACCCGTGGCCGCGAGCAGACCGAAGACGGTTTCACAGGTAACTGGCCGCAGGCCACCCGTGGGCGGAAGTTGTCGCGCAGTAACCAATAACGTCTCGATTTCCTCTTCCGAATAGATATGCGGTGTCAACCGTCGGTGTCCTGGTCCACAGAGTCCGGAAGATGCAATTTCGGTGGCAGGATCGAACTGCAGGCGGTACTTGGCAAATGGGCTCAAGATCTTCAACCGACCTGCCCTGGTGGCGGCTGTGGAGCGGCTGGACGAACAGGCCCAACGCAAAGCCAGTTCCACCGTGATCGGACCGCTGTGGCCAATTTGATCGGCGAAGCGTGCAAAGCACATCAGACGCTGTTCCTCACTTTGAAGAGCAAAGCCAAGTCGCCGCCGGCGTTCAAGATAGTCCTCGACCAGAGACACCATCGTCGGGGCGGCCTTCATGTTCGTCTCCCAGGCCAGGGCAATGCAACGGCGTTGAGCCGGGGCAGATCGACTTTGAGATAAATGGTCGTCGTGTTGACGCTGCGGTGGCGTAGTAGATCGGCGATGTCCTTGAGACTCGCCCCTTCCCTGAGTAACCTCGAAGCGACAGAATGGCGGAGCACGTGGGTTCCAGTCCACCGCTCAGCGTGGCCGCACCGGGCGTAGGCGCAGCGTACGGCGTTGCGCACGAGGCTCGGCCCTACCGGTTCATCGCGCGGAGCGCGGTGGCGTACAAACAGTGCGCGGCTAGCCGTGCTGGGGCGCCCGAAGCGGAGGTAGTCTGAGATCGCTCGCCCCGTCTCCACAGGCAACGGCAGAAGAGTTGTGCGCTTTGCTTTCGCTTTCGCAATCCGGAGCGTGCCTTCTCGCCAGTCCAGGTCATCGAGCTGAATAGACGCTACTTCGCTTGCTCGCAGACCTAGGTCCACGAGACAGCGGACGATCGCGTAATCGCGCCGGCCGGTCGGACGCGTACGATCGAACGATTTCACCAACACCGCAAGTTCTGAATCGGTAAGAGAATCCGGCAACGCCGCGAGGCGCCAGTAAGCAACTCTTGGGACTGCAGAAATCAGGGGTTCGGTAGGATCTCCCTGTATTCGACGGAACCGCAAATAACTTCGCAAACAGTCGCCAATGATTCCGGCAGTCCGGGGTTGACAGCCTTCGGCGCGATCAGTCACGAATCGGTAGATGTCATCCGGCTTAATGCGTTCAAGCGCAATCGGCTCCCAACCAAACCGGGCAAGGAGGAATTCACGCACGTAGCGCAGACGGTAAAGGCGCGTTGCCGGTGCCAGACCCTGAACATCCTTAAGATACGCGTCAAAGAGCTGAAGCTCATCGTGTACGAACCTGGAAACCGGCACTGATCTCGGCGGAATGATGCCCTCCGCACGCAACATGCGAAGCAGATTACGGAGCGCGCGGCGAAGGTTAGCGAGGGTGCGTGGACTTGGCTTGCAGCAGTGGCAGACCGGAAGGTGCACCGTAAGAAAGCGATGTAGTGCCGCCTCGTCGATGTGATCGAGCGCGATGCGCTGCGAAGTCAGCCACCGCCCGAAGTGCGACGCGCATTGCAGGTAGTTCTCTACAGTAATGCCCGCATATCCGCGTCGGACCAAGTATTCCTCGAAAGCCCCAACGACGGGCTCGAGTGCGCCGTACCGTGCACGATTGCACGCGACGACTTCAGACACGACTTGCCTGATCATGATCGCTCTCCTGAGTGACGGCGGTGAAGCCGTCTGAGAAGAGCAGTATCTGTTATGGAAAGTTGATCGATGGTGAGGCGCTACCAGGCAACCTGAGGAATTAGGCGTCGCACCTCGGAATGCCCGCCAAACCGCGCATAATCCCGGGGCGTCCATAAAACGTTCTATAGAAACATTTCTATAGCACGTACAACTGGTACTGGCTGGTTGACGGGCTGCAGGCAGCGGGCTTCACGGTACATCTGGCCCACACCACGGCCATCAGACAGTATGACGGACTCAAACACAGTGGCGACGAGACGGATGCCCGTTATCTGGCCAGGCTGCTAAGACTGGGGATCCTCCCCACCGGTACGATCCTGCCGCCCGAAGCGCGCAGCGTGCGTGATCTCGCCCGCAAGCGCATGCAACTGGTCCGCAGCCGCACCAGCCACATGCTCGCGATCGAGAACCTCACGGCTCGCCATCACGGCATGCGCATATCCAGTACCCAGGTCCTGCGGCTGACGGCCGAGGCCATCGACCAGATGGGACTGCCGGCCGATGTCGCGCTCGCCATGCAGGCCAACCTGGCCGTCGTCACGACGCTTTGCGCGCAGATCGAACTGCTGGAAAAACGGCTGGCCGACAAAGTCCGGCCGCGCTCCGAGTATGCTCTGCTCACCAGCGTGCCCGGTATCGGCCAGATCCTGGCAACGGTCATCCTGCTGGAAATCGGCTCCATCGAGCGTTTTGCCAGCGTCGGCAACTTCGCCTCCTATGCCCGCTGCGTGGACAGCTGCCACACCAGCAACGGCAAGAAGAAAGGTGAAGGCAACATTCGTAACGGCAACCGGTACCTGTGCTGGGCGTTCGTAGAAGCAGCCAATTTCGCCCAGCGCTATTGCGCTGAGGCCAAGTGTTTTTATGAACGCAAGAAAGCCCGTACCAACCCGATCGTCGCACGCAAGGCGCTTGCGCACAAACTGGCGCGTGCATGCTTCCATATTCTCAAGGAGAACAAACCGTTTGATGTGACGCGCTGCTTCACGTGATGCTTTCGACGGCGACCGGCAAGCCCCGTGGGAGGATTGGGCGCCAGCCCAGAAATTTGAATGGGATGCCGTGCCGCCGTCCCCCCGAAATGCAGTCAAGGCGAATCGCCTGCAACGCGAACCATCGGTGGATTGGCGCCAGATTGAGGCAGCCCTTGCATTTGTACGAATTTCCATGGACGCGTTGCGGTACCAATGTTCTTCCGGGGCGGCATGGCCGTCAGGGCGAAAGGCACCGGTTGTACCGCCGATCGCTTGATCCAGATGGGTGTCTGGCGCGATTCGTCGCAGCTACGATTGAAGTCACGGGCGCGTTCGGCCACCTGCGTTCGGGAATTGGACCTGGAAAACGGCTGCACAGGCAGCCGGGGATGTGGATTGCTCACTTGACGCGGGCCCGCTAATGGGTATCCTCCCAAGCGAACACTCGCTCGATTGTGCGAAAGCGTTCCTCGAAGATGGCCGCATCAAAATGTCGCTTGCGGCCACGTTTTGGTGTCGTGCGCCCGCGAACGTTCTCGGGGATATTCGGAATCATGCCACGGTTGAAGATTGCCTTGCGGTTGGCCCGACAGTCGTAGACACCGTCCAAGCTGACGGTTGCACCCTGCAGGTCCATGCCGATTGCACGCGCCATGTGAGTCACCCTCGGCAGCGCATCACGCAGCAAGGGCGACTCATTACGATTGCCCGGCGCAGAAATGAATGGCGCAATGACATTGCAGGCGCGATCGCAGAACGCCAGTACCTTGTCGCCCTTCAGATGCTTGTGTCCGCTGTAACCGAGGTTGTCGCCGCCTTTTTTCGCCGCCGTCGTTGTGCCATCGCCGTGAATGACCTCGAGTTCAAGCAGTTTATCCTCGTGAAGCCTGCGCACCGAGCCGGCAAAGATCGCATCGATGCAGCCATCGGCCTGCCAGCGCCGCAACGCGCGATAGATGCGTGTGTGATGAATTTCGGGACGTCCATTGGCGTCCCGCTCGATGGGCAGCATCTTCCACTGGCAGCCCATGTACAGCAGTTGCAGCGCGTAGCCAAACAGCTTGTACAGGCTCAGCTTCGGCGCTGGCCCTCGTTTGCCAAGCGTCAGGTACGGCAAGACGAATTCCTCAAGCTGCTGCTCGCTCAA
This sequence comes from Paraburkholderia sp. BL27I4N3, assembly GCF_003386115.1. Classification (NCBI taxonomy): domain Bacteria; kingdom Pseudomonadati; phylum Pseudomonadota; class Betaproteobacteria; order Burkholderiales; family Burkholderiaceae; genus Paraburkholderia; species Paraburkholderia sp. BL27I4N3. The sequence goes on along the minus strand of NZ_QREJ01000002.1, from coordinate 562,844 downwards.
TTTCACGGGTATCGCCTGCCAGCATTGGCTTCCAACCATTGGGACCATTCCGAAATCCGGAATTTACCCGATGCCGCGTCCATTACCGGAGATCCGGTCCCGGTGCGGCTCGCAGACAAATTCTGCGCCCCTCGGAAACCCGCAATCAGTTGGCCATATCGATGAGTAGGAGGTCCGGCCGGGCATCCATGTTTGAGGCGCAGAGGCACGGGATCGCCCGGAATATCAGGTGTTCTAGGGGCGTTTTTCAGTCTGCGCGAGCATGTAAGGCTGCCACAATCATCTGTCGATCCTAACGGGCCTTGTATGCAATTTTTGATGCAAATAGGCCCTAGCCAGTCGCGTTATGTGCTGGTGTGAATTTCCTATACGTCATACGCCTAGCGGCTCATGCGGTCATAGGGTATATCCTGACCTACGCGCGCCCTGATTATGTAGCCCACGATTTGTGAATGCAGTAGAGTGTCCAACTTGCGCCTTTGACCAAGATCAATTTTTAGGCGCGTGCTCCTGGAGACTACAAGTTGCCCACGCCACGCAAGCGGCTGCCCCCGCTGAACACAATTTCTGCTTTTGAGGCGTCGGCGCGACTGACGAGCTTCACCAAGGCGGCCGAAGAGCTTCACCTTTCACAGGGGGCAGTAAGCAGGCAGATCCAGGTCCTTGAGGAACGCATGGGTGTGCCGCTTTTCACTCGACGGCACAAAGAGATCCAGCTTACGCGCGCTGGGCTCATCTTCCAGCAGGCGATCGCACAGAGCCTGAATTCGATTCGCCGAGCTGTGACGATGATCGAAGCGCTTGATACCAGCACCGTAACCATCGCGGCAAGCAATGCGATGGCGAACTTCTGGCTGATGCCTGCAATCTTCGAATTCCGCAGCCAGCATCCAAACATTGATATCCGGGTGCTGGCGAGCAACTCGCCCATCGACCCATGGCACGAGCCAATCGACCTTGCCATCAGATATGGTGATGGGCATTGGCCAAACCTTACGAAGGTCAAGCTCTTCGAGGAAGTGATTTTTCCGGTTTGCGCCCCATCCTATCAGCGGAACCACGGTATCAAAACCGTGCAAGACCTGATGGAATGCGAACTTATTGAATACGACTCCGACAGTGCGGAGTCGAATTCGTGGGATACGTGGTTTGAGAGCGCGGGCTTTCAGCCTGGCGCTGTGAGAAAGAACCTGACGCTGTCCAACTATGATCTTGTCTATCGCGCTGCCTGCAGCGGAAAAGGAGTGGCGCTCGCCTGGGCGTACGGTGTTCCGCAAGAAGACAGGGACGCGCTCCTTGTTCGGCCGCTTGACGTCTCTGTCAAGACAGGCCTGTGCGAATACATCATCTACGCAGACAATGAGGAACTCAGTGCGCCCGCCAGAGTTTTCCTGGATTGGCTGATCGATTTTGCGAACCAGAGTGTCTGGGCATAGGTGCCTTTGTCGCCTAGTACTCGATGGTTACGTCCGATAGCGGTATGGAGCAGCACGGAAGGACGTACCCTTCGTCCACCTCCTCGTCTGTAATGCCGCCGTTGTGATTCATCTCGACTTGTCCCTCCAACTTGCGAAGTTTGCACGTTCCGCACACGCCGGAGCGACACGCGTTGGGGATCTTGGGTCCATTCGGGAGGGCATGGAGCGCATCCAGAATCGTGGTGCCGGGCGGGCAATCGAGTTCTAGCAGCGATTGTGACAATCGGATTCTGGATATCCCCACGGAGCCTGCCACCTGCTTGGGTGTCTGCTCAGGCAGTTGAAACCTCTCCTGATGAAAGCGGGGTGCAGTGCCTCCGTTCTCGAGGAACAGGGTGCGCATAATGGACATAAACACGTCAGGCCCGCAACAAAGCACTTGCCTGGAGGTCCAGTCCGGAACTTCCTGGTCAAGCAGTTCTTTGGAAAGAAGACCGGGGGAGAATTCTGCGTTGACTTCATCCGAAATGTAGAAGTGCGGAGTAATGCCGCGGGACGAGCGACCGATCTCCAGCAATTCCTCATGAAAGAGGATATCGGCGGGCGTCCGCGCAAATTGCAAGAACTGAATGTTCGAGTTTTCGCCTTGGGCATGAATCGCCCGCGCCATCGAAATAAGCGGTGTGATACCCACGCCGCCGGCCACAAAGAGCAGTGGCTCTGCATGGTTATCCGGCAAGACAAAATCGCCAGCGGGCCGCGAGACATGCAAGCTTTCACCGACGGTCAAACTATCATGAAGCCATGTAGAGACGGCACCGGTCGGTGAACGCTTGACGGTAATCTCGAATGTGGCGTTGCCAAGCGTGTCCGGTACGGACGAAATCGTGTAGCACCGGTAAAGCCTCTCGTTTCCGGTATCCACGCCCAGCGTGACATACTGCCCGGCTTCAAACTGAAGTGGTTCATGAGGTTGTGCGAGAGAGAACTGGAACGTCTTTACATTCCAGTTCTCTCGCCTGATGCCAACGCACAATGCATCGGTGAAAGCGGTCGTCGTCATTCTGCAATGCACTCCACAACAATTGTCTTCGGCGTACTCTTCAACTCATTCTTCAACGTGCTCAGATACCACTCGATGAACTCGGTGACGCCGCGCTCGACGAGCGGGGAATATGGGCCAGGTTGATAACCCATGGAGTTGATGCCTTGCTGATTGGCCTCGACAAGCCGCTGGTCCTGGGCGTTCGTGGCCTTCCAGACCGCGGTGAGATTATCGAGGTCATAGTCCTCGCCTTCCACGGCGTCCGCGCTTACCAGCCACCACGTCGTCACCTGCGTTTCCGTGGCGCTGAGCGGAAGCAGCCTGAACGCAATGGCGTGATCCGAAAGAACGTGGTTCCACGTATTCGGAAAGCGGAGCAACCGTAGCGAGCCGACGTCCTCATCCAGGTTGGTGCCCAACAGCTTCGTGCAGGCGAGGTCACCGTTCATGGTGAAGGAGACTCCGCGCTCCATTGCGGCGCGGACCATGCGATAGCCTTCGTCGGTTTCGATGGGCTTGTAGGGCAGCCCGTTGGCTGTCCAGCGCGCTTCGTCTTTCTCGCATTTCTGAGCGTATTCGCCGCCGAATCGGGGGTCCGTTGGCCCGTCAAACTCCGAAATCGTGCGCAGTAGCTCGGGGTGGCTTCCGGTGCAGTGATAGCACTCGCGATTGTTCTCGAGGACCAGCTTCCAGTTGCCCTTTTCGACAATGGTCGACTCGAATGCGACCTTTGCGTTGTCGAGGCCATGAGGCTGGATATATGGCGACACCTGCCTGCGGAATTCCTCGAACAGTGGTGGCGTCACTGCAAGCGAGATAAAGATGTAGCCTTCGACCGATTCGCAATGCACAGGCTTGAGCGAGTATTGTGATGCATCGAATTCTTCACCCATCTCCTTGCTGAACAGCAGTTTGCCATCCAGACCATAGGTCCATTGGTGATACGGGCATACGAGCGTCCCCGACGAACCCTTGTCGCCGGCGCAGATCCTCGAGCCGCGATGGCGGCAAGTATTGTAGAAGGCCCGAATTGCCTTGCTGCGGTCACGGATCACGACGATGGAACTGGACCCGACCTCAAGCGTGAACCAGTTGCCTGGTTTCGGAATCTGCGCTGCAACGCCGGCGAGGAGCCATTGACGCTCCCAGATCAGTTCCAGGTCGCGCTCAAATACCGCTTCATCGGTGTAGAACGGCTGAGGCAGCGAGCGCCCGTTCACGCGTGACTCGATAAGGGAGAGAAGTTGACTGTTCGACAGCATGGCGGTGTTCAGTTAGGTTGAAATGCATCAAGGAACGTTTACACATGCCGATTTGACCTGCAGGAAGGAAGCCTTGCAAGCCATGAAAACTGATGGTATGCATGAATTTTTGTTGGACATAGGCATGGCCTTCCAGCCACCTTGACTATCAGCCACATTTCAACTGGCTTGGGCGGAAAAGCAAGCCAATCCCAGTCTGTAAAGGCTTTTCGTCAGATTCTTCGCACTTCGCACATCGGCAGGACGTAGGTTTTGCGCGCGTTTTGCGGTTCCGATGGGCAAGCGATGGCATTCACAATTTCATACATCGGAAGGCGCCACGATGTGACTCCCGCCCGGCAGGCCAGCCAGTGCCGGGCCGCAGGCCTCTGTATGCAAATCCGCATGCGGTGGCTCAGAAAAACTGCTTTGACGGCTAAATTTCGAACTCTGATGATTGCCGGGCATTGCTCGAATCGAGCAGCTTTCACAACGACTGTGAGGCAGGGCGGTCGTGACAGGGACTGCTCTCGAATCCCGGCGAAAACAATCTCGGAGGCGTCATGTCAGGAAATCGTGGAGTTGTCTATGTGGAACCCGGAAAGGTCGAGGTGCGCAGCATTGCGTTCCCTGAGCTCTCCGATCCGTCCGGTCGCAAAGCCAGTCACGGGGCCATCCTTCGGGTTGTTGCCACGAACATCTGTGGTTCCGACCAGCATATGGTGCGTGGTAGGACGACTGCGCCGGCAGGGCTCGTACTGGGACACGAAATAACGGGCGAAGTGATCGAAACCGGTTCAGATGTTCTCACGCTGAAAAAGGGCGATCTCGTTTCGGTGCCCTTCAACGTCGCGTGTGGACGCTGTCCGATGTGCAAGGCACAGAATACCGGCGTGTGTCTGACCGTGAATCCCACGCGCGCTGGAGGCGCGTACGGCTATGTCGATATGGGCGGTTGGATAGGTGGGCAGGCCGAATTCGTGATGGTGCCCTACGCTGACTTTAACCTGCTCAAGTTCCCTGACCGGGATCGGGCCATGGGAAAAATTCGCGATCTCACCTGCTTGTCCGACATCCTGCCTACTGGGTACCACGGAGCGATGACGGCGGGTGTAGCGCCGGGTGCCACGGTGTACGTCGCGGGCGCGGGTCCCGTTGGCCTTGCTGCAGCGGCATCTTCGAGGCTCCTTGGTGCCGCAGTGACCATCATTGGCGATGTGAATCCCAAACGACTGGAGCATGCCAGACGCGTTGGCTTCGAGACGGTCGATCTTTCTGAAGATGCTCCGCTGGCAGACCAGATCGCCAATTTGCTGGGCGAGCGCGAAGTCGATTGCGCCATCGACTGCGTTGGTTTCGAAGCACGCGGACACGGGCACGCGGGATCCCAGGTCGAGGCTCCGGCGACGGTGCTGAACTCGTTGATGGAGGTGACGCGAGTTGCCGGAAAGATTGGCATTCCAGGCCTGTATGTGACTGACGATCCTGGTGCGAGCGATACAGCGGCACAGAAAGGCAGTCTCTCCGTTCGGCTTGGGCTTGGTTGGGCGAAGTCGCATTCCTTCTTCACCGGGCAAACCCCTGTCATGAAGTACAACCGAAGCCTGATGCAGGCAATCCTCTGGGACCGTCTGAATATCGCAGATGTAGTCAATGTCACTGTCATTGACCTGGACCGTGCGCCGGACGGATATGCCGAATTCGATTCGGGCGTGCCGAAGAAATTTGTTATAGATCCGCACGGCAACCTTAAGGCAGCCGCGTGATCTGTCTGAATCTGACGGGATGAAGCCAACGTCTGCGTAGGGTCATCAACATGGCGACAAGGCAAGCCTTGTGACGTTACTTAAATTGACGCCGGTCATAGGCCGGCGCTTTTTCGAAAAAGAAATCGTGGTGGGTTCGGGGTTCAGTAATTCCTCCAGGTAAAGCGCACTCCGCAAGAAGACCACCGATGCAGGAGTGATGGCTTTTTCGGGCCGGACGGGGCATCACAAGCGGGGCAGGCAACGAAACGCCAGCACTCTAGCTGCGAGCCATCGCAACGCCTTATCGGGCACTCGTCGACTCGGATACGTTTCTAGGCACGAGGGGCACTGGTCCCTGCAAACGGAAGGCGGTCGTCCCGGTGCCGCCTACTCACAGCTTTCAGCCTTCACGCGTTAGGTCCACAAACAGACCATATGCTTCAACGATAGGTATCCGTCAGGAGGGATCTTGCCTGTTCGTGCACATTCTATTTCCGTCAAGCTCACGCTGATATTTGGCGCTGCTCTGACCACAACGATCATTGCGATCACCTTGTTTGCGACGCTCAATGTTCGCCGTCTGGCAGAACAGAACTTCAACGAATCGAGCATAGGCCACATCCGTCAGATTGACATGAGTTTGAAGGACATGTTTAGACTGATGCGCGATAACGTGATGTTCGTGTCGAACACTCCTGTGGTGCAGTCCGCAGACGAGACGGTGACGAATTACCTGACGCACGGCGGCGCGATGACGCCCGACAAGAATGGGGGTGTCGAATCACAGATATATTCTTTGTTCAAGAGCTTCGGCGAGAGCCACGGGGATTTGCGCTACGTCTACCTCGGAACGAAGTGGGGCGGTTATATCCAATGGCCGCAGAGCAATCTGAACTCCAGGTATGATCCACGTGATCGTCCCTTTTATGACAAAGGCATCCAGTCACAGGGAGAGGTGCGTCGCACTCCTGCATACAGGTCATTTGGAGATGACAACGGGGCCGTCATCAGCTTTGTGCGTCCTGTCCGGAATGCACAGGGCCAGCTAACTGGTGTCTTTGGCATGGACATCTCGCTCAACAGTCTGGCAAAAATGGTTGCGCAGGTCCGATTTGGCGGCACTGGATATCTAATGATTGTCGAAGACGGTGGGAACGTGCTCGTCGACCCGCACAACCCCGCAAACGCCTTCAAATCGATGAAGGAACTCGGTGGAGGCTATCGCGACCTCGCACAGACTGCCAACGGCGCGCGCTCGGTGGAACTGGATGGCATCCGCTACGACAGTGTTGTTTATACGTCGCCCGACCTGGGGTGGAAATATATCGGCTTGATTCCGCGCTCGGAAATGATGGCCGCGGCGAACCGGCTGACCCTCGCCCTGTCGTTCGGTGGCGTCCTTTTGGTCATCGGATCTCTTGTTTTGACAATCGTGTTGGGTCGCAGGCTGACCGAACCGCTCCGGCAACTGGCGCACGGAATGCAGGAGATAGCGTCGGGCGACGGAGACTTGACCCGCCGCCTTCCCGTAACGAGCGGCGACGAAGTCGGAATATTGGCCATGCAATTCAACGCATTCGTCGAGAAACTCAACCGCGTGCTGCTCGACATCCGTGCCAGCAGTGAGACCGTACGAATCTCCGCGAGTGAAATCGCAGCAGGCAACGCCGATCTCTCTCAGCGAACTGAGCAACAGGCCTGCGCACTTGAGGAAACGGCTGCCAGTATGGAGCAGCTAACGTCGACAGTAAGGAACAATGCCGACAATGCGAGGCAGGCAAGTACGCTCGCTGTTGAAGCGACCGATGTGGCGCACCGCGGCAATGACGTCGTCGAACGGGTTGCGCACACAATGAGTGCGATTAACAAGAGTTCCGGTCATATCGCGGAAATTACGACGTTGATCGAGGGTATCGCATTTCAGACCAACATCCTCGCACTTAACGCCTCGGTAGAAGCGGCCCGGGCGGGGGAGCAGGGGCGAGGCTTTGCGGTAGTCGCGGGTGAGGTACGCAGCCTTGCGCAACGCTCGTCAGTTGCAGCGAAGGAGATTAAGGAACTGCTCGATTCGTCGGTGGCCGGGATTCAGCAGGGTTTTGCTCTCGCTGGCGAGGCGGGACAGACGATGTCGGAGATGACACGTTCGGTGAGCCGGGTGGCGAGCATCACGGGTGAGATCGCCACGGCTTCGGATGAGCAGAGTCGGGGTATCGAGCAGGTGAATTTTGCAATCGCTCAGATGGACGATGTCACGCAGAAGAACGCGGCACTTGTTGAGGAGGCAGCAGCCGCATCGCGGTCGCTGGAACAAGAGGGGCGTCTACTGAACGAGGTGATAGCTGGGTTCCAGTTGCGGCATCACGACTAGCAGATCGTTGGATCGACGCGCGGCGGGGTTCGCCTTGCTAGTGAGAACGTAGACAGATCTGTACGCCACGCCTAGGCGCGGCGAACGGTTGCACGGCACGTGTGCTTCATCGTCTGAAGTTGACTGTTTAGATCGCAAGTACATTGATTTCAGCTCCGATCTTTACCAAGGACGACTACACGTCGAATCCCTCTCATTTGCACTCTGCCATGGCATTTCTATCCGTACGTGGTTGCTTAGTCTTTCGCCTATTAAATTAGGATAACGAATTGATTGAAGGAGCTGGAAAACGACACCGCCTGCGGAACAAATGTTTTCTGAAATTGCGAGGGAATATGTGGATCTATCTGATCCAGCTGCATGCGTTGAAGTCATGCTGTGGTGAACAATATTTCGGTTTCTCTTGTCGTGCACGCTTCCTATAATCGCCACACATAAACCGATGTTCCGCACATGGAACGTAATTGAGAGCCGATCTGAAGGAAGGGTGTGAGATGTCTGAACAATGGGTATGCGCCGGGCACGTCGGTGCGCTGTCGGAAGACACGCCAATGGAGTTCAAGCGGACCGATGGCGTGGAGATCGGAATCTATCGTGTCGGTGACGAGGTGTACGCGCTCGAAAACGTGTGTCCACATGCCTACGCACTGTTGACACAGGGGTTCGTCGACGAAGGCACGGTCGAATGCCCGCTGCACGAGGCGGTATTCGACATCAGAACAGGCGAATGCCTGAAAGGACCGGGTGGCCGTGCGCTGAAGCAGTACGCCGTGCGCCTCGCCGGCGAGGAAATCCAGATCAAGGTGGAATGAATGAAAGAAGCAGTCCTTAACTTCAATCCCTTCCTGAAACCGTGGCTAGCGCCGCAACCGAATAACGTCGCGGGCAAGGGCAAGATTGAAATCCCGGGTGAAGTCGAGAACCACATCTGGCAGACGCGGAAGGCCGAACCCACGCAGTACGAGAACGAACTTGGTGACGCGCTCGAACGCGTATTCGAGACCGGCGCGATCGAATTGGACGACGTCGTCGCGGGCCTGAACCGCATCGGCTTGCGCACGCCGGACGGCGCGCCGTGGACCGTCGAGCGCTTTCGCGCAGAAATCACCGCGCTCGCGCAATGACCGCGCCGATCCGCTGGCCTGCCGACCGGTCGACAACCGCATCCGGAGCACACTGATGACGTCCCAAGCACAACACGCATCCCAACATGACCCGGTCCGTGACTACCTCGACCGTGGCATCAAGAACTACTGGTATCCCGTCGCCCCGAGCTGGCAGGTGTTGAACGAGCCCGTCGGCCTCACGCGCTTGTCCGAGCAGATCGTGCTGTGGCGCGACGACAAGGGCAAGGTCCACGCGCTGGAGGATCGCTGCCCGCACCGCGGCGCGCGCCTGTCACTGGGCTGGAATCTGGGCGGAAACCTTGCATGCTGGTATCACGGCATCGAAGTCGATGGCGGCGGCACGGTCAACAAGGTCCCGGCTGTAGCCAATTGCCCGCTCGAGGGCACGAAGTGCGTGAAGTCGTACCCGGTGCGGGAAAAGGCCGGCGCGATCTTCCTGTGGTTCGGCGACGAAGCGCATGGCGAGCCGGCGCCTCTGAACCTGCCAGAGGAACTGGTCGCGGACGAGTACGCGCACTTCCTGTGCGTGTCGAACTGGAAGTGCAACTACCAGTACGCCATCGACAACGTGATGGACCCGATGCACGGCGCGTACCTGCACGCAAGCTCGCACTCGATGGCCGAAGGCGACAAACAGGCCGACATGCGTGTGCGCAAGACCGAAACGGGTCTGATGTTCGAGAAGACCGGGCAGCGCGATGTGAACTTCGACTGGGTCGAGCTCGGCGAAACCGGCTGTCTGTGGATGCGTCTTGCGATTCCCTACAAGCAGAAGTACGGCCCTGGTGGCAGCTTCGGGATCGTTGGATTTGCGACGCCTGTGGATGGGGGCCATTGTCAGGTCTATTTCTGGCGCACTCGCAAGGTCAGCGGCTGGAAGCGCGATGTGTGGCGCTTCCTGTATCCAAACCGCCTGGAGGGTTTGCATTGGGCCGTTCTCGAGCAGGACCGCCATGTCCTCGAAAGTCTCGCGCCGAACGCGCGCGAGCACGAGTACCTGTACCAGCACGACGTTGGCATCACGCGTGTGCGTCGGATGCTGCGCCGGCGCGCGCAGGAACATCTGTCCGCGCCCGATGCACACTGCGCGGCGCGAGGCGCTTCGGAGACCGCGAATGGTTGAGCCCGCACCGGTCGTGTCGCTCACGGGGCGCCGCGTGCTCGTGACGGGTGGCGCACGGGGTCTCGGTGCGGCGTTCGTGAAGGCGCTCGTCGAAGCGGGTGCACAGGTCGCATTCGGCGACGTGCTGGTCGACGAAGGCCTTGTGCTCGCCTCGCAGCTTTCGGAAGCAGGCCATGCCGCGCATTTCTTCGCGCTCGACCTGGCCGATCCGGTGAGCGTCGACACATTCGTCGCGCAGGGCGCAGCGGCGCTGGGCGGCATCGACGCGCTGATCAATAACGCGGCGATCACGAACTCGGGTGGCAGGCTGTCGACGGAACTCGATGTGTCGACCTGGGACGCCGTAATGAACGTGAACGTACGCGGCGTATGGCTCGTCAGCAATGCCGCGCTGCCGCACCTCACGCAGTCGGGCCGCGGAGCGATTGTGAACCTCGCATCGGACACGGCGTTGTGGGGTGCGCCGAAGCTGCTCGCGTACGTCGCCAGCAAGGGCGCGGTGATTGCGATGACGCATGCGCTGGCGCGCGAGTTCGGCACTCGTGACGTAACGGTCAATGCGATCGCACCGGGGCTGACGGAAGTCGAGGCGACGGCCTATGTTCCGGCCGAGCGGCACGCGTTCTATATGCAGGGCCGCGCGTTGACGCGCGCGCAGATGCCCGAGGACGTGACGGGCCCCGTCCTTTTCCTGCTGTCGGACGCCGCGCGCTTCGTGACCGGCCAACTGCTGCCGGTGAACGGCGGCTTCGTGATGAATTGATCTTTTCACTCTGAAGGAGATGACGATGGCGGACGCCGATCTCGAACGCAAGTCGTGGGACCAGCCGGAAGGCACAAGCTTTGGCGACTGGATGGAAGGGCGCGTCGCGCGCTATGCGACGCGGCGCTACGACTGGGACGCACTGAAGTTCCAGGCCGACTACGACCCGAAGTACCGCCGCGCTCAGATGCGCTACGTGGGCACAGGCGGCACGGGTGTGGCGAAGGACGTGAATACGGTGCCCGCGGGCGGCTTCACGTTCTCCACGATGGTGATTCCGGCCGGCAACATCGGCCCGAGCCACATCCATATCGACGTCGAAGAAATTTTCTTCGTGCTACGCGGCAAAATGAAGGTGATCTGCGAGCGGCGCGAAGGCGAGATCTGGGAAGCGATCCTCGGCGAGCGCGACCTGATTTCAGTGCCGCCGGGCGTGTATCGCACGGAAATCAACATCGGCGAGGAAGACGCGCTGATGTGCGTGATGCTCGGCTCGCCGAAGCCTGTTACGCCGACATATCCGCCGGATTCGCCGCTCGCGAAGATCAAGCGCTAAGACGGGGCGGGCGAGGCTATGAGTGTCATCGATAAACGGGAACGCGACTGTGCCGCGGAGTCCACAGGGTTGCTCGAGCAGTTTCCCGAGCAACGCTGCGCAACTGGCGCGGCTGGCACGATCGGCTACCGTGAGGCCGGCGCTGAGCATGCTAATCACGCGCTCCCGGTCGTGCTGTTGCATGGGATCGGCTCGGGTGCCGCATCCTGGGTGCGCCAGCTCGATGCGCTTGGCGCTTCGCGGCGCGTGCTCGCGTGGGACGCGCCCGGTTACGGTGTGTCGACGCCCGTGCATGGCGCGTCACCCGCCGCCGCCGATTACGCGGGGTCGCTGAACGCGTGGCTAGAGGCACTTAACATCGAACGCTGTGTGCTGGTCGGGCATTCACTCGGTGCGATCGTCGCGGGCGCTTTCGCCCGCGCGGCGCCTGGGCGGATCGCCGGCCTGCTGCTGATCTCGCCCGCGGGTGGCTATGGCAGTTCGCCAGCCGCAACGCGCGAATCCCGCCGCGATGCGCGGCTAGGGATGCTCGCAGAGCTTGGCCCGGCCGGGCTTGCAGAGCAGCGCAGCGGCAACATGCTGTCGCCCTTCGCGAATGAGGACGCACGCGCATGGGTGCGCTGGAACATGGCACGCATTGTGCCCGCCGGCTACGCGCAGGCGACGCACTTGCTTGCGAATGCTGATCTCGCATCCGAACTCGAGGGCTTCTGCGGCCATATAAAGGTGGCGGTTGGCGCGAACGATGCAGTCACCCCGCCCACCGAATGTCAGCGAATCGCTGTCGCAGCACATGTCGAGCTCCAGGTGATTGCGCAGGCCGGGCACGCAGGCTATGTCGAAGCGCCTGGTTCGTATTCCACGCTGATCGAGTCGTTTTGCCGCCAGTGCGACACACAGCGGAGCGCGTCATGAGCGAACCGTTGAGGGAAGAGGTCGCGAGTGGGAGAAGCGAGGCGAACTATGTAGTGCCGGGTCTTGAGCGTGGTCTGCGGATTCTCACTGAATTTTCACCACGCGAACCCGTGCTTGGCGCGCCGGAGTTGTCGAAGCGGCTCGATATTCCACGCACAACGGTATTTCGTCTGCTGCAGACACTCGAATTGCTGGGCTTTATCGAGCGCGTCGACAAGGAGCGCAACTACAAGCTGGGGATAGCAGTGTTGCGGCTCGGGTTCGAGTACCTGAGTTCGCTCGAATTGACCGATCTCGGTCTGCCCGTGATCGAGAGCCTGCGCGACTCGACTGGCTTTACAACGCATATCGTCGTGCGTGACGGCCGGGAGGTGGTGTTCGTAGCGAAGGCGCAAAGCCACACTCCGGGTTTTGGCTCGATCTGGGTAAACGTTGGCACGCGGCTGCCAGCGCATGCGTCAACGCATGGTCATGTGCTCATGGGCGACCTGTCACTGAAGGAATTGCGAGCCTTGTATCCGGCGGGACAACTCGAACGCCTGACGAAGGCCGCGCCGGAGACCGTAGATACCTTGTTTGATGTAGTCCGCGGACACGCGCTGCGCGGTTATGCACTCGGGAATTCGGCATTTGAACAAGGTATTTCAGTCGTCACAGCGCCGGTGCGCGACCACACGCAGCGGGTCGTTGCATGCATCACGGTAACGGTACCGCGCCCAGAGATCGACTCGACATTGATCGAGAGCGGTCTGATCGACAAGGTACAAAGCGCAGCGGCGGAACTGTCGCGGCGGCTCAACTACCGCTTGGATAGCGGGCACACGTTTCTTAAGGCTTTGGGACTGAGATGATAGAGATCGATTTGAGCGGCCGGGTCGCGGTTGTCACGGGCGGCTCGTCCGGCATCGGGCTCGCGACGGCTGAACTGTTTCTGCAGGCGGGCGCGTCGGTCGCCATTTGCGGCAGGGACGGCGAGCGTCTTGCGCGGGCGGACGCCCTGCTACGCGACAACTTTCCGGACGCACAGTTGCTTGCCGCACGCTGCAACGTGCTCGATGACTGCGACGTCGCTGACTTCGCACAGGCCGTGTCTGCGCGCTTCGGCCACGCCGACATGCTGATTAACAACGCCGGTCAGGGCCGCGTGTCAACGTTCGCCGACACGAACGACGACGCATGGCGGGAAGAACTGAACCTGAAATATTTCAGCATCATCCGGCCGACGCGCGCATTCCTGCCGATGCTGCGAAACACGGCCGAACCCACGATTACCTGCGTCAACTCGCTCCTGGCATTGCAGCCGGAGCCACATATGGTCGCAACCTCCTCAGCGCGTGCTGGGGTGCTAAGCCTCGTGAAATCGCTCGCAACCGAACTTGCGCCGCAGCGCATTCGCGTCAATTCGATTCTGATTGGCATCGTCGAGTCGGGGCAGTGGCGCCGCCGCTACGAAGCACAGGCGCAACCCGGAGAAAGCTGGGACGACTGGATGATCGCGCTCGCACGCAAGAAAAGCATTCCGCTCGGCCGCTTCGGCCGTCCTGAAGAAGCCGCACAAGCGCTCTTTTATCTCGCTACACCCTTGTCGTCGTATACGACGGGAAGCCACATCGATGTTTCCGGAGGCGTTGCACGTCATGTCTAACAAAACCACCGTCGGCGAACTGATCGCCGCCTTTCTCGAGCAGTGCGGCGTCAAGACCGCTTTCGGCGTGATCTCGATTCACAACATGCCGATCCTCGACGCGATCAACACACGCGGCAAGATCCGCTACGTCGGCGCACGCGGTGAAGCGGGCGCGCTGAATATGGCCGACGGTCTCGCACGCGTGTCGGGCGGACTGGGCATCGCTTTCACGAGCACGGGTACGGCAGCCGGCAACGCTGCAGGTGCGATGGTGGAGGCGCTGACGGCCGGCACCGCGTTGCTGCACATTACCGGCCAGATCGAGACGCCGTATCTGGATCAGGACCTCGCGTATATCCACGAAGCGCCCGACCAATTGACGATGTTGAACGCAATTTCGAAGGCTGCATTTCGTGTGCGCTCTGTCGAAACGGCGCTTGCGACTGTGCGTGAAGCTGCGCGTGTTGCACAGACGGCGCCCAGCGGTCCCGTCAGCGTCGAAATTCCGATCGACATTCAGGCTGCAGAAGTGGAGTGGCCGGCCGACATGACCGCGCCGCACATCACCGCGCTCACGCACGACGCAAAGCGCGTTGAGCAGCTCGCCGACGAACTCGCGAAGGCGAAGCGTCCGCTGCTGTGGCTCGGCGGCGGCAGCCGTCATGCGCGCGCGCAGGTCGAGCGTCTCGTCAAGCTCGGCTTTCGCATCGTGACGAGCGTGCAGGGCCGCGGCGTGTTGCCCGAAGATCATCCCGCGACGCTAGGCGCGTTCAACGTGCAGCCGGCCGTCGAAAAATTCTACAAGACCTGCGACGCGCTGCTCGTGGTTGGCTCACGTCTGCGCGGCAACGAAACGCTCAAGTACAAGCTCGCGCTGCCGCAACCGCTGTTCCGTGTCGATGCCGATGCGCTCGCCGACAACCGCGGCTATCGCAATGAGCTCTTCATTCACGGCGATGCGGCCGCTGTGCTCGATCAACTTGCGACACTCCTCGAAGGCCGCATGAAGATCGATCCCGCATTCGCCAGCGACCTGGCTGCGACGCGCGAGATCGCCGTCGCCGAAACGGGCAAGGGCCTTGGACCCTACAAGCGTCTCGTCGATATGCTGCAACACGCGGTGGGCCGGGACTACAACTGGGTGCGCGACGTGACGATCTCGAATAGCACGTGGGGCAATCGCATGCTGAAGATCTTCGAGCCGCGCGCGGGCGTGCATGCGCTGGGCGGCGGCATCGGCCAGGGCATGCAGATGGCGATTGGTGCGGCGCTCGCGGATGTGGCTGCGAAGACGGTGTGCCTCGTCGGAGACGGCGGCCTGATGGTCAACGTTGGCGAGCTGGTGACGGCCGTCCAGGAAAACGCGAACGTGATGATCGTCCTGATGAATGATCAGTGCTATGGCGTTATCCGCAATATCCAGGACGCGCAGTACGGCGGTCGCCGCTGCTACGTGCAGCTGCATCAACCGGATTTCGCGCAGTTCTGTGCGAGCTTTGGCCTCACGCACTATCGCATCGCGTCGCTCGACCACGCCGACGAGATCATTCGCGAAGGCATGTCGAAGACGGGCCCAGTGATGGTCGAAGTGGACATGCTTTCGGTCGGCTCCTTTGCATCCGCGTTCGCCGGTCCTCCCGTGAAGAAAGAAACGTCCATGGAGCAAAAGCATGCATAACGCACATGCTCATGCGCCGGTCGATATTGCGATGATTGGTTTTGGGGCAATTGGCGCGACCGTCTACCGGGCGGTCGAACAAGATGCAGCGCTTCGGATTGCACACATTATCGTGCCTGAACATCAATGCTCTGCCGTGCGAGACGCGGTCAACGATGGTATCGAAGTCGTGTCGTCGGTCGCTGCGCTCGCGCGTCGGCCGGAGTTTGTGCTCGAATGCGCGGGCCATGGCGCGCTCCTCGATCATGTGGTGCCGTTGCTCAGGTCGGGCATCGACTGCGCTGTCGCCTCCATCGGCGCACTGTCGGATCTTGCGCTTCTCGAGGCACTGTCGAAGGCGGCCGACGAGGGCGACGCAAGGGTGACGCTGCTGTCCGGTGCGATCGGCGGGATCGACGCGCTCGCTGCTGCGAAGCAGGGTGGGCTTGACGAAGTCCTATATGCAGGCCGCAAGCCGCCGCTCGGCTGGCTTGGCACGCCGGCGGAAGACCTGTGCGACCTGCGAGCGATGACCGAAGAGAAGGTGATCTTTGAAGGCACCGCGCGCGACGCTGCACGACTGTATCCGAAGAACGCGAACGTCGCGGCAACGGTCGCGCTCGCGGGGCTCGGACTCGACGCGACGCGCGTGCGCCTGATCGCCGATCCCGCCGTCGAACGCAACGTGCACAGGATTACCGCGCGCGGCGCGTTCGGGGAGATGTCACTCGAAATGAGCGGCATGCCGCTGCCCGATAACCCCAAGACTTCCGCATTGACGGCGTTCAGCGCGATCCGTGCGCTGCGCAACCGCGCGGCCCGCTGCGTGATCTGAGCGGGAAATTCAGGCAATTCACGCAATTGAACGCCCACCTGCGCGATGGCGAGGGTGGGCGCGCAGAGACAGACTTGTAGGACCTCTGAAATGAGTCAATTCGATACGAGCCTTGTACCCAACGGCGACATCCTGATCGGCGGCGAGTGGCGGCGTGGTCGTGGCGCGCCTTACGCAAGCATCTATCCGGCGGACCAGTCGCTGAACATGGAAGTCTCGACGGCGAACGCGCAAGACGCGGCCGATGCCGTCGAGGCCGCCGATGCGGCGTGGCGCCGCGCAGACTGGGCCGCGCTCAAGCCACACCAGCGCGCGCTGGTGCTCTACCGCATCGCGGATCTCATCATGCAGCGCCACGAAGCGCTGGCGAACCTGCAGCGCCGCGACAACGGCAAGCCTATCGCCGAAACGCGCGTGCTGGTGGCCAGCGCGGCGAACACGTTTCGCTATTACGCGGCGTGCCTCGAAACGCTCGACGAAGAACTGACGCCGTCGCGCGGCGACTACCTGACGATGAGCGTCTACGAGCCGATCGGCGTGATCGCGGCAATCACACCGTGGAACTCGCCAATTGCCTCCGACGCGCAGAAGCTCGCGCCGGCGCTCGCGGGTGGCAACGCGGTGGTGCTCAAGCCGGCGGAAGTCACGCCACTCGCGTCGCTTGCGCTCGCGCGCATCTGCGAGGAGGCCGGCGTGCCGAAGGGCGTGCTGAGCGTGCTGCCGGGAAAGGGCTCGGTGATCGGCGACGTGCTCGTGCGTCACCCGCTCGTGAAGAAGGTGTCGTTTACCGGCGGCACCGACGTGGGCCGCGGCATCGCGCGCATCGCTGCTGAGAAGCTGATGCCGGTGTCGCTCGAACTCGGCGGCAAGTCGCCGACTATCGTGTTCGACGACGCCGATATCGATCACGCGGTCAACGGCGTGCTGTACGGAATCTTCAGCTCGTCGGGCGAGGCGTGCATCGCGGGTTCACGGCTGTTCGTGCAACGCTCGATCTACGACGCGTTCATGCGGCGTCTGGCGGAAGGCGCGCGCAAGCTGCGCGTGGGCGACCCGACGCGGCCCGACACGCAGATGGGGCCGCTGATTACGGCCAGGCATCGCCAATCGGTGGAGCGCTACGTGGCGCTTGGCCTCGAGGAAGGCGGTCGACTGCTGTGCGGCGGCGAACGCCCATCGGGCGACGGGCGCGAGAACGGCTTCTTCTACCAGCCGACGATTCTTGAAGGCTTGCCGAACAGCGCGCGCATCTGCCAGGAAGAAATCTTCGGACCGGTGCTGGTCGCGATGCCGTTCGACGACGAAGCGTCGCTGATCGCGCAAGCGAACGACAGCGTGTTCGGTCTAGCCGCCGGCATCTGGACGCGCGACTACAAGCGAGCGTGGCGCACCGCGCGTGCGCTCGAGACCGGCACCGTGTGGATCAACACGTACAAGCTGTTTTCGATCTCCACTCCGTTCTCGGGCTGGAAGGAGAGCGGGATGGGCCGTGAGAAGGGGCGTCTGGGCATCCGCGAATACATGCAGCAGAAGAGCCTCTACTGGGGCTTGAACGACGCGCCGCTGCCGTGGGCGAACTGAGCGAAGGGGAATGACGCAATGAGTATCTTGGGTATCGAGCAGATCACGTACGGCGTCGACGACCTCGCGACGTGCCGGCGCTTTTTCGCCGACTGGGGGTTGAGGGAAGTCGCGCACGACGATATGTGCGCACGCTTCGAGACGATGAATGGCTGCACCGTGCTGGTCGTCAAGGCCGACGATCCGTCGCTGCCACCCGCTTTCGAAGCGGGCCCGACGCTGCGCGAAGTCACGTGGGGTGTTGCGACGCAGCAGGAAGTCGGCGCGCTGCGCACGAAGCTGGCCGGCCAGCCCGGCTATTACGCACAGGAAAACGCGGTCGGCTGCATCGATCCGAACGGGATGGCGATCCGCATCGAAGTGACGCGCAAGCGCGCGCTCGACATCACCGGCTCGCCGTCGAACGTGTGGGGCCAGACGGTGCGCGTCGATCAGCCGAGCCCGATCTATACGCGCGCCGAGCCGGTCGAGGTCGGCCACGTCGTGTTCTTCACGAACTGCCTCGCAGCACAGGAAAAGTTCTATCACGAGTTGCTTGGCTTCGAGACGTCGGACCGCTACCCGGGCCGCGGCGCGTTCATGCGCTGCGCGCCGCATGGCGGCCACCACGACCTGTTTCTGCTTGCGTTGCCGAATGGCAAGCGCGGCTTGAACCACGTCGCGTTCACCGTACGTGACATCCATGAGGTGTTCGGCGGCGGCATGCACATCGACCGCTGCGGCTGGCAAACGCAGCTCGGACCGGGACGTCATCCGTTGTCGTCCGCGTACTTCTGGTACTTCCAGAATCCCGCCGGCGCGCTGATCGAGTACTACGCGGACGAAGACGTGCTGACGCCCGATTGGCTGCCGCGCGAATTCGAGCCGGGCCCGACCGTGTTCGCCGAATGGGCGGTCGACGGCGGTCTCGACGGAAACACGCGTCGGCAGAAGAATGCGAAGGCGCCGGAAGGCAAGTTCATGACGGAGCGCAAATCATGAGCGAATCGAACATGCGACAGGCCGCGCCCAGCACGGTTGTCGTGATCGGTGGCGGTCAGGCCGCCGGCTGGGTGCTGAAGACGCTGCGCGCGGAAGGTTTCGCGGGCCGCCTCGTGATGATCGCCGACGAGCCGCACCTGCCGTACGAGCGTCCGCCACTGTCGAAGGCCGTGCTTGCCGGAGACGCGAATATCGACACCGTATGCGTCGTGCGCCCCGACGAGTTCGACGCGCTGAAGGTCGAGGCGTGGCAGCCGGAACGTGCGGCATCGATCGACCGCGCGCGCCGCGTGGTGAAAACTGAAAGCGGCCGCGAGATCGAATACGACCGGCTGGTAATTGCGACCGGCGGGACGTCGCGCCGCCTCCCCGACGCGATCGTGAAGACGCCGAACCTGCATTACCTGCGCACGCTTGACGAAGCGGCCGCGCTTGGCGAGAAACTGCGCGCGAGCCGGCGCGTGCTCGTCATTGGCGGCGGCTGGATCGGCCTCGAAGTCGCTGCGACCGCGCGCAAGCTCGGCGTCGAGGCTATCGTCGTGGAGGGCGCGCCGCGGCTGTGCGGGCGTTCGGTGCCGAAGATCGTGTCGGATTTTCTGCTCAACCTTCACCGCGAAAACGGAGTCGACGTGCATCTGGGCGCTTCGCTCGCGTCACTTGAGGCGCAACCGGGCGACACCTCGCAGGTGCGTGCAACGCTCGCCGACGGCACGACGATTGACGCTGATTTTGCGGTGGCCGGCGTCGGTCTCGCGCTGAATGCGTCGCTCGCAAGCGACGCGGGGCTTGCGGTCGCCGACGGCATCGTTGTCGACGAATGTGGCGCAACGAGCGACCCGGCAATCTTCGCGTGCGGCGACGTCGCAAACCATCACAACGGCTGGCTGAAGCGGCGCGTGCGGCTCGAATCGTGGGCGAACGCGCAGAACCAGGCAATCGCGGCCGCGAAGGCCGTGCTTGGCGTACACGCACCGTATGCGGAAATTCCGTGGTTCTGGTCCGATCAGTATGACGTGAACCTGCAGATCCTGGGCGATCTTCCGGCCGATGCGGACATTGTCGTGCGCGGCGACCTCGCTGCGAAGCGCGCGACGCTATTTTTTCCCGGAAACGAGGAGCAGTTAAGAGGGGTCATCGCCATCAACAATGCGCGGGAACTGAAGCTCGCGCGAAAGTGGATGAGTCAGGGACGCGCCGTGGACCGAGCCGCCCTTATGGACGCGGCGAAGGCGCTGTCATGACAGCGGGCATGGAGAATGTGTAATGGCAACGCGTACGGCAAAAATCATTGATATCAGCCCGGCGATCCAGACTGGCATTCCTGTTTGGCCCGGGGACACCGAATTCCAGGAGTCTGTGGTTTGGAGCATGGAAGGCGGAAGCCCTGTGAATGTCGGCAGATTTACGATGTCGCCACATACTGGCGCACACACCGATGCGCCGAGGCACTATCACGCCGAAGGTGCATGCATCGGAGAGGTAGAGCTTTTTCCTTATATTGGCCCTTGTCGTGTCATCCGGGCGCCGTCAGGAAAAGCGTCAATCACACCGGATGATCTTGTGAGTACTGGCAACGAGTTTCCTGAGCGAGTGCTCATTCGAACATATGAAAAGGTGCCCGCTCAGTCGTGGGATTCGAATTTCACGTCCATCGCTCCCGAGACGATAGAGCATCTGGCATTGCGTGGGGTCAAGCTTATTGGCGTCGACACACCTTCTCTCGACCCCGAAGCGTCCAAAGAAATGCTGGCGCATAACCAGGTATTGCGCTTCGACATGCGAATTCTCGAGGGACTTGTTCTCGATGATGTTCCAGACGGGATCTATGAGCTTATTGCTCTCCCGCTAAAATTTTCCAATCTCGATGCGAGTCCCGTGCGAGCCATTCTACGAACATTGAATTGATGAACCCAGCTTTCTGGATTTCAATATCTGACGGAGCATACAAATGAGTTGCCCATTCTCAGCAAATCAGTCCGGCAAAGAATCTGCTGGCGAAAAATCCTGGCACAACGCAGAACTGGATTTTTCAAAGTCCATGAGCTATGGCGATTACCTTCACATCGATGAAGTTCTCAGCGCTCAGCATCCGCTCTCTCCCGATCACAACGAGATGCTGTTTATCGTTCAGCATCAGACGTCCGAATTGTGGATGAAACTCATGTTGCATGAGTTGCGTGCTTCAAGAATCGGCGTTCGCAGCGATGAACTTCAGCCGGTGTTCAAAATGCTCGCGCGTGTCTCCCGCATCATGGATCAGCTGGTCCAGGCCTGGAGCGTTCTCGCGACCATGACGCCTCCGGAATACACGGCGATGAGGCCTTATCTCGGCTTGTCGTCGGGCTTCCAGTCCTCTCAGTATAGGGAGATCGAGTTCATTCTGGGCAACAAGAACGCAACGATGCTGCGCCCCCATGAGCATCGTCCCGAAAGTCTCGGGCTCCTCCAGGAGGCGTTGGAAACACCGTCCTTGTATGACGAGAGCATCAGGCTGCTGGCGCGCTCGGGCCTTTCTGTTGACCACGATCGGCTCAACGCGGACTGGACCCAACCTACACGTTACAACGCATCCGTTGCTGGAGCCTGGCTGCAGGTGTACCGCAATCCGCAGGAGTTCTGGAGCCTGTATCAGTTGGCGGAAAAACTTGTGGATATCGAAGACTCGTTCCGGCAATGGCGTTTCCGCCATCTGACGACAGTCGAACGTGTCATTGGATTCAAGCGTGGCACGGGTGGTACTGAAGGCGTCGGGTATCTGCGCAAGATGCTGGATATCGTTCTGTTCCCCGAACTCTGGCAACTTCGGACCGAACTCTGATTCTCGCTTTCGCCCTCCCAGGCGCACGCCAAAACTCAAACTGGATTACTGGAATGTTCAAGCACGTTGAAGCTTACCCGGGCGACCCGATTCTCTCGCTCATGGAAGCATATTTAGCCGACAAGCGACCTGAGAAAACCAACCTCGGTATCGGCCTTTACTATGATGAGGCGGGGAGAATTCCCGTTCTGGATTCCGTCAAGCAGGCCGCTTCGATGCTCCAGGCTGCCTCCAGGCCCCACACCTACCTCCCAATGGAAGGTGACGCGGCATACCGGGCAGCTGTCCAGGAAATCGTCTTCGGAAGAGATTCCGAAGCCGTGAAGTCGGGACGTGTTGCCACGATTCATTCCGTTGGCGGCTCGGGTGCGATTCACATCGCGGCACGCTTTCTCAAAGCCTGGCTGCCTGAAAGCGCCATATGGATCAGCAACCCCACATGGGATAACCACCGCGTACTGCTTGAGTCTGCAAATCTGGCGGTTAACACCTATCCGTACTTCGATGTCGAGAAGAACTGCATCGATTTCGACGCGATGATCTCGACGCTCGATAGCCTGCCAGAGGGCAGCATCGTGCTGTTGCAGCCGTCATGTCACAACCCGACCGGAGCGGATCTGTCAGCGGAACAGTTCACGGACGTCATATACCTTTTGAAACGCCGTAAACTCTTGCCGTTCGTCGATATGGCATACCAGGGCTTCGGCGACGGGCTTGACGAAGATGCCGCCCCGATCCGTCGAATGGTCGAAGCTGGACTTCAGGTCATCGTGACCAATTCGTTTTCGAAGAACTTCTCGCTCTATGGTGAACGTGTGGGTGCGCTCTCGATCGTATGTTCCGATCCGCAGAACGCATCGCGGGTGCTTGGCCAGCTCAAAGCGACGGTCAGACAGGTCTATTCCAGTCCTCCCGCATTTGGCGCTCAACTGGTCAGCACCATCCTGACCAATCCAGAGTTGTCGAGTCACTGGCAGCTGGAACTCGGGACAATGCGACGACGCATGAAAGAGATGCGACAAAAGCTGCGTTCGGCGCTTGAAGCGCTGGCGCCGGATGTAGACGCGTGCTATCTGACGGATCAGCGCGGCATGTTCAGCTACACCGGGCTGACTGCGCAGGAAGTTGAGGTTTTGCGCGTGCATAAATCGATCTACCTCGTTCAATCTGGCCGGATTTGTGTCGCGGGGTTGAACGATAACAACGTTGGTTACGTCGGCGAAGCCATTGCTGATGTTATCAAGCAGCGGACTGCCGTATTGAACTGATAGCAGGGGGCCAGCCGGGTCTGGTTCCTCCTTCAACACCTCCATTTTCCTTCCATGTTTCGCGAAACTATCGACACAGGCCTTCCTCCGTTAAATCAACCATTTTCCTGGGCCACCAAAGCCGGCGGACTCCTTTTCACTGCGCACGGACCGGTGACGATGGACGGGAATATTTTCGGTGCCAATATTGAGGAGCAGGCCAGATTAACTTTCTCAAATTTGCGGCGAGCTGTGGAAGCAGCTCAAGGAGTCATGCCAGATGTTGCACAGGTATTGATTTATATGAAAGACGCCAGCCACATGCCGACTATCGACCGTGTTTATAGGGAGTTTTTTCAAACGCCTTATCCAAATCGATCGAGCGTCGTTGTGAAGGATTTTGTTCATCCCGACATGCTAATCGAGATCGTTGCGTACGTGGGGCTTAGTTCCCACGCCTGAGCGCATGTGCGCTGTGGTCTGCAATCAGTGGCGGTAGCAACGGCGATCCGGGCATCGCGCGTCTGGTCTGTCTCCCACTCGCAGACTCTCCGGCAGCAGGGCAAGACGGCCGGACGAGGCACACTCCGCGTTTTCAATTTCGTAGGACGCAGAAAAAAGGGGCAGATATCGAGCGAACCGGTGCCATTCCGGTAGCCTGAGCGGGGGCCATCATCCGGCGCGTTCGCGCGCCGTTGTGCAATTCGGTCAGTAGGGAGACGAGATAGCGGCTGTGGGATCTGGACGTTGGTTTGAACTACTTCTCCGGTTGGCAGGTAGTCTCCTGCGCGCTCGTCCCTTGGCCCGGGTGGGGGCACGTCAGCATTCCCTTCCACACATTTGTGCATGCTTTGCATGTGATATTTCCGCTTTCGTGGCTCTACGGGGCCTTCCTAGAATGATGATTCCAATGGCTATATCCGTGATTTCCGTATGAATGATTCTGGAACTACTGCACTTACTCGTGCGGGTGATGCTGTGTGGGAAGTACGTGGCGGTGCGGAAGACACTGGCGGCGGCATCGCGTGGGCAGTGCGCTCCGCCGGAAGCTCACTGGCGTCGGGATTTGGCCGGTTGAAGGCCGGCCAGACACCCCCGAAAACGCTCGACTACGATGAAGTGATTCACGTGCTCAAGGGTACGTTCGGTGTCAGTTGCGACGGCGCACAGATCATCGCTCAGGCGGGCGACGTTGTGTCGCTTAGCCAGGGCTCGATCGTCACCTATTCAGGCAATGACGCAGAGTTCTTCTTCGTCGTAACGACCGGCTGACGCAGGTACAGGAACCCATAAACGGATTGCAGCATGAATGCTTCAGTATCATCGGAAAAACTGCTTCCTGCAGACGACAGGACGAATGGCTGGTCAGCGATCCTGCCCAGGCGCGTACCTCGAGAGCCGGCACGAAAGGCGGCCAGCTTTGACTGGCTTGTGGTTGGGGCAGGATATGCTGGCCTGTCGGCAGCCAGACGGCTGGCGACCCTGAACCCGTCCCATTCCATCGCACTCGTCGATGCCCAGAAGGTCGGGGAAGGTGCGCAAGGTCGGAACGCCGGCTTTGCCATTGACCTTCCCCACAACAACGATCACGATCCCAACAACACAGCAAAAGGTCATCGATACATGCGACTGAGTCGCTATGGGATCGATTCCCTTGAAGAGTTGGTCCGGGTGAATGCGATAGACTGCCAGTGGAGCAAGAGAGGGCGCTATGACTGCGCGGTCTCGCCTGAAATCGCTCGTACACTTCTGGGCGCGACGGCGGCGGAACTCGATGCACTGGACGAACCGTATGAAGTTTTGCGCGGCGACGCTCTCCACGAGCGCCTGGGCACTCGATACTACGATTCAGCGATCTACACGCCCGGTACGAGGCTCCTGAATCCGGCGGCCCTTTCGCGTGGTCTGGCCGACTCACTTCCTCCGAACGTGCAGCTATTCGAGAACTCCCCGGTACTCGATCTCGAGTCCGGGTCGTCGGTAGTGGCGACAATGCCAGGTGGCGTTCGGTTCTCCGCGCGAAATGCGGTGCTTACCAACAATGCGTTCATCAATCGATTTAAGTATTTCGAAAGGAAACTGCTTCCGTTCGTCCTCTTTGCGAGCCTCTCGCGGCCTCTGACGCACGAGGAGCGAACCCAGCTGGGGGGCACCCTTGACTGGGGCATTACACCGGCCCACGGTATCGCGGGGGCGACCATACGGTACACGAAGGACTTCCGCATCCTGTTCCGGTATGGGTTCCAGTTTGCACCGACGCTACGCTGCCCGGCATCGCTGCGTGAGCGCATGAAGCGTACTCACCAGGTGCTGTTCAAGGCCCGTTTTCCGATGCTGCAGCAGGTGTCACTCGACCACTTTTGGGCGGGTTACCTTTCTCTGAGCCAGAATGGCGCGCCTGGCTGGGGCCAACTCTCAAAAAATATCTATGCTGCAGTGAATTGTAATGGCGTAGGGATCGCAAAACAGACCACAGCCGGAGCGCTTGTGGCTGAACTGGCCTGCGATACAGGACATCCCTTAATTGGTGACATGATGGACCTGGGTTCGCCCGACATGCTGCCCCGACGTCCATTCCTGGATGTCGGGGTGAGAACCTATCTGGCCGCCCAGAAGTGGAAGGGCCGCTCCGAGAAGTAGCAGATACGAGAGTGAGAAATTACATAGACATGAAGAGCGAGACACAGTATCAAACAGCAGTGACGGGAAGCGAAAGTGGCGCCACGAAATGGTGGGTGCTATTTCTTCTTACACTGGTATACACCGTCAACATCGCGGACCGCTATGTGGTATCGACGCTAATCGAGCCCATCAAGCACGAGTTCAAACTCTCCGATAGCGAAGTAGGCTTCATGACCGGAACGGCGATCGCATTGTTCTACGTCACGCTAAGCCTGCCGTTAGGTCTGCTTGCGGACCGCGTCAATCGCAAGCGTATGATCAGCGTCGCATTAGCTGTCTGGTCTGGCTTCACGGTCATGTGTGGCGCGAGCAGTAGCGCACTGACGTTCTTCCTGTCGCGGCTCGGCGTTGGTATCGGTGAGGCAGGTTGTATGCCGTGCGCCGTTTCACTATTGGCAGACAAATTTGCTCCGTCGAAGCGTGGCACAGCAATGAGCCTCTTTTCGGTTGGTGCAGCTGTAGGTGCGCTGATGGGATCGGCAGGAGGAGGATGGATCGCTGACCATCATGGATGGCGTGCAGTCCTGCTTGTGTTCGGATGCCTGGGCGTTCCGCTGGCAATCATATTGATGCTTGGTTTTAGAGAGCCGCGGCGCGGGGTGTTCGATAAGCCCGAAAGCGAAGTGAACCGCGCGGGTCTCAAGGAAACCTTGCGCCACATTCGTGACTGCAAAGCGCTATTTCACGTAATAACCGGAACAACGGTTCTTACGTTTTGGGGATGGGGGCTAGTCTGGTGGACTCCGTCGTTTCTTGCCCGAAGTTTTCATCTGAGTGTCGGCGACGCCGGAGAAATCCTCGGCGTGATTCACGGTGCCGGAGGGGGACTTGCAATGCTGTGTACCGCTTTGGTGCTGAGTCGGCCCCGTGCAGGGTCGGGTTGTTCCCAGGCAAAGCTTGTAGCCTTGGTCACTGCGTTGGCTACGGTACCTTCGTTCGTTGCCTACGCGTCGCCCTCACTTTCCTTAACCCACATTATGCTCTGGGTTTTCATACCCACGATTTACGTGTATATCGGTCCTTCCGCTTCCCTGGCCCAGAATCTCACGCCTGCGGCCATGCGGGGCCAGGTGGTTGGTATTATCGTGTTTGTCACAAATGTTGCGAATCTCGTCATCGCGCCTCAGGCTGTTGGCTTTCTTTCGGACACCCTTGCAACACATGTGGCTAATCCCGCCGAGTCGCTCCGTTATGTACTTGTTCTGGTATCCCTGACGGGTTTATGGGCAGCGTGGCATTTTTATCTGGCTGCGCGGTACATGCGTGCCGAGGAATCGGAAAGGACGTCGGCGCAAATGCCCGGTGTGTCGGTACACGGCTCTTGAAGTGCTGGCGTCCCGATACATGGCAATCGTGGGTCGGGCGCCTCATTTGTATTCTCACGGACATATCCGGTGCGCGTCATATGCTGTTGGTGAACTGACCAGCGTGTGCAGTGCGCGCATGTTCAGACGTTTCGCCGCTGGGCACCAAAATTTCTTCAGTAACACGGCTACTTCTGGCCCCGAAACCGGGCGATTGGCGGAGGGGCTTCCCGCCCCCCAGCATTGCTGGCCCGCGAACACATCCCGCCGATGACGATCTGCCTGGCCTCATCGAGGTCGCGGTCACAGCATGCTTCCCGTCTGTCATTCTGAGGTTCGCGCCGCCCTTTCACCATGCGGCCGGCGTGGCACAAGCAGATTTGAATGGAGCGCGCTTCGTTGGCTTCCTTGAACCGTACACATGCGTCAAGTACCGACTTGCCCAGTTGTGTTTGCGCGAGGCGAGATGCAATCACCATGCCGATAACGATGACCCCGCACTCCTTCACGAATGTGGTGCTAGGCTTGTGCAGCCAGTCTTGCGGCACTTCAGTTTTACACGAAGCGTCGCGAAATGCTCCATTTTTGCTGGCGCACTGAGCGGGGGCGATCACCGGCGAAAGGGTCGCCAGGCGACGGGACTGACTGCTCACAAGGGGGGGCAAATCACTCTTCCAGCTGATTCGGATTGCCAATAAATATTCTAATTCAATGGGATCCTCGTCAAGGAGGTTCCCGACGCATGAACCGATACACCAGTTATTCTGCTCGCAGACGCATCAAATGCCACGACGGCACTGGCCCGTAGAGTCCTGGCGATGGTCCACAGGCATGGCCCTAACTCGCGATCTGGAGCATTGGGAAGGGGGATCGGGCGGCATACCTCGTGCCTGTCAGCCTCTCAATGAAATAACCTGACCGAAAATTACCAGCTTTCCATTTAGGGAATAACCCTCAGATTATCTGCTTGCCAGCAAGTCTCCATTTGCTTCAGTTAGCCATTTCCCTTGACGCAGCGGGGTAGTCATCAACTGAGGATTCCTGCATGCGATTTATCATGCAACGAACCAGAAATAGTGGTTTGTCTTCGTCTTTATGTCGTCATGAAATGCGCTCAGCGGCACGCCTGTGCCGCCGCGCCACCAGAAGAGGCGACGCGCAACGAAAGATGCTCGGGACGCTCAATGTTCGACTCCATGAAACTCAACTCACTGCTAGCCTCCTGTGTGCCCGGCCGCCCGTTACCCCAGGCGTTCTACAAGGACGAGGATCTATTCGCCGCCGATATGGCGTTGATCTGGGAGCGCCACTGGCTATTCGCCGGGTTGTCGTGCGAGATCAAGCGGGCAGGGGACTGGTTCACTTTGAATGTCGGCGAGAGTTCAATCGTTGTGGTTCGCGATCGCGACGGCACGATCCGGGCATTCTTCAACACGTGCCGGCATCGAGGTTCGCGAATCTGTGCAGGCGAGCGCGGATCTTCGCGCGTGCTGTCTTGCCCGTATCACCAGTGGACCTACGGACTCGACGGCAAGCTGGTCTTTGCCGGAAACATGGGCGAATCGTTCGACGTGTCGCAGCATGGGTTGAAGCCCGTCGCGTGTGAGTCTGTGGCCGGATACATCTTCATCAATCTCGCCCGTGAACCTCAAGACTTCACGTCATTCAGCCAGCGCGTTACGCCCTATCTTGCGCCGCATGGCATCGATAACGCAAAGGTCGCGTTCGAGTCGACTATTGTCGAGAAGGGCAACTGGAAGCTCGTGATCGAAAACAACCGGGAGTGCTATCACTGCACGGCAAACCACCCAGAACTGTTGCGCACGATTTCCGAGTACGACGGCCCGACCGACCCCCGTTACGGTAGCGAAGGTGCGGTGTTCGCCGCGAAAACTGCACGTGATGAGGCGCGTTGGGCGGCCGGGGGCTTGCCGTATGCCCCGGTCGAAGAAGCTCCGGAATACCGGTTGATTCGGGCCGCAATGGAGCGCGGCCTGTCGTTCACGATGACGGGCGAACCGGCCTGCAGGCGGGTGATGGGAACATTGCCAGAGCAGGACGTGGGGTCCCTGCGTCTGCTCCGGTTCCCGAATACGTGGAATCACGCGCTCGGAGATCACGCGATCGCATTCCGTCTGTTACCGCTTGGTCCGCGCGAGACCCAGGTTACGACGAAGTGGCTCGTCCACGAGGATGCTGTCGAAGGCGTTGACTACGATCTCGAAACACTTACCGCGGTCTGGAACGCCACAAACGCCCAGGATCAACGACTTGTTGAGACGAATCAGCTCGGCATCAATTCGGTCGGTTACGAGCCAGGCGAATATTCTTCGCTCGTCGAAAGCGGCGTGATCGCGTTTATCGACTGGTATCTCGGTTCGATGCGCGATGGCCTCGTGCGATCGAGTCCGACGCTTCCTGTCCGGGCTGCGTGATACGAGGATTGGCGTCCCTTGTTTCGTCGATGGGAGTCAGATTGCGCGGGCTCCCGTCCAGAAACGACGATCAAGATTTCGGACGCCAACGGTCTGCCGTTTGGTGCCTCGTCGTGTAGTCGAGTCGACGGCGGAATGGCAAAACGGGTCGTCGCTCTCGATAGCGGCACTTGTGGTTTGAATAGTCCCGGTTCGTACGGGCTTCGCAGAATTGACGAAGGTATGCAACTACGTGCTTGCCTGCTGTTTGTTGTTCATGTCGAACTGCGGACGTTGACGGGGCGTTGCTCCGAAACTGCATGCGATTTTGCATGAGTGCCATTGCAGAATTTCGTTTGAGGCCGTTTTTTGTGCTCCATACGATGCCGGTTGTAGGGGACGAAGTATCACCGGCCACCGTGGCCGCGCTTTAGCAGGGAAGGTGTCAGCGCGCTTTCCAACAGGCGTTTGACAATCATTAATGAACGTTCACCCGGCCGCGCCACTAGCAGTGGTAGGCGAAGCCGGGAATCCAGGTCAATCATCGGGCGGAGTGGAATATGTTCAAGCGAATTCTCCCATTCAAAGTGGCGCGTGCGATTGCCGCGTGTGCCATCGGAGTGGTTGGGATGTTGGGTTCACAGGCGCATGCAGCCGATTTTTCTCATTCCTCATGGTGCGAGGCCGCCAAGCCGGTCAAGTTCGCGGAAATGGGCTGGGACAGCGCAAAATTTATGACCGAAGTGGTTCGATACGTTCTCGAGAAGGGCTACGGCTGCAAGACGGACCTGATGACTGCGACGAACGCCATCGCGTTGCAGGCGATTGCGACCGGTGACCTGAACGTAATGGTCGAGTATTGGGCTGGCCGTACCCCGGCTTATGAGAAGGCGGCTCAGGACGGCCGGGTGAAAATCGTAGGCTCACTCGTCAACGGCGGGAGTGTGGAGGGCTACTACGTCCCGGATTATGTGATCAAAGGCGATGCTTCCCGCGGAATCAAGGCGCTCGCGCCGGATCTGAAGAGCGTTGCCGATTTGCCGCGCTACAAGTCGCTGTTTGCCGATCCGGAAGATCCATCCCACGGCCGTCTGTACAACTGTCCGATCGGCTGGCAGTGCGAGTCCGACACTGAACAGAAAATGAAGGCATACAAGATCGGCGCCGCCTACACAGATTTCCATCCGGGGTCTGGGCCGGCACTTGACGCGGCGATCGAATCGGCCTACACGCGAGGTAAGCCGATCCTGTTCTACTACTGGGAGCCGTCGACCATCCTCGGTCGCTTCCACGCAGTCAAGCTCGAAGAGCCGGCGTACAACGCTGCCTGCTGGAAGACCATCAACGGAAGCAAGGATCCGGACCCGTGTGGTTCCGCTTCGCCTCCGACGTCTTTGCGCGTCGTCGTTTCGAATTCGCTGGCAGACAACGATCCGGCGCTGATGTCGCTCTTCGAAAAGGCGCAGTTTTCGATGGGCACGCTGAACACCATCATTGCGCGAATGGCGACGGAGAAGGTCGAGCCCCGCCAGGCTGCGGTGGACTTCCTGAAGGCCAATCCTTCGATCGTCGCCAATTGGGTCCCGGCCGCAGCCGCGCAGAAGGTCGAGGCAAGTCTGAAGTGACGTGCAGTCCCGCAGCCAGGTCGTGCTGCGGGTTTATTCGATCCGGCTCACGGACGGTCGTTGTGAACTGCGCACACCGGCCCGCCAGATATCCGTTCGTGGGCGGAGCCTGACAGAGAGGGGAAATGCAGTGAACGGCATCTTTTATACGCTCGATCTGGGCGACGCGATCAATCGATTCTTTACCGGCGTCGTCGCGCGGTATGGTGACGTCTTTCATCATGTGAGCGCGGTACTGCTGACGTACGCACTCAATCCGGTCGAGGCGATACTCAGGGCATCCCCCCCCTTTGTTGTCATCGCTGTCATTGGTTTAATGGCGTGGCTGGGTGCCCGCCGGATCGGCCTCGCGGTTCTGCTGATGGCACTTACCTACGTGATTGGTTGCCTCGGTCTATGGGACAAGTTGATGGCGACATGCTCGATCATGTTGACGGCACTGATCCTGACGACAATCATCGGTGTTCCGTTCGGGATCGCAATTTCTCGCAGCGCACTGCTCGCGCGCGTATTCAATCCGGTACTAGACATGATGCAGACGTTGCCGTCGTTCGTGTACCTGATCCCGGTCGTGATGTTATTCGGTCTGGGCCGCGTGCCAGCGATCTTCGCAACGATGATTTACGCCCTTCCTCCACTCGTGCGACTTACCGATCTGGGCTTGCGTCAGGTACCGGAAGACGTTGTTGAGGCCTCTCGTTCATTCGGGGCGACGTCATGGCAGCAGCTCATCGCGGTCGAACTTCCGCTTGCAATGCCATCGATCATGACGGGTGTAAATCAGGCCGTGATGATGTCGCTCGCAATGGTCGTCATCGCCTCGATGATCGGTGCCCGTGGCCTGGGCGAGGACGTGCTGTCGGGCATCAACAACCTTGACATGGGGCAAGGCATCCTGGCCGGCGCCGCAATCGTCATTCTTGCCATTGTGTTCGATCGCATCACCCAGTCTTTCGGCGTGGGCAAGCGTGCGCGCCGTCAAGTTCGGAAATGATCAGATGACACCTTATACCCTTTGCAATATGAGTTCGTCGCTCGAAGCGGATTCGCGCAGCGCCTCCGACGGGCAGACCGACGTTCGCGTCGAGACCGATGGGTCCCGTAGTGCTGCTGATAACGGAGCGGGTGTGCCTATTCTCGAGTTACGCCACCTGTACAAGGTCTTCAGTCCTCACCGTGGTCGCATCGAGGAAGCGATCGCGCTGGCGCGTGCTGGTATGCCCAAAGATGAGATTCTGCATCAGACCGGATCCAATGTTGCCGTGCGTGACGTTTCGCTGTCGATTCGCGAAGGTGAAATTTTCGTAATCATGGGGCTGTCGGGTTCCGGGAAGTCTACGCTCGTGCGTCATTTCAATCGGCTCATCGAACCCGATTCGGGGGAACTGCTGTTCCGTGGCACTGATGTTTTGCGTCTTGGTTCGCGCGCTTTGCGAGAGATGCGCAGATATCACATTGGCATGGTATTTCAGAGCTTCGCGCTGCTTCCGCATAAGACGGTGCTCGAAAATGTGGTGTTCGGACGCTGGATCCGCGGCGACGCAAAAGTGGAGTCCGACAGTGTGGCGCGGGAATGGATCAACGGTCGGCTCGGGCTCAAAGGATATGAGCGCAGATATCCAGACGAACTGTCGGGTGGTATGCGGCAGCGCGTCGGACTCGCCAGGGCGCTCGTATCCGAACCAGACGTGCTGCTGATGGACGAGGCATTCAGTGCGCTCGACCCATTGATTCGTGGCGAAATGCAGGACATTTTGCTCGAGATGCAGGCCGACCTGCGACGGACCATTGTGTTCATCACGCATGATCTGGACGAAGCGATGAAGATCGGTTCCAGGATCGCGATCATGAAAGACGGCGTCGTTATCCAGACAGGAACCCCGGAGGAAATCTGTAATGCGCCGGCAAACGACTACGTACGACGTTTTGTCGAAGCACGCTGACAATCCTGCCGTGCCGTCGGACGACGGTCGACTCAATGAGTGATGGCCGATATAGGCGAATGGTGCAATTGGTGACAAATTGGAGCACCTGCCGTGGTTCGAATCGATCTGTGCGTGGTAGGCGTCTTAGCCGCGTCGGGGCAACTCAATCTGAGATTGGCTTGCACAACGAGACCGCACCTAACTCATTGGAGACTTGCCCTTTGCTGGGGAGATATGGGTGAGTGACGGTTCTTGCTGTAAATCATCTGTTTTTGCTATTTTTATAAAGTAGGAGTACATAATGAAAAAGATAGTGTTTGCAGTATTGTCCACGTTGAGCTGCGGGGCTGCATGGGCGCAATCGTCTGTCACACTGTACGGTTTGATTGATGCAGGCGTAACCTATACCAATCGAGTCGATTCCTCGTCGGGCAAGGGGGCGGCCGTTCAGTTCCAGTCTGGAGTCGCTCAATCAAGCCGTTGGGGGATGCGTGGTGTCGAAGATCTCGGCGGCGGGATGAAGGCGATTTTCACTCTGGAAAGTGAGTTTGACGTTGGCACCGGTGCGCTGCTGGCAGGTGGTGCAGAATTTGGCCTGCAATCGTTTGTTGGTTTGACGACAAACTGGGGTACCGTCACGCTCGGACGGCAGTACGATTTCATCGGCTACTATTTCCCTGCGTACGCGATTGCCGCCAATACCCCGGCCGGTCTGCTGGGCTGGAGCCTGCCGACCTATGCATCGGGAGGATATGCACTCGATAACCGCGTGTGGGGTGATCTTGTCAACAACGCGGTCAAATATGAGTCTCCAGTTATCGGAGGCTTTACGTTTGGCGCGATGTATGGATTCGGCAATGTTGCAGGTTCGATGGGGCAGAATAGCTCAAGCAATTTCTACGTAGGCTATGCCAACGGACCGTTCAGCGCAGCGCTGTCCTATATGTCGATTCATAACGTGACACCTTCGGATAACTCTGCCGAATACGCGGCAGGTGCGGCCTATAACATTGGCAAGGCGCGCTTGTTCGGCTATGTCACGGATGTTCAGCTATCGAGCGGTAACAGGCCTCGCGCGACAACATTCGAAGGCGGAGCCAGTTACCAGCTGACGCCTGCGTTGTCGCTCGGCGGCGGGCTGCAATATCAAACGCGGAACAATGACGTCGGTAGTGCAAACCAGGTGATACTGAGCGCTGACTACTTCCTCTCGAAGCGAACGGACGTTTATCTGGTCGGCACATTGGCGCATGACCATGGCTTTAGTGCGCAGGCGGAGGCCGCATTGGGCTCACCATCCGGCACCGACGTACAGACGGCTGTACGCATCGGGCTCCGGCACAAGTTCTAAGTGCGCCGGGAGACCGGCAAGGAGTAGGTGGTGCAAGTCCACTGCGATGAAGGAATAGCGAACCACATCGGCCCCGAGCCGTGCGCAGGTCACCGCGAGGTGGTCGGCGAAGCGTCGGCAGGGGAGCGTGCGGGCCAGCCATTGAGCCGCGATAGTTGTGTATATGCCGGATGCCGACTCGGTTTAGAACGCGGAAGGCAACACGAAGGGGCGCGTGAGCGCGAGCACCCCTGCGATCCGGCGTGGTCAAAGACCCTGCCACGTATGGACGCTCTTTGCACGGGAACCGGGAGATCTCTCGTCCGGCCAGTCGCAGCATGGTCTGGTCCGCATCGGGAAGGCGAGGAGCCGTAGCCGATGATGAACGGTCGAGAGAAGTCAGACTCCGCCATAGTAGGTTCTGTCGCGCCAATGCGCTGGGGTAAAATTCAGCGAACGGAAATTGCAGACGCTCAAGATGACCAGGACGACAAAGACACCGCATGAGACATTGCCGCCTGGGATCGCCAAGGTGCTGAAGCGACTGCACTACCCACTGGAGGTGATTTTGCTGTGCGTGCGGTGGTACGTGGCGTACTCGCTGAGTCTGCGCAATCTGGAAGAGATGATGGCGGAACGAGGTTTCGAGGTGGATCATTCGACGGTACACCGCTGGGTGATCAAACTCGTGCCCTTGTTCGAAAAAGCGTTTCGCCAACGTAAGCGGCCGGTCGGCAAGAGCTGGAGGATGGACGAAAGTGTGTCACGAACACAAGCGAAAGCTTGTGGTGCTGTACTGAAGATGGGAGTAGGCCTCCCGGAGCCGGCTTGCAGGAGCAGGCTTCAAACCGCCCGGTGCTGCTGCGTTCAAAAGGCGTGGTGGTGAGCGACCGTGGAAAAGTCGTCCGAGAAGGATGGCAGGTATGTGTTGAGAAGATGAGCGAAAGCGAACCGTTCGATGACGCGTCGTTAATCCTTCAAAGCGCTGTCAAAACTGGAGTCATTTCGTCGCTCCAGGATCAGTCAGGATGGGACCTGCTTACGGACCTGACGGCAGCCGGCGTAGAGGCGGCATGAGCTCAACACAGGCTTCGGTATGGAACGTGAGAACCTTGCTCCGGATGTAAAGGGAAATGACAAATGGCAGACACCATGAGGAAGAATACCGATGCCGGAGTGAGGGGCGGAGCTGCCCGTAGTAGTGTTGAAGCCTTTGTAATGAAGGTGGAGCGAAGGGGCGGCGTTATCCTGTTGACGAAGATTACCAACCCGCATGTCGGGGATGAGTGATATGACCTCAACAAAACCGTACTGCATTGCGAAGCGCACGGTGTGGGAGGCGTATCAGCTGGTGAGGGCCAACCGGGGTGCTGCAGGCGTGGACGATGAAACGATCGCCATGTTCGAGCAGAACCTGTCAGGCAATCTGTACAAGCTGTGGAATCGGATGTCGTCGGGGTCATACTTCCCGCCGCCAGTGAAACAGGTTGAAATACCGAAGGCCATGGGTGGTACCAGAAAGCTGGGCGTGCCCACCGTGTCGGATCGAATCGCGCAGACAGTTGTCAAGCTCATGACTGAGCCGCTACTCGACCCGATATTCCATGAGGATTCTTATGGGTATCGTCCGGGTAAATCGGCAAAGCAGGCGATTGCGGTAACGCGCGAGCGTTGCTGGAAATACGACTGGGTTGTTGAGTTTGACATCAAGGCGGCGTTCGATCAGATTGATCACGGCCTCCTGCTCAAGGCGGTACGCAAGCACATCAAGGCGGACTGGATCCTGCTGTATATCGAGCGGTGGCTGACTTCGCCGTTCGAGACTGCGGACGGGGCGAGACTGCCACGGGTGCGAGGTACACCTCAGGGCGGGGTGGTCAGCCCAATCTTGATGAATCTGTTCATGCACTATGCATTTGACGCATGGATGCAGCGGCACTTTCCGCAATGTCTCTTTGCGCGCTATGCCGATGATGCGGTGGTCCATTGCCGCAGCGAGGCGCAGGCGCAGGAGGTCATGCATGCCATTGCCTCGCGGCTGGCGGAATGCGGGTTGCAGATGCATCCGGAAAAGTCAAAGATCGTGTATTGCAAGGACCGAAGTCGCAACCAAGCCTACCCGAATGTGAATTTTACATTTCTGGGCTTTCAGTTTCGTCCGCGAAGGGTGCTGACGAGGTCCGGGCGGCTTTCCACGAGCTTTCTGCCCGGCGTGAGTCCTGCTGCCCTGAAACGGATGAGACAGGCGGTGCGGCGGTGGCGGCTGTCTCGTCAAACGTCAGGGTCACTGGTCGATCTGGCCGAGCAATGCAATCCCACGATACGTGGCTGGTGGAACTACTACGGGGCTTTCTATCGGACGGCCATGCACGGACTCGGTCGGTATCTCGACCGCAAGCTCGTGCGCTGGGCCCAGCGCAAGTACAAGACACTGCGACGGCACAAACGGCGCAGTGAGGAGTGGTTGCACAAGATGAAGAAGGCCTACCCGCGACAGTTCGTACACTGGCAGTTTCAAAGGGCACAGGTTGGATAACGGGAGCCGTATGACGCGCGAGTGTCACGTACGGTTCTGCGAGAGACTTCGGGCGCAATTCCCGGGGTCTACTCACCCGTACATCAAGGTGCGCGGCCAGTGGAAGTACTTGTATCGTGCGGTGGATAAGGCCGGAAAGACCGTCGATTTCCTGCTGCGAGCCCATCGTGACAAGGCTGCCGCGCGTCGCTACTTCGAGAAATCCATCGATCAGAACGGCGAACCGGAGACCATCACCGTAGACAAAAGCGGTGCGAACCTGGCCGCGCTGCAAGCCATCAACGCCGAACGGAAAACGCCCATCAAGGTGCGCCAAGTCAAATATCTGAACAACGTTGTGGAACAGGACCATCGCGCGATCAAACGTATCGTCAAACCCATGATGGGTTTCAAGGATTTTCGTTGCGCCCGCATCATCCTGTCGGGCATTGAACTGATGCATATGATCAGGAAGGGCCAGATGAAAGATGCTGGCGCAGAGCGGACTGCTGCCGAGCAATTCCATTCGCTCGTCATGTAAGCAGTCGTGACCATATCGGACTTGCTTATCCTGCCGCCCTTATCGCGACACAACCGCGTCTGTGTCGGATGCTCAAGGGGCACTATGCCTACTTCGGCATCAGCGGGAACTACGAGCGCCTGGCGACCCTGCCGTACCAGGTCGCGCGCATATGGCGCAAGTGGTTATCGCGAAGGTCGAACAAACGCTCTCTGTCATGGGTTGCCTTTGCGGGAATACTCAAACTGTTTCCGTTGCCCCAGCCTCGGATTGTCCATAGCTACGCCAAATCGTGAGCGAATCTGCACGATGAAGAACCGGATGCCTTAATTGGGCTCGTCCGGGACTGTGAGGGGTGAGGGGGGCGACCTCCTCACCTACTCGGAGGCCGCCCTCTCAACCAAAAAATTGTCCAATTCCACATGATGGCAGCTATCCACCCCTTCATTGGCGGACACGGGCCCCGGATTCGGCAAAGGGCATGGCCGGACGGCACCGCGAGTGACGCCGCGGCGCGGAACCGTCGATCTGGGCGCGAGGCCGGATGCGAACGGAGATGCGGAGATGCGGGCGCGTCACTCAAGCGCGGAGCTATGCGACCCGGGACGCCGGGATGTCTGCACAGTCTGCGGCGCAGAACCATAAGCGTTGACCTGTCGTTGAGGTGCCGAACTGTGCACGTGCAACGATTCGAGCAATGGAGGAGCTTGCTCGCTGGGTTCGCGAAGAATCGAAGCGAAACAGATGGCGCTGTCACATTGCCGAGGTGCTCGCGCAAGATGGCCCCGATGATGAAATCGAAATCCCTCTACCACGTTCACCGTTTTCCGGCTGCAGTCATCATTTGCGCGGTGCGTTGGCATTTCCGCTTTCAACTGAGCCTGCGCGACATTTAGGAGTTGTTGTTCGAACGCGACGTGGTGGTGAGCCATGAAACCGCGCGACGCTGGTGCGATAGGTTTGGCGCTCGCTTCGCGCATCGCGTCAAGGCCGCGCGTCGTAAGCCCGGCAGCACCTGGCATCCCGATGAGATGTTCGTGACGCTGCGCGGTGAGCCTCATCTACTGTGGCGAGCGGTTGACGAGCATGGTGCCGAACTCGACATTTTGTTGCAGAAGCGGCGGGACAAAGCCGCTGCGAAAAGCTTCTTCAAGCACGTGCTTCGGTCATGCCCGTGCCGCGCAAGTTCGTCACAGATCAATTACGAAGCTATCCGGCCGCGAAGGCCGAGATCCCCGAGTTGGCCGGCGTCAAGCACGTGTTCGTCAAGGCTGCTGCATGGGTGAATAACCGGGCTGAGAATAGTCATCAACCTACCCGTGAACGCGAACGACGCATGCGCGGGTTCCGTGACCCGAAGCGAACGCAAGCTTTTCTGTCGAGCTTCGGTCTAATTCGGCAGCACTTCGCTCTCAAACGACATTTGCTCCGCACCTCTCTTTATCGCAAACAACTCGCCGCCCGATTCGCTGCGTGGCATGCATTCACCGAGCTCTGTCAAAATCCGTCGACCGCCTTCTGAGCAAACTACCTCTTCGGCACTGCGCCGTCTCACCACCGCCAAGTTGACAGCGCCCTCATGCCGCGCGCGTACATTGCAATGATGCGTTCATCGAAGCCCGTGAAACGGCGCTCGTGTTTGGGAATCAGAATGGGCTCGAAACCTCGCAGGGCGATTCGTTGCGCCGGGTTGAGCCGTTGAACGGATAGTGACATTAGTGCCGGCGACGCCAAATCTTCTGCAGCCACTGTTTCCCTGTACGTACATGGATAAGCGAACATTCCACGCATTGCTGATTCCGCATGTCTGCGCGATAGGTGTCGTCTGGCGATGTGTGAGTTTTACGAACAGGCTAGTGCAAAAAAATCGGTTGTGACGCAGTCATCGCATCGGTAGATTTGAACACATTCATCCACTGCACAGTGCCAATCATGAATGTTCAGCACAAGTCGCCTTCCTTTCAATGGGACGACCCCCTCCTGCTCTCACAACAACTGACTGAGGAAGAGCGTCTCGTGCAGGACTCTGCACACGCGTACTGCCAAGAGCGCCTTGGACCTCGGGTTCTGGAAGCATTCCGAAAAGAATCGACAGACCCGGCCATCTTTCGCGAAATGGGCGAGCTCGGCCTGCTAGGCTCTACCATTCCCGAAGAGTATGGTGGCGCTGGTCTCAACTACGTGAGCTATGGACTCGTGGCCCGCGAAGTCGAGCGCGTTGACTCCGGGTATCGTTCGATGATGAGTGTTCAGTCGTCGCTCGTGATGGTGCCCATCAACGAATTTGGTTCGGATGGGATGCGCCAGAAGTATCTCCCCAAGCTTGCCAGCGGTGAATGGGTTGGCTGCTTCGGTTTGACGGAGCCCAACCATGGCTCGGACCCGGGCAGCATGGCGACGCGTGCGAAGAAAGTCGACGGCGGGTACTCGCTGAGTGGCAGCAAGATGTGGATTACGAACAGCCCCATCGCGCAGGTGTTCGTCGTCTGGGCGAAGGACGATGAAGGTGCGATCCGCGGGTTCGTCCTCGAAAAGGGCTGGAAGGGACTCTCGGCACCGGTAATCCACGGGAAGGTGGGCCTGCGTGCCTCTATTACGGGCGAAATCGTGATGGATGAAGTTTTCTGCCCGGAAGAGAACGCTTTCGAAAATGTGCGCGGGCTTAAGGGTCCGTTCACGTGCCTCAACAGTGCTCGTTACGGCATCGCATGGGGCGCACTCGGTGCGGCCGAGGATTGCTGGCATCGTGCACGTCAGTACGTCGTCGACCGCAAACAATTCGGGCGCCCTCTGGCCGCGAACCAGCTCGTGCAAAAGAAGCTTGCCGACATGCAGACCGAAATCACTCTCGGGCTCGGCGGTTGTCTCCGACTGGGCCGCATGAAGGACGAGGGCACCGCTGCAGCGGAAATCACCTCGCTCATGAAGCGCAATTCGTGTGGCAAGGCACTCGATATCGCGCGTGTCGCACGCGACATGCTGGGCGGCAATGGCATCAGTGACGAGTTCGGTGTTGCGCGTCACTTGGTGAATCTCGAAGTCGTCAACACGTACGAGGGCACGCACGACATTCACGCGCTGATTCTAGGCCGTGCCATCACGGGCATCGCGGCGTTCTGACCGGCCATGGACAAGACACTATCAGTGGGCGCACTCGAAGGCGTTCGCGTCCTGGACCTCTCGCGCGTACTGGCAGGTCCGTGGGCAAGTCAGTTGCTGGCCGACCTGGGGGCGGACGTGGTCAAGGTTGAGCGGCCACGCACGGGTGATGATACCCGGGCATGGGGGCCGCCATGGCTAGCCGACGGCGAAGGCGACGCGACGGGCGAGTCCGCCTATTACCTGTGTGCGAACCGCAACAAGCGGTCGGTGACCATCGATATCAGCCATCCCGACGGGCAGGCACTGATAAAGCGCATGGCCGCTGAGGCAGACGTGTTTATCGAGAACTTTAAAGTTGGCGGTCTTAAGCAGTACGGTCTCGATTACGCTTCGCTGAAGGCAGTCAACTCTCGCCTGATCTATTGCTCCATCACGGGCTTTGGTCAGGATGGCCCCTACGCAAGCCGCGCCGGTTACGACTTCCTCATTCAAGGGATGGGCGGACTGATGAGTCTGACCGGACGTGCGGATGGCACCGAAGGTGCGGGCCCGGTGAAGGTCGGTGTTGCGCTCACGGACGTCATGACGGGGCTGTATGCAACGGTCGGCATCCTCGCCGCGTTGGCGCGACGTGACCGTAGTGGCGAGGGCCAGCACGTCGACCTTTCCCTGCTCGACGTCCAGATTGCGAGTCTGGCGAACCAGGCGTCCAACTATCTGATTGGGGGGATGGTGCCAAGCCGTCTCGGTAATGCTCACCCGAACATCGTTCCCTACCAGGAATTTTCGACCGCGGACGGGTACATGATCATCGCGGTCGGCAATGATGGGCAGTTCCGCCACTGTTGCGAGGCCTTGGGTCTGGCCGGACTTGCAATCGACGAACGCTTTCTGACGAACCCGCTGCGCGTAAAGCATCGAGCAGAGCTCGTGGCGCTGCTCGAGGCTGCAACGAAGACGCGGAACACCCGTGAGTGGGTGAAGGCGATGGAAGCGGTCGGAGTGCCTTGTGGGCCCATCAACAATGTCGCTGAGGTGTTCGAGGACCAGCACGTGCTTGCGCGCGGTGTTCGTGTCGAGATGCCGCACGTTTCTGGGGGAAACGTCGCCATGGTCGCGAACCCCATCCGTATGTCCGAATCCCCGGTTCAATATCGCAGTGCGCCGCCCAGGCTCGGGCAGCACACAGACGAAGTGTTGTTGGGCTGGTTGCGTCTGTCTGGCGAAGAAGTTGACACGCTAAGAGAGTCAAAAGTCCTCTGAGGGACAACGCTCGACGTGTCGATGAAGTTGGCGCGCAGGTGCTTCCTGGTTCGCAGGCAGTCGGTGAGGCACCCGGTTTCGACCGAGCTCCGCGGGCGTAGCGAAAAAGAGATGAAAGACATGAGCGCAAACGTACAAGGTGTGTCGCGGGATTCAATGGAGTACGGCGTTGTAATTGTCGGCGGCGGCCCCGCGGGGTTATCGGCGGCGATTCGACTAAAGCAGTGGGCACGGGACAAAGATGTCGATGTCAGCGTCTGCGTACTCGAGAAGGGTTCCGAAATTGGGGCGCATATCCTTTCGGGCGCGGTCATGGACCCCCGCGCGCTGGGAGAGCTCATCCCCGATTGGAAGGAGCTCGGTGCACCGCTGAACGTCTCCGTCACCGAAGACAGATTTCTTTTTCTGTCTGAGACGGGGGCGAGAGCAGTACCAATGTGGGCACTGC
Organism: Paraburkholderia sp. BL27I4N3; assembly: GCF_003386115.1. Lineage (NCBI taxonomy): Bacteria > Pseudomonadati > Pseudomonadota > Betaproteobacteria > Burkholderiales > Burkholderiaceae > Paraburkholderia > Paraburkholderia sp. BL27I4N3. Next base: position 520,666 of record NZ_QREJ01000002.1, on the reverse strand, counting down.
CCGCCAATTTCAAGAATCGCGGCAACTATATCGTCAGTCTCGGCAATGTTACCCGCCGGCTCGGCGAACAGGCCGAGGCACTAGGCGTCGAAATCTTTGCCGGCTTTCCTGCGGCCGAACTCCTTTGGAACGAAGACGGTTCAGTTAGGGGCGTCGCCACGGGCGATATGGGTCTTGGCAAGGATGGTGAGCCTCCTGGCAACTTTCAGGGCGGCATGTCGTTGCATGCAAAATACACGCTCTTTTGCGAAGGCGCGCGCGGGCATCTCGGACAAGAGCTGAGAGAGCGCTTCAATTTAAGCCAGAATTCAGACCCCCAGGTCTACGGGCTGGGTATCAAGGAAATGTGGGAGATTGACCCGGCAAAACATCAACCTGGGCTTGTCATTCACACGGCTGGCTGGCCGCTCGACTGCGACACTTACGGTGGTTCATTTCTCTATCACTTCGGGAACAACCAGGTCATGGTCGGATTCGTTGTCGGTCTCGGTGTCACTGACCGGCGTTATGGAGCCATTCCGGGATCGGCGTATTGGCGCCACCCGATGATCGGCGCATAGGCGCCAGCGCAGGATCGGCGTTATGGCGCCAGTCCGTGACCGGCGTAAAGGAGCCAGTCGATGATCGGCATATAGACGCCACCGGCGCCGGGTGTTGAACGCGATTCGAACTTTCCAGATGGGTACGCTCCGTTCTTTCTGAACGGAGTGTCCATGACCAACCGGAGGTTTGAATTGTTTGAGTACCGTCAAGTCCTTGTCCGCATGCGGCAAGGCGATTCTGATCGCGACATCGGGCGTAGCGGCCTGATGGGTCGCAAGAAGTTGACCGCTGTTCGTCGTATGGCTGACGAGCGCGGCTGGCTGAATCCCGGGCAGCCGTTGCCTGACGATACCGTGATTGCCGGCGTGTTTGGCCGCACTCCACATTTGCCGAGCACATGCGTGTCCACGCTCGAGCCGTTTCGCGAGCAGATCCGTGACTGGCATGACGCCGGCGTTCAGGGCACAACGATTCACCACGCGCTGAAACGCAACCATGGCTACACCGGCAGCTACTCGGCGGTGCGCCGTATCCTGCTGGGCCTGAGGGCCGAACGCGGCGTGCCGGCCACAACGATCCTTGAGTTTGCTCCAGCGGAGGCCGCACAGGTTGACTTCGGCGCCGGGCCGGTACTGGCACATGAATCGGGCGCGCAGATCAAGACGTGGTTCTTCGTCATGACCCTCTGCTGGTCGCGGCACCAGTATGTCGAGCTCGTGCTCGACCAGACCGTCGAGACATGGCTGGCCTGCCACCGTCGCGCCTTTGAGTGGTTTGGTGGCTGCCCGGGCCGCATCATCATCGACAACGCGAAGTGTGCGATCACCAGAGCCTGCATGTACAGCCCGGAGGTCCAGCGTTCGTACGCCGCGCTCGCTGAGGGATACGGCTTCCGGATCGACGCATGTCCACCGCACGACCCGCAGAAGAAGGGAATCGTTGAGTCGGGCGTCAAGTATGTCAAGAAATCCTTTGTGCCGCTGCGCACGTTCCGCGACCTGACCGATGCCAACCGGCAGTTGCGCGAATGGATCATGCAGCAGGCCAGCACGCGCGAACATGGCACGACACGCGAGCAGCCGCTGGCACGCTTTGCCATCGAGAAGCCGCTGCTCACGACGCTGCCTGACGTTGCGCCGGTGCTGGCTGTATGGAGCGAAGTCAAGGTGCATACGGACGGACACGTCGTCTACAAGAAGGCGCTGTACTCCGTGCCGTTCAAGCTGGTTGGCAAGAGCCTCTGGCTCAAATCGACCGATACGGTCGTACAGCTGTTCCATCAGCACGAACTCATTGCAACCCATCCACGACTGCGCAAGGCAGGTGATCGCCACACGGTGCGTGACCACCAGCCGCCGGCGGCGCAGGCGTGGCTCGAACACGATCCGCAGTGGTGCCTGGCTCGTGCCAAGGAGATCGGGCCATCCTGTCACGCGCTGGTTCTCGCGATGTTCAACGACACGGTGCTGGTGAACCTGCGTGGCGCGCAGGGCATCGTCCGTATGCGCGAGAAGTTCGGCGATCAGCGACTGGACGCCGCGTGCGAGCGTGCGCTTGCATTTGCGAGCCCGAAGTACCGCACCGTCAAGACCATCCTCGACAAGGGACTGGACAGCCAGCCCGCCGCCGCAGCGACGCAAACGTCAACGGCGCCTGCCGACACCTATCTGAACGGCGGCCGCTTCGGTCGTGACCTCCACTCCCTTCTCTTGCATTGAACATCATGAACCCCAGTCCTGAACTGAATACGATCCTCAAGCAACTGCGCCTGTCCGGCGTACTCGACTCGCTCGAGCAGCGCAACCGGCAGGCAATCGATGGACAGCTCGCCTACACCGAATTCCTCGCGATGCTCCTGCATGATGAAGTCGCGCGGCGAGACCAGAAGAAACTCGGCGCGCGTCTCGTGCGCGCCGGCTTCGGGCTAGGCAAGACACTGGAAACCTTCAACTTCGACCGGCTGCCGAAGCTCAACCGCGCGCACATCCACGATCTCGCCACCGGTCGTTACATCGACGAGAACGTGGCAATCCTGATGGTCGGTCAAACAGGCGTCGGCAAGTCCCACATCGCCCAGGCGCTGGGCCACTGCGCTGCGCGTCAGGGGCGGGACGTCCTGTTCGTCACGCAAACCGATCTGATCAAGAAGCTGCATGCGGCCCGCGCCACGGGCCTTTACGAACGCAAGTTCCAGCAGTTCGTGCGTGTGCCACTGCTGATCGTTGACGACTTCGCGCTCAAACCCCTGCGCGCGCCACACGACGAAGACTTCCACGACCTGGTGGCGGCCAGGTATGAGCGGGCGGCTACCATCCTGACATCCAATCTCGATCTCAGCGAATGGGGTGACGCCTTCCCCGACAACCGGGTTCTCGGCGCCGCGACACTCGACCGGCTACGTCACGGTGCCTACCGCATCGTCATCGAGGGCGAGAGCTTCCGCAAGCCTAAGCCGATGCCTGAAAACGGCGAAACCGCCGTTGCAAAATCCAGTAAAAAACCGCATTCTTGAGGCCGTTTGAATCCGCGTTTGACACCACTTCCAACTGGCGCCATTACGGCGATCATCCCCGGCGCCTTTACGCCGATCCGTGACACTCGGCTACAAGAATCCGTATCTCTCACCGTTCGAGGAGTTCCAGCGCTACAAGACGCACCCGAAAATCCGCACGTTCCTTGAGGGCGGCAGGCGCATTTCATATGGCGCTCGCGCAATCACTGCAGGGGGGCTGACGTCGCTGCCCAAGCTTGTTTTTCCTGGCGGCGCGCTCGTCGGCGATGATGCCGGTTTTCTCAACGTTTCGCGAATCAAGGGCAGCCATGCCGCAATCAAAACGGGCATGCTAGCTGCACAGGCGACGTTCGAGGCTTTGCAGGCCGGCCGCCAAAGCGACGAGCTCGTTGCGTACCCGACGGCCTTCGAGAAGTCGTGGTTGTATGACGAGCTCTACAAGGCCCGCAACTTCAAGCAGTGGATGAGTAAGGGGTTGTACCTCGGGACGCTGATGGTTGGGCTTGAGCAGAAGGTGCTGAAGGGCAACGTGCCTTGGACGCTGCACAATCGCTATTTTGACCACGAAACGCTGCGACCGGCGTCGCAGTGCAAACGTATCGAGTACCCAAAGGCAGACGGAAAACTCACATTCGACCGCCTCTCGTCTGTGTTCGTTTCGAATACAAACCACGAATAAAATCAACCTGCGCACCTGAGGCTTAAGGACGCGCAAGTGCCGGTCTCGCTGAATCTGCATACTTACGACGGCCCGGAGGCGCGTTTCTGTCCGGCGGGTGTGTATGAATTTGTGAAGAGCGATGACGGCGGAAACCGGCTGCAAATCAACGCCCAGAACTGCATACATTGCAAGACCTGCGACGTCAAGGACCCTTCGCAGAACATCGTGTGGGTTCCGCCAGAGGGCGGTGGCGGGCCCAACTACTCGAATATGTGACCATGAAAAATATCGGAGTTGTAGGTGCAGGCCAGATGGGCAGCGGCATTGCGCAGGTCTGTGCGACGGTCGGACTTGATGTCATCCTGAGCGACATCACCGAACAAGCATGTGAACGTGCCCGAAGCACCATCAGCGGCAGCCTCGAGCGCAAGGTTCAAAGCGGAAAGATGAATGCGTCGGAAGCTGCTGCAGCGATGCGGCGACTTTCGTTCAGCACGACGGTCAGCGCCTTCGCGGAGTCAGATTTCATCATTGAGGCGGTGACTGAGGACGTCCTCACTAAACAGCAGATTCTCATGTCGTTGGACGCAGTGATTCGTCCGGACGCAGTGCTTGCGACGAATACCTCTTCGGTCTCGATAACGAAGCTTGGAGGCACGCTGGCGAGTGGCAATCGCCTCATCGGAATGCACTTCTTTAATCCGGTTCCCGCGATGAGACTTGTGGAGGTCATTCGGGGTGTGCGCACCGACGACGCGACTTTCGCGACAGCTGTCCAGTTGGCTGAGTTGCTGGGAAAACATTCAATCGGGATGAGGAATTCTCCCGGCTTCGTGGTCAACCGGATTCTGATTCCAATGATTAACGAGGCGATTCTTGTGCTGCAGGAGGGTGTTGCAAGCGCCGCCGATATCGACGAGGGAATGAAGCTGGGGGCGAACCATCCCATTGGTCCGCTGGCCCTCGCGGACTTAGTTGGACTCGACACCGTGCTCGCAATTATGGCCGTCCTTCATGATGAGTTCGGCGACCAGAAGTATCGGCCGGCCCTGTTGCTGCGCGAGATGGTTGCGGCGGGCGCCCTCGGCCGCAAGTCCGGCAGCGGGTTCCATAAATATTGAGGCGAAGGGCTGTCGTAGCCCTGTTCCAAACAGGAGAGCAAACGTGAAGGTTGCCTTCGCCCTTTTTCTTGCCGTTGGAAATGCGCTTGCTGTCCACGCAGCGGCAATAGGAGCTGAAATGGCCGACGCTGGCGAAGCGTGCGATGGTGCCGGTTTCGAGCATGATGGTGACGGCAAAGCTCTTTCTTGTCACATTCGAGACCTCTCGAAATGTGACCTGCTGTACGACCAGCAGTTGCCTATTCGGACGTGCGCGATTGGTAACGATCGGGTGCGAAGCTTCGGAGACAACGTACCCTTCAGTAGACGGTTCACCGTGGCGACACGGCAGGAATCGACACTGCCAGCAGCCGTGCGGTGTGGGGGCAAGGCAAGTTCCGCAAGCGTAATGCATGTGAACCGCTGTATAAACCTCGTAAGAAGTGATGAGCCAAAGCTGCTGTGAGGCTCGAACCAAAAGGTAAGTAGCCGGTTGCCTCTTTGCTGATTAGGGGTACGTCGTCGCAAGTGCTACCGGGGGAGAGGCGGACGCTAAACGGACAGGCGCACGTGTAGTATTTTGTTGCGTCGGCAAGACTGGGAACGTGGTAAGCCCGACTCACCGCCAACCTCACAGAGCATCGTGAGATGGCAGGCAAACCGCAAGGAGCGCTGTTGGTGGAGCGGGTAAGAGAATGCGGATAAAGCGAACGGCAAGCTGTAACGGCTTGCATAGGGGTTCGAACTTTGCCCTGACCTGAAAGGGTGCAGACTTCCGTGTGGTGCAGCTGTCGCAGGCCCGTGTTCGAGATTCGATAGAGGGCAGCTTGAGAGAGACCGGCAAACGCCGGTTCAGCGTCCTTGTTCCGGTAACGGAATGGATCAACGATGCGATGCTTGCGAAGGGCTTGTGGAGTTTGGCAAGGCCGGCGTTAGCGCGACGCTTAATGCTGTGCGCGAGCCTTGTGCGGTGAAAGTCGCTCGCAGGGTTCTTCGGGGGCCGTGTTCCCGAGAGGGAGTGCGGCCACCCTCTCTCCTGAAAGGGTCAGTTGAGGACTGCATCTCAACTCTAGACCCTGGCCGCCCCTTTTCTGGGGCGGCCAGGAGGCCTTTCAATGATTATCAACTTATCGAGAGCGGGGCGTAAAAGCGGGAGAAAGAGCACGCCTCAAAATGAGTAGGATGGATTTTGGGCGAGTTCGGTGAATTCGCGCCAGGCGACGAGCCGGGCAGCGAGCTGTTTGCGATAGAGTGCGGCGCGCAGCAGATGCCGCTTGAGCGCGAAATGTTGCCGGATCGGCCCGAAGCACGAGAGGAATTTCCGTGTGCGTTTCGGGTCGCGAAAGCCGCGCATGCGACGCTCGCGTTCACGCGTCGGTTGAAGTGGTGACATGCTGGCGTATGGCGGCAGGCGCGAGTGAGGGTGCTCGCCGCCATACAAGCCGCATTTTCGCGGCATAGTCCGGCGGATTCCCACCGCCCTCAACTTCAACCATGGCTACAGTCCGGTCAACGTCGTTAGCCTGAAGCCGCTTATCGCGCGCGTAAGACAGCAACGTCTCACCAACTTCTATCCGCTGGCGTATGGCCAGCCTCATCCTTTATGCGCGTTACGCCGGAGCCTGTTCCGGGAGCATGCCCCATCTGTTTGATCGGTCGCGTTAGCAACCCGCCATCAACACGGGCATCTTCACTTCAAACTCTCTATCGACAGGTATCGTTCCTCCCTTGATTGCGTTGTCGCGATACCTTTCGGGCTCAGACTGACTTCAGTTGTGCGCCTTCGGGTATCACGCCGTCCTTCAAGTAGCGCCACAGCGCGATCGCGAGGCGTCGTGCTACTGCGACGATCGCAATGCGCCGCACGCGGCGATTCGGTCCCGTGCCTTGCGTGCGCTGGTTGAACCACTGCGTCAGTGCACTGCCAGGCTGGTAACGGATCCAGCACCACGCCATCTCAATCAGCAGTGCGCGCACGCGACGGTTGCCCTGCCTGCTGATCCCCTGGTCCACCTGGCTCTCGCCACTGTCGTAGGGTTGTGGAACCAGCCCTACGCAGGCCCCAACTTCGCGCCGGTTATGGAAGTCCCGCCAGAACAGCTCGAGCGCCAGACGCGAGCCACCCACCGGGCCAATGCCATTTAGCTGCGTCAGAAGATCGATCCTTTCGCGTGCGGGTGCGGGCAGGCCAGCGTGTTGCGTTTTCTCGAGTGCCGCGAGTTGCTGCACGGCCAGCGCCAGCCGTTCGCACTCGCGCAGCAGCCGCTCCCGCAGCTCGCGCGGCAGTGGCGCACCGTCGGGACACCGCACCTGGTCACGGGCGAGGCGGGCGGCGAAGGCCTTGTGGTCAACCTCATCCCAGCAGCCGAGCGTGACAAGCAGTTTGCGCATCCGGTCACGATGCTGTAGCACCTCCTTCTGCAGTTCCCCTCGGTCGCGCATCAGATGGCGGGACGCTTCGTCCTGCGGTGACGGCACGTGCACCACGTGCATGCGGTCGCGCTCGCCGCGCAGCCACGCGCGCAGGCTGATCACCAGCCTGATTGCATCAAGCCGGTCAGTCTTGGCACGCCGCTTGTGGCGCTCGACCGGAATGCTCGCTGGATCGACCACATGACACTCGATACCGCGTGCCCGTAGCGCCCGATAGATCCAGAACGCGTCCTGGCCGGCTTCATAACTCACGACAAGGTGCACGCCCGCGGGCAGCGACCACTTCAGCTTCTGTTGTTCGATCACTTCCAGCACGGCCTGTAGGCGCGCGGGGGCTTGCGGTTGCGCTACGGTGTACACCGCCGGCTGCTCCCGCTGCCCGTCGTGCAACGCTACCTTCCACTTCGCCGCGGCGAGTTCGAGTGACACCGCCAGCGCCGGTTCCTCAGTACGCGTGTATCCCTGATCTGTACGCATGATGCTCTCCCGTGAGCAAACCTCGGTACGCCGATTTTAGGCGTTAGCCAGTCGACGACTTGGATACTTCATAGGATCTGTTCTCGGCCCGATTGTTCCGCCGGGCTGCAGCTTTGACGAACACGTGCTTCACCTTCGCAAGCTCCGGGATTTCGGCTTTGGCCGCTGGGTAGCTGCGCAACTGATCGGTGACGATCTTGCGCGGAACCGGACTGCAACGCAGCACACGCCTGAAGAAGCGTTTGGCCGCGGCTTTGTCGCGCCGCTTTTGCAGTAGGACGTCGAGCTCGGCGCCGTGCTCGTCAACCGCTCGCCATAGGAGATACGGTTCTCCACGAAGCGTGACGAACATCTCGTCGAGGTGCCACGTGCTACCTGTCTTGCGTCGCGCCGCTTTCACCCGATGCGCAAAGCCCTTGCCAAACTTGTCACACCAGCATCGAATGGTCTCATATGTCACGATCACGCCGCGCTCGAAAAGTAGCTCCTCGATGTCGCGCAGGCTCAGCTGGAAGCGGAAATACCGTAAGCGCGAATTTATCAGCACATAGCGTTCGAATTGAGAGCAAGGCAATCTGTGTCCACTGAAAATTGACGTGGACACAGCCCATGACTCAGATCGATTCAGATGCGGCGCTTCTGGCCGTTACGCTCGTAGGTCGCGACGGCAAGCGGCGCTACGACTCGCAATCCAAACGCAGGCTTGTTGAGGCCTGCTTGCAACCGGGCGTGTCGGTGGCCGGGTTGGCGCTCAAGGCCGGCGTGAACGCCAACTTGCTGCGCCGGTGGATCAAGCTGCATCAAGAACGCAACGGCGTGGCAGCGACGCCGGAAGTTCTCGAGAATGCGCCTGCGCTTGCCGTGCCGTCGGCGTTCGTGCCAGTCGTCGAGATCAGCCGTCGTGAGGTGGTTGAGCAAAAGGACGCCGTAAAGCTGGCTTGCGAGCCCACGCGCTCATCGCCCCCGCCCGTGCGCTCGCAGTTGACGGTGGAAATGCCCAACGGCGTAACGCTTCGGCTGGACTGTACCGGACAGGATGCGCCGCTGGTATCGGCGATGATCGAGACACTGGGGCGCTGCGATGTTCAGGCTCGACGCTAAACTAAAGGTGTACGTTCATCGCGAGGCAGTCGACTTCAGGAAGTCGATCAACGGCCTGGCCGCTCTGGTCGAGCAGTCCATGGGGCTGGACCCGTTTGCGCCGGCGCTCTACGCGTTACCAATCAGGTCGGATACGTTGACGTTCGAGATCGCGGCAGCGAGAGCTACGCTCGTCCTGCTTGCAAAAACAGGCCATATGAGAAATCATTCTCCAATGTCAATTGCCCGATCTTCGCGTGCAGCACCTTCACGTCGACTGGCGGCGCCGACGGCGCCGCGCTGCCCCCTTCGAACACATCGGCAACCCTCTCCTGCAACTGCTTCTTCCAGTCCGTGATCTGGTTCGGATGGACATCAAATTGCTGGGCCAGCTCTGCCAGCGTCTTGTCGCCCTTGAGCGCCGCGAGTGCCGCGAGTGCCACCTTTGCCTTGAACGCCGGTGAGTGGGTCCGTCGGTTTCGTTTCGTCACCTTCTGGTTCCTTGTCGCCGGCCATTATGACCGACTCACGCCCCAGCTTTTCCACTCAACGAACTGTCTGAATTCTCGAGGCCACCTCTCAAACGCTTTGTTCGCACTCAATTGTGAAAAAATAGCACTTGTTAGTCGATCCTCTAATCATTGAAAAGGCGGGCCCAATGCGACGCAAGATCCCTTCCACCTCTGCGCTATCAGCATTTGAATCGGCCGCGCGTCATCAGAGTTTTACGAAGGCGGCCGACGAACTGGCCGTGACGCAAAGCGCTGTATGTCGTCAGATCGGCGTACTCGAGGATTTTCTGGGCGTGAAGCTATTCCGCCGCAGCCGGCGCGGTGTCGCGCTGACCGAAGCGGGTACGGCTTACAGTCGAAAGGTCGGTTCGTTGCTCGATATGGTCGAGCGCGATACTTTGGAGTTAATGGCAAAGGGCGGGCAGGGCGGCACGCTCGAGCTGGCTGTGGTACCAACCTTCGCGACTAAATGGCTGCTGCCGCGCATGCCTTTGTTTGTGCAGGAGCATCCGGATGTGACGGTGCATCTGGCAGCGCAGACGCGGCCGTTTTTATTCGGCGATACCGTGTTCGATGCTGCCATCCATGCGGGTACCGCTGGCTGGCCCGGAACGGAAAGTGTCTTCTTGATGGGAGAAAGCCTGATCGCGGTCTGTAGTCCCGGGCTTATCGCGCCGCGCAAGACGTTGGACCGGGCGGATTGGTCGCGTTATCCCCTGCTGCAGATGAGCACGCGCCCTTACGCGTGGCGGGACTGGTTTGCTTCGCGCGACATGCAGGTCGGTGGCGACATGTCGGGACCGCGTTTCGAACTGTTCTCGATGCTGGCGGAGGCCGCAGTGCATGGCATGGGCGTTGCCTTGATTCCGCGGCTGCTGGTGGAGGACGAACTGCGGCGAGGCGTACTGGTCGAAGCCTCCCGTTACGAGCATGCGAGCGATCGCTCTTACTACCTGATTTATCCCGAGCAAAAATCGGAGAACGTGGCACTGACCGTGTTTCGCGTCTGGATTGAATCGCAGGCGCGGCAATACTGGGCAACAGCACGGTTAGATTGAGCTGGCTCAAAGGCGCGCTGGTTCGATTCTATCCAACCAAGCGCGAAATCTGTGAGGCCAAAAAAAGGTTGGTCTGAAGCAGCGTGAGATCGACGATTGGTGTTTCGCCCGGGTGCTTTGCGAAACGGTCTGCTCGATAAGGAGTGCGTAGTGCTTCGAAGTGGCCAACTGTCTGACGGAATGCGAATTCCGCCAGTATGGGCAGAGAAACATATAGATTTGGGTCGAGTCTTTCTTCCAACATATTTTCAGGCCGTCTTTTTGGAACGACGCGGGGTACCAGCTAGTGCATGTGGTACGGTCTTACCACTCGACACCCCAAGCGTTCGATCTTGAGTTCTCAGTCGCAGGATCAATTCGCCAGCAGACTCGATGTCCTCGCGCATAGCGGAACGAGCCGCTCGGGGGTTGCGATCCTTTATTGCTTGTACAATATCATAGTGATGCTCGATCATTGAGCGCCCACCTTGTTCATAGACCTCCGAGATGATTGGCCCCATCCGGATCCAAAGACGGGTCAAGATTTCCAGCAATTCTGGCGCCTTTGCAACGCGTGCCAATTCGAAGTGGAAGAGCTGATTGGTCTCAGTCCCTCGAGCGAAATCACCAGCCTTGATGGCCTCCTCATTTTCATTCACCAAAATCAACAGACGATCGATATCTGCTTCGTCGGCTCTCTGAGCCGCTTGGGCCGCGGCAAGCCCTTCCAGCTCAACGCGAATCATCCGGATCTCAAGGTATTCGTCGGCCGAAATATGAGGAACACGAATATCACGAGCGTTCTGGAAAACTAAACCCCGATCCTGCACCAGCCGCAGCAACGCATCTCGCACCGGTGTGACGCTGGTACCCATCTGTGCAGCGATGTCCCTGATTCTAAGCCGGTCTCCGGGCCGCAGACCTCCCTTGATCAGCTGCGCAGAAATGACGCTATAGACCGTCTCGCCGAGATTTGTATGTCCGACGGCTTGAAACAAATTGGTCATCAATTTACCTTTAATGCAAGTTGGGACGGATGTCATCCCGCACGGCGCCAGACTGCATAAGACTGGGCGGGCAGCGTGATCCACCAAATACTCGATTACACATTCCGCGCGAAGAAAGTGCTGCGACATACCATAAAGTGATCCTGCGCGTTCGGATAGTCTTCTGTCGGGCAAAACCTCCGAGGCCATCGAGCTGCCGATTCGATCACAGGCGGCGGCTAGTTATATAGGCACCGTCTCGCTTTAACTACCCAATTTCTGTGCAGCGCCTCCAAATGTACCACCGGTCGCTCCGAAGGCATGCCGGTCGCACCGGACACGTCTGTGGCATGCGGCCGCAACGGCCATTTCCATTCTTTGATTGGTTCAAAAATTCCTGACGCATCTCTGTGGCAATGCTCCAAATGAGGGAAAGCCCGATAGACAATGCCTATGCATGGATGCATCATACATCAAATTAGTGCAAGCTAGGCCGCGCAAATGCTAGGACGCTGGGACACTAAAAATCAATACGTGTATGTTTTCATTCGACATTTTCGCCTTAATCATGTTAACACTGATTTTATCTGACATGGCGCGTAAATTGCTTTGAGGTGGGTGTAGTGTTGATGAAGGTGCAGACGTGTCAGCCAATACAACTTTACGGCTGAAGCCCTAGTTTTTTGGAAAAACTATGACCCACTCCGACATATCAATCCGCGACCGAGCCTGTTATCTCGGCGAAGTGCTAGCGCTGTTGAGCGTATTGAATGAGCAGGGCTGCGCGACGCACGATGCCTTGACTGGCACTGATATCGAGCACCGTGCACTGCTGGACTGGCGAACCAAGATCTCGCTGTGCCAACAATTGCAGCTGCATCGCAATGGTGTCCGCATGATGTCGGCGACATCGTTAGCATTAGCCGCTGGCCGACGTTTGCGATTGTCATCGTTTGGTTTTGCTGGTGGTGCATTCGCGAGCGCAGATAGCTTAGCAACCGCCATCGAGATGACCAATCGGTTTGCGCCGCTCATGGGTGCCAAGTTCCATCTCAAGCTGCGCAAAGAAGGTTCTGAAGCGGTGCTGGGCTTCGAATTTCTCCACTCATTCGACATTCAGGAGCAGCGGTTTTGCATAGAACTAGAGATGTCGAAGATGCTTACGCTGCTGCGTGAGGCAATTTCGCCCGACTTCCGCCTTACGTCTGTCGCATTGAACACTTCTGCCGAGCTTGGCGGGACTAACAACCGCGAATATGCGATCACCTTCGGCACGTATCCCAGTTTCAACGCACCAAACTGTGAGATGCGCTTTGATTCGCGCTGGTTAAGAGCAAATCCGGTAGCGCGCTGCAATTTAATGTACGAGAGTTGCGTTGCGTCGTGCGAACGAATTATGAGTAAAGTTGAGCGCTGCGACGATGTTTGCATGCGAGTAAAAAATCGTCTCCTGTCCTACACAGACACTCTGCCAACGCTGACCGAGCTGGCGCAATGGATGAATGTGTCACCACGCACGTTGCGACGTAAGCTCGCAGACCAGGGAATGTCCTACAACCAGCTCGTTGACGAGGTCCGCAAACAACTTGCGATAAACTTTTTGTCCACCAGCCGAATGTCGGCGGAAGAAATATCTGGCCGCGTCGGTTACAGCGACGCATCTAATTTCCGGCATGCCTTCAGGCGCTGGACAGGACTTTCGCCGAGTGATTTTCGTGAGAGCATGCTTCACGGCATGAGCGTGGCGTAGTCATCGGCAGTATTGATAATCGGCAGGTTTGTGAACAGCCAGACGGACAGCGATACGAATCGATGTGATCGGCCTTTCAGGTTCATGCCGGATCCCGGACTATGCCGAATCGAGAATCGTCGCCGTGGCTGACGAGCGACGGTGAGGTCAGTCGGAATCCGTGGACGCCAACGGCTAAGCAGCGATTTTACTCAAATGGAATCGCTGCGTGAAAGCGGCCGGCGACAGATAGTCCAGGCGTTCCTGTGTTCGCTGCCGGTTGTAAAAGATTTCGATGTATTCCGTGATTTCTTTGCAGGCCTGGTCGCGGGTCGAGAACTTGCGATGATAGACGAGTTCATTTTTCAATGAGCCCCAGAACGATTCAACGGGTGCGTTATCAAAACAATTTCCACGTCTACTCATTGATGCCTGCATGCCGAACTGTTTGAGGAGCTTCTGATAGGCGTGGGCGCAGTACTGGGCCACGATCCGTGTGCTATATCAGAGCGGCCGGTGGTCGGTGCGACGCGACAGCGCGAAACAGCGCCTGCATTACCAGCTGTTTTGTCATGCGCTCGCTCATAGCATAGCCGACGATCTCTCTGCTATACAGATCCTTGAGGCCGGCCAGATACAGCCATCCCTCATCGGTTGCGATGTAGGTAATGTCACCGCACCAGGCTTGATTCGGAGCGCTTGCACTGAAGTCCTGGTCCAGAATATTGGGTGCGACTGGAAGGTCGTGCATCGAATTGGTCGTCGCTTCGAACGTATCCGTCAGCGTAACCCGTCAGAAGTTGGAATTTAGTACGGGACCAACAACACTGCGAGAGATCAGGACGAGGTGAGCGAGATCCCACTGCGACAGTGCGACGGCTTTCTGGATGTCAGAACGCGTAACCTTGATCATGCCAGTAGTGCCAGTCAGCGACGGCTACTTGTGTCGGTTCATCGCAGCTCACCGGAACGATCTGGGCCAGGGGTGCCACCACGTCACGTAGGCCCCACCGAACCCAGACGAAGATGCCAACCCGGCACAGGTCTTCATGAGCGAGTCCTGTGACCGAGACGTGTTCACCCGGGCGCAGCGGTGAAGAGGCCATTGCTTTGCGAATGCCGGCCTCGAATGGAAACGAGAGCTGTTCTTCCAGATAGCAATGCTACGACGTCGCCCGCTCTTCCTCGGTATAGGCGTCGATTTATGGAGTGAGATTTTGTCACATGTGCATGCGGATAAATCGTTTGTTTGACCGTAACGCGAAGCGTAGATTGAGCAGAAGGTCTCTCCTCAACAAAAAACAGATGAGCCGTTTGCAAAATACAACCAGTCTCCAATGGGAAGACCCGTCGCTGCACGATAGGCAGTTATTCGCGGATTGGCTTGAGGTTACCGCGGAGGAGAAACGAATTGCGTACAAGGAGCGCGATATGAAAATCCAGACGATAGGTGTTGTGGGTGCAGGCCAGATGGGACAAGGCATCGCTCAGACATGTGCGGCGTCAGGACTGAATGTTGTACTCAACGATATCGACCACGCGGCAATACAGCGCAGTCTGGAAGGTATCGCGGCTGCGTTCGAACGAATTGTATCGAAAGGGAAATTATCCAATTCCGAGGCGTCCGCTATACAGGCTCGGATTGATGGCGGCGTTGCATTGGAGCGTCTGGCGGCATGTGAGCTGGTAATCGAAGCCGTGACCGAAGATGTGCGCAACAAGCAGAATATTCTCAAACAGCTGGACTTGATCGTTGAGCCGGATACTATCGTCGCTACCAATACCTCGTCGGTATCGGTGACAAAGCTCGGCGCGACAATTTCAAATCCCGGCCGCTTCATAGGACTGCATTTCTTCAATCCTGTGCCAGTTATGGAGCTAGTCGAAGTCATCCGAGGCGCGCACACAAGTGACGCGACGTTCAATACGACGGTGGCGTTCGCAAAGCGTATTGGCAAAACACCTATCGACGTCAAAAATTCGCCAGGCTTCGCAGTGAACCGAATCTTGGTTCCCATGATCAATGAAGCGATTTGCATTTTGCACGAAGGACTCGCGAGCGCGGAAGATATAGATGCCGGCATGAGGCTGGGCGCGAATCATCCAATCGGGCCCCTCGCGTTGGCAGACCTAATCGGTCTTGACACTGTGCTGGCGATTATGGAGGTACTAAGTCGCGATTTTAACGATCCAAAATATCGGCCGGCACCATTGCTCAGAGAGCTTGTGGACGCCGGATCTCTCGGTCGAAAGACTCGTCGTGGTTTTTACGCCTATTGAATATCGCGATACAAGGATGAAATCTGGCCGGCGGAACGTTGATCGGATTCTTGTTTCATTGAAGGAGCAACATGAAAATTCTGGTGGCAGTGAAGCGTGTGGTGGACTACAACGTGAAGGTTCGTGTGAAGACGGACAATACCGGGGTCGACATTGTGAATGTTAAGATGTCGATGAACCCGTTCGACGAAATCGCCGTTGAAGAAGCCGTGCGTTTGAAAGAAGCGGGTGTAGCGACAGAAGTGATTGCAGTGTCGGCCGGTGCCGCGCAATGCCAAGAAACCCTGCGCACGGCACTGGCGATGGGCGCGGACCGCGCCATCCTGATCGAGTCGAACGAGGAGTTGCAGCCGCTGGCGGTGGCGAAACTGCTAAGGGCGCTGGTCGACAAGGAGCGGCCTTCCATCGTGATTCTTGGCAAGCAAGCAATTGACGACGACTCGAACCAGACGGGCCAGATGCTCGCTGCGCTCGCAACGCTACCCCAGGCTACATTTGCGGCCCAGATCGCTGTGGCGGATGGAAAGGTCACGGTGTCGCGTGAGGTCGATGGCGGCACGGAAACCTTGTCACTAAAACTGCCCGCGGTTGTCACGACCGACCTGCGTTTGAACGAGCCACGCTATGTGACGTTGCCGAATATTATGAAGGCGAAGAAGAAACCGCTGGAGATTGTGACATCCGGAGACTTGGGCGTCGATGTCAAGCCGCGACTAAAAACACTGAAAGTCAGCGATCCGCCGAGGCGCCTAGCTGGCGTGAAAGTGGCAGACGTGAAGACATTGATCGAAAAACTCACAACCGAAGCCAAGGTTATTTAATCAGCGTGAAATCGTAGAGACGAATGAGATGACAATTCTGGTAATTGCTGAGCACGATAACTCGTCGTTGAAGGCGGCGACACTAAACACCATCGGCGCTGGTGCGATGATAGCCACTTGCACAAATCAGGCTATTCATGTGCTCGTCGCCGGTCATGGTGCAATGGGAGTGGCGGAGGAGGTTGCCAGCGTGGCGGGAATCGAAAAGGTTCTTCTCGCAGATGCGCCTCAACTGGCAGAAGGCCTCGCGGAGAACGTTGAGGCAACAGTGCTGAGCATCGCTCACGGCTACTCGCATATCCTGGCACCAGCTACCGCATACGGTAAAAACATCGGGCCGCGTATTGCCGCAAAGCTAGACGTTGCGCAGATCAGTGAAATTACGGCTGTAAATTCCGCCGATACGTTTGAGCGACCAATATACGCATCCAATGTTATTTCGACTGTGCAGTCTAAAGATCCAATCAAGGTCATTACGGTCCGTGCAACCGGTTTTGAACCGGCCGCAATAGTAGGCGGTTGTGCATCGGTTGAGAGGATCGCAGCGGCGGCTGATGCAGGCGTCTCGCAATTCGTTAGCCGCGAGGTGACGAAGCTGGACCGTCCGGAACTGACGTCGGCGAACGTCATCGTATCGGGTGGGCGTGGTCTGGGTAGTGGCGAGAACTACACAAAGGTGCTCGAGCCTCTGGCCGACAAGCTGGGCGCTGCGATGGGCGCTTCCCGCGCAGCCGTCGATGCGGGGTACGTGCCAAACGATTATCAGGTCGGCCAGACAGGCAAGGTCGTCGCGCCGCAGCTGTACTTTGCGATTGGCATCTCCGGTGCGATACAGCATTTGGCCGGCATGAAGGACTCGAAGGTAATCGTCGCAATCAACAAAGATCCGGAAGCGCCAATTTTTAGCGTTGCGGATTATGGTCTGGTTGGAGATTTGTTTACGGTCGTTCCCGATCTCGTGAGCGAGGTTGAAAAAACCGTCTAATCCCTTGAATCTCTGCCCAAGATCGGGCTGCTGCTGCTGCGGGACTTATTCAGTCACGGTCTTTCCCGTGGACATATCTCCGCTCGCAGCAGGTAGGGCGGTGGTACGGTAGCCAAGATGGTGGGGCTACCTAAGCACGTGGATTCGCGTATTGGAGTTTGGTCACCGTTACTATTTGAGGAGTTAGGGGAAGGTTATGCCAAACATTTCCGAGAGGGATGAACGATTTGAAGCAGCGCGATTGGCAAATCGTAGCGACGCCGAACTGTGGCGCTGGTTCTGTCTAATGTACGAGGAAGGGCGCATTAGATGGTGCGCGTCCGGTCATGGCTGGCTCGTGAGCGTTGATCACAAACATCTGGCGACAGAGTCGCAGTTTGATGCAGCCATTCGAAATGCTCGACAGCGTTTCGAGTCAGGGTGCCGGTGGTCACCGAAAGCTAAACAAACATCAGGAATTGCATCTAAAGAATTGGATCGTCCAGTGCAAGTTGCAGACCGACCGACTTCGAATTCCGACGAGAAACGCCTAAAGCAAACCTCAAGGTTTCTGGCCGCACGCTGACCGGTTGACCCGTCTCAGCCGGTTGTAGTTTTCCAGGGTGGAAAATTTTTTGCAGGGTGCCTCCTAATATCAAGTCTCCGTGGTGATCCCTCCTTGCGCGATGCGAATCGCCATAGTCTGCATTAGTTTAAAGACCGAGTCAGTGTTCGCCGGCAACTGCTGTTTGCCAAACATCAAAGTCGACGTACCTTCCAGCTGCGCAGCAATCAGTGTTGCACGCGCCAGGCATTCGCGAGCGGTCGCGGATGAGTCTATCTCTCGCACTAGACCCGCATAAATCGCCCGATAGGTAGAGTACACCTTTCCCACGAGTTCGCGTGTCCTCTCCGAGTGTTGGGCCAGTGCGAACATTTCAAAGGAAAATCGACATACCCGCGGATCACGACCTTCCTCAGAGACGTCTTTGACAAGTTTGCGCAGACGATCAAGCGCAGATTTTCCGTCTGGATTCCCCAGTTCTGTATACCGGTCCAAATAGAGCTTCATTAGCGCATCAATCGTCGAATGGAGCAGATCGTCATATGTTGGAAAGTAGTTCTGAAGCGCAGATGGCAGAATGCCAAGCTCCCTGGCCACTCGCGCTTGCGTGAAGTTCCCATATCCTTCTGTGGCGAGAAGGTTCGCGGCAGAGGAGACGATCTCGTTGATCTTGACCTCCCTGCGTTTCCCCTGAACCGTTGGTCGGTAGTAGACTTCATTCTGTCCCGTTGCGCGTATAGTCAGCTCGAATAGTCGCTGCTGGAATCGATCTTCAGGGTCAATGGGCTCGATGCGTGCACTGGCGCTATCGTCCGCGCCTACCGAAGGATCGGCTAAACAATGGAAAAGAGTATCGTTCCCCGGCGTCTTTGTGGACAAACCGACGATCAATTTCACAGCCCGCTTCGTTACGCGAATGAACTCTGCGTAGTCCTTATCTGAGTCTCCGCCGTGATAAGCGAAGATCATCATCCCGGTAATTTGGGAGACAAGAATGGATGCACGTACCAGGCACTCCTCGCTGGTCAAAGCTGGGTGAATCTCGGCCAACAATTTCGCAAATATGCACCGACACTCCGCATACGTGTCGTCGACGAGCGCCGCTGCAAACGAATCGTGCTGGGAGAAAGCCCAGATTTGAAACATAAACTTCGGTAAGTCGGTTTCGTTGATATCCTGGATAATTCGCTCCACCAACACAGAGCAACGCCGCGCCGCACTGGCATCTTTCCGATTTGCTATTTCCCGGTAGCTGTCCAGTGTCTGGTTCAAGTATGCCTGCAAGGTTACACGTAGCAACTCTTCTTTCGTCCGATAGTAATACTGAAGATTTCCTAGTGTAATGCCAACGCGACTGGCTACGCGGCGCGTTGTAAACCTAGCGTACCCATCCTCCTGGAACGTTTGCTGAGCGGCATGGATGATCTGGGTAATGCGTAGCTCCCGATTTCGCCCCGTAGGCGTTCCTGTGCCGGACTTAGGCTGTCTAGCCTCATCAAGCGTCCAGTGCTTCACCGCCTTTTCCTGCATGCTGGCTCCCCCAAAAAATCTTGTACGACCCAAGCTACAACTATAGGTCGAACAAATGGTATCACGAAATATTGAAATGTTTTTTTTGATGTTAGGGTCCGCGACCGATGGTTCCTGATTTGACAAATTAGTCCGGAACGTCGGCGCCCGAGTTTGGTGACAGGGTCATATGCGCCGCCTATCAGAACGATGTCCGCGCGAACTGTACGTCTCACGAGGCAGTATTTTCCCTTACTTTAACGATCTTGCTTATAGGTCTATCAGCGACTATTATTAGGTCAAGCGTACATATCGTTAAGCGACCTGCCCCAACAAACCGGGTCAGTCAGAACCTAGGAAAGTTCGTTTTCGGAGAAGAGGACGAACATGAAGAAGCGCTTTACGGAAGAGCAAATCACCGGGTTGCTGAAGGAAGCCGAGGCCGGCATGCCGGCATGCCGGCAAAGGAGCTGTGCAGCAAGCACGGCTTCAGTGACGCGTCGTTACAAGTGGCGCGAAGTTCGGCGGCATGGAGGTGTCGGAAGCGCGCCGACTGCAGGAGCTGGAAGCCGAGAACGCGCGGCTGAAGGAACTGCTGGCCGAAGCGATGCTAGTTATGGAAGCGTTGAAGGTGGCCGTCCAGGGAAAGCCCTGAGCCCACAAGCCAAGCGCGAAGCAGTGGCGGCGATTCTGGAGAAGGTAAACATCTCCGATCGCCGGGCCTGCCGGCTTGTTGGGCTATCTCGCAGCGTGTTGCATTACGAGGCGATGGCGGACCACGAGAACGAAGCGCTGACGGCGCGCCTGGTGGAACTGGCGCATGAGGGGCGGCGCTTCGGCCACCGGCGGCTGCATCCACTCGTGGAGCGCGAAGGCATTCACGCGAATCACAAGCGCGTGCATAGCCTTTATCGTGAAGCTGGGCTGGCTGGCCGTGCGACGCCGCCGTCGGCGCCACGGTGTCGTGATTGAACGTGAGCAGTTGGCATTGATGGGCGGGCCTAACCAGGTTTGGTCAATTGATTTCGTGATGGATGCGCTGTCGAACGGGCGGCGTCTGAAGTGCCTGACTATCGTAGATGATTTCACCAAGGAGGCAGTCGATATCGTCGTGGAACACGGCATGTCCGGCTTGTACGTCGCGCGACCATTACCTTGTTCAAGTGGACGTGAGTATGCCTGCGTTCGGCGAAGTCTTATCACATTGTAAGGATTCCTATGTCTACCGCTCTTCTTACTCACGCCGTGTATTTCGCCGAATCCGACCAAAAAAATGATGAGCTGGCAACACAGTCCCGGACGTCAGGGCGGCGCCGATTTGCGGTGCTTGCAATTGAAAATCTGAAATCTCGTGCATGGGCAGGTGGCCGACAGGCACCCGGCTATGGCCTGTACGAACCTATCCTAAGAAAAATCTCGTGATTACCATCGACCTGTAGTTAAACATGGTCGGCTATGTAGGGGATGACATGAAGATGAAGCTGGAGTTGATGAAGGTAGGTGCTACTGCAATCGCGTTGGTTGCGGCGATGTCCGGGAGTTGGGCTGCCGGTCCTGAAGATCTGGGTAAAAGTCTCACTCCGTCTGGTGCGGAGATGAGTGGAAATAGTGACGGCACTATTCCCGCCTGGACGGGAGCCGAGCCGCCGCGCGCAGGATGGAGTTACGGCAAAAATCGCAAAACCTACTGGCCGCACAGTGACGACAAGCCGCTATTCATCATCGACGCGTCCAACGTCGACAAATATGCGGATCACCTTACGGTTGGCGAGATTGCACTGCTCAAGACGAAAAAGGGGTACACCATGCCGGTATATCCCACCCATCGAGACTGTGGCATCCCGGACTTTGTTGCGAAGAATACCGTGCTGAATGCCCAAGGGCGCGGGAAAATCGGCGCCGATGGCTGGTCGCTCGAAGATGCGGCGTTGCCGGGTATTCCTTTCCCGTTCCCGAAAACTGGCATCGAAGCAATCTGGAACTGGTTGACAAAATATCAGGGGGTCGGGAATGAAGAAGGGCGAGCCGTCTCGTATTTGTCGGCGCCACCGGGATCGGGGCGTGATGGCCTCGCGTATGTTAGTAACGATGTCTTCTTCTATCCGAATGCACAAAAGGGTACCTTCAGTCCCAAGGACAACGGTGGCGTGGAGATTGCCGGCCACTACAATGCTCTGGAGCCTGCTTCCCAGCTAGGGTTTGCCAGTAACCAGACCTATTACTACAATAAGGATAACGAATCCTATGCCTATTTCCCTGGTCAGCGCCGCGTGCGCCGGCAGCCATCGTATGGCTACGACGCACCTATCATCGGATTTGAAAACCAGTACCCGGTTGACGACCAGCAAGTTTTTTACGGTAATCCGGATCGTTACAACTGGAAGCTCGTCGGCAAGAAAGAACTATATGTTTCCTATAACAATTTTCTTGCATGGGACAGCACGGGCGACTACAAGCAGGACCTGGGCCCTGACTACGTGAAGCCCTCCGGACGGCGCTACGAATTGCATCGCGTTTGGGTACTCGAGGCGACGGTTAAAGATGGCGTGCGACATTCGGCACCGAAACGCACGGTGTACCTCGACGAGGATAGCTGGATGACGGTGGCAGGCGAAGACTACGACGCGAAAGGAAATCTGTGGCGAGTTCACGAAGCCAGTCCGACGCCGGCCTACGAGCTAGGTGCTTGCGTTGCAGGTACGTACGTCTTCAATGACTTGATCAGTGGACGTTACGTCTGGGACCAAATCTGGTCGGGTCAAGGCACCAAGGATACCCGGTTCTTCACGGACCGATCGCAAGACCCGCGTCTGAGCCTCGACTGGTTTTCACCGGAAAACTTGCGTGCGATTAGCGAGCGTTGAGGCTTGCGCCAAGATTTCTGGCAGGCCTTCAATAACTGCCGCTGCCGCTCCGTCTGTTCCGAAAATACACGGGGCGGCAGCATTAACGACTGCATGGGATATATGCCGCCATCACCCCGGTATAACCAGTTGGCAAGACTGGTCAGTAATGTCGGGGCCCGCTACTTGCATGGGTTCCCCCGGGCGCGGGCGAGTGGCCGAAAACTGTTGCAATCTCATCACCTCGACCTCACAAGTTTTCGAGATGTATTTCATCTGCAGCCTTGCACATTTAAGTACACCGGTTTAACACTATCCAGATGGATTGAACATAGAAGATTAGGAGCGGGGATGGCTGGGCAACTAAAAAACCTACTGATTGCATCGGCAGTGCTTTCGTCGCTGGCTGCAACACCGGTGATGGCAGTAACATTCCAAAACGATGCCGGAACGCTGACAGGAGACTTTACTACTGTGCTTGGAACGGGTTTCGGCTTGCGAGTTTCCGGCATAGACACATCGCCGGAATTCGCCGCTTCCGGCTTCGCAGTTTCAGGTGATAAGAACTACAGCAAGGGTCACTTTTTCAGCTTGTATGTGAAAGCCACGCCTGAATTCTCGTTCGCGCTACCGGAGCAGGGTATTTCATTTCTGGCGCGCGCAACAATACAGCACGACTTTGCCGCCGACTGGACCAACAGTCCGTTGTCTCAACCGGCTCGTAATCAGTTGGTCACCAACCCCCAGCTCCTCGATCTCTGGGTCAGTAAGAGTTTCGACATCAATGGTCAGACCGGGCGCGTACGGATTGGCAATCAAGTTATTAACTGGGGCGAAACGCTCTATGCCAGCGGCGGCATCAACTCAATCAATGCCTACGACTACCAGAAATATGCCATTCCCGGCACGCTGCTCAAGGAAGTGCTGCTGCCGGCGCCGATGATCAGTGTGGCAGGTGGCATTCTGCCTGGCCTGCGCTTCGAAACCTATTATCAGGTGGCATGGAATGCCGACAAATTTGCGCCGGCCGGTGGCTATTTTTCGACGAGCGATACTTTTGGCAACGGCAGCGGTTGGAATCAGATCAAACCTAGCAATAGCGGGCAGTTTGGCTTCTCGGGACATTACAAGCCGGTTGGTAGCGGTGTTGACTTCGGTTTCTATTATCTTCACTACAACGACAAGGCTCCCGTGTACCAAACTGACGGTACACCTAACGGCAGTTACCGCTATTTAGAGAATCGAAGCCTATATGGGGTGAGTTCGAACGGCGCAGTGGGTGATTGGGCGCTCGGATGGGAAGCATCTTACCGTCCTAGGGACGCCGTTGGTCTTGGTGGTTGCTACACATCTCCGCAGAGCACTTATAACCCAAGTGGGCCGTTCGCGGACACATCGGTTTGTCCGTACAGTATCGATGCTCGTAAGATCCAGACGAGCGTCAGCGCTGTATTAGGGATGACGCCAAGCGACTACCCCTTTTTGGTAAAGCACGTGCTTCATGCGGACAACGCCCAACTCTCGTTGGAAGCGGTTATGGTTCACTATAACATTGGTGCAGGCACTGTTAGTCGCAACCTGAACGGTGCTCAGGTATACCAGCCTGTTCTCGCCGGCGGATATTTTTTCCAGGATTCAAGCGGCAATCTGGTCAGTACCGCAAACAAATACTCGGGAAGCTTGAACGTCGATTTCAACTGGTCCTATGATGGCAACGTGATTCCTGGCTGGCTATTTACGCCTGACATCTTTTATTCGTATCAGTTGAACGACAATCCCAGTGCCTTGGCAGGTGCACTAGCCGGAACGCAAGCGACCACCATAAGCTTGTTTTTTGTCCAGAATGCCTCGAAAAATGTCATAACGGCTGGCTTGTCCTATACAAATTATTTCGGCGGAAAAAATAGGTATCTTACCCGGCAGTACTACAGGGATCGCGACTTCGTTGGTGGCTATCTTAATGTCACGTTCTAAAGCTTTCGCGCATCACGGCATGTCGGACTCGCAGGTCTGGCGCGCTTGTTTCTTAATCGCTGAGCGCGCAACATCATTGGCGGGTTAACTCTATGCTGAAATCCCTTGTCAAGAATCTCGAAGCTTTTCTGTTCCGCTGGCGCTCTCCGTTTTTGGTGGGACTGCTTGGAATAACGATCGTGTTAGGCTGGTTCGGAGCGCAGCTTCGCATGGAGGCGGGCTTTGACAAACAGTTGCCGACTGGCCATGAGTACATCCAGACGTTTCTCAAATACCGTGCTCAGTTGTTCGGCGCAAATCGGTTGACCTTTGTCGTCAAAGCTCGCAAGGGCACCATCTTTACAAAAAAGGGGCTTACGCGGCTATACGACGTGACCCAAGCCGTGATTTTTCTGCCCAACATCGACCGTTTGGGCGTGCAGTCGCTTTGGACCCCCAACACCTTCGTCAACGAAATCACAGAAGATGGTTTTCGCGCCGATCCTCTCATCCCTGGAACGGTGACCCCAGCAGAGCTTAACGATACAGTGATCGCCAACACCGCCCGGCTCTCCCGTGTCGGTGGCTACGTTGGTACCCTGGTGTCGCGAGATCAGACGAGCGCCATGATTGTTGCCGACCTCAACGATCGAACCGCCGATGGCGAGAAGCTCGATTACGTCATGTACAACAAACTGATCGAAAATCAAATACGCAAAAAGTTCGAGGACAAGGACTTCGAGATTCAGATCATCGGGTTTGCCAAGCAGATAGGCGATATATCGGAGGGCGCCTCGGCGGTGCTCAAGTTCTGCGCGATCGCGGTGTTCCTGACTGCCCTCGCGGTTTATTGGTATTGCCGTTCGGTACGCCTGATGTTACTTCCATTGCTTTGTTCGATGACATCGCTGGTATGGCAATTCGGCACACTGAAACTGATGGGCGTGGGATTGGACCCGCTAGGTGTACTCGTACCATTTCTAGTATTTGCCATCGGTGTCTCTCATGGCGTACAGCAGATCAATTTCATCGTACGCGGTCTTGGTCAGGGCAAGACGACAATGGAGGCTGCGCGCAATAGCTTCGCTGGGTTGTTGATCCCGGGAATGCTTGCGTTGATCACCGCGTTCGTCTCGTTCATAACGCTGCTGCTAATCCCGATCCCGATGATCCGCGAGTTGGCAATCACGGCTTCGCTCGGTGTCGGCTATAAGATCATCACGAACCTGATGATGTTGCCTCTGCTGGCGTCATATTTTCATTTTGATCAATCCTTCGCAGAGAAAACGATGCTGCGGCGTGAGAAACGCCTGCATCTGATCAAGGCATTGGCCGTCATCGCTCGACCTCGCAATGCCATCATCGTCACTGTACTGTCAATGCTTCTCCTGGCAACGTCAATCTGGCAAAGCCGGGACCGTATTGTGGGGACGCTGCAGGCTGGAGCGCCCGAGCTACGGTCCGATTCACGCTTCAATCGTGATGCGGTAGCGATCGCCAATGGCTACGACACAGGGCTGGATTGGCTCACGATCGTTTTCGAATCGCCGCCAAATTCATGTGACAACGTCGAAGTACCGCGGTATCAGGACGACTTCATTTGGCAGGTGGGGCACACGTCGGGTATTCGTGGCGTGGATGCCTTTGCTACTCGGCTGCGTAGCTATAGCGCGGGTTATAACGAAGGTAATCCGAAGATGGCGGTGATCCCGATCGATGCGGTAAATCTCGGCTCAATGGCCGCCGAGATCGCCCGTAACCGTGGCTACGTGAGCCCGGATTGCCGTATGAGCGCGGTTAACTTCTTCCTGACTGATCACAAGGCAGTCACGATCAAGCGGGTAGTCGATGCGGTTAAAAAGTTCCGCGCGGAAAATCCCAGACCCGACGTGAAAATTTTTCTTGCGTCGGGCAACGCAGGGGTCCAGGCCGCTATTGACGACGAACTGGAACGAAGTGAGTTGCCGATGTTGCTTTATGTCTATGCTGCGATTGTAGCGCTGGTACTGGTGGTTTACCGTGATATTCGCGCAACCATTGCATGTTGCCTGCCATTAACCATCGGTACTTTCATTGGTTATTGGTTCATGAAGGAATTGCAGATCGGGCTTACGGTGGCGACCTTGCCTGTCATGGTGTTGGCAGTAGGTATTGGAGTTGATTACGCACTGTACATCTATAACCGATTGCAGATGCATATGGCGGACGGAGATCCGATCGAGATTGCGATGCGGCGAGCGTTGGAGTTCGAAGGCATGGCCACCATTTTTACCGCCATTACGCTTGCCATTGGTGTCTCGACCTGGTCGTTCTCGGCCTTGAAATTCCAGGCTGATATGGGCATCTTGCTTGCCTTCATGTTTATCGTCAATTTGGTGATGGCGTTTACAGCTCTGCCTGCGCTGGCGGTTGTGCTGGAGTTGCTGATTCCGCGCCGGGGTCCAGTCCATTCTCCATCCATCCTTACTCACTGAATTATCATGAGCCATCGGTTTTTTCGACAATCACGGCGACTCGCGGGTATTTGCTTGCTGCAGGTCGGTGCTGCCTTGTTTTCGTTATTTTGGCAAATCGGCGCCGCGCAGTCCGCTGCACAGGCCAACCCCGCAGGCATTGATTTGCGCCCGGCGGTGACGAGCCCATGGGCCAGCCAGGCAATGATGCTCGGCGTCACACGGGCCGGCAAGCGCATAGTCGCGGTGGGGGACCACGGCGTTGTGCTGCTGTCCGATGACGACGGCAAGAGCTTTCGTCAGGCCAGGGCGGTGCCACGCCGCGCTACGCTCACTGCGGTGAGTTTCGTGGACGAAAACGAGGGTTGGGCCGTAGGCCACGGAGGCACGATTCTGCACAGTACCGATGGTGGGGAGACTTGGACGATTCAACGTGAAGACTACACTGTCGATCAGCCGCTCTTTGGTGTCTGGTTCAAGGATAAAAAAGTCGGTATCGCGGGCGGACTTTGGTCCTTGCTGTTGCGTACCGAAGACGGCGGAAAAACGTGGCAAAAAATAAAGTTACCTGCTGCATCCGGTGCGGCTCATGCTGACTACAGCCTGTTCTGTATCTTCGCCGGAGCGCGCGGGCAGTTGTTCATGACGGCGGAGCGAGGAACCGTCTACCGATCCGACGATGCGGGTCAATCGTGGCAGCCCCTGTTAACGATGTCGCCGGCCACGCTGTGGACTGGGTTGAGCTTGCGTGGTGGCGTGCTGTTGGTCGCCGGCGTGCGAGGCCACATATTGCGTAGCACAGACTTTGGCAGCACATGGAAGGAAGTCGATACAAGCAGCAAAGGTTCAATAACCGCGATGACTCAGCTAACGGACGGCAGCGTCATTGCAGTCGGCCTGGACGGTAGTTCGCTGCTCAGCCACGACGATGGCGCTACCTTTACCGCGACGCCTCGCGCGGACCGTAGCACCGCGACTGCCGTTATCGCGACTCACCAGGGCACCCCTCTCGTGTTTACCGAAAATGGTGTCGAGCAGCCTTGATTGAGTTCATGATGCGCAAAACGGCTATCCGTTCAGCTCAATATTGGCTGGATGAACGAAGTCGATCCCGTTTCCGATTGTGCTTGTCAGCTTAATTGCATCGTCTTGGAGACTGATTTGGTTGTGACGAGGCATGCGGGGCGTGCCTGACAAAAATTAATGGTGCCAATGGAAAATCGGCTGGATCCATATCCAATCGATGTCTGTTGGCCCAAGTATTTGGGCTCTATCGCTTCCGAAAAGCATGACATTATTTACGTTGAACCTAACAATGTTTGCTTCAATACTTGACATGACTAATTTCATGTTCGGAACCTTCGAGAGAATTGCCGGAGGCAGGGATTGGGGGTCGTTTGGGTTGCTGGGTTTGGATCGTGCAGCAGGCAATTGATCGAGGCCGATTCCAGCGTCAATGCCTGAATTGTTCATCGTTGCAGCGGCCGCCGGCTTTGTGGAAACAGTAAAAAATATATGGAAAAAGATTCTACGTTTGACCAATTGCTGAGTAAGCAGGCTCTGCATGAGCTTGTTACGCTCTACGGGCGCGCGGCCGATCGTGGCGATGCGGGGTTGTTTGCCTCTGCTTACCACCCCGACGCAACGGTCGTATCGGGCAGCTACACCGGGCCCGCATCCGAATTCGTTGACTTGGCGATCGGCTGGGTACGCGCGAAGGTACGCACCTATCACCAGTTCTCCAATGAATTATTTGCCGTTCGAGGTGATGAGGCGATAGGGGAATGCTACTGCCTGTGTGTTGCTACGCAGCTCATTGATGGCGTGCCGATGGATAACTTGTCGGGTGGTCGGTATCTGGACCGGTTCGAGCGCCGAAACGGCATTTGGAAGTTCAGTCACCGGACATTCGTGCTGGATTGGGTGATCGAGCAGCCAAGCAACAGTAAGAAATATCCGGGGCCACGCGGTGATTGGGCGCCCCATGACCCGGTCTATCAACATTGGGCGGCTTTTAGCAATATGGATGGAGAAGGAAATGAGTGAGTACACAATTCCGGCAAACGTGCCGAAGGACAACGTCATTGATCTTGACATTTACAACGTTCCCGGCGGTGAGGACGATTTCCACGAGGCATGGCTGGCAATACGACAACCTGGGAAGGATTTTTTGTGGACGCCGCAGAATGGCGGGCATTGGATTGCTACTCGCGCCGTACACATCAAGGAAGTCTGGACCGATGCACTGCGGTTCTCCAGTCGCGGCGTGATTATTCCAAAGTCGGATTCACAGCATTTCAAGCTGATCCCTTTGCAACTCGATGCGCCCGAGCACACGGAGTTCAAGCGTGCGGTCAGCCGTGGTTTAGGTCCGAAGCATGTGATGGCCATGCTGGAACCGATACGCGAGTTGGCGGCGGAACTGATCGATAAGGTAATCGATAAAGGACATTGCGAAGTACTGACCGAAATTGCAGAACCGCTGTCGATCAAATTGTTCTTGGCCTTTGCCGGGTTGCCCGTGGAGGATTGGCAGCGCCTGCGTCCGCTTGGATCGCAGATTGTTCGCAAGGACCAGAGCATGAGTGAGGAGGAGATGCTCGATATCGCGAACTCGTACCTGGAACCGTTTGTGCGGCGTTGTATGGAGTCGCCTGGCGAGGACGCGTTCAGCCGCATCTTTGCTGAACCGATTTTCGATCAGAAAATGACGTTTGACGATGCAATGGCTGTTGCGCGTGACGTGCTATTCGCGGGGCTTGATACGGTCTCCGCCAATCTTGGCTTTCTCACTTACCACCTGGCTCGTTACCCTGCGGATCGCAAAGCTCTGATTGAAAACCCTAAGCTTCTGACCACAGCCATCGACGAGGTTCTGCGGCGCTATGTGACGATCGCGGGGGGCCGTGAGCTGACACAGGATGTGGAGATGGGTGGGGTAACGCTTCTGAAAGGAGATATCGTATGCGCGCCGTTTGTTCTGCACAATTTGGACGAAGAAGTCTTTGAGAGCCCGGGAGAGGTATTGTTGGACCGCAATGGGAAAGAGCACTTGACATTTGGCGCTGGACCGCATCGCTGCCCTGGCGCCAACCTTGCCAAGCTGGAATTGATGACGTACACCCAGGTTCTGTTAAGCAAGATTCCAGACTTCGAACTGGATCCGGCGCACCCCGTGAGGATGAAGACGGGTGTCGTTGGCGCGCTCAATTCGCTGCACTTACGCTGGTAAAACTGCTATTCCTTGAGCCACCTTTTTCCGCGGCGCCGAGGGTAGGTTGTGAAAAAAAGATGACTCATCAAGATGGAGAAGAGATAATGTCCTCCAATGACGAATTGGAAATTCAAGAAAGCAATAAACGACTTGCGCGGCGCGGTTTCGAGATATTCAACGTCACACGCGAATTATCTCAAGCGGGCGAGGTTTATGCGGAAGACGTCGCGAACTACGACAACGGCGTCTTTGGCTTTAAGGGCCTGAAGGCGATGGTCAATTGGGGGAAGCTTTTCGCGGATTGCGTTCCTGACATGCAGGCTCGTATCACCGAGCAACGCGCGGGTGACGGGTTTGTAGTGTCGCATTGGGAGTCGAGCGGCACCATCACTGGCAAGCTATGCGGTGTCGATCCTCATGGCGCACAGCTCGTACTGCACGGCCTCTATGTCGATATCTGTCGTGACGGGAAGATTACTGAACATTGGGGCTACTACGACTCGGCCAGCTTCTTGCAGCAGGTTGGTGCCATCCGTATCCCGGAGAGCGCCGGACATTTGCCTGAACCCGCGTGATTCGTTTGGCCACCTGGAGTCAATGTGATGGATAAGAGTAGTAGCCGCGAAGTAGTTTTTACAAGCCGCGACACTTTGATCATGGCGCTGCTCATGGTCGTTGCTTATATGGCATTGGGTGTTGCGCCTATCCTGTATGGCGACCTCCTGATCGCTGGCAGGGTCAACGCGGTGCAGCTCAGCCATGTCGCAGCGGCAGACTACCTGTCGGTTGGTCTCGCAAGTCTGTTCGCTCCACGTTTTTTTTCTCTCAGCAATGTACGTAGAACCGCAATTATTGGTGTGTTGCTGAATACGTTTGGCAATTTCTGGAGCACGCAGCTGAGCAGCGAATGGCTCATTGCCGGGCGTCTGGTGGCTGGAGCCGGTGGCGGCATATTGATCTGGCTGCAATACGAATTTGTGGCTCGCAATGCACGTGCGGAACGGTTGAGCGGATTATATCTGGCTGCATACGTCGGGTCGGCTGTCGTGGTCTCGACACTGGCGTCGGATGTGCTGGTTCCGCGATATGGCGTGAATGCTGTATTCGCAAGTATGGGTGTTGCGGCGCTGGTAACTGGCTTCGCGGTTCTCTATGGTCCAAAGCGCATGGCCCCTATTGAGCATTCCACTGAGACGCCCGGCGACCATATTGAACGTTTGACAATGCCATTTGCAGCGATTCTGGCGTTGCTCAGTGTGTTTTTCATAAATGCGTTTACTGCCACGTTATGGATCTACTTTGAGCCCATTACCGCTGCGGCAAATATTCCGAAGAGCACCTCGGACCTCGCAGCGATCCTGTCGCTTGTTCTTCAGGGCGGGGGGGCAATCTTGGCAGCTATGATTGCGCATCGAGTACGGTTTCTGCCGGTGCTCATTGTATGCAGCGTCATTTACATTCTCCAGGCCATGTATATTTTATGGGGACATCTGACCATCCCGGGCTTCTTGATGTTTTCCTTGGTGTTCGGTGGATTAGGCTATTTCATGGTGCCGTTCCAGATTGCATTGTCGGCGCACTGTGATCCCAGGCGGCGAGCGGTGTCGATTTTTGCTGTGCCTGTCGTGTTGGGGGCTGGGTTTGGACCATTAATATCGTCGCTGACTATTTCTGATTCCGATGTCAGCGCAGGCGTGACAATCGCGTTGATTTGCAGCGTTCTGAGCTTCATGGCTCTGATCTGCGCAGCAGGATTGGGCCGAACGCGTCCGCAGCGGGTTCCCGTCGCGTGATTTAAGCCCGTTTTATGGAGTTCCGGTCCCTGCGGCGATCAACGGTCGCCGTTATTGGGCCCTTGGCAAGTGAGTGTTTGCTGGCCATTGTCGAAGATGCTTTGTGGGCGTGTTGCGCACCACCTTTTACGGTAAACATATATGAGCACTCGAACTGACTTGATCGAGGTACGCGTTACACGGAAGACCATGGAAGCTCTTGGAATAGCCTCTTTCGAACTGGCTCGCGTGGATCGATCATCGTTGCCAGCCTTCGAGCCGGGTGCACACATCGACGTTCACACGCCCGGCGGAATTGCTCGCCAGTACTCTTTATGTAATTCGCCTGATGAGACGCATCGCTATTTGATTGCTGTATTGCGCGATCCCCAGTCGCGCGGCGGCTCCGCCGCGCTCGTTGACAAGCTCTCTGAGGGGGATATGGTGCAGATCAGTGCACCACGTAATCACTTTCAGCTGGCAGCCGGGTCAAGCCATACCCTTTTGATCGGTGGTGGAATTGGTATCACGCCGTTACTGGCGATGGCCGAAAGTCTGTCCCGAGAAGGCCGGCCCTTCGAATTGCACTATTGCACTCGCTCGCCGGCTCATACCGCCTTCCATGCCGCCTTGAAAGAAGGGAACTTCAGCGACAGGGTCGAGTTTCACTTTGACGATGGTGCTGCCGAGCAGCGTTTGGATATTACAAAGAAACTATCGAGCTGCGACGCCAACACGCATTTGTACGTTTGTGGACCCAAGGGTTTCATGGACGCAGTGCTTGGAGCCGCCCGTTCAGAAGGATGGGCAGATGAACGAGTTCACTTTGAATATTTTGCCGCGGATGTGATGCGGAAGGCAGATGACGGAGCATTCGAAGTCGAAATCGCTAGTACCGGCGACGTGTATGTGGTACCGGCCGACAAGAGCATTTGCGATGTGCTAATTGCGCACGGCATCGACATTCCCATGTCTTGCGAAGAGGGTGTGTGTGGCACCTGCGCGACTGGCGTGATAGCCGGTTTGCCGGACCATCGCGACATGTATCTCACGCGTACGGAACAGGCAAAGAATGACCAGATGATGCTGTGTTGCTCACGTGCGAAGTCGGCGAGGCTGGTGTTGGAACTGTAATCGTTCAGCATGTGTTTCCAATCTGAAAGGGGCGGGCGAATGACTGGCCTATCGTTGACCCGACTACAAGGCGTCGAAGAATACGTTGAGAATCTGGTTGCAACTGACATCGTGCCTGGCATTGTGACGCTTGTGGCGCACCGCGGCGAGGTGGCGACGGTAGTCGTGGCAGGTTACCAGGACGAGGAGGGACGCAAGCCAATGCGCCGCGACTCGATCTTCCGTATCGCATCAATGACCAAACCAGTCACTGCGGTTGCCGTCTTGATGTTGATAGAGCAGGGGCGGCTTGCATTGACTGATCCCATCGAACGTTGGTTGCCTGAGTTTGGGCAGCCGTGTGTGTTGCGCACGCCCTCTGCAGAGCTTGATGACACGGTCGCGACCAATCGATCGATTACCGTTCTTGACTTGCTCAGCCACCGCGCGGGCTTGGGCTATTCCACCACCGTGCCGGGGCCGCTTGGTCGGGCATTACAGGCGGAAAGATTTCGGACTGATACCACCAGTTCCCTCGACCAATGGCTGGCCGCGCTGGCAGCCTTGCCGCTCGCTGATCAGCCGGGCGAACATTTTCGCTACGGCGTTTCGAGCGATGTGCTCGGGGTGTTGGTCGAGCGGGTCAGTAGTCGACCATTTGCCGTTTTTTTACGTGAATCCATTTTTGAACCTCTCGGCATGGGCGACACCGGTTTCTTTGTGCCCGCGGACAAACAGTCGCGCTTCACTACCGCCTATGGCGTCGGGGTCGACGGTCATCGTATGGTTTCCGATACCCCGGGGCTCAGCGTATGGAACAAGGTAGAGCGTTTCCCGGGGGGCGGCGGTGGCCTGGTTTCGACAGCAGACAATTACCTGTGCTTTGCCAACCTGCTACTCGGCCGCGGTCGCCTAGGCGACGTCCATCTGTTGTCGCCCCGTTCGGTGGCTCTGATGACGTGCAATTGGCTGACTGACCCGCAGCGCCAGGGTGAGGTGTTTGGCCACAATTTTTTCGCCGGCCAAGGGTACGGACTCGGCGTTTCGGTCGTCGATGATCTGCCTCGCCAACAGCAGGCGGTAGGCTTCGCGCAAGTTGGTAGCTATGGTTGGAGTGGACGGTTCGGCACTCACTGGCGCAACGATCCGATTGAGCAGACGACACTTCTTTACCTGACGCAGCTGCAGTCCACCGAGCTCACTGTGCGCCTGCCAGCCAGGGTCGCAGAGCGAGTGGCCGACGCGATCGATTATTGAGTGGCCGCATGTTGACGAATGATCCGGGTCGGAGCAATGACGACACATCGCACGAGGTCACTTGTTCGAACAGATTTTTGCGTCTCGCCTGGCTATATATGATGCAGCGCTCGCATCCCGTTTAATCACTGAGTTATCAGAGGAATTCCATCCGTGTCGAACCTTAAATTCCTGATCGGGGGCCGCCTGGTCGACGGCGCCAGAAAGTCTGCGGTTCTCAATCCGGCCACCGAGGAAGTGGTGGATGTGGCGCCACGCGCCTCGGCCGAGCAAATCAATGAAGCAGTGCAGGCCGCCAAGACGGCCTTTCCAGCCTGGTCGAACACGACTATTCACGAACGGCGGGAAGTCCTCCTGCGCATTGCCAAGGTCGTAGAGAACAATGTGACGGCGCTTGCGCCGCTTCTCACGCAGGAGCAGGGACAGCCGCTCGCCTACACTGAAGGGGAATTGAGGGGCTTTGCAGGTGCGCTGCGATATGCGGCCGATTCCCTGACTCTCCCGATCAAAGTACTCGAAGACAGCGCCGATCGCTACGTCAGATTGCTGCGCCGGCCGCTCGGGGTTGTGGCAGCGATCGTGCCGTGGAACTACCCGTTCGACGTGCTCGGCGCCAAATTGCCCGCGGCTTTGCTCGCGGGCAACACCGTGGTCGTCAAGCCGGCCGGTACGACGCCACTGACTACCTTGCGCCTCGGCGAGTTGCTGGCGGATGTGGTACCGCCTGGCGTGCTCAACATTGTGGCAGATGACAACGATCTGGGTGATGTGCTGACCCGGCATCCGGACGTCCGCAAAGTGTCGTTCACAGGGTCTATCGCCACGGGCAAGCGTGTCATGGCGGCGGCGTCCGAGTCACTGAAGCGCGTGACGTTGGAACTGGGAGGGAACGATCCTGCGCTGGTGCTCGAAGATGCCGATGTCGCGGCCGCTGTCGAGGGGATTTTCTTCCTCGGCTTCATCAACGTTGGGCAAGCATGTTGTGGCATCAAGCGTGTTTATGTCCATGCGTCGATTTACGATGCGGTTTGCCAAGGGCTGGCTGAAAAAGCTCGCGCGGCAAGACTTGGTAACGGGCTCGATCCCGACACGGAGTTCGGACCATTGCAGAACCGTGCTCAGTTCGAACGGGTCAAGGCGCTACTGGAAGATACGCGGCTGCATGGCAATATTATCGCTGGCGGGCGTGTCCGTGACGGTGCGGGTTATTTCATTGAGCCGACTATCGTGCGGGACATTGAAGACGGTTGCCGTATCGTCGACGAGGAACAGTTCGGCCCTATCTTGCCGGTTATCCGTTACACGGATCTTGATGACGCGATCCGCCGTGTTAACGGTACGCATTTCGGATTGGGGGCCTCGGTGTGGTCTAAAAACGCCGTGCGTGCCGGTGAAATTGCCCTGCGCATCGACTCGGGCATGGTCTGGGTTAACAAGCATGCCGACATTACCTTTGGCACCCCCTTCGTCGGTTCTGGCCAGTCCGGCATTGGCGCGGAACTTGGGGAAGAAGGGCTGTTCGAATTCACACAGATCCAGGTCGTAAACGAAGGGTCGCGTGCGGTGCAGAAAGGATAGGGCTGCAATGTCGAATAGAGCGTTTTCTTGTCTGTCTGTTCGCTGCGGAATTCCGGCTTGCGGTGTCGCTGCGTTTTGCTGCCCCTGCACGGCCAATACGCGATCCGAATCGGCACCAGTGCGAAACGGGACTAGGATCCGCAATCTGACGAAGGCACAGGTATGATTGATTGGAGATTATCCGCGGCGAGCATCCGTCGATTGCAGGCGGAACAAACGGACGGGACGTTGTCGGCACGGCAACTGGTCGATCTTTACCTGAAACGTATTACTGCTTTCGATCAATCCGCGCCAGCGATTAATGCCATTGCTACCATCAACGAACGTGCGACGGCGGAAGCAGATGCTCTTGATGCCGAACGGCGCGATGGCGTGCTGCGCGGAGCGCTGCATGGGATCCCCGTGCTGATAAAGGACAACATTGAGACGGCAGGCTTGCAGACCACGGCCGGCTGTACATTGCTCGCGGGCTGGAAGCCCGAGAATGATGCGGCAGTCGTTCGCCGGCTGCGTCAGGCGGGGGCGATCATTCTGGCCAAGACTAATATGCATGAGTTCGGCTACGGTATCCGTGGTTTTGGCTCGTATTTTGGCCAGGTACGCAACCCGTACGACCCTGAGTGTTATCCCGGCGGTTCGAGTAGCGGTTCCGCGGCCGGGCTTGCCGCTGGTTTTGGCGCGGTCGCGTTGGGCACCGACACCAGTGGCTCGATCGGCATCCCGAGCGCGTACAACGGTCTTGTGGGCCTGCGTGTCACGCAGGGACTTATCAGCTGTGAGGGGATAGTGCCCCTGTCGTCGACGCAAGACGTTGTGGGGCCGATTGCCCGCACGGTGGAGGATGCGGCCACTGTCCTGGACGTCTTGACAGGCACCGACGTCGGTGGCGTCCAAGCGCCGACGTTTCCACTTGCGATGACGTACACGGCTGCACTTGGCACGGCGGAACTACGCAACGTGCGCATAGGCAGGCTCACGGATCTATTTCGGATCGATGCTGGAGATGACGAGGTGGCGGGAATCGTCGAACGTCGTCTGGGTCTTATTGAGACCGCTGGCACGACGATTGTGGATGTTGAAATTTCAGCCTTGTCCGATTTGCTGAAAGACCGCTTGTACGGCTCTCTTGTACTGGTGCAGGATTTCAAGTTCGATCTGGATGAATACTTGGCCAGGCGCCCGACGTCGCCGCTCCGATCATTTCAGGCGCTGCTTGCTTCGGGGGTCTGCCACGCCGCGGTGATCGACAATCTGCGATTGTCCATGGCGACGGTCTCGCGAGTTACACAGGAATACTACGCGCACGTGGCCAAGCGCAGGATGCTGCGCGAAGTGATTGTCAAAGCGATGGACCAGCTCGGGCTCGATGCGTTGGTGTTTCCAACGATACGGCAGCCTGCGGGCCGAATTGGCGGACCGCAGAATGGGGCCAATAGTCAGTTAAGCGCCAATTCCGGCCTGCCGGCACTGACCTTGCCTGGCGGATATGCCGATGGCGGTGTGCCGGTCGGAATGGACATTCTCGGTCGCCCCTGGAGAGAATCCAGGCTCCTGGCGATCGGCCATGCCATTGAACAATGCACTCCGCCGCCTTCTCCCCCCGCTCTCACGTTCCGCGACGCTCCGATTGACGCTTCAACCAGCGCCGGAAGGAATTGATTCTTTATTCAATGGTTTATCGAGGAGTGCTAGATGTATATCCCTGAACTTCGCCCTGTCGTTACGTTACCGTCGAATACGTCGATTGAAACTATCTTCGAGGCAACGCAGCGAGATGGTGCGGTAATCGTAGCAAACCTGATCAGCGCAGAACGAGTGCGTCAGATCAATGCAGAACTCGATGCGACCCTCGACGGCCGCGGTGCGAGTTCGACAATCGCTTACGACAAGCAGTCCGATGGCCTGACCCGTCGCCTGTCTTCGTTGGTTGCCCGCAGCGCTGGCGTGGTCGACACGTTGCTGGAGCCGCAACTGTTGGGCTGGGCGGAGCGGACACTTGACGACAAAAGTTTGCAGCTGTGTTCTACGCAAATGTTGGAGGTCTGGCCGGGCGCGCCTGCTCAAACCCTGCACACGGACGAGGGCAATTGGCCGCCGTTTCTGCAGGGGCCTTACAACCGCGAGGTTCAATGCTGCTGTCTCGTGGCGCTGACTGACTTTACAGAAGAAAACGGGGCAACCCGCGTTCTTCCCGGTACACATCGTCATGCAATCAACTGGCTGGAGCTAACCGAGGTGCTGCCCTCGGTGCCGGCAGAAATGAAAGCGGGTAGCGCGCTTTTCTTTACTGGAAAGGTGGGGCACGGTGCTGGCGCCAATCGCTCCGGTGCGGCTCGCCGCGGGATGACGTTGACGTTTTGTCCAGGCTGGATCCGCCCCGGAGAGGCTCAGTGTCTGTCGGTCTCGAGAGAATTTGCAAAGCAGCTTCCTCAGCGTATGCGTGAGTTGATGGGGTTTCGTTCGTTTTATCAGGTTCTGGTGCCCGGGCAGGAACCGTTTGCCAGTCTTTGGCAGTACGAGATTGGCGATGCGTCGAGCGCGCTCGAAATCGGCCCGATCCGCTGATCATTGTGTAGGGATCGCCACCTGGTGCTATCTGATTTATCGAATGGCGGTGCTGTTCAAGCTGGCTGGCGCGCCGTGTATTTAATTAGGAACGCGTTTTTATGAGTCGCCTCTTTGATCCATTGGTAGTGCGCGACGTGACTATTCCTAATCGCTTGATGGTTTCGCCGATGTGCCAATACGGCGCACAAGAGGGCTATGCGACAGATTTTCACCTGGCACATCTGGGCAGATTCGCGCTCGGCGGATTTGGCCTGGTATGCGCCGAAGCGACGGCAGTACTGCCAGAAGGACGGTCCACCCCCAAAGATCTCGGCATCTGGTCCGACGCTCATATTCCGATGCTGCAACGCATTACGTCGGTCATCAAGCAATCAGGGTCGGTGCCAGGAATTCAACTTGGACATGCCGGGGCCAAGGGGGGCTTGACCGAGCCTTGGGTTGGCAGCCGCCCGTCGGACGAAGCGTTCAATACGCCCGGGCAGGACCGTTGGGATACGATTTCGCCGAGCGGTTTGCCGGTGGGCGCGGGATGGCCGGCGCCGCGATCGATGACGGATAACGATCTCGCTCTTGTGGCGGCCGCTTTTCCGGCTGCTGCACAGCGTGCCGATCAGGCCGGTTTCGAGTTCATTGAGATCCATGGAGGACATGGTTATCTGCTGAGCCAATTTCTTTCGCCGCTCACCAATCTGCGCAGTGACGGCTACGGAGGCGATCGCGCCGGGCGCATGCGCCTGTCGCTCGAAGTGGTCGAGGCTGTACGCCGGGTCTGGCCGACGTCGAAACCGTTGTGTTTCCGTGTCTCTGCGGTCGATACCGGGGGCCCGGAAGGCGTGACTATCGAGGACACCATCGTGTTCTCGCGCGAACTCAAGAGGCGGGGTGTGGATTTGGTGGATTGCTCGTCGGGTGGAGTGCGCACCCATCCTTATAGATTGCCTGTCGGTTATGGCTATCAAACCCAATTCGCCGAGCAGGTTCGACATAGCGTCGACATTGGAAGTATTGCGGTAGGTCTGATTTTGGATGCAGTGCAGGCCAACGAAGTGATCGAAACGGGGAAAGCCGATCTCGTGGCGATTGGACGTGCGGCGCTCAACGATCCGAACTGGCCTCATCATGCCTATGCCGAATTGTTCCCCGAGCACGAATTCAAAAACTGGCCGGATCGCTATCGCTGGGGCCTGGAGCATCAAGCCAGGCAACTTGCGAAGGACGAACCTTTGCGCCGTGGTTGAAGCATTGCATAGAACACGGCTTCGCGGCGTTGACGTGTAGTGAGATCGATGGGAGAGAAGCGCGTGAGGGTTACATGAAGAAAGAAAATGTGTCGATTATCGGCTTGGGCGTGCTCGGGCGCGTAGTGGCCATGGCGCTGTTGCGTGCTGGACATCGTGTGCACGTCTGGAACCGTACCCCGGGTAAAGATGCTGCGCTGCTTGCTGCTGGTGCGTATATTGCGAGCGAGCCGGTACAGGCTCTCAACGAG
Organism: Paraburkholderia sp. BL27I4N3; assembly: GCF_003386115.1. Classification (NCBI taxonomy): domain Bacteria; kingdom Pseudomonadati; phylum Pseudomonadota; class Betaproteobacteria; order Burkholderiales; family Burkholderiaceae; genus Paraburkholderia; species Paraburkholderia sp. BL27I4N3. Next base: position 481,217 of record NZ_QREJ01000002.1, on the reverse strand, counting down.
AGCGAAGTGATTTACGTGGTTGTCAAGAGCTATGAAGTTGCACGCGAAGTGCTGGCAGCGGCAGGAGCGGATGGAGTGCTGTCGAGTCGGGTCGTGGTGCCATTGTGTTCCGGGACGCCAGCTCAGGCCAAGGCATTCGCAGAGTTTTGTACGGCTTGCGGTGCGCGTTGTCTTGACGGCATGCCGATGTGCTACCCGGACGGCCTTGGCACGGCGGAAGGTCTGACTGTCTATGCCGGCGACGCCTCGGTTTTCCAGGCGGTCGAGCATGTGCTCGCAGCATTGGGACCTGTCCGCTACCTCGGCTCTGAGCCGGGAGCGGTCAACGCTTTAACTGCTGCACTATGCGTATTCAATCGGGGTGCGCTCGCTTCGTTCTTCGAGGCGGCTCGGCTGGTGGAAGCGTATGGCATGGAACTCGGCGCGTTTCTCGCGACGTTGCGCCACGGATATCGCTGCAATGTCGATGCAGTGCTGGAGCGCACTGTGTCCGCAGCAAGCCGGACTGGTGAGGTGCCGCCCGCAGAATACGCCACATTGGCAGCGCATGTGGATGCAGCTGCTTGTGATAGAGAGACCGTTGCCGCTTGTGGGCTTCGCTTGCCGGTGATGGAGCAGACCCAGAGATTCTTCGACGAGTTGATACGCTTTGGTGATGCCCAGGCCGATGTCGAGCATGCCTATCGGCCTTGGACAAAAGCAAACTGAGGATTTTTGCGCATCGCCACGGCGATGGAGCTGCCGATGATTAGTGCAATGTCGGCGATCGCGACGATACTGAGCGTTTCGCCCCACGGGGCATATCCGAAAAGCGTTGCCCAAATGATGCTGATATAGGTATATGGCGTCAGAACCGTGGTGGCAGTGCGTCGACCTTTCGCCCAGGCCAGGATCAAAGGGTGCGTGATCACTTCTCCCGCCGTGACGCTGCGCGCAGCGAGTCCGGTGATGCGGCAGGGTTTCTGGCCGAGCGTTACCAGTGCAGCGGCATCGGAATAACCCGATCCGGCGACACGCGCGTCGGTATAAGGCTTGAGCTCTGCCAAAAACCGGTCAAGCACCTCGCGCGAAAACAGGTTCTTGATAATGATCGCGCCATCGCGCTCGGTGACTTCAAGGGCTTGCTCTGGCGAAACGTCAGCCGATAAGGTAGTGACGGGTTTCAATGTCTGCATGGTTGCAATCACTCATTCCCGGACATTATTTACGTTGACTCTCGCATTATCGGACCCGAAGATGAATTCTTCGGTACGTTTTGACAAAGATGCTCAAATAAGGAAAGGGCTTAATCATGATCGAGCAGCAGGAGCCTGAGGAATTGAGAACGACCGTGTGCGGTTGTGACACGTACGTGCTGCGAAGCGGTAAAGGCCCGACCGTGTTGTACCTCCACGGCGATCGAGGCGGTAGCGAGTGGACCACGATCCTTCAACGGCTCGCAACAAACTTCGACGTCGTCGCCCCGGATCATCCGGGCATGGGTCACAGCAGTTCGCCAGACTGGATCGACAACATCCATGACATGGCCTACTTCTATCTTCAGTTGATCAAGGCGCTCGACCTTCGAGATGTCCATGTCATCGGATCGTCGCTTGGCGGCTGGATCGCCATGGAAATGGCGGTGCGCTCTACTGAACGTTTGCGCTCGTTGACTTTGGTTGGCACTACGGGCATTTACCTCGATGGCACCGATCTTCCCGATCAGTTCCTGATGACCAACGAGGAATTGGTCCGCACGCTGTTCGTCGATCAGTCTCACGCCGACGTTATTCTTGCGACGCCGCAGACCGACGAGCAAATGGATAGATTTTTGCGCAATCGGCACATCTCCGCCCGGCTGGGTTGGACTCCTCGCTTTCACGATCCGCATCTCGAAAAGTGGCTGCCGACCGTCGACATCCCGACGCTGATCGGCTGGGGGCGTCATGACGCACTTTTCCCAGTGACGTATGGCGAGCGGCTCGCAAAGTTGTTTCCCAATTCCGAACTCACGATCTTCGAGAACTCCGGGCACCTGCCTCAAGTTGAAGAAGCCGAACGATTCAGCATCGTATTTGAGCAATTTACGCGGGGAATTCAATCATGAGATTTGGTTTTTTCCATCTGATGCCCTATGCCGACCTGGATCTTGACTACGTCAAGAAACACAAGTCCTCATGGTTGACCCTGCCGAACTCGTACTACGACCCTGAAAAGGGCGCGGCCCTATATCACCGCTATCTGGACGAGTACGAATACGCTGCCGATCTGGGGTTTGAATTTCTCGGGTTGAACGAACATCATCAGACTGCGTATGGGATGATGCCGTCACCGAATGTGCTGGCCGGTACGCTTGCGCGTAAGCTCAAGGGCAACACGAAGATCGCGATTCTTGGACGAGCTTTGCCAGTGCTGAGCAATCCGTTGCAGGTGGCCGAAGAGTACGCAATTCTCGACAACCTTACGCGAGGCCGACTGATTGCCGGCTTCGTGCGCGGCATCGGCGCCGAGTATCACGCTTTGGCCATGAATCCGACTGAGAGTCATGCGCGCTTCCATGAAGCCCATGACCTGATCATGCAGGCATGGACGCGGCCCGGCCCATTTTCGTTTAATGGGAAATATTATAAATTTCCCTATGTAAATCTTTGGCCCCGGCCGTATGCCAAGCCGCATCCCCCGGTTTTCATTCCGTCTCAAGGCTCCAAAGAGACCATTGAATTCGCCGCGGCGGCCAATCATCGATACACATATTTGCAGACTGCCGCGCCTGCGGCCGTATTGTTCAAGTACATGCAGGCGTACCGCGACGAAGCCGAACGCCAGGGCTGGCAGGCTACACCGAACCATCTGGCATGGAACGTCAAGATCTATGTCGGTGAGACCGATGCGATTGCGCAGCGCGAAGCCAAGCCGCACATCGAGGCATTCGCAAACCGTTTCCAGAGGATGTCGATGGAAATGCTGCTGCCGCCTGGCTATACATCAATGACGGCCTTCAAGAATCTGATGCGCGAAAAAGCGAATGTCTCGCGCGAGAGGACCATGGAGGAAATGATCTCGCTCGGCACCTTCATCTGCGGTTCACCTCAGACGGTGATCGACAAATTGGCGGACTTCCAAAGCAAGGGAGGCTTCAATATCGTTGGCGCCGGTCTGCAATACGGCACGATGCCTGCTGACCTGACACGCAAAAACACCGAGATGTTTGCCCGGGAAGTGATGCCTGCGCTGATAAACGCACTACCTGGCAGCCAGTCCCTGTCGGGCGTCCACGCAAATGCCAGCGATCTGCTTCCTCAAACTGAGGGGTTCGTCAGGTAAATAAGCTAAGGGCTCCAAATAAAAGCCGCTTCGAATGACAACGGCGGCTGACTGGATAATACCGATGGTAATTGGCTGCCCATACGTATTCTCGAGGTCGGAACGCATCGTTCCCGACGTGTCTGTTTTTGCGTCAAATCCGTATCGTCGGAGTAAATGATGAAGAATCGACCTTTTGATAGAAAATACTTTTATGGAAATGCGTCAGCTCGGCGCTAACGGCCCAGCCGCGCCCGCCGTCGGTCTCGGCTGTACGGGCATGAGTGACTTCTACGCAAATCGTGATGATGCAGAATCCATCGCTACCATTCATCGTGCCCTGGAGTTAGGCATCAACTTCCTCGATACCACCGATATGTACGGACCGTATATCGACGAGGAACGCATTGCCAAGACGATCAAGGGCAAGCGCGATCAGGTTTTCATCGCCACCAAGTTCGGTACGGTATACGCTACGTCGAGGCAGGCATGAAAATGCTGAACGGCTGGTCGTGCCGTGTCAAAAATAACACGTGAAGGTTAGCACCCTGCGATTGATAGATTCGAACCCGGACACTATTTACGTTGAGCGCGGGATTGTTTGTGGCGATAGTGGTGACATCATTGATAAGAGTGATTGCAACCATGCAGACATTGAAACCTGTCACTACCTTGTCGGCTGACGTTTCGCCAGAGCAAGCCCTTGAAGTCTCCGAGCGCGATGGCGCGGTCATTATCAAGAACCTGTTTTCGCGCGAGATGCTTGGCCGGTTTTTGGTAGAGCTCAAGCCTTATACCGACGCGCGTGCCGCCGGATCGGGTTATGCCGATGCCGCTGCACTGGTAACGCTTGGCCAGAAAACCCGCCGCATCACCGGACTCGCTGCGCGCAGCGTCACGGCGGGAGAAGTGATCACGCACCCTTTGATCCTGGCCTGGGCGAAAGGTCTGTTGTCCGGCGGTGATCACGGGGATATACAGTTGTCGACCTCGACCTATATCGAGATCTGGCCGGGCGAGAAAGCCCAGCCCATCCATGCGGACGAAGGCGATTACCCGGAATTCCTTTGGGGCAAGGACATGCCCAACATCACCTGCAACGCCATCATCGCGCTGGACGATTTCACCGATGAAAATGGTGCCACGCGATGCATTCCGGGGAGCCACAAGTTGGGAAGCGACTGGGCGAGATTCGACGAACAACCCGCCTCTATCCCGGCCGAAATGACGGCGGGTAGCGCATTGTTCACGACGGGGAAGGTGCTTCACGGTGGCGGTGCGAACCGCTCTACCGCGTCGCGCCGTGGTCTGGCAATTCAGTTCGCTGCGGGCTGGCTGCGCCCGATGGCCGCGCATCAACTTGAAACGTCGCGTGAACGGGCAAAGACGATGTCGCCGGAGTTGAAGGAGTTGCTCGGCTTCACGTCGTACAAGCGACCGTTGATTGAGGGACGTGCGCCGCGAGCATTGCTCAACTTGTTCGACATGGGCGAAGCGTCCAACTATCTCGAGCGTGGCCCGCTGGCCTGAGTAACGGCAGGCGAAATACACCATGGCACGTGTTCGGGAAAGGCGCCCGGCTTCGTCGACAATGGCATCGTACTCATCTTTTGTTCAGTTTGGGCGGTTGTTACGCGGCGACTTCTTGGAATCGGCAGGACTGGTTTCCGACCACGCATATCGCATCCTCTAACTTTAAATTTGGCTGCAAATCGCCATGAATCAGTATCCGGCCTTGTTTCAACCGCTGAAGATTAAAGGCGTCACGATCCGTAATCGAGTTTTCAGCACTGGCCACGCGCCAATGTATGCTGCCAACGGTGTGCCGACTGAACGCTATCTGCGCTATCACCAGGAAAAGGCCAAAGGGGGCATCGGGCTGACCATATTCGGCGGTGCGACCTCGGTGGCGCCCGATGCGTGGGCTGCTTACTGGAGCACGCTCGTCGCCAAGGACGATTCCTGTGTCGAGCCGTTGCGCGACTTCGCCAATGGCATTCGCGAGCATGGCGCGGCCGTGATGATTCAGCTCACGCACCTGGGCCGCAAAATGAAATGGGATCAAGCCCCTTGGTTGCCGCCGATCTCATCATCATCGACACGCGAGCCGGATCACCGGTCGTTTCCCAAGGAGGCCGAGGACTGGGACATCAAGCGTGCGATCAACGACTATGCACAGGCCGTACGACGTTGTCGCGATGCCGGGCTGGATGGCTGCGAACTGCTTTTCTCGGCCCACCATCTGGTTGACCAGTTCTGGTCTCGCGCCGTGAATCGGCGGACCGACGGCTATGGCGGAACGCTGGAGAACCGCATGCGCTTTGGGTTGGAGGTGTTGGAGAAGGCACGCGAACTGGTAGGTGACGACTTTGTTATCGGCTGTCGGATGAGCGCCGACGAATTACTCCCGGATGGCAATGACCAGAGCGAGCAACTTGCAATTGCTTCGCGCTACGCAGGCACGGGCATGCTGGACTTTATCAACGTGGTCACAAGCAATGTGCAGGATTTCAATTCGCATTCGCATTATGTACCCAATATGTCCTATCCTCCCGCTCCTTACCTGGGTCTTGCCAGCGCAATCAAGCGTGAAGTGGACATCAAGGTTTTTCATGCTTCGCGCATAACGGATCTAGCGACCGCCAATCGGGCCATCGAGGAAGGGCATGTGGATATGGTCGGCATGACGCGAGCACACATTGCCGATCCCCACATCATGAAGAAGCTGGTAGAGGGCCGGCCGGAACAGATTCGTGACTGTGTGAATGCGTCTTACTGCATCGATCGCGTTTACGGGGGGGATGCAGCTTGCCTGCATAACGCCGCCACCGGACGCGAGCGTACCCTGCCGCACATCATCGTTCGCTCGTCCGAACGCAAACGGGTGGTGGTAGTGGGTGCCGGTCCGGGCGGACTGGAAGCCGCGCGCGCAGCCGGTGAACGTGGTCATACCGTGACACTGTTCGAAGCTGCGGACCGGACCGGCGGGCAAATTAACATCGCCGCACGCGGCCCTTGGCGTGAGCCGCTTTCGGGTATCGTGCGCTGGCTCGATAGCGAGGTGCGACGGCTCGGCGTGGACGTCCGGCTCAACACCCGCGCCGATGCCGAAGCGGTACTCGCGCTCGACCCGCAGGTAGTAATCGTCGCAACCGGTGGAATCCCGAACAAGGGGCGATTCAAGGGCCACGAACTCGCGGTTAGCAGCTGGGATATTTTGACCGGCAGAGTCGAACCCGCGCACAACGTGCTGCTTTGGGACGACAACGGGCAACACCAAGGTCTGTCGGTCGGTGAATTCATGGCCAAACGTGGTTCGCTGATTGAGCTTGTTACTCCGGATCGCATGCCGGCCGCGGAGGTGGGGATTACGAATTTCCCGGTACACCTGCGGGAAATTTACAAGCATGCCGGAATTTTTACGCCTGATCGGCGGCTCATTGAGGTCTACGCCGAGGCCACGCAACTTGTGGCGGTGTTACGCAATGAGTACAGCGGGCAAGAAGAGGAACGGGTCATCGATCAGGTAGTGGCCGAGCATGGCACATTGCCGGTTGACGAACTATATTTTGCGCTGCGCGAGGGTTCCGTTAACTTCGGCGAGGTCGATCTCAATGTGCTGGCGGAAGAGGATCGTGTCATCGACGTCATCCATAACCCTTCCGGGCGTTTCCGCCTCTATCGAGTCGGTGATGCCGTGGCTTCTCGCAACATTCATGCCGCAATCTACGATTCGCTGCGCATTGGTCATGACCTGTAATGCGGAGAGCATGACGTAATGAACGGCATATTGGTAGGTCTGGTACTGGCTCTGTTCATTTTGCTGCTCTCTGGTGTACGCCTGGTGAGGCGGTGGATGGTGGGCGGGGAGGCACGTATTGACTGGGTAGGAGGTTTGCTGGGTCTGCCGCGCGTCTATCTGCATGACGTGCACAACGTGGTGGCGCGTGAGCGTACCGCGGGTCCCATGCATGCATTGACGGCGGGCGGCTTGCTGTCGACCATGGCTTTGCTGGTGGCAATGGCGTTTGGATTGCAGGGCGTTTGGGCTGGCGCGCTACTGCTCGTGACCCTGAGCATCATGCTCGGCGGTACGGTGCTGGTCGTGCGGCGCCGTTACCCGGTTCGGCCGGCGCGCTTGTCCGGCGGCGTATTTCAGCGCTTGCCGCTGATACTGCTGTTCTTTATCCTTGCGGTGGCCACACTGGCTCTCGGCCAGTTTTGGCATCCGGTCGTTGCGACGCTTGGCGCATGGGCCACGGGAGCGGCATTGGTCCTTCTGACTCGGGAAATCGGCAGCGGCCCACTAAAGCATGTTCTGGCAGGTGCGCTGCACTTGGCGGCACACCCGCGGAGAGAGCGCTTCGGCGCGGCACGGCCTGTGGCCGATCTTAAACCTCTCGACCTTTCGGCGCAGACTCTGGGCAGCACTCGGGCAAGCGATTTTGCGTGGAACCGGTTGCTCGGTTTCGATGCGTGCGTTCAATGCGGGCGTTGCGAATCCGTTTGCCCAGCCTATGCGGCCGGTTTGCCGCTTAATCCCAAAGCGTTGATACAGGACTTTGTGGCCAGCATGCCGGGCGGTCCGACCTTTCCGTACCGCGGTTCCTCACACCCGCCTGCACATGAATCGCGGCAGGATACGGTATCCATCCAGCTCGATGACGATGGGCGCGCAGTGATAGACGGGCAAACGCTGTGGGCCTGCACCACTTGCCGTGCCTGCGTCGAAGAATGTCCCATGATGATCGAGCATGTCGATGCTGTGGTGGATTTGCGGCGCCATCAGACGCTAATGCTGGGTGCAACTCCGGGTCAGGCACCGGCTGTCCTAGCAGAACTGAAGGCAACCGATAATCTCGGCGGTCGCGCGGCGGTCGCGCGTGTGGACTGGGCCGCCGATCTGCGTTTGCCCTTGCTTCACGAAAACACCGAGACAGACGTGTTGCTGTGGCTGGGCGAAGGCGCGTTCGACCAGCGTCACCAACGTACCCTGCGTGCTCTAGTACAACTGCTGCGTATCGCAGGTGTCAATTTTGCGGTGCTGGGCAAAGAAGAAATCGATTGCGGCGACACCGCGCGCCGGTTAGGGGACGAAGCGTTATTCCAGAGCATCGCACGGCGCAATATTGCACTTCTGTCGACCCGTCGCTTCAATCGTATCGTGACCGCGGATCCGCATGTATTGCATAGCCTGCGCAACGAGTATCCGGCTTTGGGCGGCTACTACGAGGTGCAGCATCATTCGGCCGTGCTGGCCCGGCTGCTGGCCGAGGGTCGGCTGCAACCCAGGGTCCCGCCTGAAGAGCAAAAGATTACGTTTCATGATCCTTGCTATCTGGGCCGCTATAACGGTGAAACAGAAGCACCGCGTGCCATTCTCGATGCAATTGGTATGCAACGCATCGAGATGGAGCGATCGGGTCGCCGTTCGACCTGCTGCGGTGGCGGAGGTGGTGCACCGTTGACCGACATCAATGGTCCGCGCCGCATGCCTGATCTGCGCATGACGCAGGTGCGCTTAACCGGTGCGTCGACCGTGGCAGTGGCTTGTCCAAATTGTGCTTTTATGCTTGAAAGTGTGGCTGGTCCGCGTCCGATCGTGGCCGATCTCGCCGAATTGCTGGTGGCGGCATTATGAGTGTGGTCTCGCGCATTCGCCTGCGCCGCATCGAGGGCATCTTGGCGTCTCGTGAACGCGTGCGTCGCCATCCCCGTCGCGAGCGAGATCCAGCGGTCGCCTCGTCCGATACGGGACTTGCTGAATGGATGGGGCCAAACGGCCGCATTCGCCGCAACCCGCGAGTCGGCAGGCGAGCTGCGGCGCCAGTGGCACCTAGTCAAACCATAGGTGCGGCTGTGGTGCCCGTGGAAGTCATCGATAAGCCTTCCTGGTGGGTGCTCGTCGTGCCGGATCTTGAAGGCGGTCGGCTGTCCTCTCACGACCGCGACGTGCTGGGCGCGGCCCGATTGCTGGCAGACGCGGGGCTCGATGGCGGCCCGGGAAAAGGCGCCGTCATTGCGTTGGTGCACGGAGTCTGCTCTGACGACCTGGCTGAATCCGGTGTCGATCGAGTGCAGTTGTTCGAGTCGCCATCGCAAGAGTACATACCTGAACTGCGTACAGCGGCCGTGCTGGCTACGATACAAGCCTTTCAGCCGCGCCATGTGCTGTGGCCGGACATCGCTACCGCGGGAGGCGACGTCGGTCGCCGCGTTGCAGCCGCACTCAGATTGCGGCCAGCGGCGCGCGTGGTGCGTCTGACGGCTCGGGAAGTGGCCAGCCGGGTTCAGGGCGGATCGAAAGATCTGCTGCGGGCACCGCCGCAGTTGATGTTCATTGTGGCGGAAGCTGCCGAGCCATTCCGCGGGTCACGCCACGAAGCGCGGCAGTTGCCAGCGTTGGCATTGGCGACGCAACAAGGATCGATCGTCGACTACGGTGTGGTTGCGGCCGATCCACAGCGCCTGCCGTTAACCGAGGCCGACCTCATCGTCAGCGCGGGCAACGGCGTCACCGACTGGCCGGCCTTCCATGCGCTCTGCCACGCCCTCGGTGGCACGCCTGGTGGCAGCCGAGCGGTGTGTGACGCCGGCCACCTGCCGCGTGCCCGGCAAGTGGGTGCCTCTGGCAGCCTCGTCGAGCCACGCTGCTATCTGGCCTTCGGCATCTCCGGGGCACCGCAGCACCTGGCGGGTATTGCCCGTTGTGAGCGCGTTATCGCTGTCAATACGGATTTGCATGCCGATATGGTCAAACGTGCCGACCTGTCCATTATTGCCGACGCTCAAGTTGTCATGCCCGCGCTGACACGGTTGATGGAGGGGGTATCGCGTGTTGCGGACAATGAGGAAAGCTGCCATGCAGATTGATCTGATGTTGTTACTGTCGCTTGGTCAGCATCCTCTTTCGCTCCGTAGCCAGATGGCCAGCGTCGACGCCCGTGCCGTCGAACTAGCGTTGCGGCTCGGTGATGCGGTACGCGTGCACGCGGTCTATGCCGGCGATCCGGACGAGCCGGCATTACGTGACTATTTAGGCTTGGGGCTGGCCTCTCTGACTGTACTTCGTCAGCCAAGGGGCGCCGACGTGCTTCCTGCCCTGTGCGAATACCTTTTGGCGAAAAAGCCCGCCCTGACCTTGGCTGGAATGGCGGCGGAGGTGGGCGAGGGTAGCGGCATGTTGCCCTATCTCCTGGCTGAGGCCCTTGGCGCTACGCTGCTGGCTGGCGCGGCCTCTGTCGCGCTTGGCGACTTCCAGGACGCCGACGGACAGCATATTCGTGCAGAGCAGGCTCTTGCGCGGGGGCAACGCAGGCTGCTTCAAGCCGCTCTGCCCTGTGTGATTACCGTTGCGGCTAAGGCTCCAGTGCCGCGCCAGAGCGCGTATGCACGCGCGCGCGCGGGACGGGTGGAAATCGTCGAACCTGAAGTATTGATCCGGAATTCGGCGGAACTGCTTCACGACACACAGATACTTGGCCGGGAAGTCCCCGCACGCAAAAATCCGAAGCGCATCCCGGTAAGCTCGGGCGGTAGCCTGGCGGATCGCCTGAACGCGCTTACCGCCACCGCAACCGGTGCCGGTCGCCTCATGGTGCAGCCGCCGCCCGTTGACGCGGCTTTGGCCATCCTGGAGTACCTGAAACAGGAACAGGTAGTAATGCCACCAGCTTCTGTTCAGTCCACAGATGGCGCAATTTTATTTTCTTCTTAATTTTATATAAGGATTACATAATGTGTTCCATGAAAGATAAAGTCGCGGTGGTCACCGGTGGCGAAAGTGGCATTGGCCTGGAAATTTCCAAAGGGCTGGCACAAGCAGGGGCGCACGTAGTACTGGCCGGTATTCTCGAAGATCTTGGCACCAAGGCTGAGGCATCGATTCGCGAGGCCGGAGGTAAAGCCGAATTCATTAAAGTTGATGTACGTTCTTCCTCCGCCATCAATGCGCTTATTTCCGGTGTGCATGAGCGTTTGGGCCGCCTTGACGTGCTGGTCAATAATGCCGGTGTCTCGGACGGAGCGGCCAAATGCCTGGAGACGAGCGACGAATTGTGGGATTTAGTACTTGATATCAATCTGCGCGGCGCCTTTTTTGCGACTCGCGCGGCGCTGGCCGTCATGGTACCCCAGCGAAGCGGACGCATCGTTAACGTTGCATCGGTAGCCGCCTTGCGCGTGCAGGTTAACGGGCTGCCGTATACCGTATCCAAATTCGGCATGACGGGTCTGACGCGCCATACCGCCACGCACTATGCCGAATCGGGAGTAACGATCAACGCCATCTGCCCGGGTTTCACGGTGACGGAGATGCGCGACAACTCAGCCCGCATCGTTGGAGACGTCGCGCCACCGATGGACCGTGCCGTGGGGGCGTCGCCCGACGCCTTCAAAAAGTTCGTGCCGGCACAACGACGCGGCAGTGTAGGCGAAATCGCCGCACTTGCGCTTTTTTTCTCTTCCGACGCAGCAAGTTACATCACGGGGCAGGTCGTCGCGGTGGACGGCGGATGGTCGGCGTCTTGACACGTATGTAATGACGCCTTTTGGCTCAGATGGCCGTCGCCCACCGGCCGGTGACCGTGAGGCACCTTGGAGATCAGTACGTCCGGTCTTACCATTGCCTCGGCATATATTCCGACCATCTCCGTTGCGTTGTGGTGCACGACGCTTCATCAACGAAAAAATTGAGCATGAAAGCACTAATTAGCGACTGTATTCGTCAAGCTGCCCAGTTTCATCCTGACAAGACTGCGATCGTCGCCGATGGTCGGCGGATTAATTACAGCGAGTTGGATCAGCGAGCGCAGTCGCTGGCATGCAAGTTGGTCTGGATGGGCGTAAAGCGAGGCGAGCGTGTTGCCATCGTTTCCGAGAATTCTATCGAATACTTTATCGTGATGTTCGCGGTCTGGCGAGCTGCCGGGGTTCTAGCGACGATTTTCCCGACATTTGGTGCGACCGAGCTCACATACGCTTTTCGTAATGCGACGCCGCGGCTAATACTGGTCGAACAAGAGCGCCTCGCTGCTGTCCAGAGTGCATTGCTCGAGACGGGCCTGAACGCTGAAGTGCGGGTTATTGGGCCTGATCAATTGCTTGAAGACGTGGAGGCAGTCAATGTGGCGCTACCCGTGGCGATGCTGGGCGATCCAGGTATTATTTCCTATACCTCGGGTACGTCGGGCCGGCCCAAGCCGGTCACGCACACTCACGGAAGTTTGGCTCTTGGGCCGCAAATCTACGCCAGTATCTGGCATATGACCGAGCACGATGTTTTCTTCGTTCCCATGCCGCTTGCCTGGTTGGCTGGCGTGGTGACCACCTCGCTGGTGGCACTGAGCGTGGGTGCAACGGTGGCATTGGCGCGCCGCTTCAAGGATGCGGATGCACTGCGCGTCCTGGTTGAAGAACGGGTTACATTCTTCTTCGGTGTGACCACCATGTACGTGAAGCTCCTGCAGCACATCAAGACCCTGCCCGTGGCGCCTGAATTGCTTTTGCGGTGCTGTATCGCGGGCGGCGAACCGCGCAACGAGCCAGCCTTCGAGGAATGGCAGCGCGTGGCCGGTACCGCGGTGCTCGATTGTTATGCCAGCGCGGAATGTTTTCCGGTGGCAACCTACGATCCGAGCATCGATCCGATACCGCGCCTCGGGTCGGGAGGGAGGCTGCTGGACGGTGTGCAGTTACGCTTGCTGAAACCCGATGGCACGGAAGCTGCCGCCGGCGAGGTGGGCGAGGCCCAGGTTCGTTCGCCGGTGATGATGCATGGCTATTGGGGTGAGCCTGATCTGACCGAGGCTGCTTTCACCGATGACGGTTGGTATCGCCTTGGCGACTACCTTCGCATCGACGAAGATGGCTACGTTTTCGTCGTCGGTCGTGCGTCCGACATGATCATCCGTGGTGGAGCAAACGTGTCGCCGGCCGAGGTAGAGTCGGTGCTGGTGCGTTTTGCGGGGGTAGCTGAGGCGGCAGTGGTTGGCTTGCCTGACGCAGTCTTCGGCCAGAGCGTGGCTGCCGCGATTGTTCCGGCTGTCGGCGCCCAGGTGGATCTGAATGCGCTCAAGATCTACTGCTCGAGCGAACTGGCGCACTACAAGGTACCCGCGCTGGTCGTGTTGTTCGGCACGCTTCCGAGAAATAACGCCGGCAAGGTGGTGCGCCGCCATGTTATTCCCATGATTGAAGAGCTGCGAGAAAAAGGAACGCTTTAACTGCTTGGATCGCGGGCCAACCTTCCGTTCTGGGCTCGCGGTGGCGTCCGCGCATTGCGCCGTGTCGGGCATGGGCGGACGAAGACCGCATTCATCTGGATTCGGAAAGTCGAACGGTGTATCGGCGTTGGCCTGACCCAACCACTGAACGCCGGACAACTCCACGGTGTGCGTTAATTCCCGCTCCTGAAGAGAATTCGGTAAGCCATTCACCGCTAGTCTTTGATCAGAAAAACACATAGGAAAGAGAGCGCTGCGGCTACGGCCATCACGGCTGCCATAGGCCGCGGTGTTCCGTCCGCTAGCGCACCGACCAGCGTTGAACCAAACATGCCGCTACCATATTGAACAGCGCCAGCCAGGGCGGAAACTGAACCTGAGCTACTGGGTGCAAGTTTCATTGCACCAGTCAATGCATTGGCGACGACGAATCCGTTTGCAGCGATGTAGAAGGTAAGTGGCACCGCTAATCCCACAAGGCCGCCGAATCCGGTGATAGCCGCAGCAATGGCACCCAAGCCCGAAAGCAATGCCATGGTGGCGCCGATTTTCAGCAATTGCTTGCTACTTCGGCGACCTACCAAACGCATGTTGATTGTGCTGAATGTCATGACGCCAACCATACCAATACCAAATACGAAACCAAAAAGGGTCGGCGGTAGATGGTGATAAGTAATCAATGCGAATGGGCCGCCTGCGATATAGGCGAATATCCCGACATAGAAGAATCCAGTCGCACCAAGGTACGCCAGGAGGCGCCAGTTCCGTAACAGCGTGCAGTAACCATAAATCGCTTTGCCGATACCGGCCGCAACGCGTTCACTTGGCAGCAGCGTCTCGGGCAACGTCCTAAACGCGGCAAACGTGACAAAACCTATTCCTACCAGCGCCCAGAAAATAGCACGCCATCCTATCGCGGCAAGAATTTGACCGCCGATGATTGGCCCAATCAACGGGGCGATTGATAGAACGGTGATCAGTGCCGACATCACCTCTGCTGCCCGGTGTCCCTTGTAGAGATCGCGCACCATTGCGCGACTGAGTCCGACACCCGCCGATGCGCCCAGTGCCTGGACAAGTCGCCAGCCAATCAAACTCCATATGCTGCCGGCCAGCGCACATCCGGCGGAGCCAATTGCGAATAGCACCAAACCCAGTAGGATCGGGCGCCGTCGACCATGACGATCTCCTATCGGGCCCCAGAAGAGTAGTCCTAAGCTAAGCCCGACGAGATAGCCGGAAACGGTCCACTCAGTTGCGCCGCGCGGTGCACCAAGTTCATGTGCCATTGTGGGCATGGCTGGCAGATAAGTGTCGGTGGATATGGACGCCAACGCCATCAGGGATCCGAGTATTACCTGGACACGCCACCCGCGCGGCTCGTTAGTCCCGCGCTCAGCGGCTGTTATTTGCATTTTCAGCGCCTTATCATTGTTACACGTCGAATGCGTGGCGATTGACAGTCGTCCGAACGAGGTTGTGTCGCGCCTGCAATCGCATGGTAATCAGTAGAGTGGCGGTGCCAGCTCGGACGAACCGATTCCCCGCCCGAGCCGGCACTGTTAGGCTATCGTTTGAAATGCGCGGAAGCTGATGGTTCTACCGTAGCCGGATTTTCCGCCGGGCTGTGACACCAGCATCCTCAGGATTTCACCGTAAAGGGCTAGCCGCAAGGCACCACCATTAACGAACTCGAATCCCATTTCCTCAACAAGCGGCTGGACAGCAGTTTTGGCATCATCGCTGTCCGAAAATACGAAAATACTTGTCTTTCCGACGGTTCCGGATCCCTCACGACGACGTCATATAAGGAACTGAACGCCCCCACCACTCGGACGCCTGATAGTAAATCGCCGAGCTGCTGAGCAGAACTCTTGTTGCCATCAAAGCCCACATTCTCGTCTACCGTGACCGAGATCACTACGCAGGTGAAATCTTTCAGCAGCGCGGCGACCTGCTCGATGGCCAAAGCCGGAATTGCCACGAACGCGAAGTCGCTCTGGGTGATATCGGCTTCGGCCGCCTGTCGAACACCCAGGCGTTGCGACAATGCGGTGGCAGAGGCGTATCCAAATTTCGAACCGCGGACGAAAACGTCGTGCGATGTGCGCTTTACCAGCGCTTCCGTGATCGCGCTGCCCATGGAACCCGTCCCAACTAATGCGATGCGATTTCTCGGCATGTTCTGTGTCCTTTGTATTTCTTCTGTCGATTCATCGCTACGCTATTGCTTTTCGCATGATTCCATTGATGCTATTCCAGACAAGCATCGAGTCCAACAATGTGGAAGTCAATGTAAATAATGTCCTGGAAAAATACGAGGTGATCTGATAATCAGGTTTAGTTCGTGCGAAACCAATCACCTCGTGTCCAGTTTTCGCTGAACTCGGCCTAAAGACAATGTTTACGTTGTGGCGCCAATTGTTCGCCATTAGCCTAAGGATGTAGGCCGGGTAATTGGTGATCACCGTTGCGGACATTTACCCCCGGCAAGCTTTGGCGAGTGTCGTTGATGACCAGCCATCAGAAAGGGAAATATCATGAAAACTCGATCAGTAGTGGCCGTCTCGGCCAGCCCGTCCTCGTCGTCGAAAACCGCTTTCCTGGTGGATCATGTGCTTGACCATATCGCAAGTCCTTCGTTGTGCGTTCGCCATGACCGATTGCGTGATATTTCACCTCAGACCTTGTTGACGGGTGACTTGTCTGACGTAGTGCTTGCCGACATCGTACAAGCCATTGATCAGGCAGATGGCATCATCATCGCAACACCAATCTTCAAAGCATCGTTCACCGGATTGCTAAAAGTGTTTCTCGACGTGCTGCCGCAATTCGGTCTTGCAGGGAAGGCGGTGTTGTGCCTGGGTACTGGCGGCAGCCCGGCGCATGTATTGTCACTCGACTATGGCTTGCGTCCGGTATTGCAGTCAATGGCGGCGCGCCACGTGGTGCAAAGCCATTTCATAGTCGAGAAGGACCTGATTCGGGATGAGCGAGGCTTCAGCATCGCCGAATCAGCTGCTGGTCCTCTCTGGGAAGCTGTCCACCATTTCGAGCAGGTCTTGCGTGTCGATGAGGAATCGCGTTGGCTCGGACATCCGCGGCCACCTGGTGGCCCGCTATATTCCGTCGAGAAATATAAAACGGAAAGCAGACACGAAACCCCAATTGACTGAGGAATTTCACAGATGAACGTCTATCAACAGAGCGAGAGTCAAGGCCTGCTTGCCACGACTGAAGAGCTGATTGAAGAAGCACGGCATGGTCGTATGTTTGTCTTGGTCGATGATGAAGATCGCGAGAACGAAGGGGACCTGGTCATTCCGGCACAGTTCGCCAGCGCGGAGGCCATTGCTTTCATGGCACGACAGGCCTGCGGCTTGATCTGTCTCGCGCTGCAGCGGGCCCGAGCCGCGCAGCTAGGCCTGACGCCGATGCCGCAGCGCAACGGCAGTCAGTTCGGGACTGCGTTCACCGTGTCCATCGAGGCGCGCCAGGGTGTCACTACCGGTATATCCGCAGCCGATCGCGCGCGCACGGTGCAGGTCGCGATTGACCCATCGCTCGGCGGCGAGCATTTGACCACGCCAGGTCATATGTTTCCCCTCGTGGCTAGGGATGGCGGCGTGCTCGTTCGTCCGGGGCACACTGAGGCCGCTGTCGATTTTGCGCGTCTGGCCGGCTTGCTGCCGGCCGGCGTTATCTGCGAGATCATGAACGAAGACGGCACAATGGCAAGAATGCCGGATCTGCTGGTATTCGCGCGCAAGCACAAGCTGAAGGTCGGCACTATTGCCGACCTCATCGCATACCGCAGGTCTCACGAGAGGAATCATCAAGTTTCCGGCGAATTTATCGAAAGCTTCGAAAGCCTCGAATGTGCCGAACTATATTAATTAAGATCCAATGCGGGAATGCTAATCTTATGAGAACGGAATCCGGCATCGTTTCACCGTCTGCGAGCAACGCATCGATGAGCGAATTATTGGCGGCGTTGCGCGCGCGACTAGGCGCTTCCGGTGTGCTCGATGGTGCCGATGCGCAGCCGTATGAGATCGACTGGCGGCGTCTATATCCAGGACACAGTCTTGCCGTGCTGCGGCCCGCCAATACCGAGGAAGTGGCGGCGGCGGTGCAGTTATGCGCCGCGCATGGCGTATCAATAGTGCCGCAGGGCGGTAATACCGGAATGGTCGGTGGGGGCGTGCCCGATGACAGCGGCGCCCAGATAGTCCTTTCCCTGGCACGCATGAATCGTGTACGCGATATCGACACCCTAAATTTCAGTATTGTCGTGGACGCCGGCGTTACGCTGCAGGCGGCGCGTGAAGCAGTCGCCAAGGTGGATTGCGCGTTGCCGCTAATGATCGGATCTCAGGGTACCGCGCAGATAGGCGGAGTTTTGTCGACCAATGCTGGCGGCAATAACACGATAAAATATGGTAACGCGCGCAGCCTCGTGATGGGGCTGGAGGTGGTTCTGGCCGACGGCCGGGTTTGGCACGGTTTGCGCCGGTTACGCAAGGACAACACCGGCTATTGTCTGTCCCAGCTTTTTGTGGGTGCGGAGGGCACGCTGGGCATCATAACAGGCGCTTGTCTGAGATTGGTGCCACGCCTTCAAACGGTGGAGGTCGGTCTCGTGTCGGTCGAATCGCCGCAATCGGCGCTCGAACTGCTGGAGCGCTTTCAGCGTGCCAACGGTGACGCCCTGCAGGCCTATGAATACATCTGCGGCGATGGACTGGAGTTGGTACTGTCGCTGATCCCGGGCACTCAGCGTGCTTTGAGATCGGCCGCGGATCATTATGTGCTGATCGAACTAGGTACCAGTCAGCCCGAGTCACCCTTGCGGGAAACGCTTGAAACGGTGTTGGGTCAGGCGATCGAGGACGGCCTGGTATTTGATGCGGCGATTGCCGAAAGTGAAGGGCAGCAGGCGGCGTTGTGGCGTCTGCGCGAAGAACAGTCAGAGGCGCAGGCGCGTGCTGGCGCATCCGTCAAGAATGATATCTCCGTGTCGGTTTCGGCCACACCGCAATTGATCTCCGAAGCGACGCAAGTATGCGAGGCTCTAATGCCGGGCATAAGGGTACTGCCCTTCGGTCATCTGGGTGACGGCAACATCCATTTCAATCTGGTCGCCCCGGAAGGCATGGACGGTCCGACGTTCCTGGCACATAGCGACGAGCTGATGCATGCCGTGAACGATGTAACCCGGCGCCTCGATGGCAGCTTCTCTGCCGAACATGGTATCGGCCGCTTGAAGGTCGACATGTTGGCCGACTGGCGTGGCGGAGTGGAGCTCGACCTGATGCACAGGATCAAGAAGGCGCTGGATCCGCAGGGATTGCTTAATCCCGGCAAGATCCTTGAAAACGAATAAAAACGATGTGACTGATGCTGAGGCCATCTGCGAAGCGGTTGGCCGACCAAACATGCGTTTCGTGCCGATCAAGAACATCGAGCAACAGGCCGTGCTAGCGTTGCATCGCGTCCGTCAAGGATTTGTAAAAGCGCGGACGGCGCAAGCCAACCAGATCCGTGGACTGCTGGCAGAATTCGGGCTTGTAATTCCGCAGGGCATCGCCCACATCGCCAAACGCGTGCCGGATCTTATTGAGGATGCGAGCAATGAGTTGCCGGGTTCGTTCCGTCTGCTTGTGCAACGTCTATTGGAGCAGTTGAAGGAGTTCGATCGCCAGGTCCATGAGATTGAGAGTCAAATTATCGTCTGGCATCGCACGAACGATGGCAGCCGCAAGCTGGCCAGAGTTCCCGGCATAGGGCCGATCATAGCCAGTCCGATGGTGGCTTCTATTGGCGATGCAAAGAGTTTCAAAAATGGCCGACAGGTAGGTGCGTGGATCGGGTTAGTGCCCAAGCAAAACTCCACTGGCGGCAAGACGGTGCTATTGGGGATGAGTAAGCGAGGGGATTCATATCTTCGAACGCTACTGATCCAGGGCGCACGCTCGGTGATCTACGCGGCGCAGCGAAAGGAAACTCCCGCAACTGTTGCTAGTTTCAGTTGAAGCCGTTAGGCGGCGTTGAACGAGATCGACAGGCTGGCGAAAACAGACGCACCGAGGTCGGGGACGAAGCAGTTTTACGTTGTCGCCGATGTGTTGCAGGTGGGTGAGGACGAACGGGATCACGGCGCGCTGCGCCGTGAGATGAAGCATGGGCCCCGACTGCCCGATCAGTTACCGCAATAGTGCCGTAGGTTGATCATCGTATAGGCCATGGTCTTGAATGCGTAGTGCAACTGACTGATTCGATCAAAGCGAAGGAGCAGGCGACGGAATTTGTCTTCCCAGGCGAACACGCGCTCGATCGTACGAAACCGCTCTTTAAAAATGCCCAGATCGAAGAGCGGCTTGCGATCTTGCTTCGTGCGTTTCCTGCCACGCGGGTTCGGATTGATATTGGGCACCATCCCACGGTTGAAAATCGCCTTGCGGTTGGCGCGACAATCGTACACTCCGTCCAGGCTGACCACGGTATCATGCAGATCCAGCCTTGCTTCACGGGCAATCTGCTGGACGCAGCGGTGGCGCCTGCCATAGAACTCGCGGCGCTGTACCACCGGCGCTGGAAAATAGAAGAGATGTTTGACGAGATCAAGACACATCTGTGCGACGGCAAGAAGGTGCTGCGCAGCAAGACGCCTGATCTGGTCCGTCAGGAGTTCTATGCGTTAATGCTTACCCACGCGGCGATCCGTCGACTGATGTGCGAGGCGGCGCAGGACAGCGGGCAGCGACCTGAAGACTTATCCTTTGTCCATGCCGTGCGTGTACTGAACCGACGCCTGCCCGAGGCGGCGGCCGTTCCCCCCTGAGCAGTGGCAAAGTTGGAGGCTCAGCTTACTGCGGGAAATCGCCAGTGGGCGTGCCGTGCAAAGCCGCGGCAAGCGTAATCCCCGCGGCGTGAAGCGAAAGATGTCGAATTTTCGGATCCGGCGACGATGGGAGCCACTGAATCAGCGAATAGCACCCAAAGTGGTTATCAAGTGAACAGTATTGGGTCTAGCCCTGTCAGGCCACTCCACTGTTCCCGTAACGTATCGATCAGCATGGCAGGCAAACGGTCCGACAGCTTGGCCAAAATACCCGGTATAGCCTTGTCCAGGGCCTCGCGGCCCTTGCCCATCACTTCGCCGTACTCGGTCAGCAGGCCTCGCAGACTATTGATCTGCATCGTACGGAACTTCACCAGTTGCTGCCGCATCCGGTGCAGTGCCAGCACGGCCTGTTGCGCTTCGGTCTTGACCGCGACCGGCTTGCTGGGTATCTGCGTGGCCATCCAGATCGCTCGCACATCCGCTGGATCGCTCTTGTTGCCGATATTGAACGCCTTGACGAACTTCGGCGGCATCAGCTTCACCAGGTGACCCATCTTCGTCCAGTTGCCGTGCCCAATGCTGCGCACCGCCGCACGCTTCCATACCGATTACGCAGGGCGCACGATTCGCGAAGTATTCCAGAAATTTGTCGCGCTTCACTGCCTTGTTGACAACTTCACCTGTGTACGGGTCGACCCAGTGCACCTGAAACACGCTTTTGGCGATGTCAACTCCTATGGCTGTATGGTTCATGATGGACCTCCTCCGGTTGGATCTGAAGACCTCAATGATCTCCCATTCCGACCGTATTGATTCGGTCAGTCCGCGAGTATGCGGGTCTGTTCATCGCTTCCACCTCGCGCGGAGTGGGAGGCGTCCATTCCATTTCACGTGAGGTAAAGGGCTGGCCCTTCCACCCACTGTCGATGGCCGGATTCCGTCTTTACCCGATAGTAGGTCGGCTCTTCCTACTCGCGCTTCTGCGGTAGCAGTCACGGCGCCCTTTCCATCTCACGCCGAGACTGCCTTTACAGGCACTTGAGAGCCACTTCCGGAGACACAAGCCGATAAGACTCAGTGATCAAGCCGTTTTCTTTGAGCGCCGTACGACGAGTTTCCGCTTCGGTGCGTGTTCGATCTGAAACGTTGGCATTGAGTTCGTTCTGTCGAGGCATGAAGTCGGGGTCGCCCTCTTTGACGGGAACCGCCAACTTACCAAGTTGCACAATGCTTTGCTCGGACATCTGTGCCGGATTGATAACACGCTGAACGTCGCGTTCGCTACGACGATTGTTGCTCCTAATCGTGAAGTCCGGATTACTAACACGGCCTGTCGAGCTATACATTATCGCCGTGACAAGTCTATCCAATGCGCAATCTTCCTCTTTCCTTCGGTGCGCAATATCGCGTTGGGGGCGTTCTGGCATTGCTAGCCGAGTGATTCCGCGATCATTAATGGCACCGAGAACGTCCCGATGATCGTTCGCCACTCGGACTTCTCTTCGCGGTGGCCAAAAGTCGAAGTTGCCGTGGCCTCCCCACCAATCGCCGACCTGTATAGCAAAAATCTCTGGATAGATTTTTCGCTCCGTCCTTCGGATCGGCTTGACATCGTAGAAACACATACAAGCCATCTGGATAAGATGCGTCGCGCCAATCCCTGCAAGCGGTTCGTATATCAGGAGGCCCAACCGATCGTGCGCGTTCCAATCTTGGAACACATCCCACATGGTTGCGGGTTGCCCTGAGAACTCGACCTCATAGAAGTCGGAGCTCAATGCGTCGATTACGTGCATAACATTTCCTCTAGATCAGGGAAGGTTCAATTCGGTATCAGGCACTGCACGTCCTCACCCTCGACGCGCACTGGATACGTCTTCAGACCACACTCTGCTGGGCCTTCGATGAGTGCACCGGTTTCAATGTCGAATCGGGCTCCATGCAAGGGGCACTCTATTTCCTTGCCTCCCAGCCACCCGTCGGACAGCAAGGCATAGGCGTGAGGACAAACGTTCTCTGTCGCGAAGTAGCGATCCTCGACTAGAAAGATCGCTATCATTCTGTCACCTGTTTCAGCTGCAAAGACGGTATCCGGCTTCAATTTTGAGACGTCGCAGACTTTGATCCACGCTTCATCCATGTCAAAACTCTCCTACGTTAGGATCTGCTCTGAGAGCATCTTTGCTTCGATGGCATCGCTGTTCATGCTGGGACTTCTCCGTGCAACCGGCCGGCTGCTGAAGCGAATTGCGCCTCAGATTTGTACGCCGCGACGTCCTCGGCGACGTGGGCATCGAGCCCGAGGAGCTGGGGGATGTGTGCCATCAGTTTATGCGCGTTGATAGGCGCGCCGGCCATGTCCGCTAGTGCACCGTCCAACGTCGAGGCCCACTGCTCAGCCGGCAGCGCAAGAACCTGTTGATCAATATGGCTCACGCCAATACTCCAATTGGGTCAATCCCATGTTAATGGATGTCAAGACTCAACCTTCGTCCGTCGGGGGAAGTCTAAGCTGTCACCCTTGATTGATGAATCAGATTTTTTCTATAAACTGATTCAGTTTCCCGATCAATCAATCTGAATATGCATATCAATCTTTCGATGCGCGACATTGAGACGGTACTTGTGTTGGGCAGAACGCTCAATTTCCGGCAATCGGCGGACCAGTTGCACCTGTCGCAGTCCGCTCTTTCCACGCAGATCAGGCGCATCGAAGACGATCTGGGCGTAAAGCTGTTCGATCGGACGACGCGCACCGTACGATTGACAGTCGCTGGCGAGGTTTTTCTGCGGCAGGCGGTGGTATTGCGGAATGTGTTTCGCGACGCACTCGACGCGATCGCCGGAGCCGCCAGCGGAGCCCGGGGCAGAGTTGCCGTCGCGGCACTTCCTTCGTTGGCCGCAACGCTGTTGCCACCCGTGCTTATGAAGTATCACCTGGCACATCCGGAGGTGGAGCTGAAGGTCTACGACACACTTTCGGGCGCCGCTTTCGATCTGGTGCGTTCCGGCGAAGTGGATTTCGCCCTGACTGCGGCGGACCCGCAGCAAGCCGACTTGCAGTACGACCCGATGATGTCCGACCGCTTTGTGTTGCTGATTCCGATCGATCATCGATTGGCGCGCGCTAAGGGGCCGATCCGATGGGCAGACACGATCGACTACCCGCACGTTTCCATGACCCATCCGAGT
This sequence comes from Paraburkholderia sp. BL27I4N3, assembly GCF_003386115.1. Taxonomy (NCBI): domain Bacteria; kingdom Pseudomonadati; phylum Pseudomonadota; class Betaproteobacteria; order Burkholderiales; family Burkholderiaceae; genus Paraburkholderia; species Paraburkholderia sp. BL27I4N3. The sequence goes on along the minus strand of NZ_QREJ01000002.1, from coordinate 457,673 downwards.
AGCGTTCGCCAGTACTCTGAGTGGGCCTTCCTCCAGAACAAGATCCGGTTTCAGCCATTGTTCGAGGCTGAGCACCTTTCCACCATCGCAGCCATGGTGGAATGCGGTTTCGGCGTTGCTGCGTTGCCGCAAATTGCTGCGGCCATCGTCGGACACCGGCGCATCGTAAAGCGCCTGCTGACGGCACCACTGACGAAACGCTCGATTGGTTTGGTGACGGCACGCAGTCGGACACTTTCTCCAACTGCGGCTGCGTTGCTTGCCACTCTTCAGGATTACCTCAGTCCTAAGGGCGGAATTGTGTCGGATCGCTAGCGTGGCGAGTTAGCTAGTAGGTTGGCGGAGACTGTCCGTACACCACTCTTGACCATATCTCCCTCGGCTGCCTTGGATCAAACAAACGCACCTTGCTTCATTGCCGTCTGTTGCATGCTGACTCTCCCCAAAAAAGCACATCTGCCGCTCCAAAATTCTAGGTCAGTTCGATGGAAGTAGAAAACATAGAAATTTTTGTGGCGCTGAAACTCGCGAGGCATGGATTCGTGTTTCACAACCGCTTGTTGGGTCTCCGGGTACAAGCTAGTTGAGACCGATCGTACAAAAATATCCCGTTATCCCGTTATCGCTGAGATTCGTGCAGATATTTTGTCTCATAAATCAGTGTTTTCCCCGACTCCCAACGGACTTGAATCTAGGTCAAGCAACTACTATTATTAGGTCAATAAAGCGTATTTAACAGGTCAAGAACCAGCAAGTACGCCCTCGGGTTGGCGGTGGCTACGGGACTGAAGGTGAGGAGGCAGGCAATGAGCAGCAACGCGATTTCTTTGCGCAACGTAATCGAGAAATGGCTGGCGCCGACGCCGGCCTCGCCGATTCGACTGACCAGGGTACGTCACGCAATACCGGGACCTCTGCGATGCGTACGTGCGGAGGCACTTCTGGCGTCAGGTCCCCTGGCAATCCTCTTTTTCCAGCATGGTGACGGATCGTGGTGCGTGTTTCCTCCGGAGTCGCACCGACCGACGTTAGGAGTTCTCCGCGGGCCGAATGAGAGGAGCCCGGCATAGTCTTCAGAATTGAAGGTGCAATGTGATGGATATCGAACGGATTGCCAGTGATTCGGGCATGCAGGTTGTGCTGGATGGTCGTATCGGGCGCGAAGAGTATAAGAGTGTGTACGGATCTCTCCAGGCCCTTCAGCGCTTTGCCGATAGCATTCGCCAGTTTGTGGCGAGCGAAACGGGGTGCGCTCAAGAATCAGATCTCCGGCTAAGACCGCAGCCTGGTCGATTTGACAGCGCGTAGGGGGCAATCGTGCCTTGGCGACGCATTTGTTGTGCGCGCCACACATAGGAGCCCGTCGGGTGAGTGCGATTTTAGTCCAGCGGCGCGACGTGTTAGCGGCGGTGTAAAAGCGCCATTAGATGGCGGCGCAAAGTTGAGTAGAAGCGTCAACAACAGAGGCGGTTATGGGCCGCTGTTGTTGGGTGATGGTCATCAGAATGGATCGTCGATGTCACGAGGGTGAGGATTGTCGGGAGGCGCGCGTTGTTCGTGCAGCAGGTCATTGAGCGGAATCTGATAGTGCGCGGCGATACGCTCGCGTAGATCGTCGATGAGTTCCACGACGGCGAGCGCCTGATCTGCGGACCAGTTGTCTGGGATCAGGAAGTCCAGCCCGTGAGTGATGCCCGAAGGCAGGTGAAGGCGCTTCATGATTTCTTCTTCTCCATACGTGCTGCGCTGCGTTTCTTTGCGCGCTGCTCCGCCCGTTCACGCGCCTCCTTCACCCGGTAGGACTCGCCTTCGATCGCGACGACTTCGGCGCGATGCACCAGCCGGTCAACCAGCGAGACGACGCAGGCGGCGTTCGGAAACACCTCCGACCATTCTGCGAACGGCCGGTTTGTGGTGACCACGGTGCTCGCTGCGCCATACCGGCGGCTGATCAGCTCGAACAGCAGGTCGGCGTGGCGATTCGAGTAGGACAGGTATCCGACCTCGTCAATTACGAGCACGTCAGGCGTGGCGTACCGGTGCAGCCGCCGGCGTAACGCTGAGTCACTGTCAAGCGCGGCGAGCTCGCCGAGCATCTGGCCAGCAGTTGTGAACAGCGCCGTGTGCCCGTTGACGAGCGCCTGGTAGGCGAGGTTCAGCGCCAGGGTCGACTTGCCCACGCCGTTCGGGCCGATCAGTACGACGTTGGCGGTGTCTCTGACGAACTCGAGCGACATCAGTTCTTCGACGGCGGCCCGGTCGCAGCGCGTGGGCCAGGTCCAGTCAAAGTCGCACAGCGGTTTGAAGCTGCCCAGATGGGCGTCCCGGATGCGTCGCTCAAGCGAACGGCGGGCACGCTCGTCTTCTTCCCACTGCAACAGCGGCGCAACCCAGCCGGCGTCAGTGAGTTCCGGCCAATGCGCCAGCAGCCCGTACAGGCGCAGGGCGTTCGCGCGTTCCTGCAGGTTCTCAGGCGAGCTCATCAGTACCTCCCGTTATCTGGTCGTAGATGTCGAGCCGGTGCGGGGTCACCAGCGTGTCCTTGCTACGCACGTGCTCGGGCAGGTTCACCGTCACTGGCGGCGGTACCTGACGCGACTCGCGCCGACGCTCCAGCGCCAGACGCACCGGATTCTGGTGAGGCGCGGCATCGCTGGCGAGCGTTTCCTCGATCGCTGCCTGCAGTTCGGCTGCACCATAACGGTCGAGCAGCCGCAGCAGGTGGGCGGTGATATTACCCAGATTGGCGCCGCGTTCAGCCGCGCGCAGCATGAGTGTGTGACTGGCCGGCGCTGCGCGGGCGAGATGGTCGAGGCCGCGATGGTGACGGGCTTCGCGTTTGCGTGCAACGAGGGCGTCGATGTGTGCGGGAATCTCGATTTGCGCGCCGCGATCGTAACTGCGCACATGAGTTGCAAGCAGATCGGCGCCGTCGAGAATGCGCACCTGCCGGGGATCAGCCCGGACCGTAAGTACGCGCCGCACGTGGGTATGCGGGATCGTGTAGTCGTTCAGATCGAAGCGCACATACGGCTGCTTGCCGACCTTCACGGCCAGTTGCAGTTCGCAGGGGTACGGATTCTCCGGCAACGCAAGCAGGCTGGGCTGCTCGCGGGCGAAGGCTTCGCGCACCGTGATCGTGGGTTCTTCCCGGCAGGGACGATCCGCCGCCATGCCCGCGCACCATTGCGCGGCCTGGATGTTCAGATCGTCGAGATCGGTGAACTTGCGCGCGGCAAAGAAATTCTCGCGTACATACCTGATAGCTCTTTCGACGCGTCCCTTCTCGTTTCCTCTGGCCACTGCCACGGGACGCGGCTCGAAGCGATGATGAGCGGCGAACGCGAGAAGCGTGGGGTTGAAGCGGATCGCATCACCCTGACGCTCGAGCACAGCGCTCCTGAGATTGTCGTAGAGGAGGATTCGTGGCAATCCGGACCACGCCGCGAACGCGCCGGCGTGGCCCGCCAGGAAGCTGTCCATGCGGGCATCGAGGAAGAAGCGCAGATAGATCTGCCGAGACCATGACAGCACCATGACGAAGGCCATGAGTGGCCGGCGCGCGCGCCCGATCTGCAGGTGATCGAAATGGGCCCAGTCAACCTGGCCCTGCTCTCCAGGCAAGGTGCGCAGCCGCAGATAAGCCTCTGGTGCAGGACGCGGACGGTGTACCGCGATCAGGTGCCGGAAATGATGAGGGTTGCCACGGTAGCCGCGCTCGGTGACCATCGCATACAGCCGGCTGGCCGTGAGCGACGGAAACCTCTTGAGCGTGTCATGGATAAACGGCAGGTAGGCATCGATCTGCGAAGGTCTGAGCATCCCGCCGATGCGGGGCAGACCGGCCTGCGCCAGCACGCGCTGGACCGTGCCACGGTGCACGTGCAACTGCCGTGCGATGGTGCCGCAGCGCCACTTCTCGACGTGGTAGTAGCGCAGGATCTGCGCCTCAAGTTCAACTCCAATGGTCATGGGTCACTTCCTGTGCAGTAGGTAGTAGTACGAACATCACGGAAGACCCGACGGCGTAGTGGCCCCAGGCGCACGAAGCCCGGGCAGACGCAGTGGCAGAAATGGCACTGCTCAGGCACAGCTGGGGCGGTGGCGGATACCGCCGCTGTTGCCGCCGACGTCGTCGAAGTCGGTGCCAGTAGAGCATCGGCGGCAGGCGCAGAGGAACCCTGATGCGTCACTTTATTCCGGCGGCTGCGATAGCGGCGCATCCGTTCGGCATGCGCGAAGCGGCCGTGACGACTGCGCTGATAGCGCTGGCCGGCCACGCGCATGCTGGCCTGACGTGCGACCTCCGAACAGTCGCCGTCGCAATAGATCTGGCCGCGGTCGCAACGGCGGCAAACGATGACCTGCGCCCGGCAGCGGGCGCACACAAACAGGCGGCCGGTGGCCGGCATCGGCAATCCCCGTCAATGCCGAAACGCTATCGACGGGACTGGTGGACCGTGCCATACTGGGCCGGCACCCGTGCCCATGCGCGTGTGGGGCTCGACATCGGAGTGAACTTGGCGGTTTGAGCCGGTGTCGGGCCTGTTTCTTCGGCGGTATTCCTTCTTCTACCGCATCTTGACCTGAGCGTCACCACTTCCTGAAATGAACCGCGTCGGGTGCGTCTGCACTCGCCCTACGGGCTCCTTCCGACGCACCGGGTAGCGCCTCTCGCTCTCCGCGCAAACCATTCCCAAACCGTTTAGCAGAGCATGACCATTCCGCATCTCTGATTGACGCCGCCGTTTAGTGTCGGATTCTCACAGCCGTTCACACGACGTGCGGGATCAGGCTGTCGTCGATGTCTCGCTGTTGCTGCAAGGCGGCGATCGCCTGTTCCAGATAAACCGATGACGGGTGTGCCTGCGGGCGTTGATCCGATCCGTAGCATTTGGAGTGAATCCTACCTTCCGGCGATCGCGGGCGGAGACACTCATTAGCGGGTCAGTGTAAAGCGAGCAAGCGAATCCATGGCCGCGAGAGCGGTTCGCTTTCAAATTCGAGCCCGACTGCGGTGACTGATCGTGCCCAGTCCAATCGCGAAACTGGTTAGCATTCACCTCCCCCCTGCCTTCAGAGCCAAGTCAGACAGTGATGTGTCCGGTTGCAGGCAGGCATCTTGTCCGCGCGGTCGAAGCTTCCCTTGTCGCTGTCACCAAAGCGTGTCACGCGCAAGGCCAAAAAGGTCTGGGCATCCTCGCTCATGGATTGCCTCCCCAAGTTGGGTTGCGGTCGCGTTCGTCGACCTTCTCAATTGCAGAAGCTACGTGGTCGGAAACTCGCGCTTATGCTGTACCGGCCTATAGAACGGCCTGGACGATGAGTGCTTGCGCCAGGAGTGTGTCGGTGTACGTCGCAGTGACATTCACAAACTTCAAAGTGTTGCTATTTTTCATTACCGTGGCGTAAAAATGCACGTCGTCGCCTTGCTTGCTACCGTTCATCATCGAGTAGTGTGCATCGAACGTACTTGCCTTTCTGCTTGCAGGTAAAAGGCTTAATGATGCGGCAAATGCGGCCATGTCCATGAAGGTAGTCAGGAAGGTGGAATGAGTGCGGCCATAGGCATTGACCGTCAGTTCGCCGACTCGTGCCTCGATCCAGGCCTCACCACCGGCGGCCCGCACGCTCTGAAGTCCCAGCGCGATATGCAACGGGTGCTGGCGAATCGCTTCCATCAGCGGATGCTCGGGGTCAATAGTCATCGTTCGGGGAACTCGTTCAAGCCGTCAAGAACAATCTCGAAGGATTCTATATATTTTCAGCTGGGTTTTTCACGGCGCGGTTTTCAAGTCCCGGCGGATGAATCACGCCGGGTTGTTTTTTGATTGGCATCGTGAGATGCCTTCCATTCGGGACGTCAGGCGAACTCGGCCGGAATACGACTGAACATGATTACCCACTGACCATGCTGAACGATTTCATCCTTCTGGTTGAGCACCTCCAGGTCGAACGTTACGATACCCCGGTCCGGCTTCTTGGTTTCGCGCTTGGAGGCCACGACTTCCCGCACGCGTATGGTGTCGCCGATGAACACCACATTTTTCATGTTCCACGTCATGCCCAGCATCACCAGGCTCGTGCCTTCCTTGAAGCCAAGCCCGATCTCGAGTCCCGATGCCATCGCGAAAACGCCGGGTCCGTGCATCAGGCGCTGACCGAACGGTGAGTTCCTGGCATATTCTGCGTTGGTGTGCATCGGGTGGGTGTCCCAGGAGAACGAGGTGAAATTCACCAAATCCGTCTCGGTGACGGTGCGGGACTTGGTTTCCCAAGTATCGCCGACGTTGAGTTCTTCATAATATTTGCCTGGCGGACGATTGGTGGATTGTGTCATGGTGCGTTTCTCTAAGGTTGGACGAGCGTATCGCGTATATCTTCACGCCGCAAATGCGGGCGGCGCAGTGAAGGCTTGGTATTGGGTTTCGAGCAAGCGGGCGAACTCAATGGTAGTGTGGTCGTCATACTGGGCTCCGATGATCTGCACTCCCACGGGCAGGCCCGAATTACCCACGCCGATGGGGGCTACCGTAGCGGGCAAATAAGCCAGCGTGGCCATGCTGGCCCAGAACATCTGGTGGATCGATTGCACCGGCTCGCCATTGATTGTGATTCGGCGTTCGTGGCGGGGTAGAGAATGATCATGCGTGACAGCCGTAGTGGACGCGGCCGGACAGACGAGCACATCAAAGTCTTGAAAGAAGGCAGCCCATTTCATGCGGATACGATGACGTAGCTCGTTGAGTAGCAACCAGTCGCGATGTCCCATCGCGGCCGCTTCCCGTGCGAGCCACCAATAGTCGTCGGTGTCGGCGAATCTGGTGCCGACCTCCTCACGAAAACGCAGCACCTCGGCGGACGTGTGATTGCGGGACGTGGTCGAGCGGAGCAGCCTTACATACAGGCGGTACATTTCGTCGCGGTCGAAATTAGGCCAGGCGTTCTCCGTGACCTGCACGCCGCTGTCGCGTAGGAAATCAGCCAGTTTTTGAAGTTGCTGCGCCACTTCGGTATCGACCGGTGCGTTGGGTGCGTCGAACAAGAACGCTACACGGAAGGCACTGAGTTCGGTCTTTCGCGGCGCAGGCAGATCAAGACGCCACCCCCTGTTTGCAATGTCCGCTGGACCACTGATTACACCTAATACGAGCGCGAGGTCGCTCGCGCTACGCGCCAGCGGACCAATGACGCCCATGTCCGGCTCGGAAACCACATCCGGCAGCGCATGGCCCGACTGGGAGACAATGCCGAACGTCGGCTTGTGCCCGTACACGCCACAATAGTGTGCCGGGTTGCGAATCGAGGCACCTATGTCGGTGCCCAATTCGAGTCCCGTAAGCCCCGCTGCAATAGCCGCTGCGGCTCCGCCAGAAGACCCGCCAGGCGAGCGAGCGACGTCCCACGGGTTGTTTGTCGTGCCGTAAACAGGGTTGAATGTTTGCCAGTCGGCCAACAATACCGGTACGTTGGTTTTGCCGAATATGACCGCGCCAGCTTCTTTCAGGCGACGTACGGCGACGGCATCGTCAGTCGGGATTGAATGGGCGAATTTTTCAAGTCCCCATGTCGTGGGAGTACCCGCCAGGCGGAACGATTCCTTGACGGTCATCGGCACGCCGTGTAGCGGCCCCATGATGCCACCACGCTGACGCGCGCGGTCCGCTGCGTCAGCTTCGGCGCGTGCCTCGTCCAATCGGAGGGTGACCACAGCATTCAGGGAGGCGTTGTGGCTGTCCAAGCGCCCAATGAAATGTTCGAGCGCTTCCCGGCTACTCAGGAAACCGTTGCGGATCGCATTGGCAATATTGGCTGCGCTGCCAAACGGCAGCAGAGATGATGACGACACGTTGAAGTTCCCGTTTTGGATTAGGCCATCGGCATTGACTGGTTGTAGCGTTCGGCCGTCTCGCTCATGCGCGAGAACTGTACCCCGGGGATTGCCTTCATGCGCTGGATCAGGCGTTCTAGCATGACGATACGCGGGCCGCGTCCGATCACTTCCGGGTGCATGGTCAGCGTGAAGGTGCCACCCTCGACATGTTTTGCGCAATAGTCGAACTCGGCCCACCAGATTGCGCCAACTTCCTCGGCCGAGCGTAATCCATTCAGCGGCGGTTTGCCCATAAACTGGAAATAAACAAAATCGTCCAACTCCCAAGCGACCGGGAACTCCACTAGGCTCGAGTTCGGGCCGAATACGACCCGACCGTCCGATTGCACCTCATCGTTTATGCGTGGTCTATAGAGGCGATAATCGTCTGCCATTAGACTGCTGTCATAGAGGTAGCCACGTTCGGCCAAGATCGAGAGTGTGTTGACGCTCAAGTCCCACGCTGGCGAACGGTAACCAATCGGCTTTACCTTCGCGACTTGTTTCAGAGCCTCTTCGGCGGCGATAAAATCGTTCAGCTCTTGCTCCCGGCTCATGCCAACCGGTGAGGCATGAAGAAAGCTGTGTGCGGCTATTTCATGCCCTTCTGCAGCGATGGCCCTCACCGCTTCCGGGAAGGTCAGCGCTGTGTGGCCGGGCACGAAGAAAGTAGCTGGTACTTGCAGCCTGTGCAGGAGGTCCAGTACACGCGGGACACCGACGCGCGCACCGAACTCTCCACGCGAAATCGGCGTAGGCGATGTCTGTTTGAACGACGTAATCCAGCTTGACAGGGCATCAAGATCAAAACTCAAATGGACTGTCGTCTTCATGGGAATTCCCATATTTTGATTGCGGGCCGGTGTTCAAGCGGGGCTGTTTTCAACCAGTTTTCGGGCAATCAGAATCTGCAGAATCTCGTTCGAACCTTCTCCCAGGATCAATACCGGTACTTCGCGGAAAAAGCGTTCGACCATGAATTCGGGCGAATAGCCGAAACCACCATGAATGCGCATCGAGTCGATAGTGACCTCCATGGCCATTTCGGTCGCGAACAGTTTGGCCATCGCCATGTCCAGGTCGGCGCGTTCGCCGTTGTCCATCTTGCGTGCGCCTTGCAGAGTCAAGGCCTTGGCCGCTTCGATCTTGGTGGCCATCTGCGCGAGTTTGAGTTGAATGGCCTGGTGTTGACAAATGGGCTGGCCGAAGGTCTTGCGTTGCTGTGAATAGGCAAGCGCCCGTTTCAGACCGCCTAACGCAATCCCGATGGCCGAAGAGGACACCGACAGGCGGCCGGAATCGAGGCCACCCATGGTGTATTTGAAACCAACTCCCAGGCCAGCATCGCCGCCGAGAACTGAACTGGCGGGAATGCGCATATCGTCAAAGAAAATCTCGGACGACTCCATGCCTTTATAACCGAGTTTTTTTTGATTGCGTATTTCGAGTCCTGGCAGGTGAGTCGCGCCGGGTTGCTTTTCGATTAACATCGCAGTGATGCCTTTGTGACGCGGACTTTGCTCCGGGTCGGTAACAACCAGGGCCATGAGCAGACCGGCGTTCAGGGCGTGAGTCGCCCAAATCTTCTGTCCGTTGATGAGGTAGTCGTCGCCCTCCTTCCTGGCGCGGGTGGTGATGGCTTGGGCGTCGGACCCTGTGCCCGGCTCGGTGATGGAGAAGCAGGCCTTGAGTTCGCCCGCCGCCATGCTAGGCAGCAGACGATTCTTCTGTTCGGTGGTACCGAAGCGGAGAATCATCGATGCGACAGTGAATTGGGCAGTGAGGACGCCGGATAGCGTCATCCAGCCCTGGGACAACTCCATCAGCACGCGCGAGACGGTTTCATAGCCGGCGTCCAAGCCACCGTACTCTTCAGGAAGAGTCAGCGCAAACAGGCCGAGTTTTGCCATTTGATCGAACAAGGCTTGGGGGTAGGTGTCAGTCGACTCGAGTTCAGTGACAACCGGAAGCACATCCCGTTCGACAAACTTTCGTACCACGTCCAGAATCTGCTCGCGTTCGGCGTCGCGTGGAGTCGTCATGGGTAACCTCTTGGATATTTGACTGATGGGGCAAGCAGTCGGGAGGGACTGCGGCTCTCTTGGCGAGTGAATGGCTACCAGCCGACCGATTTTAGATCGGCCTCCAGATCGCGACGGGTACGCTCGTATGTGACGGTTTCATCCGGAATGGTACGAATACGGACTTTGCTATTCATTTCTTCTGTGATGTGGGCAATTACGCCAGGCAACGTCGCCATGACTGCGATACCGGTCATTTCGGCTGGGCTAAAGCCGAGTTGGGCAAATAGCGCCGCTGTCATTCCAACATCGTTAATCGGTAAATCCGGCTTGTTCACCGCGAGCTTGAATGCACGGTGGATCGCTTCGTACCAGTCGCAGGATTCGCCCCAGATGCCCTCTCTCATCGCAAGGTTCTTGAGTCGTTCCGAACGAGGGTCGACCCCTTTAAAGTTGGGATGTCCGAAACCGGGCACACGGGCTTTCCGTGCCCGAAGTTCAGCCACATAGGCCGTTGCGAACGTGTCCAAAGTCTGTCCGGAAGCCTTGTATTTAGCAACCCCTTCGATGATGAACTTGCCAGCGTCTTCAGGTGCTAGTGTGTACTCGCCCGCTGACAAGACTGCGGTGGCCAGACCCGCTTGCATGTTCGGATTTCCCGAGACGCAATAGCGGGCTGCTGCTGTGCCGGGCTTCTTGAGCCCATAGTCAATTGTTGAATTGAGCAAGGCATCGAGCATGCGTTCCTGATTCGGGGTCGGCAGCTTGCCACGAATCACCAGATAGCACGTTGTTGCAAAGGACACGCGGCCCATCAAGTCATTAACGTCGTAGCCACGAGCATGAACGGCGGTGGGCTCCACATCGCTGATTCCGGTATTCCAATAGGCATTCTTGATTTCTGCGCTATTCATGTTATCTATTACTTTCCAGATTGTTTGCGACAATATTCTCGAGTAATCGCTCCCGCACCGTCGGTGGCAGCGGCCTCGAGCGCCGGGTTGCGGGATCGAAGTTCACATAGACTGTTTCGGCGCCAAGCAGCTTTTCGTCGCCAGACGCGCGTGTAATATCAAATCCTAGTGTGAAGCTGCTGCTTCCAACCTTGACCGGATGTACGGCAATCTTGATCTCTTCTTCGAATCTCGCCGGGCTTTCGAATTCCAGCATGATGCTAACGATCGAAGGATCGCAACCCTCAGCCAGCAATGGCTTGTAGTCCCAGCCAAGGTGGCGAAAGTATTCGGTCATGGCCACGTCGAGGTACTCGAGATAGCGCGCGTGATAAACGATACCTTGCTGGTCAGTTTCATGGTACCGAACGCGCAGGCAATGCTGAAAGTTCGTGGTTTTCATTGGCGGGCCAATAGATTCATCGAAATGTTAAGCATGCCTGTCATACATCGAGCGGCATTCAGCGACGTGCCTTCAGAGCATCGTCGAGCGACAGCCGGAGATGATTGACCATGTCGTCCACCTGCGGCTTGGTGATAATCAACGGCGGGCAAAAGGCCAGCGCGTCAGCCATATTGCGCGAAATCACGCCGCGCTGCTGCAGGAAACCATTGACCAAGGCGCCGAGCTGGCCTGGCAGATCAGTGCCGCGCTTTTCCTCTTTGTTGACGACCAGTTCAACCGCCGCGATCAGGCCAACACCACGCACTTCGCCGACCAGAGGGTGACTGCTCAGTTCCCTCAGGCTCGTCTGCAAATGAGCTCCGACGTCGGCTGCATGCGCGACCAGATTGCGCTCGTCGATAATGTCCAAGGTCTCGTTGGCGACGGCTGCTGCCACCGGGTGGCCACCACCGGTGAAACCATGACCGAACACACCGATGCGACCGCTTTCTTCGGCGATCGGCCCGAAAACTCGGTCGTTGACTAGAAGTGCCGACATCGGCATGTAGCTGGAGGTGAGTTGCTTCGACAACTCAAGAATGTCCGGTTTGATGCCAAAGGTCTCACAGCCGAACATGCGGCCGGTGCGGCCGAAACCGCAGATCACCTCATCGGCGACCAGCAAGATTTCGTAGCGTTTCAGTACGTCCTGAATTTTCTCCCAATACGTGGCGGGCGGCACGACGACACCACCAGCTCCCATCACCGGTTCAGCGAAGAAGGCGGCGACAGTGTCGGGACCTTCGCGAAGTATCAGTGCTTCCAATTCGTCGGCGCAGCGTGTCGCGAACTGTTCTTCAGTCTCGCCAGGGAGGCCTTCGCGCCAGTAGTGCGGACACAAGGTGTGTCGCACGAATGGCAATGGCAGACCGAAGGATCGGTGATTGTTCGGAAGGCCGGTCAAACTGGCTGAAGCCATCGTGGTGCCGTGGTAGGCGCGTTGGCGGCTAATGATCTTCTTGCGCTGCGATTGGCCCAGTGCTTCGAAGTGGTACCAGATCATCTTGATGGCCGTGTCGTTGGCCTCGGACCCGGAATTCGCGAAGTACGCTTTGCTCATCGGCACGGGCGCCATTTTTACAAGGCGTTCGGCCAGTTCGATTTGCTGCGAGTGTGATTTGTGCGAGAAATTGTGGTAGTAGGGCAGCTTTTCCATCTGCCGACTTGCTGCTTGAACCAAGCGCTGCTCGCTAAAGCCCAGCGCCGTGCTCCACAGCCCGGCCATGCCCTCGATATAGCGCTTCCCTTCAGAATCGACGACGTAGATGCCATCACCGGACTCAATGATCAGCGGTCCTTGGGTCAGGTGTGACTGCAGATTGGTGTAACCGTGCAGGAGGTACGCGGCATCCTTTCCATGGGCACAATATGCTGTTTTTGTCACGTGATAGCCTCTATAACAATGTTTTTTAGTGATGATGCATCATGCATCGAACTGACGGGCCATGTCAAGCGCAGTCGTTCCACATGGTCTAGAAGGGTAGTGATGTTCGAGTTGTTCTCGCGCATGGTCCCGAAAGCATCCAGACGGATCGTTGCTGACCGTGAAGCCAACACTGGCAGACAATCTTGAGTTCGAGGTGTACCGTGACGCTTCGCGTCCGGTAATGCAGGGCGGGGCGATCACCAGACGTTTGGAGTCCTCTGTTTGTTTACCTGACGAAGCCCTCAGTTTGAGGAAGCAGATCGCTGGCATTTGCGTGGACGCCCGACAGAGCCTGGCTGCCAGGTAGTGCGTTTATCAGCGCAGGCATCACTTCCCGGGCAAACATCTCGGTGTTTTTGCGTGTCAGGTCAGCAGGCATCGTGCCGTATTGCAGACCGGCGCCAACGATATTGAAGCCTCCCTTGCTTTGGAAGTCCGCCAATTTGTCGATCACCGTCTGAGGTGAACCGCAGATGAAGGTGCCGAGCGAGATCATTTCCTCCATGGTCCTCTCGCGCGAGACATTCGCTTTTTCGCGCATCAGATTCTTGAAGGCCGTCATTGATGTATAGCCAGGCGGCAGCAGCATTTCCATCGACATCCTCTGGAAACGGTTAGCGAATGCCTCGATGTGCGGCTTGGCTTCGCGCTGCGCAATCGCATCGGTCTCTCCGACATAGATCTTGACGTTCCATGCCAGATGGTTCGGTGTGGCCTGCCAGCCCTGGCGTTCGGCTTCGTCGCGGTACGCCTGCATGTACTTGAACAATACGGCCGCAGGCGCGGCAGTCTGCAAATATGTGTATCGATGATTGGCCGCCGCGGCGAATTCAATGGTCTCTTTGGAGCCTTGAGACGGAATGAAAACCGGGGGATGCGGCTTGGCATACGGCCGGGGCCAAAGATTTACATAGGGAAATTTATAATATTTCCCATTAAACGAAAATGGGCCGGGCCGCGTCCATGCCTGCATGATCAGGTCATGGGCTTCATGGAAGCGCGCATGACTCTCAGTCGGATTCATGGCCAAAGCGTGATACTCGGCGCCGATGCCGCGCACGAAGCCGGCAATCAGTCGGCCTCGCGTAAGGTTGTCGAGAATTGCGTACTCTTCGGCCACCTGCAACGGATTGCTCAGCACTGGCAAAGCTCGTCCAAGAATCGCGATCTTCGTGTTGCCCTTGAGCTTACGCGCAAGCGTACCGGCCAGCACATTCGGTGACGGCATCATCCCATACGCAGTCTGATGATGTTCGTTCAACCCGAGAAATTCAAACCCCAGATCGGCAGCGTATTCGTACTCGTCCAGATAGCGGTGATACAGGGCCGCGCCCTTTTCAGGGTCGTAGTACGAGTTCGGCAGGGTCAACCATGAGGACTTGTGTTTCTCGACGTAGTCAAGATCCAGGTCGGCATAGGGCATCAGATGGAAAAAGCCAAATCTCATGATTGAACTCCCCGCGTAAATTGCTCAAATACGATGCTGAATCGTTCGGCTTCTTCAACTTGAGGCAGGTGCCCGGAGTTCTCGAAGATCGTGAGTTCGGAATTGGGAAACAACTTTGCGAGCCGCTCGCCATACGTCACTGGGAAAAGTGCGTCATGACGCCCCCAGCCGATCAGCGTCGGGATGTCGACGGTCGGCAGCCACTTTTCGAGATGCGGATCGTGAAAGCGAGGAGTCCAACCCAGCCGGGCGGAGATGTGCCGATTGCGCAAAAATCTATCCATTTGCTCGTCGGTTTGCGGTGTCGCAAGAATAACGTCGGCGCGAGACTGATCGACGAACAGCGTGCGGACCAATTCCTCGTTGGTCATCAGGAACTGATCGGGAAGATCGGTGCCATCGAGGTAAATGCCCGTAGTGCCAACCAAAGTCAACGAGCGCAAACGTTCAGTAGAGCGCACCGCCATTTCCATGGCGATCCAGCCGCCAAGCGACGATCCGATGACATGGACATCTCGAAGGTCGAGCGCCTTGATCAACTGAAGATAGAAGTAGGCCATGTCATGGATGTTGTCGATCCAGTCTGGCGAACTGCTGTGACCCATGCCCGGATGATCCGGGGCGACGACGTCGAAGTTTGTTGCGAGCCGTTGAAGGATCGTGGTCCACTCGCTACCGCCTCGATCGCCGTGGAGGTACAACACGGTCGGGCCTTTACCGCTTCGCAGCACGTACGTGTCACAACCGCACACGGTCGTTCTCAATTCCTCAGGCTCCTGCTGCTCGATCATGATTAAGCCCTTTCCTTATTTGAGCATCTTTGTCAAAACGTACCGAAGAATTCATCTTCGGGTCCGATAATGCGAGAGTCAACGTAAATAATGTCCGGGTGCGATGCGGGCGGTATAAGCCTGAGACCGTCCAGGTCTGCTGGAGGAACGGCAATCACGCGACGGTTTAATCTGCCGGCCAAAATAAAAGGCTCAGGCAGTCAACTTCCAACCCGCATTTCCCTTACACATTGGCGAAATATGGCCGCACTGTTTTTCTGCGCTAGGATTCTCGTGAATATTTCCCGCTCTGATAGTGGCATTAAAACAATCTGCCATTAGCAAGCTGACTTGAGATTCTGGCCGTGGGCTTGATTCAGGATCCATTGATTCGGAGTCTATGCCGATCATTCCGGTTCATTGACGCGTACGATGGCCTTGCCGAAATTCCTGCCTTCAAAAAGGTCCAGAAGTCCTTGAGGCGCCGCGTCGATCCCTTCATACATATGCTCGCGCGATTTCAGTTTTCCTTCGCTCCACCAGTTACGTAGCTGTCGAATGTAGGCATCGTATAAATGAACGTAGTCCCACAATACAAATCCTTCTACTCTGATTTGCTTCAGATTGATCGACCACCAGGGCCGTGGAGAACGATTGACCGGATCGTCTGGATCGCTCCACCAGTCGGCCGTAGTTCCCACGACAGCCATGCGGCCACGGAATTTCAGGCGACTGAAGACGAGGTCCGAGAAAGCACCTCCGGCGAGATCGACATAAACATCGATCCCATTTGGACATAGTGCATCAATCTTTGCACCAGCCTCCG
The DNA here is from genome assembly GCF_003386115.1 of Paraburkholderia sp. BL27I4N3. Taxonomy (NCBI): domain Bacteria; kingdom Pseudomonadati; phylum Pseudomonadota; class Betaproteobacteria; order Burkholderiales; family Burkholderiaceae; genus Paraburkholderia; species Paraburkholderia sp. BL27I4N3. The sequence goes on along the minus strand of NZ_QREJ01000002.1, from coordinate 441,912 downwards.
GGTCACGATAGCTGACGGCACCATCGAGGGCGAGTTCTTCGCGAAGATAGTTCAGTTTGTGTTGGGGGCCGGCACTGCCTATCACGCGACAGCCCATGATCTTCGCTACTTGCGAAACGACTTGGCCGACTGAACCGGCGGCATTGCTGACGAACACGGTTTCTCCTGGGCGCGGCTTTCCGGCTTCGACCAATCCGATATGCCCTGTCAAACCTTGCTCACCAAGTGCGGACAGGCGCATATAAAGCGGCGCGTCGCCGGCATCAAACTTCTGCACGACTGTTAAACCATCGCCGCCCGCGGCCGCTTCCGTCGACAAGGGAATCACGGTGGGTGTGCCGTCGCCTTTCCCCTTGCAAATCGAATGTGTCTGATAGCCCAGGTAGCCTTCGACAATGTCTCCTCGTGCGAAACGGGGGTCAGTCGACCTGACGACCTGGCCCACTCCTGCGCCCCGCAGCGTATCTCCCAGGGGGATTGGCGCCAGAACAGCGGCTTGTTCGGCTCCCGTCACCCCGAATCGATCAACCGGCTTGTCCATCAGTTGACGATGGTAGGGATCGAGGGAAAGATATAGCGTCCGAACCAGAACCTCGTAGCCACCCAATGGACGCACGGAGACTTCTTCGCGCTGGAAATTCGCAAGCGTGGCCTTGCCTTCGGGGTGGCTCTTCAACGTCCAGCGAATGTTTTTTGGCAAATCGTTCATGCAATCGGCCCCCGCTCCAGATATTGCGAGGCGTCACCGATTTCATATTGCCAAGCCATCGGCATCTTCTCGTCTTTGGACCTACCGCGGCCGTAATACGAAGTAAAGCCAAGCAGTTGCCGCAGGCGCGGGGGCAACTGCCTGGCTCGCTCGCGCGATATTACGAGCGTATGAGCTTCTTCGGGTTTCAGGTAGCCTGCATAAAAGCACAGTGTCATACCTCGCCGCGGAGCATTTGACATATTTGCTCCCGCGCCGTGCGCAACTTTGCCGGTGAAGAACATTCCGCTGCCAGCCCTCATTACCGCCGGCACAGTTTCAGGGCGATGAGAGACTTCATTCCAGTCAATATCGAGTTTGTGGGTTCCGGGAATTACGCGAGTAGCGCCGTTGTCTGCAGTGAAATCGGTTAGCGCAATTATGCAACTTGCAATCACCTCTGGTTTGTCGGCACCGCGCAGATGGAAGGGAGCATAGCCGCCGTCCTGATGGATGACTTGAGTCGGTGCACCGGGCCATACCTCCAGCACCTGTGCACTGCCGAGTTGGATGTCATAATTAGCGCCGTCGAGACACGCTTCAGCCCAGTCGAGAATGCGGTCCGTCAAAATGATGTCCGCGAAGCAGTGAGTGCGTGCCGCAAGGCCAGCGAGGCGTCGCGTGAACTTATCCGCTTCGGGGTCTATGGACATAATCTCGTTGCGTCGTTGCTCTACGAAAAACCTATCGACTTCACTATTGAACCGGGCAAGCAGATCCGTGCATATTAGATTGGGCACGATGACTGCACCATCGAAGTCGGTAACCTCTTTTATTTGCGCGGCGCTCGTATTCTCTTCCAGAGTCACAATGTTTTTTGGCTGCGGCAACCGGTTAGTCATCCCATGCTCCTTTTTAATGAGTAACAGCCTCGATTGTTTATTCTCGGGCTTACCGCGCAGCTTCATAATACAAGTCTGTCCTTTGCTGTATAGGTTCGGACGGGTCAGAGCCGTGTGCTTGGCGGCCAGTCGTTTTGTACTCAAGGACGCCGTTGCACTGGGTCGGCCCGAGTTTCACAGACACTCAATGAGCCGTTTTGCCAAGTGGCGCCGGCCAAACCTCCGCGAGGGGCTGGAGGAGTTGCCGCAGATGATTGTTTATGTGTATTCTGTGAGCAAGCATCAATTAGATTGATGATGTGGAAGAGTAGGCGTTTTAGCTTCCTGATCACTGGGAAATACGAGACCAATTGGGTCGCACCCACATCCGCGAGCGATTTAAAATTCAACATGGCGGTGGTTTTATGTGGTCACCCAAGAAGAGCGAACTTCGCAAACCCCTATACGTCGGTTTGGTTGAATCCCTGGAGCAGGCGATCGCCACGGGAGCGGTTCGTGTAGGCGAGCGTTTGCCCCCGCAGCGCGGGCTGGCGTCGAGCCTCGGCGTAACGCTCGATGTAGTCACTCAAGCCTATCAACTTGCCGAATCGAAAGGCTTGATCGTGGGCATGGTTGGTCGCGGAACCTTCGTTGGTGCATTCCCCGAAACCGCACAGGCGGTTGACTCTGAGCCGAGACAGCTCGTCGACCTGCGGATGAACACGACGATGGTTTCGCCATTTAATGAGAGCCTCAATCGCTTGCTTGGCGCAATCGCTCGCCGTAAATCTTTACATGGCCTCTTCGAATTTCACCCCGGGCAGGGCATGGAGGCGCACCGCGCGGCAGGCGCACACTGGCTTTCGTTGAGGGGCCTCGCGTACACACCAGACGAGGTCGTGGTGTGCGACAACATGCGAGATGCTTTATTGGCGATTCTGGCGGCCTTGAGCTCAGGTCGGCATCTAATCCTGACCGAGTCTCTGCGGTTCGCGGACTTCCGCCGGCTGGCCGCGTTATTCGGGATCCGCGTGCGCGGCGTTGCTATGGACGTGAACGGACTGTCCCCGCAGGCATTACGGGAAGCAGCTCGCGGCGAGGCAGTTGCAGCGATTTTCTGCTCGCCTACGGGGCATGATCCGACGAACATCACTATGCCGCTCGAAAGGAGGCATGAGATCATTGATGTTGCGCGCGAACTGGATTGTTTGATTGTGGAGGATGATACTGCGGGGCACCTCGCCGGGGATGATACTCCCACTCTCAGTGCGCTCGCACCGGATCGGTGCATTTATATTTGCGGCACCAATCGAAGTCTCGCTGTTGGTTTACGAATTGGCTATGCAGCTATGCGCGGCCCGGTGCGCTCACGATTGGATGATACGATTCCAGTATTGTCGTGGACGTCTTCCGCACTGCTCGGAGAAATTACATCGACCCTGATTGAGTCTCGGACGGGGGGGCGGTTGCTCAATTGGCACCGTCAGGAGGCGGTTGCACGACAACAGATCGCGGCCGATGCACTTCAACGCGGATACCCGCCTTTGCGGTTTCCTAGTTACCATCTGTGGTTGCCGATGGCTCCAAACTGCACTGCAAAGGATTTTGCCGCGGAGTTGCTCGCGGAAGGCGTCGCTGTGTTGCCTGCAAGCGCCTTTTCCGTTGATGCAGAAGCAACGCCAGAATGCGTCCGAATTTCGATGGGCGGCGTCCGCGAGCGTGAGCGATTAGCCGAGGCATTGGCAATTGTGGCGCGCGTGTGGCGCAAGGGTGCGCGTTGACCGTGATATTCATTCGCAAGTGAACAATTCGTGTGCGCCCGCCGAAGTCTACTGCACTAACGCATTCCGCTATGATGCCCGAAACGACATGACATAGTGCGAGCCGATTTTTGTGAGCACCAACGTCATGTCCCGTGCTCGCAACCGCTGTCGAGGCGGCTCGGAACTGCAGCCCAGGTCAGCATAACCGTGAGCTGGGTGCCTCACGCCTCGGCGATCAGATGGTATTTGCCACCGAGCGTGTGCTGATCCATGGGATTGGGTCCGTTTTTTCCCGCCAACATGGCGCGAATTGACGCGTTTGTCGCTGACAACGCGTCAATTCCATTTCTCCACCGTTTCTTAAGCTTCCGATACCGTGACAGACTTCGTCGCGAGGTACGGTTCGAGCGCTTCCGGGCCGCCTTCGGAACCATAGCCGGAGTCTTTCACACCGCCGAACGGCATTTCCGGCCACGGCGTGGCCGCCTGATTGATCCACAACATGCCGACTTCCAGCCGTTGGCTCAGCTGATGGATATGATTGAACGAGCGCGTGAATGCGTAACCGGCGAGGCCGTACGGCAGCCGGTTGGCTTCGCTGATGGCCTCGTCGAGCGAGTCGAAACCGCGAACCGCGGCGACCGGGCCGAACGGTTCGTTGTTGAAAACGTCGGCTTCGAGCGGAACGTCAGTCAACACGGTCGGCGCGAAGAAATTGCCGTCGCCGCCAATCGCTTCACCGCCGGTCGCGACGGTTGCGCCGACCGCGCGCGCGTTTTCGATGACTTTCCTGATGGCGCCGACCCGGCGGACATTGGCGAGCGGCCCGAGCGTCGTACCCTCGGCCAAGCCGTCGCCGACTTTCAGGCTCTCGGCATGCCGGACCAGCGCTTGTTCGAATTCGCGGCGGATGCTGTTGTGCACGAGAAAGCGGGTCGGCGAAATGCATACCTGACCGGCGTTGCGGAATTTCGCGCCGCCCGAGGTCTTGACAGCGAGTTCAAGATTCGCGTCTTCGGCGATAATCACCGGTGCGTGTCCGCCGAGCTCCATGGTCACACGCTTCATATGCTGGCCGGCAAGGGCGGCGAGTTGCTTGCCGACAGCGGTCGAGCCGGTGAACGTGATTTTGCGAATCGCCGGATGTGCGATCAGATGGTTCGAGATTTCGCCGGGGTTACCGGCGACCAGGCCAATCACGCCCTTCGGGATCCCTGCGTCCACAAACGCTTGCAGCAGTGCGGCCGGCGATGCCGGGGTTTCTTCGGGAACTTTGACTAGGAACGAGCAGCCGGTCGCGAGCGCGGCACTCAGTTTGCGGACCACCTGATTGATCGGGAAATTCCATGGCGTAAATGCGGCGACAGGGCCGATCGGTTCCTTGATCACAGTCTGCTGAGAGGTGAGGTTGCGGGCCGGCACGATCCGACCGTAGACACGCAATCCTTCATCGGCAAACCATTCGATGATGCCGGCCGCGGACAAGACTTCGATGTGGGCTTCGGCCAGCGGCTTGCCTTGTTCGAGCGTCATCAGGCGCGCGATTGAATCGGCGCGCTCGCGGACGAGTCCGGCAGCCTTGCGCATCAATGCGGCACGTTCGAAGGCGGGCACTCTGCGCCAAACCGCGAAGCCGCGCTGAGCAGCTTTTACCGCACGGTCTAGATCCTCGATGCCGGCATGCGCGACGCTGCCGATTGTTGCGCCCGTGGCGGGATTGACGACATTGAGGGTCTTGCCGCTTGCGGCGGGACCCCATTCGCCATCGATAAAGAGCGGGGTGTCCACGTATTCAGAAACTGCCATGTCTAACTCCTGTGCTCAAGCTTGAAACGGGTTTGGATCGAGTGTGTATGGGCGAGCGGAAGCTACATCGAACCATCAATCGGAAGTCGGGCGATTGCTACGGATCAGAGGCTTGTTGAAACGAGCATCGGCTTGAACAAGACCGAATGTGTTTTGTAATGCGATCTCGCAGTGAGTCCCAAGGGTAGCGTTGAGACTAGAGAAAACATGCAAGCTGGTCCGCCAATTGTGATGCATCATACATCAAATGGCGTGCTCGTTGAAGTTAAAGGGTGCACCCGCAGCGTGCCGAAAAACTTAGACCGCCGGTCGCACGGCTTACGAAGCCGTCAATGCCGGCTGACAGCGCAGTAATCGAAAAACGGGCGCGTAGCGAGAACTCGAGGAGCGGCCGGGATTCGCAAATATCTTAAGCTTCAGATATTTGCGAATCCCGGCCGGACCTCAATGTGCCAGGCAGCCAGGTCATCCAGACGTGAGGCGCTGCCACGCAGCGCCTTGCCGTCCAGCGCAATGAACTGTCGTCCGGGCGGCGCTGACGCCTGTCGCTGCGCGAAATGACGCACCGCGCACTCCAGCTCATGCTCGTCGAGCTGGAGCAGGAATTTGCGGATTCCTATCCAGCTCGGGGCCTTGCCCCAGTTCGTCCCGAACAGCCCATTCAGCTGCGCCAGGCGCTCGGCAATGAACACCTCAATCGTCCTGAGCGAGTTGGCGCCTGCCAACATCGACATCACGATCGCACACAGCAGCGGCTCCAGCGCATAGCGCTTGCCCTGCTCGCGCCGTACATCGTGCAGCTCAGAAAATACACCCCCCGAATATCATTCTCGTTTCCACTGCTTGCTTCGAAGCTCACGAAGTTAACACGGTCGAACGGAAGTTAACAGCCCTGTGGAATACCCACAGGTTATCCGGCTCATCGTCGACAAGTAGGACTGTTGACATGGCGAGATGCGAGTCGGGACGTTTACGGAGGAGCCGCAACGACCGTGCCGAAGACCTCCAGCCGCTGGCTCCAGCAAGGCGATGAAAATGGTGGCAATGGTGCGGGGCACACATACATAATTGTCAAATCGCAGCGGAAGGGTATACGCCAGCATCTCCTCAACCATGCGCAGGTTGAGCGGGAACCGATAGTACAGCCACACGGCGTAGCTGATGATGTGCGGCGGAAATCGGTAGCCCTTGAACGAAATCGGCGCCTCGGCCGACGGCAAAACGGAGACGGAACCTTTCCTCATGCCCCATTATATTCGTCGACCCCGGCGCCAACTTGACAATACCCGACGTGCATGGATAGTCGCCCGCGAGGCAACCATCAAAACCGCCCTCGGACTTGAAAAGCATTAAGTTGGATATACAATACTGTTTATGTGTATCTATTGGAGATAATGATGCAAGTCGCTAAATGGGGCAACAGCCTTGCCGTCCGGCTGCCCGCGAGCGTCGTCGATGCACTCGGTTTGAAGGAGGGCGACGACATTGAGATCTATGCCGAACAGTCCGGCGCGTTCTCGGTCAGCAAAAGGCCGACAGCCGCTGAGCGGATCGAGCGCTTGCGCAAGTACCGCGGACGACTGCCTGCCGACTTCAAGTTCGATCGGGAATCGCTCAGCGAAAGGGGAAACGCTGAATGACGGTTGAGGCACCGGCGCGATTTGCCGTCGATAGCAATGTGATTGCCTATCTGTTCTCCGGCGACGCCGCGAAGGCTGACCGGGCCGAGGCGCTGGTGGTGCAGGGGGCTCCGATGCCCGTCATCAGCACGCAGGTAATGAACGAGGTTACGCTCCTCATGAGCCGCAAAATGGGGCTCTCGTGGCCGGAGATCAACGTTCTCCTGGGCGATGTGGAGGAGTTCTGCGAGATCGTGCCACTGACGCTTGACGTCCACAAGGAAGCACGCCGTATCGCCGAACACTACGGATTCAGGTTCTACGATTCGTGCATCATCGCCTTCGCGTTGCTTGAAGATTGCGAAGTACTCTATAGCGAAGATATGCAACACGGCCAGGTCATCTTCGACCGGCTGACGGTGGTCAATCCGTTCCGATCACCCAGTTGACCGCCGTCCAGTTCGTCATCGGGCGTCGCACGGTTTGTAGCGGCGACGCTTTTTCCATCCGGCGCGGCGGACTGCTGCGCCAGCACACGGTCGACCGTCCATATGCGCCGCTGTTCAGCTCGCAGGGTTCCCTGCGCGAGCCGGTGAAGCGATTCGGCTCGCTTGTATCGACGCATGAACGCGGCGGTCACGATCGCCAAAATGAGGCCGCCCGCACTCTGCCCGCGCACCAATTTGACATAAAAGAAATGATCACCATTTCATACGCACTACTTATCATTTGCGCGGGTTCCAGAAGTGAACGCCGGGCGACGTGCCATTGATCAGCAGGGCCTTGAAAGGCGCCTCACTTTCCGAAGGCCGGGCTGGATGAGCCGGTGGTTCAGTCAACCCAAGCGAATAAAACGACCTCTCAGATCGGCCCACAAGCCGCTCGCGGACTCCGGTTGAGGGTAAGAAGACCCCAGCAAACCTCGCGAAAAAGACGGTCAGCGACTTTTTCAACAGTATCGGCCACAAGGGGACGGTCAACTACCCTCGGCGAACGGCCGCTCGTGCCAGGATTGCGGCCGATTGCTCTCGCGCACGCTGCGTGGCATTGCAGCCGTCCACTGACTCGAAATGCCAATCCGGACCACTACCACTAGCGGCTTCTATGCGGCAAGTCTGATGGGCTCACGCGTTTCGACCGCCCCTAACTGTCGCCGCGTACTGAACGTGATTGCTCAATCGCAGCGATGAGCGCCGCTAGCGATACAGGCTTGCCAATGTGCGCGTCGAAGCCGGCCTGCAGCGCTTCGACAACATCTTTTTCGCGTCCAAAGCCGGTTAGGGCAATGGCCGCCGTGGTAGCTGTTTGAGGTAATTGCCGGAGTTCCGCAATGAGTTCATAGCCGCTCATCCCCGGCATGCCAATGTCCGACAAAATCACGTCAAATCGGGTTTCGGCTACTGCGGCAAGCGCCGCTTTGCCGCTGAGTTCGGCGCGGACTATCGCCCCCTCCATTTCCAGCAGCGCGCGCAAAGCGTCGAGCGCGTCGGCTGAATCGTCAACCAGCAGTATGCGCAGATCCTTCAGTGTGCTCCCGTCGACCTCGGGACGGGTATGTTCCGCAGGGAACGAAGATGCGATCTCGGGCAGTCTGACGGAGAACGTTGCGCCTTGTCCCACGCCATCGGATTTCGCCTGAATCTGGCCTCCGTGCATCTCCACCAGCTGCTTTACCAGCGACAAGCCGATCCCCAGACCTCCGTGTTCCCGGGCGGGCCCAGTATGACCCTGGCTGAACATGTCGAAGACGCGGGGGAGGAAGTCAGGTGCGATCCCTTGACCTGTGTCTTTGACCTGTACACAAACGAATCCATCTTCATGGAAAACCGTCACATCCACTCGCCCGCCGACTTGAGTAAACTTCAGCGCGTTCCGGATAATGTTCCAGAAAACCTGTTCCAGACGGACCGGGTCTGCCTGTATCTGCACACCGTTGTCCGCGCCCGAAAGCACTATGGCCACGCCGCTGGCGGCCGCATCAGATGCGCTCGCGTCGACCACTGTACGCAGGATTGCCGACACGTCGACGGACGACAGATGTAGCGCAAGTTTGCCGGTTCGCGCCCGCGACAGATCGAGCAGATCATCAATGATTTTTGCCTGGCCGACCACCGAACGGAGAATCACATCGGTCGCATCCCGGACCAGCGGGAGTTCCCGGAGTTCCGGTGCGCGCGTCAGCATCTCCGCCTTGACGTGAATCAGGTTTAGCGGGTTCTTCAGTTCATGCGATAGCACTGCAAAGAATTCATCCTTCTGGCGGTTCGCCGACACGGCGCGCGCACGAACCCGCCGCTCGAGTTCCAGCCGATTAGCCTGGCGGCTTTCCGTACTTTTACGATCCGTGAGATCCCGCGCAATTTTTGCGTAGCCTCTGAAGCCCTCCGTGTCGATTGCGGTCATGACGCCACTGCAATAGATTCGCCTGCCATCCTTGCGCACGTGCCAACGCTCATCTTCGGCACGGCCGGCACTTCTGGCCTTTTGTCTTTCCGCCAGTGGTAGACCCTGCGCCCGGTCTTCCGCAGAAAAGATCAGATCGATCGGCTTTCCGATTGCTTCCCCTTCTTCATAGCCGAACACGCTTTGCGCACCCCGGTTCCAGCTCACGATCACCCCGTCGAGGTCCTGCACAATGATCGCGTAGTCGTTCGTCGTGAGTGCAGCAAACTTCAATCGCTCTTCGCTGGTTCGCGCCGCATCTTCGGCGCGTCGTCGCGCAGTAATATCAATCAGGGTCAGCACTGCACCATCAATGCGATCTTCGAGCGTCCGGTATGGCAACAGTCGGGCGATGAACCACTCCCCGTCGGTCGTGCTGACTTCACGTTCGGTCAGCTTTAGCGTTTCGAAAGCGGCAACCGCGTCCTGTGCCAGTTCCGGATAGTTCAGGCGGTGCCTGAGATCCAGCAACGGCCGCCCGATGTCGGTCTCGATCAGATTGAAAATATCGACCGCCGGCGCGGTGAAGCGCTTGATGCGCATCGCCCGATCCACAAATATCGTCGCGATGCCGGTTGAGGCGATGAGATTCTGAAGGTCATCGTTTGCCTTGGCCTCGTCTTCGACTTTCGCCTGCAGCTCGGCATTCACAGTGGCCAGTTCCTCATTGACCGACTGGAGTTCTTCCTTGCTGGTTTCAAGTTCTTCGGTTGCCGAACGCATTTCCTCGTTGATAGCCTGCAATTCTTCATTGGATGCTTTCAGTTCCTGGGTCGACAGACTCGATTGTTCGACATTGGACTGCAGCAGCTCCTTGGTCCGCGTCAACTCCGTTTCGAGATGAGCAACAAGCCGGTCTTGAGGAGGGTTGTGAACCGGATCAGTCGAACCCTCCCTGTCCGCTTCATCAGACTCATCGAAGAAGACGGCGACGACATCACCACCGGCTGCTTCATCGTGAAAAGGATGCACGGAAAGATTGACATAGGAGACGGCATCGCCGCGTGAGAAGCGCACGTTCCTGACCTCGACGCTCGCCCCACGATGCAGCGCCTGATAAAGCGCCGTTCTCAGTTCAAGGCGCAAATCAGGATTCGCGACCGTGAGGAGATTGTGCGAGGGCTCGCCCCCAACGTACCGCAGGAAGCGTCCGGCGTCTTCGGACATGTGAAGGATTTCAGCGTCCCGGTCGACGAGGATGCTCGGCGGTGAGAAATGTTCGATCACGCGCTGGTGCACCGGTGCAAATGAAAAACTCGCCGCCTTGGGCAGAGGCTGTGCAACCGCGACGGGAGAGGTGGACGGTATTTTCCCGGCAGACGCGAGCTGGGGCGTCACGCGGCTTCGGCGCGTGGCAGGCTTTGCGCGATAAATGCGGTTTTTCTTGTCGATCGGCACGAACAGGTCTTGTGCCAGTTCGGCTGATTCCGAACTCCCGAGGAAAAGATATCCGTTCGGGCGCAAGGCGAAATGGAAAGTTTCCAGTACCTGCCGCTGAACGTTTCGGTCAAGATAGATGAGCAGGTTGCGGCACGTGACGAGGTCAAGTTGTGAAAACGGCGGATCGCGCAGGATGTTGTGCGCGGCAAACAGCAGCTTTTCCCTGAGCGCTTTGCTCACGACATAACATCCACGCGTATGCGTGAAAAACTGCCGTAGCCGCGAGGGCGGGACATCGGTCAGAATGGATTCGAGATAGCGGCCGGATCGGGCCGACTCGATCGCACGCTCATCAATATCCGTGGCGAACACCTGAATGCCGGGCTGGTGGCTCTCTTCGGCCAGCCGTTCGCACAACAGCATGGTGAGCGAATATGCCTCTTCACCGGTCGAGCAGCCGGCCACCCACCCACGAACCTGTTCCTCGTCGTCCTTGTCTTCGAATATTCTGGGTACAACCTCGCGCTCCACCGCTTCGAACGCTTCACGATCGCGGAAAAAATTCGTTACGCCAATGAGCATGTCACGAAGCAATGCCCGGTTTTCGTCGGGGTGTCGTTCCAGAAACAGGTGATACGAAGGCAGATCAGGAAGCGCATTGACCTGCAGGCGTCGCTCGATGCGCCGCAACACCGTCGCGCGCTTGTAGTGACGGAAATCATGGCCTGTATGGAGACGTAGGGCCTTCAGAATTTCCTGCAACGCATTTTCCGCCGTCGCCGCAGCGTTTTCACTCGGCGGGGCCGCCGCGATCGGAACCTCGCCCTCAACGGTTGGTAGCTGGATGACCTGTGCGTTGCTCCACAGTTCGATCAGTTTCTGCGGAAGATCGACGACCGGTAGCGACATGTCGATGAGGCCGGTTGCAATGGCGTTTTGCGGCATCTCGCCGTACTCGGCGTCGTCAGGACTCTGCGCCAGGGTGACCCCGCCGCACTCCTTGACCCGGCCAATGCCGGCCGTCCCGTCGCTACCTGTGCCCGAGAGGATCACGCTTATTGCACGAACACCATGCGCGTCTGCGAGGCTGCGGAAAAACCTGTCGATGGCCACCGGTCTGCCCGACGGACGCTCCGCGGGCGTCACCTGGAGATAGCCATCAAACATGGACAGGTCGTTGGAGGGCGAAATAAGATAGACGCTGTTCTTTTCGATCCGTGTGGGCTCGCGAACCTGCATGACGGGCATTGAGGTTACCCGCTGCAGCACCTGATCCGCACGACTTTCGTACTTCGGCGACAGGTGCAACACGATCACAAACGCCATACCGCTGTCTGCCGGCATCTGCTCGAATAAACGCAGAAGCGCCTGGATGCCGCCTGCCGAAGCGCCGATACCCACGATGGGAAACATGGGCGGAGCGGAGGGCGTGGCTGCTACGCCGGACTGTCCGGGCCCGGGGTCTGAGGATGAAATATTGGTCATGAGCAAGGGGCAGAGCCCCGGGTAGGGGTCCCGGTTTGCTGTAAAACGACAGCATCGAGCGCTCAGCGTACACCGGCCCGCGCCTGCAGGAAAGCGGAACCCACGCCTGAACTCAACGGCTGAAAGGGCAAACAGGCAAGAGTTGCCTGTCCTTCCGCTGCACGACAAAAAAACGGCAAAAAAGTGCGCCAGGCAATGTTCAGAGGAGCCACAGAGCGACGCGACTTGATAAAGAGTGGCCAATGCCGGCAATGGGCCACCCCGCGCGGATTAACGGGGCGATGATCGTCGCCACGTACGCGACTGCCCAGCATTTGCACGACATATCTGGCGTTTTATCTGGCGGCAATTGCGGTCGATTCGTAGCTTCTTCGATATGACTTCGGTCGTTCCTGTGTGATATCGACGCCGCGCTTGCAGATCCATGCAAACGCCCACTCCTGCGCAACCTGGATTGCCTCATCTTCGATATCGAACCAGCCAAGATTACGCTCAATATGCATTTCACCATCGATATCAACGCCAGTGGAAACGCGGACAAGCCGCGCATGTGCGAAGAAGCTCCCGAATAAGAAATCCGGAGTCGCATCGATGATCCACCCACGGTAGCCACATTGCATGATTTACCTCGATAGGCAGGCTGATCGGGACTTGAAAAGCAAGGCACGGACTTGGCTCCTGAAAAAAGCTCGTCGATTCCGCGCTCAACACCGGGACACGCGCTGTTTCGGACTGCCAATCCTGCCAGCGACTTTGAGCGCGGGGGCAGCGAAGCCAGCGGTGACAATGAGCAACCTACATGCCCGCCCAGCTATCGCGATCGTCCCGTTTGCGTCGCCTTTGGGACATTCGCCGAAAGAGCGTGCTTGGCTGTTGCGGGTTGTGAAGACTCATTAAATGGCTGTGTGGGCTGCCGTTCGTCGACGCAGGTTTGTGGATGGCGCAATTGAACGTGCAGCCGCCAGACAGCTGATTATCAACCTTATGGCGTCCCCTTTTCGGGGACCAGATCAGGTCTCCGCTACGGCCGCGTCAAAAGCCGAAGAATGCGCGGATCCTGGCGCACATCAATGGCCATGCTGATCTCAATGCGAGCCGCATCTTCATGAGCAGGATTCAGGATGTAGTTGAAGGCGAACGGCATCACAGCACTCGGCACCTTGAGAAGGGCCGAAGTGGCGTGCGTTAGCCACTCAGTTCCCGCAGCCTGCGTCCAGTCCCGGTCGTCGCGCCAGCCAGGCGGACAGGTGGCCTCTGCCATCTCCGAGATCGTGAGGCCCTCGTCGACCTGGACCTTCAGCAACTGGTAGGTATCCGGAAGATCCGCAGTGCTGCCGATTTCCTGATGCACGAGTGTTTCCAGAAGGGCGCCCGCAGGATGTTCCGCCATATAGACGACGGGTTGTCCCGCAAAATGCCACCGGCCGGGTGCACGAAGGCCGCCAACTCCCTTCAGATCGCCATAGTTGCTGATTCTCCACAGGACCATCAGGCAAAATATCCTTCGTCAATCTGGACCAATGCATCCTCCACCAGACGCGCCCCGTGTTCAGTGCTCGCCATCTCAAGTGCGCTGCGACCGGCGAACCGCTTCTGCGGGCTTCGTAGCCACTGCATCGCCTTCGTCGCCTTTCCAAACGCCGCGGCAGCCTGCGCCAAAATGCGCGCCAGGCGAATCGCCCGGTCAGACTCTTCGGTCGAGAGACGCTCGTGCTGCTGACGCCTGTGCGTGAGAGTGCGCCGCGGAATGATAAACGCAAGTTCATCCGCTTTCAGCCCCTGGGCCGTCAGGCGGTCGATCACTTCAACAGCGACGCGCCCGCTCGCAAGCTCAGCGAGGTCTGTCTCGTTGCGAATGCGCGCGTCAAGTAGTTGCTCGAGCATGGCGAGTTCGGCGCGGCGCGGATTTCCGGCCCCGGTCGGTACGAAAGCGATCGTTGTCATGGCGACCTCGTTGGCAAAATGCTCGTCCATTATAGGCGTTTTGCCGTCACCATGGTGAAGTACCAGGTGCGCGGCCCGGAGAGGACGGGTTTGGTTGAAAGCACTCCAGGGTAGAACGGCCGCCACACGGTTGGACGGCGTCCGATATTTGATAATTAACATAATCGTTTCACGAACTTCACAGTCAAAACCGGAGCCTTGTTCGGAGGCCGCCTCCTATGCGGATCACCGGTGGCAGCGGCTGACTGACATAGGTGGCGTGACGACGCAAATGGCCGGCGACGCGCCAACGGGCACGCCGGGCGGCAGAGGGCGCGTCCTTGTCGTTGCGTGGGATTGTGCTGCCACACCTGCCCGGTGTCAGAGGGCTTTTGTCGGTGCTGTGATATTGGCCTGATAGCCTGCTGTCAGCCGGCGGGAAAGGGCGCCCGTCATCGATCATCGCCAGCAATGATGCGACAATGCCTGCCGTCCAGTCGATGCAGCCGAAGGAGCGCAGATGACCGATCACACCTGTGCGGCGTGCGGAGCAATCACGTCGCCGCACGACGTTGTCAGCGTCGCGGCACCGGATGGCGCATACCGGTTGCTCTGCAGCCGCTGCTTCAACATCGAAATGGCCAGTCTTGCGGATGTGCACGCCTTCGAACATCCGGAGTTCACGCCCATACGCCTGCCCGATGCGAACGGCGTCGTTCATGAGTTCCATCTCCGCAGCCTGCTGTTTGGCGACCATCTTTCACTGGAGGCGTTCGAACTGGCTTCCGGTGACGAAGACTGCGCGGGCTTCCGTTTCCAGCTTCTGGGCGATCCGCAGACAGACCCGTTCGAGCTGTTGGGCCAGATGGTGCAGAAGATCAGGCGCGCTCTTGCGATCAGGCACGTGGTCGAGCGTGCTGGCCAGCTTGAGATAGCCGGAACAACGGTCCGCGGACGGATCGAGTGGGACGATAGCCAGGATGGCCGCCTCCCATGTGTGGTCATTGATGGCAGGCGGATCGACTGGACCGATTTTGGGACGATGTTGATGATGTGCGAAGGCTGGCAGTTCCGGCTTGAGCTGATCGATCCGAGCGATGAAGCCTGAGTCTGATGCCACCGTTTCGCTGTAGTCGTCCTGTCACAGGAAAATTCGGTGAAAGTTGTGCACAGAAAAAGTGGAAGAGCCTGTGGACAACCTGTCGGGGAAGTTTCGCAAACGTTTGATTGCATGCGGATTTGTTGCACTGCACGGGGAAACGACATCGCCCATCATCATGTCCAGCCGGGGAGGGCCCTTCGGATATCAGGCCGACCCGCAAAGCGGTTTCGTTCTTTCCGTATCTGCCCCGGGCAGACAGTGCTGATCCCGGGACACGCTGACTGCCGCTGCACGGTTCCAGCTTTCCGTCGCCCGGGAGCGGGCCCCGCGGATCGGGGCTGGGCTCAAGTTCCCGAGGCTGACCAGCGTCGCTCCCGCAAAAGCTCACCGTTCGCGGGGACAATACCCGCGTCATGACGGTCATGCTGTCCGTCGCTTCGGGCAGATTGAGCGCCGCGCACGACCCGTGTAGGCGCGATTGCCAGCGTCGCAGGAGTTGCGGTTTTCCAGTTGCAGCCCGCTGCCGTGCCGTACGCACGTGAGGTTTCGTCCTGAGGGGCCGGATCGGGTGTCATGCGCAGAATCCCATAAAAGCACGATCGTTCAATTATGTCGAGGCTTTTTTGAAATGTCGGGGTCTGGGCTAATTAGAAATGTCTGATCTCAGGGGTTGTGTGGGCTCTCTCTTCACGGGTTTCAACTCCATGCAGTGTTGAAGGACTGCATATGAACTGGCAAGGCGTATCAGTCCGTTCAGTGAGCCTTTCCGGACCGGCGGCCTGGTTTTGAGGCTGGCTTTGGCTGTTTGGCGTGTTTGCGTGGCGAGCTGCAGGATTGTTTCATTCAGCTCGGCCTGCGTGAATGCGCGCGCCTTCTTCGTGCCGGGCAGGGTTACCGGTTTGCGTACCGCCGCGCCGCGATTCGTGCGTGACGGCGAGCCTGAGACACGGCGGTTGTCGCGCTGTGCCTGCATCGCCTGCGCGACCTGCAGCACAGGCCCCAGCCGCTTGTGCTCCACCACAGCCCCCTGGTCGATTTCCGCGAGCTTGTCGTACGGCACACAGGGCAGCGCGACACCACCGGCACGCAGTTCGATGCGACCGTCTGGATACTCCCACACGTCGATGTAGCGGCCGATCAGCCGGCGCGTAGCCGGTGTGTCTTCCGGCAGCCAGATCATGAGGTCATTCAGCACTGTCAGCGAATCCGACACCTTGCGCGTTACCCGCCAGGTCAGGATCGCGTCGAGATCCTCACCATCACGCAACCGGCCGGTGCGCGTCGAATGTGCTCCGCGGAGGCTTCGAGAAGTGCGCGTTGTAGGCGGCCATGAAGGAGGGCGCCCAGGCATTGGCCGCTTCCATGGTCTGGATGCCGCGCAGCCGCAGCTCCTTCACAAGGCGATCCTGCAGCGTCAGGTGGGCGCGCTCCACGCGCCCCTTCGCGGGGCTCGAGTTCGCGCAGAAGGTGTCGATATTGAGCTCGTACATCGCCCGGCCAAACTGCGTGACGCCCCGCGCGCCGGTGCGGCTGTACGTTGGCCGGAAGACGCTAGCCCGATCGCTGTAGAACGCGACCGGTTTGCCGTAGCGTTCCAGATACGCGCGCGTCGCCTCGAAGTAGCTGAAGGTCGACTCGGTCGCCGTGAAATGCAGCGTCATCAGCCGGCTGGTGGCGTCGTCGACATACACCAGCAGCGTGCAGGCGGGCGCCCGGTCCTCGAACCAGCGGTGGTCGCTGCCATCGATCTGCACCAGTTCGCCCAGACACGCGCGCCGCGCGCGCGGCTGATAGATCTTGGGCGGGCGCTGACGGCGCGGCACCCACAGCCCGGCATCGCGCATCCAGCGCCGCACGGTTTCCTTCGACAGCACGAGGCCATGACATTCGGCCAGCTTCTCGCAGGCCAGCGTCGGTCCGAAATCGGCGTAGCGTTCCCGCACGAGTGCCATGGCCCGTGCACGCAGATCGATGGGCAACTCTCGGTTGCTCGGCTTCCCACGCTTGCCCGACACCAGCCCGGCTGGACCATCGGCCTCATAACGCCGGCACAGCCGGCTGATCTGCCGCTCACAGAGATCTAGCCGCTCGGCTGCCTGAAAGCAGCGCAGGCGGCCTTCAACGACCGCCTCGATGACTTTGACTCGTTCCAGTTCGCGCATGGTTGCCGTGATCAGGCCACGCCCATTCATGATTGCCCCCTGGGTCAACGCATCGCGACAGCGTGCGCTTCAGGGCGGAAACCGGACATTTCTAATTAGCCTGAATCGGACATTACTAAAAAGCTCCCACAGTTCAAATGTTGATCATTTATCTTATGTCAAATCACGATCAGAACCGGGCTCAACCCGTCGAACGTGATCACGATCAACGCGCCGAAAACACGCGGCGCAGAGGATTCTGACTCTCGCCCAACCTCCGTTACCTCCGAGCGAGGCTGCGCGGCTGAAATCAACGCTTCTGCGCGAATCGCGAGAGTCGTCTGAACCTGTCGCCTCAGGTGGCCATTGCTGAGGAAAACACGTCACATCTGGTCCAGAATTCGCGACTCGTGCTAATATTGTGCATATATTGTGCACGGAGATTGAAATGAACCCGGAATCCCCCGTCGTCAGCCCGAAGGCAGGCGCCAGTTTCGAACAGTTTATGGCATCGCTGCGTGACCCGGACAGTCCTGCGCCGGTCGTCTCGGCCCGTCGCTTCGGCGAGGCGCTGCATATCGACCTGCAGACGCTGGCCCAGCAGGCGCACGTGCATCGCAATACGCTCAGTCGTCAACCCGCGTCTGAAAGCGTCCAGCGGTTTCTGCGCGAAGCCCTCCGTGTTATCCGCGCGGCGACGGACATTTGCGGGGACGTGACTCAGGCCCTCTTCTGGTACAGGAACGAACCTTTACCTGTCTTCGACTACAGGACGGCGGAGCAACTGGTTTCCGATGGCCGGACTGACGACCTTCTTCGCTACGTTTCGTCTCTCGAAGCAGGCGCGGCAGGATGATCCTCACCGCCATTTCCGGCATCACGGCCTACCGCATGCACGCGCCAAAGTGGGCAGTCGCACCTACGAGCGGCGCCGGCGCGGGCAAGCATGGAGGGCGGGCAAACCGCATCGGACTTTCCGCCCTCTACCTTGCGCTGGATGTCGATACTGCGGTACGGGAATATCAGCAGGTCTCGCCATTGATGCCACCCGGCACGCTCGTCAGTTACCAGCTGAGCATCGACCCTGTTGTCGATTTCACCGGTGGCTATCAAGGCGGCAAATGGGCTGCACTCTGGGAAGACTTCCATTGCGACTGGCGAGGTTGCTGGTTCAATCAGCGCATCGAGCCACCGAGCTGGGTACTCGGTGACGAAGTCGTGGCTGCGGGCGCGAAAGGGATTCTGTTCAGGTCACATCTGTCGCCGCAGGGAGTGAACATGGTGCTCTACGTGGACGAGCTTGGGTCGACAGACCGGCTCGAGGTGTACGACCCGCAGCACGCGCTTCCCCGAAATCAAACGTCGTGGATGTAGAAGGCCGAACCGCAGGCGGACCACTCCCCTGATGGCAAATCAGACCGACCGCACCGATGGCGTTCCTTCGAAGGCTTGCCGGTCAACTGGGAGGGATGACTGCCCCGATTTATGCCCGACGCCCAGCCCCTGCAACTTCGAATCGACGTTCACCGCGCTTCGACCTGCCAGCGGTGAATCCCCCGCGGGGGGCGAGCTCATCGGTCCCGTTGCGGACAGCCGTTTCTTCTCAAAACAGTCATTTCCAGCTGCGCGATCGCCGCTACCCATGCAGCGCCACCGACGCAACGACTTGGCGTCAGATCTTGGATATCATCTCGGGTTGTGTCGATCTGCCACCGCAACGGCACAAGCCGCAAGACGATCATCACGCCCAATGGCGAACTGAATCTGGACATTCCGTGTGACCGGCAGGCGACATTCGAGCCGCAGTTGGTGGGCAAGTATCAGCGCCAGCTGCCGGGCTTTGACGATCACGTCATCAGCATGTACGCGCGCGGCATGAGCATGCGCGAGATTCAGGGCCATTTGCTGGAGCTATATGGCCTACAGGTGTCGCCCGATCTGATTTCGACCGTCACCGACGAGGTGCTGGCCGAAGTCGAACAGTGGCAGCAACGCCCGCTTGAGGCGATGTATCCGATCGTGTATTTCGACGCACTTCGACTGAAGATCCGCGACGAAGGCACGGTCAGGAACAAGGCGGTGTATCTCGCGCTGGGCATTCGGGCCGACGGCGCAAGGAAGTGCTGGGTTTGTGGATCGAGCAAACCGAGGGGGCCAAGTTCTGGCTGAAGGTCTTCAACGAACTGAAGAACCGCGGCTGCATGACATTCTGATGGCCGTCGTCGACGGCCTGCGCGGCTTCCCCGAGGCGATCGAAGCGGTGTACCCGGCCGCCCAGATCCAGACCTGCATCGTGCATCTGATCCGCAATTCGCTGAATCTGGCGAGCTGGAAGAACCGTAAGCCGTTGGCTGCGGCGCTGAAGCCGATCTATCAGGCCGCCACCGCCGAAGCCGCTGAGGCGGCGCTGCAAGCCTTCTCGCAAAGCGAATGGGGCAAGAAATTCCCAACGGTCGCCGCGATGTGGCAGCACCAATGGGAGCAAGTCATTCCGTTCTTCGCCTATCCGCCGGAGGTACGCAGTATCATATACACGACAAACGCGATCGAAAGCATGCACATGCAGCTTCGCAAGATCGTCAAGAACCGCGGTCATTTCCCAAGCGACGAAGCCGCCCGCAAATTGCTGTACCTGGCCTTGCGCAACATCGAAAAGGATTGGAAGATGCCACCTATCACCTGGCGGCAAGCAGTCAATCAGTTCGCCATCGCGTTCGGCGAGCGATTCACCACCGCCATCAGCTGAGATTTTTAACCGACCTCAGCACACAAAATTCCTGACACCTCCGCGAACCCGATAGCGAGATTGCCCGGCGCTTGCAACTCACGCGCGCCACGGTGGGCAAATGTCCCCTTGGGTGCGAAGTGATTTGTCGCCCGTTGCGGTTTATTCAAGGTCGATTTCGGACATCTCCCGGCTCAAGTAGCCCTGCCGGCGTACGCTGCAGACTACCAGCATTGCAGCCGAAAAATCGGGAAATCGTGGAGCGAGGCCCTCCTGGTGGCTTGACCGGTGATTTCGATCACCTCAACGTCGCCCAAGGCGATGCCGGTCTCGCGCGCAGCGTTTATCCGGTCGGCAGACCTTCTCTCAGACCCTGCACTCCTAATTGAGTCGGCAGTGCACACCATCCCTTCGCGTTCATGAGAATCTAGTTCGTCGCGTTCAGAGTGATTTTGCGACTTCGAGCGCGACGCACTTTTTCTCATTCACCTATGGGGTATATATGGACCGCATCGACTCAGTCCTTTTGACGCAAAATACGGGCTATACGTCACTCGGAGAAGTCTTTTCTCAGGGCGCCGTCAAGAAAGCGGAGAGGTTGCCGTTTACGATAAAGGTGGTAAATAACCTGTCGGAGCTAGACAAGGCCGTCCAAATGCGCCGGGCCGCCTATAGGCGCCACTTGCCAGAATTCGCCGAAACGATGGGCGTCGAGGTGCTGGATTCTTCACCTGGCACGGTTGTGCTACTGGCACAGTCGCGGTTGGATGGGGGCCCGCTTGGTACGATGCGGGTCCAGACGAACGCGTTCAGTCCGCTTGCGGTTGAACAGTCCGTCCGCCTGCCCGACTGGCTGCGCCAGGCGCGCCTTGCAGAGGCGACGCGCCTTGGCGTCGCGCGCGGCGCGATCGGCCGGATGGTGAAGGTGGCGCTATGCAAGGCTTATTACATGTATTGCGCGCAGAACGAAGTCGACTGGATGTTGATTACGGCCCGTTCACCGCTTGATCGGGAATACGAGGCCATGTTGTTTGAAGATGTGTACGGCCAGAACGAATTCTTGCCGATGACGCACGTTGGCGGGTTACCACATCGGGTGATGGCGAAGCCGGTTGCTTTGGTCCGCCAGCGCTGGACGAAGGTCAACCATCCGTTCCTGGGATTTTTTTTTGAAACGGATCACGTTGACATCGACGTCTGCGTCACATTCAAGCAGCATGAAATTGTCGATCCGACTGAGCGCAGTGAACTGGCAGGCAGCGCCGCAGACCGTCTGCGACCGCTGACTGAAGCGTAAGGTAAAAATAATGTCCGCGCGATGAAATTTGGCCGGACCGCGGGGTCGGCGGCGTCGGCGCAGCTCTGCGCTTTCGCTGCTGACTGTCACAGCATTGCAATCCAATGGACGTCATTGAGGAAAAGCAACAAATGACAGGCGTTAAGTGGGCAATCCGGGATCGGTTGACCGGCTGGGCTTTTCACCGGTTCTCTGTCTTTACAGCGCCTTTTGTGATTGCGCTCGGCAGCATCGCCGTCGTGCTATGGGAACCACATCAATTCGACACCGCAGGGATGGTGAGGCTCAGCTTTCCCGTGATCGCAGATCCGTCAGCGGCACTGTCACCCACCGACGCGATTGCCCGCCTGCGGGATACCGCGCACACCGCACGCTTCAGTACCCACCTCGCAGAAACGCCATTCTGGTTCATGCTCACCGCGCCTGACGTGACCAGCGAAGAGGTCACGTACATCGACCTGCCGTCCCGGCATGCGCAGACGCTATCCTGCTGGCGTGCAGGCGCCGCCCCCAGGCTGCTCGGCACAGGCGACCGCCATGGAACGAGCGGCAAAATGCACTTCAACAAGGCAGGCTTTGCGCTCAGGCTTGACGACCCTGCCCCGCATGCGCCGATCCTGTGTCGGGCCACATTCTCCGGCCCCGCGTATATCACTGCGTCCGTATCGAGCGAGGAGGAGCTTGCAATTTCAGCGCTCGATTTCCACCAAAGTGCAGCGCTAATCACGGGCGGCTTGCTGACGCTGGCAATCTTCGTGTTCGTTACGGCCATCATCAATCGCGAATGGACGTACGTGATTTTTGCCGCATGGCTTGTCGGCAATCTCCGGCTGAGCGCCAACGCCATGGGCTTTGATACCGAATGGCTGGGCCGGCTTATCCCGCCCGACCATATCGCGTTCGTGCGGGAATTCACGTTTGCAGCCTATTACGTGCTAACGACGACACTCTTTGTGGAACTCTTTCGTCGCGAGCTGAAAGCAATCGGTCTGCGCTGGAGCCTGCACGCCGTTCGGTACGGTGGCTGCGTGCTCATGGCCGCCGCCTTCATGCTGGATTACAGGCACTTCATCCCCGTGCTTTGGACCAGCGCCAGCTTCTGCATACTGGTGCTGACCTACTTTCTCGCCCAGCTAGTCATCAAGGCGCGCTCCCGCACTGTACTCTGGTACGTCGCGTCAATGGGCATCGTGCTGATCGCGACGCTCTCGGAAGTGCTGGCCGCCGCGTTGGGTCTCAAAGCGCTGGAGGGCAAACTGAGTCCCGTGGTGACGGCGCTTTCATCAAGTATGCTTTGTGCATTCGCGATCGCAGAACGTATGCGCGAAGAGCGCGAACGACGCCGGCAAATGCAGATTGAGCTGCGAAACACCTATGACGTCACGCCGATCGGCCTCTTCACTCTGAACACGGACAACTGCTTCGTTCGCGCCAATCCTGCCCTGCATACGATGCTGGGCCTGCCCCAGGAGCGATGCGTCACCCATCGCTGGGCGAACTATTTCGCTTCTGGCGCCGAGGCCGAACTTTATGCACTGCTGCAACGTGGCGGCGCGGCATCGATTGAAATCGACGGCGCGGCTGGCACGAAGACACACGCCCGGCGCTACTCGCTGCGGGCGATTCGCGCCAACGGCTTCATCGAAGGCTCGCTCGAAGACGTGACGGACCGCTCAAAAGCGGTGGCGCGGCTGCACTTTCTGGCCGAGCATGACCCGCTCACCGGCCTTCTGAACCGTTTGGGTATCGAACATGCAATCGACCGGCAATGCCGCGAAAGCGCTCCGTGGGCAATCGCATACCTTGATCTCGACCGCTTCAAGGTGTTCAACGACCTCTTCGGGCACGGCACGGGCGACGAAATATTGCGACTTGTGGCTGCGCGCCTCGTCGAACGTCTCGGTCCCCACGTGCCGATTGGGCGCATCGGTGGCGACGAGTTCGTATGCGTGCTCGCCAACACGGCGATTGACGATGCGATCGGGCATTGCCGCGAGATCGTCGAGGCGTTGAACACCTCCCCGTTTCAGGTCGATACACGGGCGTTCCAGGCCAGGGGATCGATTGGCGTGGTCGAATGCTCGCAAGGTGAGCGAGTCGCGGACGCCCTCGCCTACGCCGATCGCGCGTGTCGCGCCGCGAAACGTGGTGGCAATGGGCGACTGGTCGCACTACGCAAGGGCGCGCAGGCATTCGAAGAACGGGCCGCTGAGATCAATCTGATTGAGGCGCTGGGGCAAAAGCAACTGCCTGAGGGACTCTTCCTCGTGATGCAACCGATCATGTCGATGCGCGAGCCAACAGAAGCCCTCGACTTTGAGGTGCTGCTGCGTCTGCGCGCACCGGATGGCAGTGTGGCGACCGCAGGAAAGCTGATCGCTGCCGCGGAGGATTCCGGCACCATCGTCGAGATCGACCGCTGGGTGCTTTCGACGACGCTCGCATGGCTTGATGAGAACCGCGCATCCCTTTCCACCACCCGTTTCGTGTGTGTGAACCTGAGCGGTGGTTCGCTCAACGATGAGCGCTTCCTCAACGAACTGTTCGCGATGCTCTCGCGTCACCAGAGCGTCATCCACTACCTCTGTATAGAAATCACTGAGAGTGTCGCGCTACACGATCTTGAGCATACGGAACGCTTCATCGCGCGCGTGCACGATATGGGGGCAAAGATAGCGATAGATGATTTCGGCGCGGGACAGACATCGTTGCGTTACCTGAAGAAGCTGTCCGCCGATGCGCTCAAGATCGACGGCGAGTTTATTCGCACGATGTGTAATCATCCAGCCGACATCGCAATTGTCGAGGCGATCATCAGCCTCGCACGCAATCTCGGTATGCGCAGCATCGCTGAATGGGTAGAGGATCTCGAGACCTTGCGCGCGCTGAACGAACTGGGCGTCGACTACGTGCAAGGCTTCGTGATCGCAAAACCGCAGGAGGCCAAGGACATTCTCGTGGCCACTTCTGCCGCGAGCTTCGTGACTAACGCCGAAGTCAAGCGCTATCTTGAGGCAGAGCAAATTCCACAAATCGGCGACGATCAGGAACGCATAGAGCGCGAAAGCGCTATCTGGCACGGCTAAGCGGCTCAGTTTACGGCACCGTTCGCATCAGGCGGCCACGAGCCGACCGTCGGTTTACATAAACTTGTTCCTATTCTTTGCAAAATTTTGTTCCTGGCCTCCAAGCCTTAACCACGCGCCGCGTGACACCAAAGGCCCCGTTTCTGCCCCACCGCGCCGGCAAAGTCAGCGAGCGCTTTCATCAGTATCAATTCGGCGCTGCACTTGGGGTTTGCCGGAAAAGCCACAAAATCGCCTCAAACGTTGGTCTGGGTAACAACTTTCTGCAAAACATCTTGAAGCAAACTTGTTCCCGGCGCCTCTGTCAGCCCCGATTCGGTTGACCCCACGTAGGAACAAAATTATGCGAACCAACGCTGATAGCCGTTGGTTCAAGTAAATTTGTTCCCGTTTTGCAAGTAATTTTGTTCCCCATCCCCTTGCTGGCCACCAGGCATGGGCTTTCCGGTGCGTCGTGATGGTCAGTCAGCGCATCAGTGAGCAGCCCGTACACTCCACGCTGCAGGATAACGCAGATAGATCATGAGCACGGCCACGCCGAGCCGGTCATGATCGCCGCGGTGTTGCCGCACGCTCAACGTCAGGAAAGGCCAGCAGTTCGAAGCGCCGGGCCGCAGTGAGCAGTTCACGCCGTGGCATTTTTGTTGGTCTCCACGCCGTTACTCTGTTTCCTGGTCCGGGCGGTTCGTGGCGAAACACCTGCAGAAGGCCGCCGGCCCTTCGGGTTTTTGACCCACCGGATGAGCGACAAACCATCGTCGGTTTCGCGCAGGCGGGTGCAATATTTTGGGTCATCTCGCTGCCCTGGCTGAAGCCCATGATCAATGTTATCCAACCACCTCGAAACAGCGCTGTGTGCCGCCTCGACTTCCCAGTCGGCCGCCTTTTCGAGTAAGTCCGAGAGCACTGAATCGTGAACCCACTCGCAACACGACGCAATCTGCTGATCGGTATAAAGGTATCCTTTGGTTGATAACTTCGAACCCTTTGCATATCGGACAAGCCCCGCAGCGTGCATTTCCTGAGCGAGTCCAACGAAACGCAACAGGTTTTGAGTTGGATTGCGACTGATTTGCCCCGGATCCTGACGTGCCCAACAGAGATCAAGTTCAGCAATCGCAACGTCAAATGGACATCGGAACGACCAGTGCTTGCGTTCCTCCGCATGCACCTTGACCCAGTTGGGGTGCCACCCTTCAACCGTCAGTTCCCATTCACACCGACAGATGCCGTGGCGCTCCCGGAGAGAATCCTGGGCATGTCTGGCGCGGGTGACAAAAGAAGGCCGGGCCGCTGAAAACGCGCCGATGCACTTATAGAAGTCAAAGATGCGGGCGAATCCGATTCATGCAGGATCTCCGACAGACGAACTGCCTCCTCGTGCGGCAGCGGCGGATCTGGATCCGGGGCAATGTTCAGGAACCTTAAACACCTGTGGCTGCTGATACCGTTCAACTCCCGGAAACGGACAAGTACCGACAGCCTGGATTCATACGGGCGGAGATTGCCAGGCCACCAGTTTAACGGAGGGATAGCGGGTCATATTCATCAGTTGCCGGTGGCGATGATCCGCATGTGATCCGAAAAATTGGATTTCGCGAGCTCTCGCAACCAGCTTTCGTAGGACGTCACCTCGTCCCAGGCCTCGCCTACGGCCAACTGGAAGAGTATCGCCTCAGTTGCCCTGGCGATATGCTGCATGGGAAACTCGAAATGCCGGCGTGCAGATTCGGGCGAAAGCTCGACAAACGCTTTCCATAGCTGACCGGCGCAGTCCGCAAGCCGGCGCCCTTCCCTGAATTCGCCCGGTGCGAAGTATTGCAGGTATGAAACGCTGCTCCCGGGTGGCCACTCCGAATCGATGTCGTAGCCGTTGAGGACGTACGCGATTTCGTCCTGCGAGCGCAGACCATGAAACCGCGCATGCGCAGCCATAAAACGCGCGGCCACGTGAGCGTTGCCCGTGATCGCCATATATTCATGACGATAGTTTAGCTGGTGCGAGCCGACGGAAAAAACGCTCAGCAGGTAGCCTTCGTAGTCGAGATCATTCTGGATACCGAGCAGCCATTTCCATTCCCGGAACGTGATATCCTGCGCCTCGTCAATGATTAGCATCACGTAATTTCGCTTCGCGTTATTCGCAAGCGCAATGAAGCGCTGTTTGCACAGGTAGATCCCTTCCGCTTTTTTCGGGGACTTCGTCGGTGGACTTGCCCCTGCATAACCGGACACGCTTGCGCCAGCGCGTCAGGCTCGACGGGTCGATCGGAGGCTCGGTCTGGAAATACGTTTCGCCCGTGAAGACCTGCCAGTACGGGTTCTCCACCCATTTGCCAGACGACCTCTTCGTCGGACAGATCGAACGCATGCTGCAAATACAGCAGCCCTGCAATCAGACGTTGGCGAGCTCGCTGGCCGACCTTTGCCCGACACGAAGCTCTCGCCCATCGACGCGCCCATCCGCTCCCAGTTGATCAGGTCAGTCAGGCGCACCAGCGGATGTTTCAGGTTGATCTGTTCTCGCAGCGGTTGCCGGAAGAAATCTCCCTCCGTCACAGGCGTCTTCGGACCCATCTGCACCTCGTCGAAAAATGCAGGATTCACGCGTTAATATGCAAGGTCCCTGCAATTCCCACAACCGTATTTCGGACTCAAAGCCCCACCCCGCAAAGCTTTGAAGGTTGTTCAGGTCCGACTATTGAGGCTGCGCTGAACTTGCGGCCCAGGTCGCTACGTAGCGCGTGGTGGCCGCTGCCACCTGCCGCCAAACGCAAAGAGTTTAGGATGACGCTTGGAAGATGTTTGCTGCGACGGTGGAGCATCGTAGCTTGTATCGTGCCACCGTTAGAACCTGTGACGAAGCCCAACCCGGAATGCCAATTGGTCCTGTGTGGAAGAAGGCGCGAGTCCAAACATTTGAGGCGGTATCTTCAGGCTATTGGAATGCTCGTAATTGCCAGTTACATACACGTCCGTCGACTTGGAGAAAAGATAGTGTGCGCCCGTGCTGACCTCCTGGAGCCGAACTCCCCCAGATAGAGTCGTATAGGTGTCAGCGACACCCACGACAATATCCGGACGGACCAGATAGCTAACGCCGCCTTCGAAGACACTTATCGAAATACCGGCTTTGGCCTCAATCGTAGTATGGGTGACGTTGGCAAAAACCGTCGCGCCACCATAAAGGTATCGCCCTCCAACGCCAAACGTTCGCAGGTTCGTTCCGTTGAATGCTGTCTCTCCAATACTGCCTCCCGCGCCATTGACGCTCGTGTATGCTGCGGAGACTGAGAACGGCCCTGAATTGTCGTATTCGACGCCATAACTTACTACTCGTGGGGAATTTGCCGCGCCACCGAACGAACCTGCCATATTGCTGAACCCGAACATTGCCCCAGCGCGCACACCGTGAAAGTTGGGAGTCGTATACAAGATAGAATTGTTCGCCTGCTCGCCTGAGAGACGATCCGCGTCCTGATAGTGCCAGGAATAGCCAGCTGCGAACTGCACTGCGGCCGTATCCCAGTAGAGAAATTCGTCCATAAAGTCGTTCTGCCGCCCTAGCTTGACCGTCCCGAAAGGCGAAGTGAGTCCGACCGTTGCCTGGCGCCCAAAAAGAGCCCCTCCTTGCCGGCTTGCTCCGTTAGTCAGCGAGAATCCGCTTTCGAGCACGAAGATTGCGCTCAATCCGCCGCCAAGATCTTCCTTGCCACGTAGCCCCCATCTATTGCCCTGGATGACGCCACTGTCTTCAATAACAGCGCTGTGTCCGCCCTGGTTATTGATGTAAGTGATGCCATTGTCGAGCACCCCATAAAGCGTGACACTGCTCTGCGCGTTTGCATTTCCAGCCAAGGGAATAGTCAACGCAACCAGGGAGCAGAACTTTTTCATATATGTCTCCAGTTATTCGATTGGTATATTGCCAATTCTCGAGCGAACGAATTGCACTGCGGCGGATCTGCACTGACTTGATCCACCGCCCCCAAGACTCTTTGAAATGCTTTCTCAATCCGGCCGGCACGGACGAGTACCGTTTGCTCGTCACCGGTCAGGAACACTGCCGACATGCGAGAAGCATCACGAGACCGAGCGAACGCAGAAGGCGCCTTGAGTCATGTCTCCCCACGGAGCGCGATACACTTAAACGAGGCTCTTCCCTATCTCGGAAGGCTGTCGCCACCAAAATTACGGAGATCTTGCTTGATGTGTCGACTAGCCACGTAATAGAGCGCCGAACCAATTAACGCGAACACTAGGATTATGCTCATGGAATACTGAAGAGACGTGCTCTTGAGCCCATAATGCGAGATCAAATAGTCGCTGATAATTCCATTTAACATTGGTCCCAACGATAATCCAAGTACGCTTGAAAGCAGGGATAGAACGGCTGACGCGGTTGCCCTCATTTTGACTGGGACCAATGATTGAATCGCGGCCACCACCGGCGCCAAATGCGCCTGGATCATGCAAAGCGTAATAGTGCCCGCTGCCAAGGACAGCCACAGATTGCTGCAAAGGTACTGGACGAGCCCGGCCCCGACGGCTGCCATTCCAGCAATCATAGGTAGCCACGCGTACCATCGACTATCTCGTCGGCTGAGACGATCAGACGCAACCCCGGCAAGAAAAATACCTGCTGCGCCACCAACTCCTCCCATGACAGCCATATACCCAGCGGTTTGAGCGAGTGGCAGATGATGTACCCGAGAATAAAAAGGCGCATCCCAATACAGAATCGTGTACATGGCGAAGGCTTTGGACGCTCCGGCCAAAGCGAGGTACCGAAACGCTCGGATTTGCCACAATAGGAGCAAGCTCTTACCGATCTTCAGGCCGTCCTCGATCCCGACCTTTCTGGCGGTCTTCTTCGACGGACCAAAGGTAAAAAAAGCGAGCGGTCCAAGCAGCGCGCCGATAATTCCAACCAGTACGAAGACATGCCGCCATCCGACGTAATAGATGATTCCACCAACGATGCCGATACCCAACACTTTCCCAATTGGAATCGCAAGGCCAAATAGGCCCAATGCCGTTCCACGCTGGTGCGGTGGAAAGTAATCCGCGATCAGAGCATGTGATGCCGGGATTCCGGCAGCCTCACCCCCGCCGACGCCCAGACGGAAACAAAAGAGGCTGATAAAACTCGACGCTAGCCCACAGCAGGCAGTCATTACACTCCAGAACACAACCGCGACAGCCAGCACAACTTTGCGTGAGGTCCGATCCGCAACGATCGCGATAGGCAAAGTCAAGGCCGTGTAGGAAATGCCGAATGCAAGTCCAGTTATCGCGCCGACCTGCGTATCGGAAAAGTCAAACTCCTTTTGCAGTGGAATTTGCAATATGGTGATGATGCTGCGGTCAATCGAATTGAAGATCGCGATGAGAAGGAGCACAGATAGCATAAACCACTTATACCAACCGGCGTCGCGTATCGTCTGGTTTAACGAGCCCATATCTCCGTCTTGTGGCATCTGTCGTTGTAGCGTCATGACCGCACGCTCTGCCGAGAAGAATTGCTCATGTAGATTCCCTTTGAGCAGCATGCGAACTGCGTCAATCGCGCTGCGTACACTTGCGCAAAGCGGTCCGGCGAGTTGGAGCGGTAATAGCCGATCGCTTGGTCGATATTCAGACGCAGCTCCCAACGAGTGTCCGCACCTGTTTCTCTCGATCTCATACCGATGTCTCCGTCTGTTTTCATCAACCTATGTTCTCTGCGCGCATTCACCTACGCGCGGATAATCTGTCGCCCGATCCGGTTGCGCCATGTTTCCGCCGACCAGTGGTGACGTAACGTCGACAGTAAAGGATGACTGCCCACTCGCAATGAAGATCGCGGAATACCCCCTTCCGTGCCGGCCGAGTCGCAAGTCGACTTGCGTGCCAAGACGATGAGGACAAAGTCGTCGTTAGGTCACATACCTGATCTAAGTCGAAGATTAATATATTACTTTTATAAAATCAAGAAAACAGAACAGATTTTTGTTATTGGGGGAAACCCCTATTAAATTTATCTTAATAATAACCATACGGATATAAGTTAATATATTACATGAACGGCAACCATTGGTAGTTTCCCTCGGTGAAAATAGGTCGGACAGCAGCACTACCGAGAAGCAAAAGATGATTCCGCATCACTCGAACTGCGGGCCACCTCCAACTAACCTGACTGCGGCGGGGACGGCGCCGACCGTCATTCCCGCAGAAATTCTGGCCACGCGGAAGTCAGACTGGGAAGCGAACGTCGTCTCACCGCCGTCGTGGACGTCCGCTCCATGTCTCCCGGGGGAAAGAGATGTTTGCACAGCGTCTTACTGCAAACCGTTGACCGGCATGCTTTCAGATGGGGACTACCATCGCATCATGCTGAATCGCTCATCCGTGCCGGACGCCAGCAAAAGCACGAGCAGCGCGAGTTCGAAAACTCTTCCGTAGAAGTATCGTACCGCCCTCTCCCGAGGCAACCGTGAGGCGCAGGGGAAATTCCCGATTTCCTACACATTGTTAATATATTAATCTATCCGATCTTGATATGAAAAATTGCCCCCCAAAACGCATGACCGGATAAATTTAGAATACGGAAGGGAGAAATGGCACTGACAGCGAAACTCGCGCCTGAGTTCCAGGCGCATTCGAGCCGAGATCGAAGCGATTTGAGCTACGATCGAATGCCCGCGCAAAAGAATGCGCGTTTTTGGTTGGGCGGCTCAATGCCGCCCAACCAACTCACCACGCAGCTCTGCATCAAATTCACAAGCGTAATCTTGCTCGCTCTGACGTTGTGGATAGCCTTCGCCGCATCAGCGTCTGCCGCAGGCGCCTCGGCCGCCACGACAGGCCGCTATATCAATCTTCCGGGGGTCAAATTGTGGTACTTGGATACAGGCCAAGGCACACCAGTGGTATTCATCCACGCAAATACAGGAACCAGTACAAGCTGGAAAAAGCAAATCGACGCGTTCTCGTCCGCGGGATATCGAGTTATCACGTTCGATCGAAGGGGTTGGGGTAAGAGCATCGCTGATAAATCGTCTGGCGCTCAACCTGGTAGCGTTGCTGGGGATCTTGACGCCCTAGCCACCCTGCTGAATCTTCCCCCTTTTCACCTGATCGGCGTCGCGGCCGGCGGTTTCGCCACCCTCGACTACGCTTCGTGGCGGCCGAACCGCCTGCGTAGCATTGTCATTGCCGCAAGCAATGGGCATTTTATCTCCGAATCAGCCATGAAACAGCTTCGAATAGAAATCGCAGTCCCCAGCTTCGAGTCGCTATCACCGGAGGATCGCGAAATCGGAGTTTCCTACCGAACGGCACATCCGGACGGCGTAAAGGAATGGAGCGAGATTGAACGATCGGCACACTTGAGCGGTTCTCCGATGCAAGACCTTCATAGCCCGAATACTTTCGCAAAGATGGAGGCGATAAATGTTCCGGCTCTAGTAATTGCCGGCGACGAGGATCTGCTTGCGCCGCCAGCGCTCATGCATCTGTGGGCAAGCCATCTTAAACAGTACGAACTGGCAAATATTAGAGGTGCGGGACACTCTTTGCCATGGGAGAGGCCCGAGGAGTTCAACGAGACGGTCCTAACCTTTCTCGGAAAACATTGAAATTAAGACCTAATTGTTTCGAAACTGAACTCCACAGGACTACCGGGCCAACAAGCGACCGTCATACCGATCCGAAGGAACGGTACCGGCGCGCGATCTTGCGAATCGCGGTCGGAAGCAGAAGCCCAGGAAGTCAAACTGATGAACGCTAAAGCGCTCCCGCCGATTGTCATCGCGGCAGTAGACGACTTTCGTCTTCTGCGGATGCAAGGCCAGTGAGCACTGCGCCATCCGCTGCTCCAGGGCTGCCTTAAGCGCCTGCGCCTTCGTCAGGGTGCGACAGTGGCAAACTACATCATCGGCATAACGTTCGAACGGCACGCCCGGGTAGTTGCGGCGCATCCATTCGTCGAACACATAGTGCAGAAACAGATTGGCCAGCAACGGACTGATCACGCCATGGACGCAAAAGATAACTTTGGTCGACGTGAGCGGTTTGCGGGGAGCCGGGCAGGCGAGACGGCCCTCCGCTTCCGCCGGCTGGTCGCGTGGCGGTGGGAATCGAATGGCGAATGGTGATGCTGTCATCGGCGACCACCACCTCCTTCACGAGCAGTCTCGTGATGCGCTGACGGTCCTGAACATCGAGGGTCGTGGCATGGCTGCGCAAACGCCCCAGGAATGCCGTTAGCGTTTCCGCCAGGCGTAGGTAAGCCGCCTGGTCGACCAACTGGGCACTGAGCCCGCGCAGCTCCTCCTGAAGACTCTGCTCGCGTTGCCGCAGCGCAGGCATGCGCCGCCGCAGCTCGTTCAGAGAAAGGAGGTCCTCCTGGTACGCGGTGAGCAACCGGTCCATACGTTTCTGCGTTTGCGCCAGATCCTGCGTGACGCGGTCCTGCTGCCGCCTGGCGGGACTTGAATTGCGCGCCGTCTCAAGGCGCCTGTCCAATTCGATTTGGATGAGCGCGGGATCCTCCAGCAGGCGCACAACTTCGGACCACACGATTTGCTCCAGCAGATCCAGCCGGATGGGGCGTTGCTCACACCTGGCGTGGCCGTCGTAGCGCCAGGCGTCAGTGCCCAGGCAGCGGTAGTAGGAGATCTTGCGCGCGCTACTGCGTGTCGAGTTCCGGTACAGGGCGTAGCCGCACTCGCGGCAGTGCACCAGGCCTTGCAGGATACTGGGTTCGATCGTCCGGCGCGACGCGTGCTTCCTGTTGCTGTCCAGGCGCTCCTGCGCCAGGGCGAACGTATCCGGATCAACCAAGGCGGGAACTAGAATCTCGATCCATTGATCACGCGGCAGTTCGTGATTGGCACTGTTGCGGGCGGGCAGGCCACCGCGCTGGCGCAACGTCCGGTTGTTGGTGCGTTCTCGCGCGGCCTGTTGGGTCTTGCCGAAACAGGCCATTCCACGATAGGCAGGATTGCGAAGTATTGCCCAAACCGTAGAACGCTCCCAGCGTGCTGCGCCCTTCCTGGTTTGAATTCCCAGCTCCTTCAATCGGCGCGTGACAGCACCGATGCTCAGCCCCGCCACCGTGTACAGCTCGTAGATCTGGCGAACTACCTGCGCCTCGGCGGCGATGACCGCGTAGCCGGCCGCCTGCTCCTCGCTCTTGCGTTCATAGCGGTACCCGTAGGGCGCGCCACTCAACACGCTGACCTCACCTTGCTTCGCACGATGCCGCTTGCCCCGCCGCGACCGTTCGAGGATCTGCGCGCGTTCATACTCGGCGATTTGCGGTTCTCTGCAAATCGCCGATGATGCGGAGCGCGGAATTATGCAAAGCCACACCGCCAAAGTGGCGGCGCAGCTTGCATCTCAGCAGCGCAGCGCTGTGCATTATCGCGGCTCGAACAATGAGGCGATCAGCACGTCCGGCGCCTTGAATCGCCTGAACGTAATCACTTCCGCAGAGGCCCGGTTCCATCAGATTGGGCCAATGGTGTTAAATCCGCATGCTGCAATACGTCCGGTTGTGGGGCCATGCCCCGATCGGTCTCCTCCCTGAAACTCAACTAAGTAATCAGTTATACGAAGTAGATGACCTTGCGATTCGGCGGCGCATACTTGTGCTGCCTTTCAATCAAGTGAGGCCATCATGCTTGAAACACATTTGAAGTCACCTGTAACGCGCCAGCGGCTCCGCGCGGGTCCCGCGGCAGATCACATCGACGGGTTCGCCGACTGGCTCCAGCGATGTGGGTATGCCCCCGGTAGCATCGACTGGATGCTGCGCTGCCTTGCCGGCTGGACAGATTGGATGCTCGCCAGCGGGTTTGGCGCGCAAGAGCTGCTGCCCGGGTTCGAGGCGTGCAAGGTGGAACTCGACAAGAAGCGGCATGTTCCCACAGTCGCGGAGCCAATCGCCAGTCGTTGACGGCAGCCTCGGTGTTCATTCGATTCCTCCGACACGAGGGTAAGCTTGCGCCCGCTGTGGCTCCGCCATCTGCCAGTGACCTTTGGCCTGTGCTCGGAGAGTTCCGGTTGTGGATGTACAGTAAGCGGTGATTTCAGCGCACATAGCTTCCTGATGCCAGCAGGCGCAGCATGTGTCCACCTCAACATGAACTGACCCCCGAGAGTTGGACGTTGAAGCGTTAATTTTTTCCCGCTCGCATTCGATATTCCGCGGGACTCAGTCCACCAAGTTTCGATTTGGTGCGGTGCCGGTTTTTGTAGTCGATGTAGCCCTTCAGGCCTGCCCGTAATGCGTCGACGTCTTCGAAGCCCGTGAGATGGAAGTACTCGGCCTTCAGAGTGCCAAAGAAGCTCTCCATGGCCGCGTTATCGAAGCAATTTCCTTTTCTCGACATACTTTGCTTCATTCCGTAGCGGGCCGGTGCCGCTCGGTACGGTTGCATGCAATAGTGCCAACCCGGTCTGAATGAAGCATCGGTGTAGCCGCATTCCCGCGTTTCCTGACAGCTTTCTTGAGCATGCCCATGACCATCGGGAAGTCGGGGCGATGGCTCGACTCGTAGGCAACAATTTCCCCATCGTAGAGGTCCATGACCGGAGAAAGGTACAGCTTTTTCCCCGCGACCCGGAACTCGGTCACATCGGTAACCCACTTCTCGTTTGGGCCCGACGCGGTGAACTCACGATTGAGCAGGTTCGGAGCGGCCTCGCCGACCTCGCCCTGGTACGACCGGAACTTCTTCCGGCGGATTTGCGCATGTCGACCGGCTCACGGCAGATATACGCACGGACATCGGCTGCGATCAGCAGCGGCTACCGCCGAGCCGTCCGAGCACGAAACGCACGATGCGCTCGGCATGAGCGCCGGTCAGCTCGATGCGAACACCGGCGAGCGACAACGTCTCCCGATCACACGAAGACGACAAAGCGTCCGCCGTCGACGGTGGAGCAGGAGTGGTTGGTGCGGCGTCCGGATGGGAAACGATAAATGCCGCGTCTGGTGTGACCGCGAGCGGGTGCGCCTCTGCACGTGGCTCGCGCGAGAGCTTCTTGCGCCACACGCCGAAGGTACTGACGGCGAGCCCCTACTCATGACAGAAACGTCGAAGGCCCAGTCCGCTTGTGGTCCACGCGATGACCATCTCGCGCCAGAATGCTTC
The DNA here is from genome assembly GCF_003386115.1 of Paraburkholderia sp. BL27I4N3. Taxonomy (NCBI): domain Bacteria; kingdom Pseudomonadati; phylum Pseudomonadota; class Betaproteobacteria; order Burkholderiales; family Burkholderiaceae; genus Paraburkholderia; species Paraburkholderia sp. BL27I4N3. Next base: position 406,430 of record NZ_QREJ01000002.1, on the reverse strand, counting down.
GCCTTGCCGGGGGCGTCGTGCGCCCGTCGGTGCGGCCTCTCCCGTTGCCTCGTCCATCGCATTGCTCCGTCGTTACGATGGCATCACCTTCGCACCGCGCTCACGTGCATTCAAGACGGGATGCGCTGACGGATACCTTTCTGCAATACCGAATTTCGCCGCAAGGAGCTTATAGCCCCCTTTGCCAGCGAGCTACTCGCGAACCACCTTCCCCTTAAACTTTATATCGAATTTCCTCACGGAACATCCAAGGTCGTGTCCGACTCTCGGGGTCAGTTCAAATCCGGGGCGGTTCAGCAACCTCGGATCTCGGAAGTCAAGGTTAAGGACACTAACACCTAACAGTCAATATTATGACCTATAGGGTTTTCACCGCTAGATTCTCTCGCCCCTCGCGCCCCACAATGCGCCCAGTGAGTTTCATGACTCGGCGTTTGGCCCCGCGCGGACGACAGTACGCTCCTCCTGGAGCAACCAATCTCGCTGCGCGAGGAATTGAATGAAGCCACGTCCGCCGGTTCGCTGTGTGATGAGCTGCGATACGTTTGCACGGCAAGCAACCTGCCGTAATTCAAGACTAGAGTCGGCAATCAGATGAAATCAAGGAGAATACGCAATGCCATCCACTAACCACGACACCTTGGTCGAATGCCCGACTCCGCCGAGACGAGCACTACCTCGTCGGTCCTGTGACACACACGCTCATGTTTTCGGCTCGCGAGCCGCGTTCCCTCTCGCGCCCGATGCGGGTTTTGAACCGCCTCTTGCACCGGCAGAGCTTCATACTCGTGTGCTGGCGCACCTCGGTTTCGAGCGCGGCGTCATCGTTCAAGGCTCCTGTTATGGAACGGACAACGCTTGCACACTGGATGCCATTGCTCGTGCCCCGGAATCACGTCGGGGAATAGGTGCGGCGCTTCCGACGGTCACCGACGACGAACTTGCCCGCCTGCGCGCAGGCGGCATAGTCGGATTGCGATTTACAGAAATCGCATCTGCCCGATATGGCGGGCGAAAGAAAGGCGCGATTGGATTCGATGCACTTGTCGAACTCGGTTCACGCCTTCGTGACCATGACATGATTGCGTCAATCGACACGACCAGCGAGACCCTTGTGGATTGGGCACCACGTCTTTTCTCCCTGGGTATCCCGCTTGTGCTCGACCACATCGGTCGCGTGCCGGACGGACTAAGCCGAAGTATCACGGATCCTGCGTTCATGGCCATGCGCGACTTCCTTGGGGAAGGTCGAATCTGGGCAAAGTTGACCTTGGTACGCGGGTCACGTCAGGCCCCCGATTACGAGGATTTTCGCCCACTGCACGAATTCCTCGTTGAAGCTAACCAAGACAATCTACTTTGGGGCACGGACTGGCCCTTGATCCTCATGGGTGAGCGTCAAACGCCAGACCTCGGGCACCTGCTCGATCTCCTCGACGAGTGGACTACCGATGATGTCAGGCATCGCATCCTGGTAGATAACCCCGCGCGGCTTTATGGCTTCGCCTGATCCGTGAAGGAATCAATAGGATGAGCCCCAAAAAAAAGGAAGATTCACAGGATGGTCAAAACCTATTTCTCCTTCTCGCCGTGATCGAGGGTGAACAAGACGAAACACAGTTATCGGCAGCTGAAGCCTATGTTGGTCGACCGGGCGAGCGGTGGACAGGTGGTCGACGTAAAGGGGGCAATGACGCTCCATTTGAACCACCCCAAATTCATCTTTGCATGTGGGACATTGAGGCTGCAGATGTTCCGACGCAGCCACCGCCAAGGCTGCCAGGCGTTTGGTTCTGGATCGGACGTCAGATTGTGCCCGGAACGGCGAGATCTCCGGCAAATGCAGGCGGGCTGGTTTGCAATATGACGGATGTCGATTCCACGCACGATGAAGAGTTGAACGACTGGTATAACACTGAGCACATTGTTCGACTCGGACTTGTGCCCAATGTGCTGGCAGTTAGACGCTTCGAAAGCCTCGATGGAAGTCCACGCTACATGGCCATCTATCACCTCGCCGACGTCGAGGTGGCACAAGGTCCAGAATGGCAAGTCGCGTCAATGACGCCGTGGACCATGAGAATGGGACGCTTTCGCTCGAACCAGCAACGTTGGTCCTTCACGCTCGCGCCAAAAATCGAGCTTGACGCTGCCGAAAATGGTACGAACAGCTCCCTCCGGGTCAAATAGGACGCGGGATTATGGATGACATACCGACTCATCTGGCTTCCAGCCATTCTGCAAGACCGACTCATTACGAACTGAATGCCTTTGCAATCGAGCAGTAATGCTAGGGAGTGAGCGCGGAAGAGCCAGCAGCGCTAAAGGAGGCCGCATAGAAGCCTTCGCCCCCAGAATGGCGCGCTCTCCTATCGCGCGCCGCGCTGAAGATCACATCCCGCCCGCCTGCGTTGCCCGAACTGACAGACGAAGCTGCCGCGCAGATCCAGCAACTCGTATGTGGAGGGCTCCTGTGGTTGAGCGCTGCGTTTGGCGAACAGATCCGTTGTTGCAATGAACCGTGGGCTGTGCCGCTGCGCGAACCGACTACAGGTCATCGCATCGACGCCCCTACAGTACTAATGACAGGCCCCGGTCTCGACAACCGGGGCCGTGTTCGTTGCGCCGTCCATCCCCTCGAATACCTCCCGATACCGAGTCTCGTTTAGCCTTCGACGTAACAACTACGAACTCCTGCCCTAGCGAGGCTAGACTGTTTGCGTAAGCAGACCGGCCTCTGAACGCGTGATGGGATCGATCCAAACCGGCTTCTCCGCCTTCAGGCCGCATGCCTCGTGAGCCCCGTTACCTACTGTATTTTCAAAAAAACCGCCAAAGACGTCAATCGCGTTCAAGAAAGCGCAAGTTTTCGATTACAGGCGCGATTGGATTTAAAAGTACACGTTTATACCAATATGTGGAACTATTTGCGTTTTGCTTGACGAGTTTCCGACTATGGGCATCACGGCGTTCTGTGCCGTGCCTGATGCGCGTTGATAAGCAATTGTTGCCGTGAGCATTGTCCGTTTGGACAGGAGATATACCTCCCCAATAGTGTATTGTGTCCAAACGGCACCACCTAAAGAAGTGCGTTGCACGGAAAAGCCAAGCGAGTTGAAGGCATTAAAAGAGTAGACGAATCCGCCGTCATATGTAACGAGCGATGCGACGTTATTGCCTTTCTTCATCTTCGAGTCAGTGATATCACCAACAATCCGGATAGGCCCAGCCGTATACGCGCTTCCTATTCCGCCAATCGTGAGGCGATCTAGATAAATAGCTCCGCTGGTCTGGTTAACCGGCAGGCCGAAAAATCTTGATACCCCATATTGAAGCCCGGGATTAACAGGTGCGGCCGCACTTTGTTGAAGTACGACTGCGGCTTTCAGATTCCCTCGTTGGTAGACAATTGCTCCTTGGGAGGTGTGCCCAAGCTTGTTGGTGGTATCCGTAAAACCGTATTGATATTTGATCCGGAAACCCGCCCAATATGGACCTTCATACCGAATACTATTATTCACTTCAGGCCCACCAATCTGATCGGTAGACCCATGATGAAAGGAATAAGCGTCGCCTTGACAAGCACTTGAGAAACACACCAACTCGGACATAAGTCCAACTTGACGGCCCATTGTAACGGTGCCCTTTGAGTTGCTTGAAAGACCTACGTATACCTGGCTTGTAAAACCCCCGGTGCCACCTTGAAAACTCCCATTGTTTGCAAAGAATTCCGTCTCTATGCGAAATATGGAAGATAAACCTCCGCCCAAATATTCTCTTCCCAAGAAACCGAAATGGTCGGAGCGGTACACCGACGAATCCATGATTACTTTCGATTTGCCGTTCGAATTCGATACGTATGTTGGACCAATGTCGATGTTTCCATACATTGTGACGGCGCTGTCCGGAGACACCGCCTGTGTTGATTGAGCTAACACACAATTTGATACGGATACCGAAATAATAAATACAACATAGCATTTTGTTCTCACTTCACGTCTCCAAACTTTTTATATATTTATGTCGCCAGGCTGTTTCAAGTCGATTGAAGTACTCCGTTCGCTCCTCAGAATTTCAGTTTCGAAACCCAAATCCTGCGATATAGAACACGGTATCAGACTAGGCATAGCCCGAATTCTTTCCGACGGAAAATAACCGAGCGGATGCGAAATGTCTGTCTGACGACCTGTGCGGGTTGTGTCACCTAGAGGGTGTGAGGCACTTTTCGCCAGACCTGGTACCTTGGCGGGATGAACAAACGCAAACCCTACCCGACGGATGTATCGGATAAAGAATGGCAATTCATCGCTCCGCACCTGAGCTTGATGAACAAAGACGCGCCGCAGTGCCAATCTGAACTGCGGGAGATGTTCGACAACGTGTTGCGCTAGATCGTGCGCGCGGGTGCGCCTTGGCGCCTGTTGCCAAACGACTTTCCACCGTGGGAACTGCTGTACCAGCAGACGCAACGCTGGATTCAGGCATGCTGTTTCGATGCCATAGTGAACGATCTGCGTTCGGTCATCCGGGTCGCGCAGGGCCGACGGGGCCAGCCCAGCGCGGTCATTTTCGATGGACGAACGTTGCAGTCGACCTGCGAGGGTGGACCTCGCGCCGGTTACGACGGCTACAAGCGTAAGCGTGGCAGCAAGATGCACGTGACGGCCGATAGCTTGCGGCAATTGCTCACAGCGCATGTGACGCCGGCCAACGAACAGGAACGTGCGCAGGTCGGCGAACTTGCATGGCGCGTGCAGCAGGCTACGGGCCAGACGGTAAAAGTAGCGTTCGCCGATCAGGGATATACCGGCGAGGAACCGGCGCAGGCCGCGCTCGAAGGAATCGAGCTTCGGGTTATCAAGCTGCACGAGGCGAAAAATGGCTTTGTACTGTTGCCGCGTCGATGGGTGGTCAAGTGCAGCTTCGGATGGCGGAACCGCCTTCGCCGGCTCGCTCGCCATTACGAGCGCTTGCCAAAGACTATCCCAGGACTTCACTTTGTGGTTTTTGTCGTTCTGATGCTCGTGCATTTTGCATACCTGACTAAAACTGCCCAACACGCTCTTGACAAAGAGTTTATGCAGATCGAAACAGATACCGTCGATTGCCAAATCTGAATTTCTGCATTCGTGCTGTCCACGGAGTAGTTGCTGCGCTCGCCCAGAGGGCCCCTTGCGCGATCTCCGGTGATGCCAAGTGGTAAACTGCGGCATATTTCGGCTCACCGTCTAATGCCTTGAAACGTCTTGCGGCTAGTACGCCCGGCACTCTTGATATGCGAGCTATATGCTCGGTGTTGTACCAGTCGTTGAATTCATCCTCATGGAGTTCGTCGATAGACATCATGTTGATGACAAGGCCCTTTGCATCGCTCGGACAATCCAAGGAACCGGGCATGATCTGCGAGCCCGACCATAATCCGTTATTTGATGACCTGAACAGGTCACAAGTTCTCGATGCTGGCACGGCAGCGAGCAACAGGTGGATCACGGCACCTTGCATTTTTGCCTCGGCTCCTGCGGGCATTCGCCCTCCGGACCAATACTGAACCGAGGGTCCAACTCGTATCTCGCTCGCCAACTCTTCAGCGTTCTCCCTGCAGAGGAAGAAGCCGAGAATCAGGTTCATGTTAGTTTCGGTCATAACGAATTAACTGCGTGTGAATGCACACCGTATTGCAACGCGGACAGTTTAGTCACTCGATGCTGATCTGTCCGGGTTGCTGGTTGTCAAGGTCTAGCACGAAAATTGCGCTGACGCTAGCGCTGGAAATCTTCCTTGGTAATATATGGACTTATCGGCTCCCACCACGATGCTTGGTAGCCACCCGCCTTGTCACGAGGATTCGGCACACTGCCCGCATTTTCGGCCTTATTCAATTCGTCCTCCGCAGCCTGCGCACTCTCAGCTTGAATCTCCCAAATTGTCAGATACGTTTCCGACGGAATGCTGTACTGGCGTCTGGGAGCTGCCTGGGCCTCGACAGTGAGTCGCTGCGCTGCCAGCCAGCCGGGCAACTGGAGAACCGATTGAATTCGTTTGTCGATCGATGCCTGAAACTGAGCGTCCTGATCCGGACTGTGTGGTGCGGAGAATTCCATCAGAATGTAGCGGTTTGGCCGATGCGTATGGTCGTCGCTCGCTGACGGGTTAAACGGCCCTACTCCGTCGGGTCGTGTGATTCGTGGCCCGGCAACCTTATAGGTTACGTATGGTGAAGCACCCGGCGCATAGTCAAACGCCGCTCCGCGCCGAATTTTGCCACCAGAAATTGCCGCCCTGACGGGGCTCGTCAGACTTGCGGATGTACCTCCCTCCAAATCCCAGAGTACGACATGGTTGTATTTTGCGAACCCCACCCTCGCCGATTCCGGCAAGACATCCGGAACCTGCCGAAATCGCTGGGCCCCTTTCCAGCCCTGCAATTGAACCAGATCACCCAAATGTCGGTTAAGGTACCAGTCATTGAATTCTTCTTCCCGGCCAGGAAGCGGATTAGCAAACACCATAAATGAATAGCGTTGTTCGCCTCGGGCAGGCAGGCGATCGCCTGGTGCGCCGGTTGACCATTGCGCGTGCGCTGCCGTACAGATGAACGCGAAAAAAATGGTCCCCACAATTCCTTTGCCCGCCTGTTTTACTCTCAACCGCATACCTATCACCCATAGTGTTGAAACTGCAAAGCGCCTCAGCCGAATGGCTGATGCCGGCTACTGGCCTGTCTGTCACAAAAAGTTCGTAGAGAACGAGGTTTTGTCTCCCTACGCAAGAACGAATAGCAGAGCACCACGAGCTCACCCAAATGCGGCTACTCCGAAACCGGCACCCGACTATTGGAATGTGAGCATCCTAAGTATTAATCGGTAAGGCGGCGAAGGCCCACGCAATAATCGATTCAAAGACTTCGGGCACATCCGTCGTGGCGTAAACGTCTCCCTCCATCGGCCAGACCCCCTACCATGTCGCCCGTCTCCGCGAGGGATCTGGCCGAAGTACACCAACGCGAGGACCCATCTGGAGTGCGCGCATGCGAAGGAATAGTGATCGCGACTGCTGCATCCCGCTCATTGACGCACTCACGATGCCATGACATGGCCGAAGCGGAACGAGTATTAGCGACCGCCTTAGCGCGCCCATTAAGTATGGATACCTTACGACTTAGACGAATGTTTGATCACGATCATACGGCGCGGCAGCGGGGCGATGTCGCCGCCAATCTTTCGTGACTGGCGTCGAGGACCTATCATCGCAATACTCGGAGAGGAGCAATTCGAACTGTTCAGCCTGCGTAACTCAAATTCGCCGCATCGCCTATTAAATCCATTGTCTGTCCGCAAAGACGTTGCCGCAATCGGCTAAAACCCTATAGGCCATATTATTGACTATTGCGATCCGACATTGAACACGACGTGCAACGGGCGTGGTTCGAAACAGGCTGTTTTTGCGTTACAGGGACGAGCGGAGTCTCGCCGCGTTTCTGGCAGCGCAAACGGATTTCGAGAGGAATGGCGTCGCGCGGTGGATGCCGCGAACGCTCAGGCCTGCAGAGGCTGAAGTGGCCCGAGTCCGAGCAGCGTCAGCCAGTGTTCGTGAGACTGGCGGCTCATCAGTTCCCTGGGACTCCTGCCCGTACGTTCGGCGCATCGGCTACGCACGAAACGCCGATGGTTGAAGACAAACTGCAGCATGCCGAGTCAGGCGCGTCCGAGTCATGAAAAGGCTGCAGTGAAAAATGGGGCTCCATTGTCGCCTGTCGCACCCCGCGTCACCCAATGTGTAACGCAGCTCCGAACCACGCCCGCTCATGCTTTCCAGTTCAGGACGGTAGCCGCGGTTTTTCCAAGAATCCAAATCTTGTCGTCGGCCGAAAGGAAACCAAGTCCATCTGTGACATGCCGGAGACAATCTGTGTAATTCGTCAGATTGGTACGATCCGATCCCCACATGATGCGCCTAGGGCCAACTGCGTCATACATGCGCCGAAGAAAAGGATTGATATCCGTATAAGGGAACGGACCGCGTGAAAGGTTCGGCGCCATCGAAAGCTTGAGCGATACATTGGAATTCTTTGCAAGCTCAAGAACCACGTCCATTTTCGCAAAAGCATCTCTACCTTTTGCGCCTAGGTCACAGCCCATGTGGTCGATCACGAGATTCAGCCCCGGATATCGAAGTGTGACAGGTCTAAGTTTCTCGATTGTGCGACCGGCAAAAATCATGACGGGTATGCCGAAGCGCTCGCAGGCTGCCCAAAATTCGTCCAACATGTCGTCGTCGAGCAATTTTGAATGCGGCGGCCGACTCAACGACATCCTGATCCCTAGCATATGCGGCTGCTCAAGCCATGTTCTGAGACGGCGGGTGACGTCAGGCAGCGTCGGATCGAAACGCCCCATCACCGCGAATCGACCCGGATAAGTATTAGCCGCTTCGAGCCCTGTCTCATTGCTGTTACCCACCCACACAGGAGGGACGATTACTGTTCGATCGACACCAACGGCATCCATCTCTTCGAGCATACTTTCGGCACTGTAACCATCGGGCCAGTCGACTCTCGGGGTCGTAGGTTCCGGCCAGGGACGACCTGCCCGGTGGTTTTCCCAGATGTGTACCTGTGAGTCTATAACAAGCACATACACCTCCTTCCAATTCTCGGCTCAGGGCTCCATGGAAAGAAGGGCTACCCTCGAACTGAATACGTTGAAAATGCCGTCAAAGCAGATTATTCGGAACGTTGATGAGATCAACATTCATTTTCATACGCCAAAGCCGTTAGCGCTGTCGCCATAAAATGAAAAGAACATCAACCAGGGCCGCACGATGAAGCCCTTCCGTGAGCAACCTCCATATCCCAAGAATCGATCGAAAAACTAACCGTTGTCCGCTACACTGCAGAGACTGCCTTAAAGTGCGACCTTGATGTCAAGCCGGACGACATCGCCTCGGTAGACGCCGTTTCCAACGAAAACAATCGTGCCACGATCGTCCGTCGCTGTTCGGTAGACATGCGCAACCGGCGCGTTGAGCGAAATCTGGAGCATGCGCGACAACTCTACATCGGCCGTTCCAATTGTTATTGTCTGGAGTACATCTTGTAGCTTCAGATCCGGCAGGTCCATTAATATCCGCATCGTGGTGTGCTTCTTGAATGCTGCGCCGGGAATACGCCGACTCAACCGCTCGTCAATGTAGGCATCGCCCAGATAGTATGGCTGACCGGAGCGGGAATGGCGCCGACGCCAATGCTGATAGGAAGGCGCGAGAATGCCGACATTGTGCTGAACATTCGTCGGCAATACTCCTTTTTCCGTCTTGAGCAATTCGATGCTGGCTCCATCCTGGGCAAGTAGCAGGCCAGACAGGTTCGTGGGAACTTCGCACCAGAGTTGGCTTTGAGGTCGCTGGATGACGAAAGTGCCTTTCGCGCGGAAGCGCTCGATCAATTTGTCCTCTTCGAGGATCCCCAATGCCTGACGAACCGTAGCGCGAGCAACGGCACATTCCTCCGCCAGCTCGTCCACAGTCGGTATCTGCTCGCCGACAATCCATTGTCCCGATTCAATGCGTCTTCTGAAGAGCGTCGCCAACTGGATATAACGGGCAACGCTGCTGAGACTGAAATCGACGCCTTGTGGTTTGACGCCTGCATAACCGCCCATTACAGCTCCGAATCTAGATAGTCAATGAGATCACGAGCTGTTCGGCCAGCTCATGCGAGGATACACAAGTCTAGCAAAAACACAGATAACTAGCCTACTAGCTTTTTACCCTGCAAAACTGTTCGCGGCGCAAGTCTCACTGATCCATGACCGCTATCGCACAGGGAAGCGTGGGCAACGAAGCCCCGGCGGCCGTTGAATCTCTGAGGGAACGTAGCGGCTCCTCAACACCGTCCGGTAGAGGAATGTCATGCACATTCAGCGTCATGGATACCAGCGTGTAGTATCCCACCACAGCGCCAAGCTCCACCGCCCCCACCGAGCCCCAGCGAGCCATAATCCGCTGATATACATTCTCTTCGACGTTTCCTTCCTGCTGTAACTGGCGCGCAAACTCATAGACATCCGCCTCTTCCGGATCACAAAAAGAAGGTGAGATACCTGCTTGTATTGCCCGCACGACATTGCTGTCAAGTCCTGCACGCAGAGCGGCTTCAGCATGGATGTGCCACTCAAGCTGACTGTTCCAGCGTCGCGCCGTCACCATAATCGCCAGTTCTGTCATGCGGGCGGGCAACGTGGTTCCATAACGCAAAATTTCCCCAAACCGTTGCCAGCGGTCGGCGAGTTCCGGGCGATGTAAAGCCGCACGCAGCGGACCCACCAGCGCTCCACGCGGCCCCCCCACTACTGCCCGATAGACAAGTTCCTGCTCCGGCGTCATTGAGTCGGGAGAGAAAAGAGGAATGCGAGCCAAGTTTGATTCCTTGATAAGTTGTGTAAATTGACTATGCCTCGTCTCATTCCAAGTCGAACTCACGCAATACTTCTTCGGTATGCTGTCCAAGCATCGGCGGTGGTCGATCAAAATTTAGCGGCGCGTTACGTAGTCGGATTGGGCTTACTACTTGCGGCACTGTGCCGGAAACCGGGTGCGCAAGGCGTCGCACTAATTGCCGATGTTGAACCTGGGGGTCCTCGAAAACCATCGGAATGGTATTAATCGGACCGCTGGGAACGCCGGCCGCAGCCAGCAAGGCGAGCCAGTTGGCCATGTCGTCGTCGAGCAACGCTTCGTGGATGACTTCATTCAAGACAGCCAGATTATGAACGCGCTGGGCGTTGGTCGAAAAGCGCTCGTCCGTCGCCAGATACGGCCGGTCTATGACGTCGCAAAATTTACGAAACTGTCCGTCGTTGCCGACAGCGAGAACTATATAACCGTCGCGACATTTGAACACGTCTTGAGGTTGGATATTAGGATGCTTATTGCCGCCGCGCACTGGCGCATTACCTGATATCAAACAGTTCATTGCCTGATTGGCGAGAAATGCAACCTGAACATCCAGCATTGCGATATCGATGTACTCGCCTTTCCCGGTTTCCTTGCGGTGCGCCAATGCGGCCAGTATGGCGACTGTCGCATACATTCCGGTCATTATGTCGACGATCGGCACGCCGACCTTCTGCGGTCCGCCACCAGGTTCTCCGTCACACTCCCCAGTAACGCTCATCAGGCCTCCCATCGCCTGAATCATGAAGTCATAAGCTGAATTGTCCGCCTTGGGTCCATCCTGACCAAACCCCGTGATCGAGCAATATACCAAGTCCGGCTTCACGACTTTCATGTCCTCATACGAAAGACCATACCGAGCCAATGTACCAACCTTGAAGTTCTCGAGCACCACGTCGCATTGCAATACAAGGGCGAGTATCGTTTCCTGCCCTTCAGAAGTTGAAAGGTCGACCGCAACGGAGCGTTTGCCGCGATTGACCGACAAAAAATACGCCGACTCCTTCGACTCTGAGCCATTCCGATCTTTCAAGAACGGGGGGCCCCAACTGCGAGTGTCGTCGCCGACGTCGGGACGTTCGATCTTGATCACATCGGCGCCTAGATCTGCCAATATCTGACTGCTCCAAGGCCCGGCCATGATTCTGCTCAGGTCGAGAATACGGATATGGGAAAGCGGTCCGTTCATGCTGGTATCCGGTAGTTCAATAGTGCCCGCAGGCCCAAGTGGAGAATTCTTCACGCTATGCAGACCGTCGCAAGTACTCTTATCTGCGCGCGCTTATCGCTCTGTCTGGGGCCAGTATGCGAAGGCGACACCGGTCTGTCCCGAGTGGATTGGCATGTAGTCGATAACCTCGGCCTTGCGGTTCATCGCAGCCGCCGCAGTCAGCCATGCGCGGATCTCGCCGGTGCCGGCGCGCTGCGTGTCAGAATCGAAGGCAAACAGGTGCTCCAGCGCGGCGACGTCATTGCGCTGTAATCGCTCCAGAATCCACGTATCCAGCGGAATGTCGACATAACCACGCAGCAACGTATTCGGGTAGTGCGATAACCCGCCCGAGGCGTAAATCGCCGCCCTCTCGGGCCGCTCTGAGAGAATGCCGGCGATCGCCCTGCCAAGTGCAATACAGCGACGCGCCGATGGCATAGGCGCGTAGTATTCGTTGATGAATACGCAGACGATGGGAATCGTGCCCGAAGGATCGACTTCAGGCACCGTGCGCGCAACCATGTGCGAGATACCCACGCCCGGCTTGCCCGCCGGGCGGAACCTGGCCATGCTTGCGATATCGAAATCGCGCTTGATCAACTCCTTGCACAGGTGTCGCGACAGCTCCACATGATTCTGGAAAACCACCTTCTCCCGCTCCGGCGCTGGAATGTCCGGATCGAACGCCGCACGCCCCCACATCTCCTCCGAGCCCGTATAGATCGCCAGCGCCGGGTTATTGGAACTGTTGAACATATCACCCTGGTCGTCACCGACCATGATGATCACGTCCGGCCTGTAATCCGCCAGTTGCTGCCTGAGCGTCGAGAAGCCTGTCCGAATCCGACTCACCAGTGACTGCGCGTATTCCAGTGAACTGGCCTCCCTGCCCGCCGTCTCCGGGAACTGCTCAACCAGATGCGCCGGATAGCCTTTCAAGGTGTCGGCGAAGCGCTCGGCCGGGCGCCACAGCGAGCGCCCGTGAGAGGAAGCCATACCAAAATCAAGCATTGTTCATTAACTCCGTGGGTCGGGTGCGGCATACCTCCAGCACGTGCCGTGTCGCCCAAGGGACCCGTTAGCACCACTGCAGCCGGTTACCGTATTTGAATACTCCATCAACTAAAAGTCAATACTCTGGCCTATAGGGTTTTCACCGCTGGCCAGCATCTCCTCCCCAAATCACAATGCGCTCACCTATACCCAATGTGGCGGCGATATTGTTGCAGAGACGCAACCGCTCATCAAAGACTGTCGCTTCGCTCAAGCAGATCGCATTAGTTGGATAAAAACCCCTTGTGACCAAGCTGGCGCCGCGACCTTTCAGCGAGCCTGACGACTTGATCAATCGAAAGCGATTGTGGAAAAATTACCTTAATCGAAGCGAACTGGAGTAAAAGTTGCCGAATATCCTAATGAAGTTGTTCTGGTCAAGCCGATCGCCCTTTGTGTTCAAAATTATGGTCGTCGCCTCTGAACTCGGAATTGAGTCGCTGATCGAGAAAATTCCCACGGTTGTAAGTGAGAAACCCCCTCTACTACTGGAAGCCAATCCGCTCGGACAAATTCCAACACTGGTTCGCAACGATGGTCGACCACTCGCGGATTCCCCTGTGATCTGTGAATACCTCGAGGTGCATTTTGGAGAAGGTCGGTTGTTCCCGAACGATCCCGAGGCCCGATGGCAGGCACTTGCCTGGCAGTCTCTTGCCGACGGGATGATCCAGGCCAGCCTGTTGCGCAATAAAGAAATCAGTCGTGCTGCTGACGCGTCTCTGCGGGATCAGTTACGCGCGACGCTTCCGGATAAGGTAGAACGCGGTATGGATCGCATTGAGCGCGACATCGAGGGTCTATCTGGAGAACCGTTTGGCATCGCACAGATTGCAATTGGGTCAGCGCTTGCTTACGTTGATTTCCGAAGTGCTCATATCGATTGGCGAAGCCGTCTTCCAAAGACTGCATCGTGGATGGCTCAATTCTACGGTAGGCCCTCCGTTGCGCAGAACGCACTGTACGACGAGCGAAGTGCCGGCCCATGCTGACGACGCGGCAGGTGCACCAGGTCAAGTCTTCCGGCTCGCTCTACCTGGCGTAACGCGCGAATTCGACTGGCGTTGCTGCATGAATCGAATATGAAGACAAAGGGGCTCCTGTGATCGGTCAATAAGGCGATGCGAACGGACTGCGGGCGTGCGAGTGCCGCCATGCGGTTCAGCACACCCGCACGGATCGACACCTCGGTGGCGTCGACGTCCTGATGCGTCTTCAGCGCCGCGCAGCCTGCCCGGTCTTCGCGTCCATCGCCAGATGCACCTTGCGCCACGTACGCCGCTTCGAATAGCCGTGCTTGCGCACCTTCCATTCGCCTTCGCCGCAAAGCTTCAGACCGGTGTTGACGGCGCTGTAAAACCGCGCTTTTTGGGCGGCGCAAGTCAGGTGACTCGGTCAAGCGCAGTGAGGCCTCATGGGGCCTCTTCGTTTTGATGCAGCGGTGTTCACATTAAAACGGCGGGTCGTGTTCGTGAGTACGCGCGCGGGGCAGAAGAGCGCTGCTCACGCAGCAGTTCGTTGAGCTGAGCGCCGTAGAAGTCGGTCACGACGGCGAGCAGATCCTCGAGCAGTTCGAACACAGCGAGTGCCTGCTCAGGCGTCCAGTCGTCGGGAACGGTGAACGGCAAATCCGCGACGGCGCCCCGACGGCAACAAGGGGCGGTTCATCACGCGGTTTCCTTCTTCGCGGGGGGCTTGCGGGATTTGCGCTGCCTAGCCCGGGCTTCGTTGCGCTCACGCGCTTCCTTGAGCCGATACGATTCGCCCTCGATTGCGATCACTTCTGCGCGATGCACGAGGCGGTCGTCCAGCGACACCACACAGGCTCCGTTCGGGAACACGTCCGACCATTCCTTAAACGGTTTGTTGGTCGTTATGATTGTCGAACGTGCCTCATACCGGCGGCTGACGAGTTCGAACAGCAAGTCGGCATGGCGGTTCGAGTACGAGAGGTAGCCGACCTCGTCAATTCATGTTACACATAACATGAATTGATCTATGTGCAGCGCGCCGTTATGTAGAGTCCGGTCGATCGAGGCATGGTGACAGCCGGTAGCCCGGACGCGGACTCCACATAAGTTTCAGAGCCGCCTCAACCACTCGATAATCGGCAAGCGTTCAAATGTTCGGCGGTCAGTCGGTGCCGTCGTTAAGATGTCGGGGAACACTTGCAGGAGCGCCTGTCGCTTCATGTCGATGTCTGCTTTCGAATAGCGCATCGTTGTATCGAGACTCGCGTGACCAAGCCATTGGCTAATCGTTGGGAAGTCCACGCCCGACTTCAACATGCTGACCGCAGTCGTATGCCTTAGAGAGTGCGGGTGGATGCGTTTCTCCCGGAGCGTAGGTACAACCGCTTGGGCCGCGACCAGATGCTTGCGAAGCAGGTAACGGACCCCAAAGCGGGTAAGCTTGTCGCCGCGATTATTGACAAACAGTGCCGCGTTCACGTCAGGGGGATGCCGGCGCTCTTCGACGAGCCGCTGCAGCAACCTGGCAGTCTGCGGCCAGATCGGGCAGACGCGCACCCTGTTTCCCTTGCCTTGTAGTCTGACCTGGCACGGCCGCTGCACGCGCAGGTCGCACAAACGAAGATCAAGTGCCTCCTGCACCCTTGCACCGGTATTGAACATGAGCGAGAGCAATGCGTAGTCTCGCCGTCCGGCGGCGGTCGTTCGATCGACCGCATTCAGCAGCGCTTCGACCTCGTTCGACTCGAGATATTCGATCGGCGCTGATTGGGCGCCGCGTTTGAATGGAATGCCGAGGATTGCCTGCGACGCCGCCAGGTGTTCAGGACGCTCACTTGCCAGGAACCGCGCGAACGTATGTATCGCGGCGAGCCGGATATTGCGCGTCGCAATGCCGTTGTGCCGGTCTCGCTCGAGAGAGGCCAGGAACTGTGCGACGGATTCCGCGGTGATCGCGGCAAGATCCAGGCATTCAATCCCGCAGTGTCGCTTTGCACTGAGAAATCTCAGCAGGAGGAGCAGCGTGTCGCGATAGCTATGGATCGTGTGCGGGCTCATCCCTCGCAACGTGGGTAAATAATCGTGGAAAAACCGGACAAGGACCCGACCGAGTTCATCGGAATATAAGCGCCGTTTCATCGCTGCTCTCCTCGGACAAGATAACCAAATCGCTTGGCAAACCGATTACTGGCCTGTTCCTGGAGTTCAGGCGTCCAGCGCAAATAGTAGGCCGTCGACACGATCGAGACGTGACCCATGTAAAGTGCGAGCTTTGGCAGATTGGACTGCACGTCCGCGCCCTGTCGGTACCATCGCGTCAGCGCTTCGATTGCAAAGGAGTGCCTAAAATCCTGAATACGGGGAACTCTTCCATCCGCGTCCCGTATGTCAGCGCCTTTCAGTAATCCCCTGATACCTTCACGCAATCCTTCTCCGGTGTAGCCTCGCAGACCATGGTGCATGTTGCACAGTAACGGGGACGACGGCGTCGTGTCGAGCGGAGTAGCCAAGCGGTGCACGAGGTAGCGGCGTAGTTCCCGCCGTGCACCGCACGAAAGCGGAACCCACCTCGACTTGTGAAACTTCGATTCCCGTACGCGCAGTACCCCGGCGTGGGCGTCCACATCGGCCAGCGTCAACCGTACCAATTCCCTTCGCCTGAGCCCGGCGGTGTACAGCAGTACAAGCGCCAGGCGCAGGACATATGGTCGTAGTGGCGATATCGCCGTGGCTTCCCGCGTGCCCGCAAGTTCGAGTAACTGACCAACCTGCGCAGGAGTCAAGATAACGGGTGCGGCGTGCGGTTGCGGGCGTGCAAACCGGTTGATGTCCGGTACGAAACACCGGGGCTCGGTACGTTGCCGGTAGAGGCAGAAGTTGCGCACTGCAACCTGGCGGGCGCGGCGCACATTCGCGGTGAGCGACTCGAACATCCTGCACCACGATTCAAATAGCCCGCTACTCAGATCCGATTTGCCGGCCTGGACCAGGAAGTCCGTCAGCGAGCGCAAGGTACGCTCCTGCATATCGTATTGACGTCCCAGTGCTCGGCGGTGCGCAAGATACCGATGGATGACGGGATCGAGCGCGGTTGACGTAGTATGGTCATTCATGATGCCCCCTTCCTCGAGGCGTGGCCACAACAAGGGACGGGTAAGGCGACGTGTCGCAGCGCCTCCACATGCAGGCGAAGATAGACGCACGTGCTCTCAAGGCAGTCGTGACCAAGCAGATCACCGATCGTCTTCACGCCGACGCCTCGCTCAAGCAGGCGCATGGCAAAGCTATGCCTCAGGCAGTAGGGGCTGGTCTGCTGGATGGGCAGACCACTGAGCCGTGCGCGCTTGGCGTAGATGTCGTCGACCGTTGCAGCCTTGATCGGACCAGCCGGGCAACGCACTCTCAGGAATAACTGACGCGTGTTCGTCAACGGCGGGCGACGGCGTAGATAGCGCTCGAGCACGCGCCGCGTCCGACCGTTCAGTGGCAGGATTAATACCGACCGGGTCTTGCACTGGTCTACGCGCACGGTGTCCTTCTCCCAGTCAATCGAGTCGAGCTTCATGCCAGCAACTTCTGTTGGGCGCAAGCCGTAATAGGCCATCAGGTAGAGGATCGCGTGATCACGGCAACCCTCAACACTCGAACGGTCGATCGAATGAAGGAGCTTGCATACCGTCCTCCAATTGAGCGCCCGTGGTGGGAGTTCCCCGCGATAGGTACGCGGCGTGTCGATGACGTCGAGCCGATTCCTCGTGTAGCCTCGATCGACGCAGAAGCTCAGAAAGGCGCGAAGGTGTGCAACCGTATGCTGAAGACTTTGACGGCAATAACGCTTGCCGGTTTGATCGATAAAGCGCTCGACGTCGTCGGATCTAACGCTCGCAAGGCGCCTACGCCCCGAACATGCACTCGCCAGGAAGCCGGTAATCGTGCTCAGGTGCTGCTCAACCGTGGAAGAAGACAGCCCACGCAGATCAATGAGGTGCGAACGGTATTGTGAAACGAGCGGGTCGAATCGGCCGGGCTTTGCGACCGGAGCAAAGAGGCCTCGATCGGTTAGAAAGCGTGCCGCCGCTCGCTGCGTGGCGCGGTATAACGTCTCGTGCGACCACGGTGCGAACCAGCGCGACAGCGCAGTCGAGGTAATCGGGCAGATGGTGCCGGCCGCGACGCGGTTATAGTCGAGTACCTCACGGAACCGGTGTACGTGGCGCTTTGCGCAGATGCGCGTATAGCCGCGCTCGACGACCCACGCCGCAAAATTGCGGACTAGTGGTCCTTGCGGGCCGGCAGCATAGCGCGGCCAATCGCGGGGAAAGAGAAATTCCAGCATGTGATTCTCCCATTCAAGTGAACGGAAAAATCACAGTAACTCGTTCCAGTTATGTGTAGTACTGGGGCCTTAAAGCCCCAGCGGAGTATGGTCGCGGCGAGCGACTGCACATAACGGCGCGCTGCACATAGATCAAGCACCAGAATCTCCGGCGTCGCGTAGTGGTGCAGACGCCGACGCAGCGCTGAGTCGCTGTCTAGCGCTGCGAGCTCGCCGAGCATCTCGCTGGCTGACTTGAAGAGCACCGTGTGGCCTTGGATGAGTGCGTGGTGCGCCATATTCTGCGCAAGCGTCGACTTCCCCACGCCGTTCGGGCCGACGAACACAACGTTGGTTGCGTCTGTCACGGATCGGCGTAAAGGCGCCGGGGATGATCGCCGTAATGGCGCCAGTTGGAAGTGGTGTCAAACGCGGATTCAAACGGCCTCAAGAATGCGGTTTTTTACTGGATTTTGCAACGGCGGTTTCGCCGTTTTCAGGCATCGGCTTAGGCTTGCGGAAGCTCTCGCCCTCGATGACGATGCGGTAGGCACCGTGACGTAGCCGGTCGAGTGTCGCGGCGCCGAGAACCCGGTTGTCGGGGAAGGCGTCACCCCATTCGCTGAGATCGAGATTGGATGTCAGGATGGTAGCCGCCCGCTCATACCTGGCCGCCACCAGGTCGTGGAAGTCTTCGTCGTGTGGCGCGCGCAGGGGTTTGAGCGCGAAGTCGTCAACGATCAGCAGTGGCACACGCACGAACTGCTGGAACTTGCGTTCGTAAAGGCCCGTGGCGCGGGCCGCATGCAGCTTCTTGATCAGATCGGTTTGCGTGACGAACAGGACGTCCCGCCCCTGACGCGCAGCGCAGTGGCCCAGCGCCTGGGCGATGTGGGACTTGCCGACGCCTGTTTGACCGACCATCAGGATTGCCACGTTCTCGTCGATGTAACGACCGGTGGCGAGATCGTGGATGTGCGCGCGGTTGAGCTTCGGCAGCCGGTCGAAGTTGAAGGTTTCCAGTGTCTTGCCTAGCCCGAAGCCGGCGCGCACGAGACGCGCGCCGAGTTTCTTCTGGTCTCGCCGCGCGACTTCATCATGCAGGAGCATCGCGAGGAATTCGGTGTAGGCGAGCTGTCCATCGATTGCCTGCCGGTTGCGCTGCTCGAGCGAGTCGAGTACGCCGGACAGGCGCAGTTGCTTGAGGATCGTATTCAGTTCAGGACTGGGGTTCATGATGTTCAATGCAAGAGAAGGGAGTGGAGGTCACGACCGAAGCGGCCGCCGTTCAGATAGGTGTCGGCAGGCGCCGTTGACGTTTGCGTCGCTGCGGCGGCGGGCTGGCTGTCCAGTCCCTTGTCGAGGATGGTCTTGACGGTGCGGTACTTCGGGCTCGCAAATGCAAGCGCACGCTCGCACGCGGCGTCCAGTCGCTGATCGCCGAACTTCTCGCGCATACGGACGATGCCCTGCGCGCCACGCAGGTTCACCAGCACCGTGTCGTTGAACATCGCGAGAACCAGCGCGTGACAGGATGGCCCGATCTCCTTGGCACGAGCCAGGCACCACTGCGGATCGTGTTCGAGCCACGCCTGCGCCGCCGGCGGCTGGTGGTCACGCACCGTGTGGCGATCACCTGCCTTGCGCAGTCGTGGATGGGTTGCAATGAGTTCGTGCTGATGGAACAGCTGTACGACCGTATCGGTCGATTTGAGCCAGAGGCTCTTGCCAACCAGCTTGAACGGCACGGAGTACAGCGCCTTCTTGTAGACGACGTGTCCGTCCGTATGCACCTTGACTTCGCTCCATACAGCCAGCACCGGCGCAACGTCAGGCAGCGTCGTGAGCAGCGGCTTCTCGATGGCAAAGCGTGCCAGCGGCTGCTCGCGTGTCGTGCCATGTTCGCGCGTGCTGGCCTGCTGCATGATCCATTCGCGCAACTGCCGGTTGGCATCGGTCAGGTCGCGGAACGTGCGCAGCGGCACAAAGGATTTCTTGACATACTTGACGCCCGACTCAACGATTCCCTTCTTCTGCGGGTCGTGCGGTGGACATGCGTCGATCCGGAAGCCGTATCCCTCAGCGAGCGCGGCGTACGAACGCTGGACCTCCGGGCTGTACATGCAGGCTCTGGTGATCGCACACTTCGCGTTGTCGATGATGATGCGGCCCGGGCAGCCACCAAACCACTCAAAGGCGCGACGGTGGCAGGCCAGCCATGTCTCGACGGTCTGGTCGAGCACGAGCTCGACATACTGGTGCCGCGACCAGCAGAGGGTCATGACGAAGAACCACGTCTTGATCTGCGCGCCCGATTCATGTGCCAGTACCGGCCCGGCGCCGAAGTCAACCTGTGCGGCCTCCGCTGGAGCAAACTCAAGGATCGTTGTGGCCGGCACGCCGCGTTCGGCCCTCAGGCCCAGCAGGATACGGCGCACCGCCGAGTAGCTGCCGGTGTAGCCATGGTTGCGTTTCAGCGCGTGGTGAATCGTTGTGCCCTGAACGCCGGCGTCATGCCAGTCACGGATCTGCTCGCGAAACGGCTCGAGCGTGGACACGCATGTGCTCGGCAAATGTGGAGTGCGGCCAAACACGCCGGCAATCACGGTATCGTCAGGCAACGGCTGCCCGGGATTCAGCCAGCCGCGCTCGTCAGCCATACGACGAACAGCGGTCAACTTCTTGCGACCCATCAGGCCGCTACGCCCGATGTCGCGATCAGAATCGCCTTGCCGCATGCGGACAAGGACTTGACGGTACTCAAACAATTCAAACCTCCGGTTGGTCATGGACACTCCGTTCAGAAAGAACGGAGCGTACCCATCTGGAAAGTTCGAATCGCGTTCAACACCCGGCGCCGGTGGCGTCTATATGCCGATCATCGACTGGCTCCTTTACGCCGGTCACGGACTGGCGCCATAACGCCGATCCTGCGCTGGCGCCTATGCGCCGATCATCGGGTGGCGCCAATACGCCGATCCCGGAATGGCTCCATAACGCCGGTCAGTGACAGCGTCGGCGAGGAAGGTTAGCGACATCAGGTCTTCCACTGCCGCGTGGTCGATTCTCGCGGGCCAGCTCCAGTCGAAGTCCGCCATCGCCTTGAACTTGTCCAGTTTCGCCGCCCGGATGCGTCGCTGCAACGAGCGGTGCGCGCGCTCGTCTTCTTCCCACTGCAGCAGCGGCGCGAGCCACGTGGCGCCGTCGATTTCGCCCCAGTGCTCGACGAGGCCGTTCAAGCGCAGCGCCTTTGCGCGCAGACGCAGGATTTCACTGTTGATCGTGATCGACGTCATCGCCTCCCTCCCTTGCCAGTTGCGGGCGCATCCTTGCGTCGCACGTGCTCCGGCAGATTGATGACGACGGGCGGTGATGCCCCTCGCGCCGCGCGACGACGCTTCGCCCAACGCAACGGCCTGAAAGCGACGATTCACATCGTTTACAACTTCTTCAAGGAGCGCAAGCAAGTGCTGCATGATGGCTAACAGGTTGGACCGGGGCGAGGAAAACCCGGTAGGGAAGATGAACCATTGCGTTCGATTTGCAGATGAGGACCTCGCCAGCGAATTCCATTAGGGCGAGCAGGCAAATATCCGCCTGCAAACGGGCCGGACATAAGCGTGCTGCCTAAACCTGCCAGTCAACGACGCAAAACTGTTTGCAATCCGGGAGGCGTCCACATAAGGCCTTCCTTAACAGCTCAATCATCCCGACCGTAGCGCGTAAACGTCAACTCGACCCGAAGAGGCCGAATTTATCCGACAACGCCCATTCGACTTACTACCGGTAGCGCGCCTGACAACCGCCAGAGCTACCAGGTTCCAATCGCCACTTGAACAAATTCACCCGCTCCAGCTAGCATCCCCTGAATTTTGGCTCCCGCTTTTCGCGGAATGCAAGCTGTGCCTCCTTTGCGTCTTCCGTGCGGCTAATAGTGACCGTCATATCCTGCTCGTAACGATATCCGTCGCGCAGGCTCATATCTTCGATTACGTTCAATGTGTGCTTACCCATTCGGGTTGCAAGCGGACTTTTGCGAGCTATCGAAGCCGCGATCTCAAGTGCGAAGGGCATCAAATTCTCGACCTCCGTACAGGCCTCCACCACACCAAGCCGATAAAGTTCGACACCATCTACCCGCATGCCGGTCAACGCCATCCGGCGCAGTCTCGAATGTTCGAAGAGGCGCATGGCGTGTCGTGCGCCACCCATCAGGCCGACGTCGACTTCAGGTAGGCCCAGCATGGTCTTGTTACAAGCGACAAGTATGTCACTTGACGCGACCATCGCAACCCCGGATCCAAGCGCCGCGCCGTTGATCGCACAGATTACCGGCTTGCTGCACTCCCTGATCGCATGGAAACACTCGCGGGTTCGTCTGGAATGAGCCATCAGGTCGCCGGGTCCCTTGATGGTTTCAGCCCGCCCCTTGAGATCAGCACCCGCACAAAAGACCTTACCAGCTCCGGTGAGAACCACCGCTCGCACTTCGTCCATTTCAGAAATGCGATCCAACGCGAGCGTCAATTCGTCGTTCAAAGTCCTTGTAAGCGCATTGACCGGCGGGGCGTCCATCGTCAGTGTCGCCACGTAATCCACGATATGCACGCGTAGCTGAGTCAAATCGTCCATGATTAATTCCAGTAAGTTATCCAAAACGCCTGCGACGCAATAACCTCACCCGTCGCCTCTTGACCATACATACACGCAGACCATCTTTGAGAATCTAGAGATCGACCACGAAGTTCAGTTTCGCTCACCTGAAGCCCTGTGTCGAACGTGTCCAGTGACGTCTTGCCCGGTGTCACGTGGAAGCGGCAGGAAAAATGCCAATGACATCAACGACCCAATGCCAAGAATCACAAATGCTGGCGTGATCGAAGCCGGCGGGACGTGATGTTGGCCCGTGCCGCCTAGAATCTGGATGATCGTCGCGGCGATCGCAACACCGAGGGTTTGCCCAAGCGGCTGCGAGATCGCGACGAGCGTGCTCCCGCTGCTCATCAGGGATTTTTTCACGTCGACGTAAGCAATCGAGTTGAGCGCAGTGAACTGAAGCGATCGGAAGAATCCTCCAACAAAAAGCAAGCTGATGATTACGACATGGGGAGTAGTCGGCTTGAACAAGGCGTAAGAAGAGAATGTGCAGGCTACCGCCATAGCGTTGACCGTTAGAACCGTGCGGAATCCTAGCCAACGCAAAATCGGCCCTGTTGCCGTCTTCATCAACAAGGCTGCGAGCGCGGTCGAACAGGTCATCATGCCGCTGCTCAAAGCCGATAGACCGAAGCCGACCTGAAACAGCATCGATAGCAGAAAGGGGGCGGAGCCATTGAGCATCCTCAGGAACTGGCCGCCGACAACGCCCGCGCGAAATGATCTGAGCCGCAATAGCGAAAGGTCTAGAACCGGGTGCTCGGTACGTCTCGCGCGCAAGCCATAGAGCCAAAGGAATACTGCTCCTCCCAGAGATAGGCTAATCGCCACGGTCACCGGGAACGGCCCTCGGGCGATGTTCTGAAGGCCAAGGATTATTGCGGCCAAGCCGAGACCGCACAGCAAGGTGCCAATAATATCCAGTCGTCTTACTGTTGATTCGCGCAACTGGGGAATGTGTATCCCCGTCATAAAAATGGCAAATAGTCCGATGGGCAAATTCATGAAGAAAATCCATCGCCAGGAAAAGTACGTGACGATAAATCCGCCGATAAGTGGCCCTAGAACTGGACCGAGCAACGATGGCATCGTCAGATATGACGTCGCGCGGACAAGGTCTTTTCGAGGCACCGAATGCAATAGCACCGTCCGCCCGACCGGGGTCATCATCGCGCCTGAAGCCCCTTCGCATATTCGCGCCACAAGTAGTTGACCAAACGAAGCCGACAGCCCGCAGGCAACGCTCGAAGCGACATAGCAGAAGATCGCCGCCCGGAAAACGGTACGACTGCCGAAGCGATCTGCCATCCACGCGCTCAGCGGCAAAAACACCGCTGTCGCCAAAAGATACGCCGTAACCGCGAAGTTCAGGTCGACGGGACTGTGGTTCATCGAACGTGCCATGGTTGGCAAGGCGTTGATGATTACCGTACTATTGAGCGTTTGTACTAGCATCGCACCGCCAATGATCAGCGGCACAATCGGACTGAAGCGTGCTGTAGAGTCACCACTCATCGCTGCGGCACCTGAAGGTTTTCAACCATCTTCCCCACGCTGGCTGCTGATTTGATGCCGGCAGCATGGTATCCATGCTGCCGGTTCGCTATTCCGAAAATCGAACAGCGGGTCCGCTTCTGCGCAACGCATCTCTGATTCTTTTTAGGCTCGACGTTAGCAGCGATGCGTCACTACCAAGGTCGTGTGAGCTGCCATGAACGTTGACGTCTTCCTCTTGAAGACCTTCCCATTTGCGTTGAGCTGGCTACAGCCAGCGCTTTTGCTAACTAGCGTGCCGCCGCCATTTCAGCCCTTATTTCTGTGGCGCGCAAATCTTGGGACCGAACCGGCGGCTTGACAATCCGATTCGAGTATCCGGCAAGGAAACGAAGCATCAGATAATTGAAATCGTCTACCCGCTCGACCATAGTCCAATGGCCGGAGTGGCCGAACACCATCAGATCGGCATTCGGAAACGCTTCGGCCAGCGCGAGAGCGTTCTCGGGCGGTCCTAGTGAGTCCTCCCGGCCATAGATCACGAGGGTCGGGACGGTGCAAGTCCTCGCCACATCGACGTCGAGGCGCGTCTGCTTGATGGAGGCTGACTGCAAGCGCGTCGTTTGCGCATGGCGTTCTGCGGCACCGGGCATGGAGATCAAGCGGGTGCGATATTCGACCAGCATCTCGGGAACCATTGCCGGATCGCAAACGAGCTTGCGAAGCGCCTCACGAATCATGTCAGCGCTGTAGAACGTAATTTCCTCCCGGGAACTACGCTGGCCCTTGAAACGCGGCTCCGGCCAGAATGCACCACCATTGCCGATCACGATATTGCCGAGGATTCGATCCGGATTCTGGAGCGTGACCCGCGTCGAGATTCGTCCACCCAGTGAATTACCAACCACATAGGCATGCTCAATGCCAAGGGCATCCATGAATGAAATAATCTGGTCTGTCCAAGCTTGAACGCCCGGCTCCTTGTCGGCGGGTGTCTCGGTCCAACCGAATCCGTACAGATCTGGCGCGAGTGCACGGTATCCATTAGCGACCAACGCCGGGATATTCAGATAAAAATTGGCTGCCGCCGTAATTCCGGGTGCAGATCCATGGACAAATATGACCGGGATACCCTCACCCTCGTCGAGGTAGTGAATTTTCCCCGTATCCCCCTCGGACAGCCAATGCGAAGAAAAACCGAAATACTCTTGAATGCTGTCTGCAGTGAATGCCTGGTCTGGCATAACCCCTCCGAAATCACATGAAGTAGCGTCATTGCCTCTTGTCGAAGCAGAACGGTGTCGACGCACGCGCGCTTATCGCTCTGTCTGGGGCCAGTATGCGAAGGCGACACCGGTCTGTCCCGAGTGGATTGGCATGTAGTCGATAACCTCGGCCTTGCGGTTCATCGCAGCCGCCGCAGTCAGCCATGCGCGGATCTCGCCGGTGCCGGCGCGCTGCGTGTCAGAATCGAAGGCAAACAGGTGCTCCAGCGCGGCGACGTCATTGCGCTGTAATCGCTCCAGAATCCACGTATCCAGCGGAATGTCGACATAACCACGCAGCAACGTATTCGGGTAGTGCGATAACCCGCCCGAGGCGTAAATCGCCGCCCTCTCGGGCCGCTCTGAGAGAATGCCGGCGATCGCCCTGCCAAGTGCAATACAGCGACGCGCCGATGGCATAGGCGCGTAGTATTCGTTGATGAATACGCAGACGATGGGAATCGTGCCCGAAGGATCGACTTCAGGCACCGTGCGCGCAACCATGTGCGAGATACCCACGCCCGGCTTGCCCGCCGGGCGGAACCTGGCCATGCTTGCGATATCGAAATCGCGCTTGATCAACTCCTTGCACAGGTGTCGCGACAGCTCCACATGATTCTGGAAAACCACCTTCTCCCGCTCCGGCGCTGGAATGTCCGGATCGAACGCCGCACGCCCCCACATCTCCTCCGAGCCCGTATAGATCGCCAGCGCCGGGTTATTGGAACTGTTGAACATATCACCCTGGTCGTCACCGACCATGATGATCACGTCCGGCCTGTAATCCGCCAGTTGCTGCCTGAGCGTCGAGAAGCCTGTCCGAATCCGACTCACCAGTGACTGCGCGTATTCCAGTGAACTGGCCTCCCTGCCCGCCGTCTCCGGGAACTGCTCAACCAGATGCGCCGGATAGCCTTTCAAGGTGTCGGCGAAGCGCTCGGCCGGGCGCCACAGCGAGCGCCCGTGAGAGGAAGCCATACCAAAATCAAGCATTGTTCATTAACTCCGTGGGTCGGGTGCGGCATACCTCCAGCACGTGCCGTGTCGCCCAAGGGACCCGTTAGCACCACTGCAGCCGGTTACCGTATTTGAATACTCCATCAACTAAAAGTCAATACTCTGGCCTATAGGGTTTTCACCGCTGGCCAGCATCTCCTCCCCAAATCACAATGCTCATGTGTTGCTGCTTATCGGCAGCGACACATCGTGGTCCACCGGGTATCACCGCAAGGACGGATGACCCGCCCATTGGGGCTCGCTCCCTCAGAGCCTCAGGCATGGTTAGCAGGAAGACCACAAATCCCACCAGCGCGACCGACGCGAGAGTCACAAACGCGAAACTGTAACCGGCCTTCACGACGATCAGACCGGCAACCGTGTTGCTCAGCGATGCGCCGATGTCCTGGGTTGTCGCGACGTCACCCTGGCTGATGTTGTAGCGTCCGGTGCCGCGCATCAGGTCGGCGAGCACGACCGGCATCAGGGCACCGAAAATGCCGGCACCGACGCCGTCAAGCAACTGCACGCCGACCAGCCAGAACGCGTTGTCGGAGAGCGGGTACAGAAAGCCGCGGATGGGCAGGATTGCGAAAGCAGCCAGAAAGATTGGTTTGCGGCGCCATCGATCCGCTTTCGCGCCCACGAGCAGCGCCAACGGCAGCATGACCGTCTGAGCGGCGATGATGCACGCCGACATTGGCGCGGTTTCCTCGCCAGCGTGCGCGAGTGCCAGTTTCTGTCCGACGAGCGGCAGCATAGGTGCGTTAGCAAAGTGAAAAAGCGCGACACAGGTGGCGAAGACGACCAGTGGTCGGCATCCAATCAGCACGGCCCAGCTGGAGGGCTGCTTGCGCCTGTCGGGCCGCGCTGACTCGCAGCCGCGCGTGCGGGCATTGTCGATCGCCCGGACCGGAATCGACAGCACGGGAATCACCGCCAGCACGGCGAGGATCGGCACCAGATAGAACACCGCGCTTTGCGAAAACCACCAGCCGACGACACCAGCCACCACCGCGATGAACACGTTGCCGGCATTATCGAACGCGGCGTTACGGCCCAGACCAGCGGCGAGGCCGTCTCTGCCGAGCACACCCACGGTGATCGCCGCAACCGCCGGCCCGAAGATCGCGCCTGCCACGGCCATCACTGCATTCGCGGTCGCGACCACCGGAAAGACTGGGAACAGCGTGATCGCGAGCCCGCTGATGGCCAGCGTCATCACGCCCGCGACGATCGTGCCCCGCTTGAAGTGGGTCCCGTCAATGAAGGCGCCAACCGGCGTGTGGATCGCAAGGCCGATCAGTCCGCTCGCCGTCATCACCGCGCCAATCGTCGCCTGGTCCCAGTCGGTGCTGCCGGGTCAGCAGGAATATTTGAGATAGGGACCGAGTCCACCCCGGACATCAGCGAGGCTGAAATTCAGCCAGTCCACCGGCGCGCGATATCGCATCTGTGCCGCCGGGCTAAGGGTCACGCGCGACGTCGCCCGGCGTCACGCCATACGTTCCCGACCAGGATCACGGCGAGCCCAAACCAGAGGAGCGCGTCGGGCCAACGTGCGACGAAGTCGACATGGCGAAACGCCAACGCGCAGACGGTGACCCAGCCCAGCGCCACGAGCGCGAGGCTGGCATCGCCGACAAACAGCCCGAGCAGTTTGTGAATCAGGGATTTGATGGTATGCATGGCGTCGCGCTCACCGGGAGGCAGTGGATTGAGCCTGCCGGCCGCTGACTCCGGCAGCCGCCAGCGGTCATGACGACAACCGCCAGGAAAGCGGCGATCAGCGCAGGTCGACCCGTCAGCACCGGGCCAGGTCACACCGATCCCTTCGCCGCTCCAGAACGTGTTGAATGCGCAGAGCAGCACCCCGACCACGAACTTGAGGGTGTTTTCCGGGACGCGGGCAATCGGCCGGTGAACGATCAGGCCCAGCCCAACTACAACGACGAACGCCATGGCCGCACCGAGACTCGCAAAACCGGGCTGGCCCCCGGCCGCACCCACCGCCATCACGATGAACACGACCTCGATTCCTTCGAGAATCACGCTCTTCCAGCCGCTTCCAAGCGGCCGCCACCGCCATCATGTCCAGTGCCATGTGCGCGGCGGCACCTGCCCGTAGCGTTTCAGTCTCGCTGGCGTATACCGCCGCTTCATCGTGGAGGACTATGACACCTGCGGCTCGCAGGATAGCCTTCCTGAGCCAGCGCAACCCGCACAGGAGCAGCAGGATGCCGACGGCGAGCTGGAGACTGTGGAGCGGGATACGCGCGAGCCCCTGTCCCGTAAACGGCTTGGCCGGGCCGGTGCCCGATTCGCGCGCGCGTGGGGCATGATGTGAGGGCGAGGATATGTCCGGATAGGTCACGTGAGAACGTGCCCATGATCGGCGATCGTGGACACGATCTATCTGGATCTACCTGGTCAAACGGTGCGCGTGGGCGAAGCGTCCGGCTTCAGTTTGTCGGCCACGTTCCAGAGACGCAGTTCGTCGATGCGATTGATCTTGTGATCTGCGATATGGGTCAGGACGTATTCTAGATAGGCACGCGGATTGATGCCGTTGAGCTTGCACGTGCATGCCGAATCCCGCGCTATGCCGAAGTAGTTCGTTGCTTTACATGAAGCACAGACTCAAGGACGGCCCGGTGGGTGCGGCCGCGCGCTCCTTGTTCAGCGTCGCCACGGCCTACCGCATTGAAGAGCATCCACGACTGCTATCGCAGAAGAAGGCGCCGCGCGAGCGCCGACGCGAGGATCCACTGGCCGGGATATTTGATGTCAGTTGCGATCGTTCTACGGGACGCGCGCAACGGCATTCTTCGTATCGTCACTTTGTTTCCGACCTGGATTCCGCAACACAGCAAAATGCATCGCGAGGCCGCCAATAAGACAAATACCCGCCAGAAATGAGAAGTAAGCCGGGCGTCCCCACCCCGCTCCGATCATAAACCCACCCATCAATGGACCAAGCGCGGATCCGGTTCTTCCGATTGCAATCGCAGCACCGAGTCCGGATGTGCGAATATCTGCTGGAAAGAAACGCGTCGTATTGACATATACCCCCGTATACGTCGCATGGGAGAAAAAACTTGCCAGACCTACCAGCAGAAGCAGAAAGAGCGGTCGGTCCGATGGCACCGCGAAGCCCAGGAGAGATCCAGCGGTAAGTACGTAGCAAATGACGGTTAGTCGGCGGGCACCAATCCATTTCGAAAAATAGCCTGCAAAGAGATTTCCTAGCCCCGCGCCAATGCCCAATGCAATTCCACTGGCAATCGCAAGACGATGTGAGAGACCTGCATCCGTTAGCACCTTAGGGGTCCAGCTGTTAGAAAAATTACTTACGAATAGCTGGCAGAAAGCCGCAAGACCGAGCAGTAGTAAAGGAAAAAAATAGGCCCCCGTGAGCAATTTGCTGAACGCCGCGCCGCTTTGCTGCCTTTCTGGAACAGCCGGTAGCCTGCCTATACTTTCGTGCCCAAATTTGCTTAACACCTCGTTGAGGCGAGCGAGCGCATTTCTTGGCTGCTTAACGAAAAGGTAGTCCACCGACTCCGGTAACAGAAAGAAGTTGGCGGACAGGACAAAACAATTCAAAGTGGCGCCCACAAAGAAGAACGAGCGCCAACCGTATCGGTTGACAAGGAGTACTGCAATCGAAGAGCAAAGAATTGCACCAATTGCAAGTCCGATATGGAGCAGCGATAAAAATAGGTTCCCAGAGCGCCGGTTCGAGTATTCAACGACCATGACGTTGAGGCACGGCACCATGACTCCTATGCCTAATCCGGTGAAGAAACGGAGAACAGCAAGCGTGGAGACGGAGCCGGCAAATGAAGCAGCAAACATTGCTACAGAAACAAGGCATCCAGCCACGAGAATGGTCGGCCGTCTGCCAATATGGTCGGCGCAAAAGGACATCAGAGCGCCACAAATCATCCCTACCGATGCAGCACTGAAAATAATACCCAATTGCTCCGGAGTGGAGCCCCACTGTTTGATCAGCAAAGGGGCCGCAAACGACATCACACTCGTATCAAATCCATCGATAACAGTAGATGCGATACAGACCAGCACAGCGATTATTTGCATAGTGCTCATTGGCGAATCTTCGATAATCTGCCGGGTCTTCGTTTGAGTCATGATATTCGCATTAATTTAATCCAGCAAGGGTCAACCATGCGCGTTGAAGTGGCATCGGGGAAACGCGGACGGCAAGCTACCGGCAAATTCAATTCAACACTGCTGCAATCATTCCGGCGGCCAAATCGATCGACGTTCAGCAACCACGTTCGCGATACCCCTCATAAGATAAATAATCATACTTTCCTATAAAAGTCGTCATATATTTTTATATAAAATTTAAGTGCATTTGCGTATTTTCATCGCAAAAACCAACGATGAACCATATAATAATATATTAACTAACTAAAGCAATTTAGGACTTTCCCTACCGTGGGGCCCAATGCTCTCAACTTAAGCCTCGAAGGGCTTGTATACAGGGCGTTAGCCCTGTAAACTTCATCGCATAACTCACTGATAAATCAACGATATGAACTCAAATACCAGCGTCCTCAAGGCTTCTGGCTGAGTTCTCCGAATTCCTGTTCGATCCGGCGCTCGCCGATCGCGTGCGTCGTTCTCCCACCGCCTTTACCCGCAATCGCACACTGACCTTGCCGCGCATGGCCGCGCTGATGATGTCGGGCATGTGCGCCAGTGTGCAGGCCGAACTTGACGCGCTATTCGGCGCACTGGGAAGCCGCGGCGGGCGCACCCGCGCTGTCAGCGCACAGGCCTTCAGCAAGGCGCGACGGGGCGTGTCTGCCGAACTGTTCGAGCTGGCCCGCGCCCGCCTGATCTCGCTGGCCCAACCCCATATCGATTCGATGCGCTGGCACGGCCTGAGGCTGGTCGCCGCTGATGGCAGCCGCCTGCGTGTGGGCACGCGTCGCGGCCATGAACTGCGCGCCGATCACTACGCGTTTGCGCTATTCCTGCCGGGTTCCGAACTGACCCTGCACGCTGCACTTCATCCCGCCGACGGCGGCGAGCGGCAGATGCTGTTCGAAGCCCTCGATGTGCTGCAACCGCATACCGACCTGCTGCTGCTCGATCGCGGCTATATCGGCAACGCGATGGTGGCCGCACTCGCACAGCGCGAAATCCCGTTCTGCATGCGCGTCGATGCGCGTAACTGGAAATGCGTCAGCGCCTTTGCCCGCAGCGGTAAAGCCGAGCGTGTGGTGACACTGGACGCGCCCGGCGAACTGGATGCCCGCGACTATGAACTGGCGCGTACGCCCACCACTGTTCGCCTGATCCGCGACGTCACGCCGGGCGGTCGCGTGCGGGTGCTGATGACCTCGCTGCTCGATGGCGGGCGTTATCCGGCGGCATCGTTCGGCGCGCTCTATCACCAGCGCTGGCGGGTCGAGGAAGCGTTCAAACGACTCAAGCACCGGCTGCGGCTGGAAGCCGTCACAGGCCTCGATTACCTGGCGTTACAGCAGGACTTCGGCGCAAAATCCTCGCCGACAACCTGTTCACCCTGCTCAGCGATCTCGATGCGCCGCACGACGACAGACATGCCAGCCGTCCTAACCGGGTGTATGCACTGGGCGCACTCAAGCCCATCCTCGGCGCGTGTCTTCTGCGCATCCAGCGCTGCCTGGACGGCCTCGCCGGTGTGCTGGAAATGATCCAACAGACCCGATGCCGGATACAGCCCTCACGCTCCTATACAAGACCACCCAGAAAAGCCAAGCCCCACTTCCACCTCGCGTACAAACTTGCTTGATGCAGCGGAGCTTAAGTTGAGAGCATTGCCGTGGGGCCCGGCGCGAACACAGTAACCCAAGGAAGGTAAGTGTTCCTGGTAAAACTGTTTGGATTTCGGTAACCTGGATTTTTCCCTAGTACCGAGGTGTCGATGAAATCGCGTGTGAAGCTTGTGAAGGCTGAGGAGATCACATTGCAGGAGATGGCGATCAATCACCGGCTCAAGAACACGCGCAGACGCGCCACTGGTCTTTTGATGCTCGCTCGCGGGGATAAGCCAAAGGTCGTTTGTGAAGCCTTCGGTGTGAGCGACCAGGCTGTCTACAATTGGGCTCACGCGTGGCGTATTGGAGGCGTTTGCGCGCTCATGGGCGGTCACAACGGTGGTCGGCCGCGTGCACTTGCCGATGACGTGGTCGCTGTCGCGCTGGAGATTGCGCGGGCCGAGCCGCTTACCCTGGCCTAGATAGTTCGGCGCTTTGAGCAGGCACAAGCCCAGGCGCTGCCCTGCAAGATAGAAACGCTGGGTGAAGCCCTCAAGCGTGCGGGCTTCACTTTCAAGCGCAACCGCTTCTCGCTGGAAAAAAGCGCGATGAACAGGAGTTCGAGATGAAACAGGCCACACTTGAGAAGCTTCAGGTCGCCGTGCGCGACGGCCAGTATCGCCTGTTCTATTTCGACGAGGCCGGCTTTTGCGGATCACCGCCTGTGCAGCGTAGCTGGTCACCACGTGGACTGTCCCATGCCATTGAACCTAACCGCCTCATATCTAAACGTCGACAGTTCACACCAATCGTCGGCCGTCGTCCCGCTGAGTCAAATCAGTCGGAGTTTCTAATAGCCCCTAAACTCGGGCTGTCGCTTCTCAATGGTCGCCGTTAGCGCTTCGATATGATCTTCTGTATGGTGACATGTAGCTTGGAAAAGCGCGCATTGATCGAGAAAATCCGGCAATTCCATGCGTTGTGCAGACTTCATCAGTCGTTTGGTCATGCGAAGCGCACGCGGCGACTTGCGCGCGAATTCCTCGGCCATCGCGATGCACACACTCATCAATTCTTCCGGCGCGACGACATCCAGAAGAATGCCCATAGACTTACCTTCATTGCCACGGAAGGTTCGACCACTGAAAGTCAACTCCGCGGCCCGTTGATAGCCGACAAGTCGCTGAAGCAGCCAACCCCCGCCATCGCCTGGAATGATGCCCACGTTGATAAACGTCTCGCCCATCAAGGCGTCAGGAGTGGCAAATCGAATGTCGCACATGCACGCAAGGTCGAAACCCGCGCCGATCGCTGATCCGTTGATTGCTGCAATCGAAGGCACCTCGAGGCGGTTCATGGCAAGCGGGAACCTTTGGATACCCTCGCGATATTTTTTTTGAATATCGTACACGCTCCCGCCAAATCCTCCTTCTCGCTTAAGCATGTCCTTGATATTCCCACCAGCGGAAAAGGCCTTGCCCGCTCCCGTCAGAATAAGCGCCGACACCGATTCTTCACGGTTTATCCAGTCGACCGTTGCTTCTATGTCAGCAACCAGCGTCGTGCCGGTCAGTTCATTGCGAACATCGTCACGGTTGAGCGTGAGAGTTGCTACGCCATTGGAAATCTCCAGCAAAGCGTCTTCAAGTTGTGGCTTTTCGATCACCTTTCCCCCTCTTTGAGTTAACCAGCCTCTCGTGCAGCCTATGGAGGAGGCACGCATCCACGTTTTGGAATCCTAAACGGTCGACCCGGAATTCATCTGTATTCTCAGGATTTCAGCCACACTGCGTGCCGCGTGCACCGCCTGAACTCAAACCGCCTGATCTATCAGTGAGCCTGGCTCCGGTATCAACAATCAGTTTATTCAGGACCATACTCCGCACCTGTAGTCGGCCATGGGGTGCGAACTATCTTGGCCAGTAGCAAACCTACTGGTCAGATAATTCATTCTCCGATACGGAAGCCAAATGGGCGCTGGTGTACTCAAGAACGCGATATAACTCATCCAGCCGCTCGGGCCCGAGCACCGCATCAAGCTTCCGGTAAATTGATTCGAAGATCGGTTGGATTTCATTGACTAGGGCCCTGCCGCGGGGGGTAAGCGAAACCGCAACCCGCCGACGAAACTCATCCTTCGTCATTTCACGGCGCGTGACGAGGTCGCTCTCTTCCATTCGGGCGACAATACCAAGGATACTGGGTCGCATCACGAGGCAGGCGTCCGCAATCTGGCTCATGCCCAGCTCGTTCTGCTCATCCAGTAGACGTAAAATGCGCCATTGCTGCTCAGTAATTCCGAACTGTCGAAAGGTCGGTTGAAAGTGCGAACGGACTTGCTCTCTTACTGTGAGCAGCAGGAATGCCAAGTTTCTTCTTTGTGCGATCATTGTGATCTATTCATAATCCTACGAAACGAAATCGACCCTCGCACGACGGCCATGAGAATCCGTCGGGAGGTTTATACCGGCATCGCCACTCGCCTCGCATCCACCCACCCACCCTTACAATTCTGCGGAAACGAGACATAAACAATCGTTAGCTTGGGTGAAGAACAACCCTGTCAAGGGACACTTTTAAGCCAGCTCGCTACCGGCGGCAGCGACATGCCGTAGCCCAATTTAACATGTTAACCATGGTGCAAGAAAGCAATTCAGGAGACGCGCGGCCATCTTCGCTTACCGACTCAGAAAGAATGAGCTCATTTCTACATGCGCCCTTGCTACGTGTGCCCTTGTCCTGGCCGCTGGAATGTATTCACTGCCGCCCAGCTAGGCTCGCAGCAGCTATCCTGAAAAAAATACTTCGAATGATGTCCGTCAGACACCTGTTATTTGTGTTCGCATCGCGTCCGAATCAGCTAGGCGACCGCGCCTACGCAACCTTGCCATTCCATCGCCGCATGTCGCAGAATGTGAACACCCAATGGATGCCGCAATGGGCCACGCTGAGGCGCCTAATGAAGGAGACCCGTTAGACGGACCTGAAGCTCACGTGAAGCGGATGTCATCGGTGGGCGCATCACATTCCCAATGAGACCGAGTTGGGCTAGGGCTGCCTTCACCGGAGCCGGGTTGGGCTCAACTCCCAACGCTCGGATGAGCGGCACTATCTGATGGAATAATGAGCGCGCCTGCTTGATGTCTCCCCTCTCCATCGCGTTGTGTACGGCGACGAAAGTTTCTGGACGGACATGCGCCGAAGCAGCGATTGCGCCCACACCACCCATACAAAGGGTGCTTAAGATATTTATATCGTCTCCTGCCAGAACCTGCAGTCGCCCGTCAAGTATCAAAGCCAATGTTTTCTCGATCGTGCGCGCACAGTCTTTTACCGCCTTGATACGAGGATGTTCTGCCAGACGCAACAGCGTATCGATGCAAATACCAACACCTGTCCGATACGGAATGTCATAAATGATCAGCGGCTTGTCGCTGACGTCCGCGAGCGACAAGAAGTGGTCGACGAGCCCAGACTGCGAAGGCCGGACGTAATAAGGTGCCGAAACCAGAATTCCGGCAACGGGCAACTGATTATAGTGTGCGATCGAGCCCTTCAGATAATCGATATTGTTACCGCTCAATCCGACCACGACCGGCGTGGATGTTGCAGCTTCCAGGATCGCGGACAATACCGCCTCCTGCTCGGCAGTGCTCAAGGAGGAAGGCTCGCCAGTCGTGCCCAGCGCCACGAAACCAGAAACACCGGCTTTTTTATAATGTGCTACGAGGTGACGAAGCGCGGCGTCATCGACTTTGCCATTCGCAAACGGTGTAACCAGTGGAATCCAGATGCCCGAGAATGTAGACATTTCTTACCAACCTTCTGAAATTTGATACCGGCATACGTCGCCGTCGCGCATTTCTGCTAAATCGCCGCCCGGAGCCTAGCCACAATTGACATACGCCGTTTTTACCGTTGTGTAAAACTCACGCGCGTAGCTGCCCTGTTCGCGGGGCCCAAAACTTGAAGCCTTTCGTCCTCCAAACGGAACATGGTAGTCCACCCCAGCTGTAGCGGTGTTAACCATCACCATTCCGGCTTTAACGTGGCGCTTGAAATGCGCGGCATATTTCAATGAAGCCGTACAGATCCCGGCAGACAAGCCAAATTCAGTGTCGTTCGCTACCGCCAATGCTTCGTCATAATTTTTGACCTTGATCACAGAGGCTATCGGCCCGAATACTTCTTTGCGATTGATACGCATGCGGCTGGTTGTATTCGTGACAAGCGCAGGAGCAAGAAAGAATCCATCTGTTTCGCAGTGCACCCGCTCTCCACCGTAAACTACGGCGCCCTCATCCTTCGCTATCGCGAGATAACGCTCGTCCTGTTCAAGCTGCCGGGCGTCCACAACAGGCCCGACCTGTGTAAGTTCGTTTAGAGCACTGCCTACTCTCAGGGACTTCATACGTCGCACTAACTGCTCGACAAAAAGGTCGTGAATATTCTCTACCACGATGATGCGACTGGAAGCGGTACATCTCTGCCCCGTTGAAAAGAAGGCACCATTGATACAGGCGTCGGCGGCGACATCCAGATCCGCGTCATCCAGTACGACCATCGGATTCTTACCCCCCATCTCCAACTGGACGCGCTTTCCTCGTGAAACACATCGCGTGCCGATTCGCGCACCGGTGGATACCGAACCGGTGAAGCTGATGCCATCGATACCCGGGGTCTCGACCATCGCTTCGCCCACGATATTTCCTTGACCCATTAGCAGATTGACAACGCCGTCAGGGACTCCAGCCTCTGCCAATATACTAACAAGCTCCCAGGCACTTGCGGGTACCTGCTCTGCTGGCTTGAATATTACGCAGTTTCCAAATGCCAACGCCGGCGCCATCTTCCACGCAGGAATGGCTACGGGAAAATTCCATGGAGTAATAATTCCGAACACCCCGACTGGCTCGCGGGTAACCTCAACGCTAATTCCTTCCCGAATCGACGGTGCAATTTCTCCGTTGCTGCGAAGTGCCTCTCCCGCGAAAAACTTGAAGATCTGACCGGCTCGACGAACCTCCGCCAGCGCTTCATTCAAGGTTTTCCCCTCTTCGCGCGCGAGCAATCTGCCGAGCTCGACACCCCGTCCTATCAGATCGCTACCCACGCGATCAAGCAGGTCGAAGCGCTGCTGTGGAGTTGTCATTGACCAACTGGGGAATGCGGCTCGCGCAGCATCGACTGCTCGGTCGACATCTCGTTCGCTCGCTTGCGCATAATCCCCAATGACGTCCGCAAGGTCAGAAGGATTGACATTTCGCGACACTTCTTCGCTCGGCACCCAAGCACCGCCGATATAGTTCTCGTAGGAATTCACCATGGATTACTCCGCAACTTCTGTGTAAATTAATTCGACCCCGCGCGCGATTTCGTCGCACGACGGAGATTGATCTCTGAGATGACCTCAGCTGTATGTTCGCCAAGCAGAGGCGCAAGGCTTCGAATCGCGCCGGGTGTTCTCGAGAATGCCGTGGGAATTCCTACCGTCCGCAACTTGCCTTCGGTAGGATGCTCGTCGGTTCGAAAGTATGACGTTGCGTTGAGGTGCTCGTCCTCAAGTAATTGAGCTGGCGAAAGCACGGGCGCCATTGGAATATCTGCGCCGCTCATGCGAGCCGACCATTCTTCCGTGGTCTGTCTGGAGACGAGTCCAGCGAGCAGGTCGTAGAGCGAATCGATGTTTTTACTCCGCCCAGCAAGCGTTGAGAAGCGCGGGTCGTCCGCATGATCCGGACAACCCGCCAGGATGAAAAACCGCTTCCACTGCGAGTCTGTATATGGCATCAAACTAATGTAGCCGTCCAGCGTTCTGTATGGCCGACGATGCTTGGACAACACTCGGGAATATCCCATAGGTCCAATCGCTGGTTTAAACGTTTCACCGCCAAGATGCTCGACTAGCGCGAACGAAACGAGCGTTTCGAACATTGGTACTTCTATCGCCTGACCCACGCCTGAGCGCTCGCGTTCGTAGAGCGCCATCGCAATTGAATAGGCAACGGTCAGCCCTGCTGTTTTGTCGGCGACGATGGTATTGACGTACCGAGGCTCTTCTACGCCATTGCCGCCTTGCAAGAATGCCAGACCACTCATGGACTGCACAATATCGTCAAACGCCGGTCTTCCCGCATATGGGCCAGATTCCGAAAATCCGTATGCGCCGCAATAAATCAGCCTCGAATTACTTTTCTGCAAGGTGTCATAGTCAAGCTCCAGCTTTCGTAGTGAGCCTGGTCTAACGTTCGACACAAACACGTCCGCAGTCTCGATCAGATCAAGCAATATTCCGTGGTCTTCAGCATTTTTCAGATCCAGAACGACACTGCGTTTATTGCGGTTGAGATTGAGAAACGCCGCGCCCATTCCTAGGTTCTTGTGCGGTGCCGCGTGACGAAATGCATCTCCTTCACGAGACTCGATCTTTACGACGTCGGCCCCCATGTCACCCAGGATCTGAGTGGCGTAAGGGCCCATGGCGACCGAGGTAAGATCAACGACCCTGATGCCGGAAAGTGGCCCGCTCATGCGCTTGTCCCTTCTTGACTAGTAGAAACAGTTGAGGCAACGCGGCGCCCCAGAATCCGCGCGCGAACAGTCGACCTCGTGCGTTGGCCTATCGAACGCCTCAAGGGCAGCTGTCGCATAGAGCTTTGAATTTGCATGTAATCATGTTCTCGCAAACGAATCTCCTAGGTCAGCGGCACAGTAGAGAGTCATGGCACGATTACCGAGGCGTCAATTGCGTCGCTTGATCCGGCGGGTGAAGGGCGCCCGGAGTTGATAGAGGTTGCACCAGTGCGGCAAGAAGCCTTGGTCCGTGAAAATGAGTTGGACTTCAGACCTCTTGTCTCTTAAGCAGCTACCTGTCGTGTCCTAGCCGGCTGCATTTCGACTTGGGAACCTTGCTCGCAACGCATCCACCGCCTTTGCAAGGATGATCGTATCGACGCCAACCGCAACGAAGGAGCAACCCAGATCGAGGTATCGTTGTGCGAGCGTCTCATCAACCGTGAGAATGCCCGCCGGCTTGCCCGCCGCCACAATCCGCGCGATTGCGCGCTCGACCTCGGCAAGTACGTCCGGGTGCCCCGCACCGCCGATATAGCCCATGGAAGCAGACAGATCTGCGGGGCCAATAAACAAGGCGTCGACGCCTGGCACCGCCGCAATCTCCTCAAGATTTTCGAGACCCCGCACCGATTCGATTTGTGGTATCACACACAATTGCTCGTGCGCACGCTTCAGATAATCGGGAATGCGTGTCCAACGGGCCGCCCTGGTCATTGTGGCAATGCCTCGGACTCCGTCCGGTGCATATCGCGTCGCAGCAACAATAGAGCGAGCCTGCTCCGCTGTTTCAACCATTGGAATGAGCAACGTTTGCGCGCCAAGATCGAGATAGCGCTTGATCGTCACATCGTCGCCACTGGGCGGCCGCGCAACTGAGTGAGAACAATATGGCGCCGCAGCTTGCAACTGCGCTCCGATTAGCAGAGTGTCATTCGGGCCATGTTCGCCATCAAGAAGTAACCAGTCAAACCCCGACGCCGCAACCAACTCGGTCGAGTACGGATTGCCAAGGGCGACCCATATTCCGATCTGGGACTCGCGCGCGAGGATGGCGCGCTTGAAATGATTTACTGGCAGGTCCACGGCGCCTCCTAGTTAAACCGGCACGAGATCGAGCCAAGCGTGCCGTAGTCGACGTGAAACACATCTCCTGCCTTGGCGAAAATTGGCCGTGTAAAGGATCCTGCCAACACGACCTGCCCCGCACGCAACTTTTCGCCGTTTGCAGCGATCTTGTTCGCGAGCCACGCCACTCCGTTTGCCGGATGGTTAAGCACAGCTGCGGCGACGCCCGACTCTTCGATGACCACATTGCGGTAACACAGCGCGCTCACCCAGCGCAGATCGACTTCGGTGGGCTTGACCGGCCGACCACCCATCACAAGCGCCGCATTGCACGCATTGTCCGAGATCGTATCGACAACTTTTCGCCCTAGCTTCGTCTCAGGGTCCTGCAAATAGAACCGGCTGTCGATAATCTCCAGGGCGGGGACTACATAGTCGGTCGCATCGAGAACGTCGAAGATGGTGCAATCTGGGCCCTCAAGGTCCCTTTTGAGAATAAAGGCCAGCTCCACTTCGACCTTTGGAACGATGAGCGTATCCATCGAGATTTCCGCACCATCGTACAGCAGCATGTTGTCGAGCAATACACCCGAGTCAGGCTCGTTGATACCCGCGCTGACCTGCATCGCACGCGAGGTCAACCCGATCTTGTGACCCTTGACCGTGCGCTTACCGTCCGCAAGCTTCAACTTCATCCACTCTGCCTGCACCGCGTATGCATCAGCAATCGTGTACCTTGGAAAATCGATCGAGTATGGACGAATCTGCTCACGCGTTCGCTCCGAGTCCTCAAGTTGTTGCGCAAGCTGCGCGATCATGTTTGGATCCAAAGTCGTTTCCATGTTGCAACACTCCTGTTTGTCGTCAGTTGATTGCCGCATGCCTGCGATAGAACGAGAGTCGCCCACCGAGGAATCGCCATGCGATGACACCAAGGTTAATATATTAACTTACTAGCCGCAAGAGCTATTTCATATTTTTGACGAACAGAATTCTTACAATAATTCAAACATAAACAAAGAACTATCCCTATTAATATATTATTCATGAAAGGTATACTGGGGATTTCCCCAGCCGTCCTGACCCCACTCCTCCAAGATGGATGATAGCCAAAGTGA
Source organism: Paraburkholderia sp. BL27I4N3 (assembly GCF_003386115.1). Classification (NCBI taxonomy): domain Bacteria; kingdom Pseudomonadati; phylum Pseudomonadota; class Betaproteobacteria; order Burkholderiales; family Burkholderiaceae; genus Paraburkholderia; species Paraburkholderia sp. BL27I4N3. The sequence continues at coordinate 365,482 of NZ_QREJ01000002.1, read as the reverse complement.
CGTTCACGGAGATTCGGAGATCGCGTCTTTACGTGCTCGCAGGTTTGCCAGTCGAGTCCGAAAAACGGCACCCGTGGTGCGGCATCCCGACCGCCCTGTGCTTCAGATTCTAAACCGATACGTACTTCGAACCGAAGTGCGAGTGGACCAATTCTGGTGTACATTTCCGGAGCCCAAGCCGCCGACAGGTTTGTCGAAAACAGGATTGATCGCCCCGGGAAAACTCGGGTGTCGGCTTCGCCATTCCGGGCGCCAATCGCCCGCCAACTTTCTGTCTCGCGTTACACGCACGGCAGGCACTTTCTGAAACCGTCAGCCACATCTGGGTCGTACCAGACACTGAGGGGAAGTACTGATACACCCCCATACAGTTAACATATTAATCTTTAGTCAGTAGACGCAATATCGCAGAAGGACGTTAACTTCACATGAAGTTTCGGGTGACAGCATTCCCGGCATCTAAGCTGCGACTCTCCATTTAACACCGATGACTTTCTGCCGCACTTGCGCCGGATGGGCGCTTGGCGCGTTTTACCGAAACGATTGAGCAAAGTGGCATGGCCTCGTACTTTGAAAAAAGTATTTTTCTCTTTTAGAGAACTTCAACTCCTGTTTCTTGGAATCAACGTAAGGAAAACACCAGATGTCAGCCGTTCGTTTTTTTGCCGGGTGCATGGTGATCGTGTTTGTTCTGACTTCCGTAGCGTGGGGAGAACCCCAGGCTCTTGACTCCGCGTATGAAACGCCAGCACCTCGCGCGCCTGGGGCGCCCCGTAACATGGGCACATCCACCGGTAATCCGCCGATCTATCAACCCGCCTTTGGTGGCCAGACAAAAGTGCCTCGACCGCTCGTTCGTACACCTTTCAAAATTGAGCAAATAGCGCGTGGATTGGAATTTCCGTGGTCGGTAAAATTTCTGCCCGATGGCGACATGCTTGTGACTGAAAAGGTTGGGCGACTAAGGGTCGTCACGCATGATGGCAAAGTCCTACCGCCCATTATCGGGTTGCCTCCGGTGGACCAAGATGCGGCGAAGGTCAAGGGCGGCTTGCTCGACGTCCTGTTGGCGAGGGACTTCTCCACGACCCGAAGAATTTATTGGAGTTATTCAGAAAAGCGGCCTGGGGGCAGTTCGACGGCTGTCGCTACTGGCGTATTGTCATCGGACTACTCCGCATTGGACAATGTCAAGGTGATCTGGCAGCTGGATCCCGTTATGAAGTCCTACGAGCACTACGGCTCGCGCTTGGTGTGGGACAAAGCCGGCCGATTGTTCATCACCACCGGTGAACGCGCGCCGGACAGCGGAGAATTCGGGCGCGATGCTGTCCTTAAGAACCGGATGGAGGCTCAGAATCCAGAAAACGATCTGGGCAAAATTGTGCGAATCAATCCGGATGGTTCGATCCCATCGGACAACCCATTCGCTCACAGCAAAAAGACGAAGGCTACGATTTGGTCCCTTGGACATCGCAACGTTTTAGGTGCCGCAGTTGATCCTGAGAGCGGTCGACTCTGGACCGTAGAACATGGTCCCAAGGGAGGCGACGAGCTAAACCAGCCAGAAGCTGGCAAAAACTATGGCTGGCCCATCATTTCATACGGGATTGAATATCATGACGGCGCCATTGGAGCGGGTTTGACCCGGAGCCCTGGTTTGGAGCAGCCGATCTACTATTGGGATCCGAATATCGCGCCGAGCGCTCTGATCTTCTACACAGGTACTCTTTTCCCCAACTGGAAGGGTGATCTGATCGCTTCGGGTTTGGCATCGGCCAGACTGTCTCGGCTTATCATGGATGGACGTCGCGTAGTCGGCGAAGAGTGGTTAATCTTAGGCAAGCGCGTGCGTGACGTCGTCCAGGCTCCAGACGGTTCACTATATGTAGCTACCGATGAAAAAGACGGAGAAATACTCCGAATCTCACCAAAGTAGCCTATACGAGCGCCAGTTGCGCCGGCATATCACCTAGTATCCTCCTCCTGTGAAACAGAAACTCACGCGACTTTCAGGTCGCACAAAGACATTCTTGGCGAGGTCAATTCCGACGGTGACCGTGGACATTGACTTCCCCGCCTGTGGTATTGATGATGGTCGAGACTTCATCGTGGCACTTTGATGCCGATTTGCGGCCTCCGCCGCAGGCTCGGGACGGGGAAGCCCCTTCATTCGAAAAGACCGCGCCAACTCAATACCGGCATCGAGCAGTACAATCGGCAAGGGCGGCCGGTCTTATGGACGGCGACCGCCGATTCAATTCTCCAGAAAGTGCCTCGGCTATGCAAAGTTATTTCTGGAACAGAGCTCTGGGGACAACGTAGCCGCCGGGTATCCGGTACGCCGAGCCGTGAGGCAAGGCGGAATCTGCTAGCACGAAGGCGGAGAGGAGCAAGGGATGAGTGGGTACGACCAACATATGTGAACTTCAGTTTAACGTCGTGATTTTGAGCAAGCCAAATGTGCTGACAGGCTTGAACCAAAACGGTATGCGATGAGGAATGGTCTTCGAAGACTGGACCATCATGGACAGAACCACCGCCGGCGAAGCAGAAGGGTCCGCCCCGCTCGGAGACTCATGCGGAACAGGGTAAGCCCACAGCGCTGCCGGAAACGGCAGGCGAACCGCAAGGAAAGCTGTCGGCGCTGCGGGTAAAGGAATGCGGAGAAAGCGAACGCCCGGCTGTAATGGACGGGATACGGGCTGAAACATTGCCCGACGCGAAAGCGGGCAGACTTCCGCTCGGTCATTCATGGCGAGAGAACTTTGACCAATCGTTATACGAGGGAATGCAGATGACGGCGATCGGCGCGAAAGCGACCGGGGCTGGTGCGTCCTCGCGCGCTGCTCAGATGTGGGATCAGGCAAACTGGTCGCACATGGAGGGTAAGCGACTCGGCACGACCGTTTCACAGTGCTGAATATTTCGACGCATGATGGGCGGGTGTTCAGCTTGACGGAGAAAGTCAGCCATGTCGAACGCAGCGGGCCGTACGCATCCCCATCGCACGTATGCGCAAGCATTCAAGCAGCAGGTGATCAGGGAGACATTGGAACCCGGCATGTCGGTGTCGATTGTTGCGCGACGGCACGACATCAACGCCAATGTGGTGTTCGCATGGCGCAAGCAATACCGTGAAGGCAAGCTGGTCATACCTGCACTCGAAGCTGCGCCGAGCGTGCCCAGCACGAAGCTACTGAGCGTCGACGTGATCGACCCGGCATTGGTACTGCGTCCGCCTGAGCCGGCAGAGGCGTCGCAGGCGCCGAGCGGCGTACCGATGCCGGCGCCCGTGTGCGAAATCGAGGTGGAGATCGGCAAACGACGTGTGAGGATTCGCGGCCTGTCTGCCGAGCGCGCTGAAGCGTTCCTGCAGCAATGCCTGAAGTGATCGCGCTGCCGGCAGGTACGCGCGTTTGGCTCGTGGCCGGCGTGACAGATATGCGCTGTTGTACTAAACCGCTGACGCGGTAGGGGGAGGAGCGCGAGAGCTGATGGCTGACGTTCATTGTGGCGGTGAGCTGACGCAGGATCCCAACGAGGGGGCGCAGATACCTCCAGGAGCAGTATGTGGATGCCCAACCGGGCTCCACCACTGCTTCCAGGAGGTTGGTCATGACGCCGCTGCGCCAACGCATGTTGCACGACATGGAGATCCGTAATCTCGCCGATAACACACAGAAGTCCTATCTGATTCAGGTACGCAGTTTCGCCCGCCACTTTCGCCGTTCGCCCGAACTGCTGGGCCCCGACGAGATCCGGGCCTGGCTCGTCTACCTCCTCGAAGAGCGCAAGCTGGCACCCGCCAGTCTCGGCGCAACGATCGGTGCACTGCGCTTTCTTTACCGCGTGACGCTTAAGCGCGACTGGAGCGACGAGGATTTTCCCTTGCCGAGGAAGCCGTTCCGACTGCCAGTCGTCCTCAGCCTGGAGGAGATCACCACCTTCTTCGATTCGGTCGCCAGTCTCAAGCACCGCACCATCCTGATGACCGCGTACGCCGCCGGACTGCGGGTGTCGGAAGTCGTGCATCTGAAGGTCATCGATATCGACAGCAAGCGCATGGTTATTCGTGTGAACCAGGGGAAGAACCGTAAGGATCGCTATGTAATGCTCTCGCCGAGGCTACTCGAGATCCTGAGGCTGTACTGGCAGGACGCCCATCCGAAGGAATGGCTCTTTCCAGGCAGCATTCCGGGGCGGCCCATCACCCGCCATGCCGTGGGCGACGCATGCGAGCTTGCACGCAAGCGCAGCGGCATCACCAAACCCGTGACACCCTATTCTTTGCGACACGCGTTCGCCACGCATCTGCTGGAAGCCGGTACTGACGTGCGCCGGATCCAGCTGCTGATGGGCCATAGGTCCCTTTCGACAACGTCCCGGTACCTGAAGGTGGCCACCAGCACTGTGTGCGCCACCACCAGTCCCTTCGATCTGCTGCCGCACCCTGCACCCATTCCATCCCCGCCACCTGCGCCCGAGTACTTCTGAGCGCAGTCATGCGGCCGGCGCTCGAAGTGGCGGACATTTTCCGCCAGTGTGGGCCCAGTTTCCGGCTATCCCATGCCGAGGGGCTCAGTCGTGTACAGCGACGCGTGATGAGTGCCATCGAGCTGTGTCGTACCGCAGCGCTTGGCGCCCATCTCGAGCAGTGCGATGCATGCGGCCATCAGCGCATCAGTTACGACTCGTGTCGTAACCGGCACTGCCCGAAGTGCCAGTCACTCGCCCGCGCGCAATGGCTCGAACGCCGGCATGCGGAGCTCCTCCCCTCGACCGAGTATTTCCATGTCGTCTTCACGCTTCCCGAATCCATCGCCGCTCTCGCGTTCCAGAACAAGAGGACGCTCTACGATCTGCTGTTTCGCGCCAGCGCCGAAACGTTGCGCACGATCGCCGCCGATCCGAAGCACCTGGGCGCCGAGATCGGCTTCCTCACGATCCTGCATACGTGGGGACAGAATCTGCAGCATCACCCTCATGTGCATTGTGTTGTGCCGGGCGGCGGCATCTCCCCGGACGGCGGGCGCTGGATCGCCTGCAGTCCCGGCTTCTTCCTGTCCGTGCGGGTCCTGTCACGGCTCTTTCGGCGCCTGTTTCTCGACCAGCTGCGCCGCGCTTATGACGCCGGCGGGCTGCGCCTGCACGGTCAGTTCGAATCCCTGAGCGATCCCGTCGAATTCGCAGCCTGGCTTGCACCGGCGGCACGGGCGGAGTGGGTGGTCTACGCCAAGCCACCCTTTGGCGGTGCCGAACACGTGCTCGATTACCTGGGCCGCTACACCCACCGCGTCGCCATCTCCAACAACCGGCTGCTCGCCTTCGACGGGCACACCGTGCAGTTCCGCTGGAAGGACTACCGGCACGAGTCCAGACAAAGGACCATGACGCTCACGGCCGACGAGTTCATCCGTCGCTTCCTGCTGCATGTGCTGCCTGACGGCTTCAAGCGCATTCGCAGCTACGGGTGGCTCGCCAACTGCCACCGTGCCGACAGGCTCGCCACCTGCAGGCAGCTGCTCGGTGTCGAGGCTCCTGCCGCCGCCGCCGAGCCCGGGGAAGACTACCGTGACCGCTACCAGCGACTCACCGGCAAGTCACTGCGCGACTGTCCCGTATGTGGCAAGGGACACATGCTCCGCATCGAAGACATGCCCGGCAGCCTTCCACGAGCCCCGCCAGGTCCCACCCATGCGCGCTAGCTGCCACCGCACCTGTTCGCCTTTCCTGACGAGGCCAACGCGGCTGCACTCGTGCCTTCGATCTGCTGGCGCACCAGCGTACTCCAAAAGGGCGGGTGATTGGCCGCTTCACGCGCACATTCCCGCTTCCTTTACACGTGATGCTTCCCACCCTCGCCGGAAGTCCGTGTGTGATCGCCCCTGCAAGACATCACAAATTACCGCGGCGGTCATTCAATGCCCATAGCGGCCACCGCCTGTGGAGCGGTTTAGCACAAACATTTTTTTGATTACCGGTCGCGGATCAGGTCCGACGACATGGCGATGCGCTGGTTGCCGCGACCGCCAACCAAAAAAATCTCTGCCGAGTGGAGTGCTTGCCATATCAGTCGACACAGTAGCCAGAGGATCTCCTGAACGCTGAACGGCAGTGAACCTTCAGCAGTTTTTTTTGGCCCGTGCCCTCAGCGCCGCAAGCACCGCGTGCGCCAGCAATGCCAGTGTGATGTGACGGTACCAGCCCTGCCAGCGACGAACCTCGTATTGATCGAGGCCGCATTCGCCCTTGGCCGCCTCGAATCCGACTTCGATTTCCCATCTCCTGCCGAGCAGGTTTACTCACTGGCAGCATAAGCAGTCCTACTCATACCACCGTTCGTCCGCGTCTTGCCCTTCCCGCGACAAAACCAAGAGAACTGTCCCTCGCGACCATTCACAAGGTTCTGAACGAAGCGTCCGTGAAACCGTTAGTGCGCCCCAGGCGGCCAGCACATTCCAAACGCTATAGCCGCCCGGTCCCGGGGGATCGGGTCCAGATGGACACGATGAAGATCGCGCGAGGCGTCTACCAATACACCGCCATCGACGATTGCTCGCGCTTTCGCGTACTGGCTGTCTACCCGCGCAGAAACGCCCGTAATACGCTGCTTTTTCTTGATCGTCTCATCGAGGAGATGCCATTCCCGATCCAGCGTATCCAGACTGATCGGGGCGGCGAGTTCTTCGCCGAATCGGTGCAACGGCGTCTGATGAGCGAATGCATCAAATTTCGACCAATTCCGCCTCGCTCGCCACACCTCTGAGGTTGACCCGGTTCGACGGATAGATTTGCAATTGAGTTTAATGCGGTGTGGCACCTCCCGATAAGGTTGAATCGCGGGTTGTCCACGGCCGGGCGGCGGGTCGCCTGTCACGACCATGACGCTGCCCGGCGGTGGGCAACCCGCGCGGCGATAAGCTTTGACCTTGCGCATGCAGGTTTTCGAACTCGAGCGGCGAACAGTAGCCGATGCTGCTGTGCAGGCGGCGTATGTTGTACCAGCTCTCCAGAAACGAGAACAGATGCCGCCGTGCCTGTTCGTGGGTCGCGAAGTGCTCGCGACAGAGCAGTTCGGCTTCGAGTGTGCCGAAGAACGACTCGCACATCGCGTTGTCATAGGCATCGCCGGCCGTGCCCATCGACGGCTGTACGCCTGCTTCGCGGCAGCGCCGTCCGAAGGCAATGGACGTGTATTGACAGCCTTGATCGGAATGTAGAATCACACCGTCATGCCGTCGTTGCTGCAACGCCATGTCCAGCGCGCGTACCATCAGTTCGGTGTACAGATGGTTGGACATCGCCCAGCCGATGATGCGACGGCTGAACACCTCCAGCACGACCGCCAGATAGAGGAATCCTTCACCCGTGGGTACATAGGTCGCATCTGCGACCCACAGCACGTTTGTCGCGTCGGCGCTGAAGTGCCGGCGCACCAGATCAGGCGCACGCCGGGCGCCTGCGCGTGGCCGTGTGGTGCGCGGCCAGCGCCGCCGGCTTGCCCCGCACAGACCCGCCATACGCATGAGGCGCGCCACCCGCTTGCGCCCCACGTGTACGCCTTCGCGCGCAAGCTGCGCATGGATACGCGGTGCCCCATACGTGCCGCGCGAGCTCGCATGTAGCGTGCGGATGCGCGCGAGCAGTTGCGCATCGCTACGTGTGTGCATCGCGGGCTCTCGCACCAGCCACGTGTAATAGCCGCTCGTCGAGACGCCGAGCAGCCGCGCCATCATCGCAATGGGCCAGCGGGCCCGGTTCGCTTTCATGAATCCGTACCGCCCTTCGGTGGAATGGATCCCGTCTCCCTCGCGAACCAGGCTGCCGCGTGAGAGAGTATGTCGCGCTCCATCTTCAGTTGCCGGACTTCACGACGCAACCGTGTGAGCTCCTGCCGTTCGGCTGTGGTCAGACCGTCATGCCGCACACCTGTGTCGCGATCAGCCTGCGCCACCCAGTTGTAGATGGTCTGTGCAGTCGGCTCGAACTCCTTTTCCAGTTCCTCCGGCCTGCGTCCGGCCTTCACCAACTCGACCATTTGCGCCCGAAATTCCGCCGGGTACGGGGTACGATGCTTGCCCATAATCGGCACCTCCTTCTCCAAAGGATAGATGTCCGTTTTTCTGGGTCAACTTCACTCAACGGCAAGGTCGAGCGTTCACAGCTGACTGACCTGAACGAGTTCTGGTCCCACCATACCTTGACCGAGGGCGAGATTGATCAGCGACTTGAAGACTGGCAGTTCGACTACATCTGGCGCCGTCCACACGGCTCACTCGGTGGCAAGACGCCCGTTGACCGCATCGCAGAAGTCGGCGAAATTACGCCTCTCTCGGAGCAGGTGCAAAACGCATACGACGAGCGGAAGGAACGAATCCGGCATCGCGAATGGCGTGTGGACAAGACACTCGCGGAGCATCACCGGCGCGTGCTGGAACTCGCGTCTCCTAATGGAGCCACAGGTTCCAGCACGATAAGAAAACGGTCACCACGAAAGTGAAATGATCTCTGTGAATCGCACATCTTAGGGGAGGACGCGCCGTTACCGGCGCGTCCTTACCCGATTCGCTCTACGCCTGCCCCACAATCCCCCGCTCGCGTAGCTCATCTACCTTTGCCGGCGTCAGTCCGAGCAGCCCCTCAAGCACGCCACGAGTGTCTTCGCCTAGCGTCGGTGCAATGGCTGCACGAGGCGCCTGCGTACCAGCAAATGACAAAGGCGTACGCGGCGTCAATACCCGTCCGATACCCGGATGGTCGACCTGCTCGAACATCGGGTTCTCGACGGAGCAACGCGGGTCTTCCTCGACCAATTGCCGGAAGTCGCGATACACGCCCCACAGCACGCCACTCCCGTCGAAACGTTCACTGACCTCGTTCACGGTTCGCGCGGCAAACCACGGCTCCAGCACTGCGGCAATGGCACGGCGCGCATGAAAGCGTCCACCTTCCGTGCTCAGGTCGACGTCCATCAGCGGACCGATCATCTCGAAGCGTTCCGCGAGAGCGGTGGCGCAACCTAGCGCCTTCCACTGCCGGTTCGAGATCGCGGCCACCATCACTTCGCGGCCGTCCGAGGTAGCGAAGTTCCGCCCGAACGCGCCATACAGGTGATTGCCGATCGGCTCGCGCGACACGCCGTTGACTTGCACATCGCCGATGTAGCCCAGATTACCGACCGTCGCGAGCATCACATCGGACAGAGCCAGCGTCACTTCTTGCCCACAGCCTTCGCGGCTGCGCACGCGCTCCGCGCTCAGCACCCCAGTGGATAGATAAAGCCCCGCCGCGATGTCCCACGCAGGCAGCACGTGATTGACCGGCGCGCGATCGCTGCCGGTCGCAATCGGGAAGCCGCTCGCGCAATTGACCGTGTAGTCGACCGCCGCGCTACCGTCGAAATTGCCGGTCAGACGCATCATGATGAGATCGGTGCGCCGCTTCGAAAGCGCCTCGTAGCTCATCCAGCCTTTCGCCGGCAAGTTGGTCAGCACGATGCCGGCGCCCTCGCCGGGCGCACACATGATGGCGCTCGCCAGCTCCTGCCCTTCCGGCGTATCGAGCGCGAGCGTGACCGACTGCTTCGACTTGTTCAGGCTTGCCCAATAAATGCTGTTGCCGTTCGCGGCGAGCGGCCAGCGGCGGTAGTCGATATTTCCGCCGATCGGATCGATGCGGATCACCTCGGCGCCCAGCTGGGCGAGCGTCATCGCTCCGAGCGGGGCGGCGATGAAGGCCGACACCTCGACAATTCTCAAGCCTGCGAGCGGCGCATGGCGGGTCGTATTCTGCATGCTCAGGCCCGCTCGAAAATCGCGGCAATCCCCTGACCGCCGCCGATGCACATGGTCTCGAGACCGTATCGACCGTTACGCCGCTTGAGCTCATGCAGTAAGGTCGTCATGATGCGCACGCCGGTGGCGCCCACCGGGTGGCCAAGCGAAATGCCCGAGCCGTTCACGTTCAGCCGATCGTGGTCATGCCAGCCCCACCCCTTCAGCACGGCAAGCACCTGGCACGCGAAGGCTTCGTTGAGTTCGACGAGATCGATGTCGTTGAAGGAAAGGCCGGTTTTCTTTAGCAGCTTGCGTACCGCCGGCACCGGGCCGATGCCCATTTCAGCTGGTTCGCAACCTGCTGCCGCCCATCCGTGGAGAAATGCGATCGGTTCGAGTCCGAGCGAGGCCAGTTTGTCTTCCGCCACCACCAGACAGGCTGCCGCCGCGTCGTTCTGCTGGCACGCGTTGCCGGCCGTCACGGTGCCGCCCTTCGTCACCGGCTTGAGCCGCGCGAGGCTGTCCGGCGTAACGTCGGCACGAATGCCTTCATCCATGGCAAACACCACCGCCTCGCCTTTGCGCTGCGGCACCTCGACCGGTACCACTTCGCCGGCGAATTTCCCCGACGCCCACGCCGCTGCCGCACGCCGCTGGCTGCGCACCGCGAACGCGTCGGCTTCTTCGCGCGAGATTTCATACTTGCGCGCCAAATTCTCAGCGGTCTCGATCATGCCCGAGATGTAGCCGAAGCGATCCTCGGGCTGAGCGCGTTCACGGCCCCGGTCGAGACGATCATGAAACTTCACGGAACCCGCGCGCTTACCCCAACGCATGTCGGTGGTGTAGTACTCGACATTGCTCATACTTTCGACGCCGCCCGCCAACACGACATCGGCGGCCCCGCTTTGCACCATCATCGCGGCCGTGGCGACGGACTGCAGGCCGCCGCCGCAACGCCGATCCAGTTGCATGCCGGCGACGTCCACCGGAAAACCGGCCTGCAAGGCAATCCAGCGACCGACACAGGGCGTCTCGCTGTTCGCGTACGACTGCGCGAACACGACGTCCTCGATCAACGCCGGGTCGAGTCCCGTACGGGCTATCACCGCCTTCGCCACGGCAGCGCCCAGATCTTCGACCGCGACAGTGCGCAGACTGCCGCCGAATGCGCCGATCGCCGTACGCACCGGCGCTACGATCGCTGCTCGTCTCATCATGTTCTCTCCTGAAATGAATAGGGTGCGGCGCGTCTTAGCGCCTGAAATTCGGGGCTTCCCTGGCGCGGAACGCACGCACGCCTTCCGCGCATTCCGCCGAACTGAATGCCTTGTCGCTAGCTTGCAGCGAGTGCTGAATGACTTCGTGCAACGGCAGATCGAATGAGCGATCGATCACCGACTTGCAAAGCGAGAGTGCCAAAGGCGGCCGTTCGCACAGCGTCGCGGCCATCTGCCGTGCTACCCGCAGTGCTTCGCCGCGCGGCACGACGCGGTTCACAAGTCCCCATGCGAGGGCGGTCGCGGCGTCGATCGGTTCGCCGAAGTACATCATGTCCTTCGCGCGACCCTCGCCGATGCGGCGCGTCACCCGCACCGTTCCGCCGCTGCTCGGAAACACGCCGAGCTTGATCTCCGGCAGACACAGGTTCACCTGCTCCTCGGCGATTAGCAGGTCGCAGCACACCGCGATCTCGAGACCGCCGCCATAGGCGAGTCCGTTTAACGCGGCGATGGTCGGTTTCGGGAAGTCGTCGAGTTGGCTGAAGACTTCGTTCTGTCTACCGAGCTTTTTCGGCACAACCTGGCCTGGCGCCATCAGCTCGTGAAACTCGTTGATATCGGACCCCGCACAGAAGGCACGCTCGCCGGTGCCAGTCACAATCACCGCGCGCACCGCGTCATTGGCAGCGAGGCTGTCGAGCGCCGCACCGAGCGCACGCGTCAAACCGAGCGTCACCACATTCAGCGGCGGGTTGTTCAGCAATAGCGTGGCGACGCCGTCGTGGACCTCGCATAACACCTGTTCATTGTTCATGTCTGCCCTCCAGATGACCGTCGTTGCCTGGCGCACGCGCTGCGGCGCTCGCGTGACGCAGCGGCCCATTAAAGATTAGCGGCCAGCATCGCTTGCGCGCGCTCGACCACGGGTTTATCGATCATTTTTCCGTCGAGCGAGACGACACCGCTTGCGCCGGCTTCATGCCAGGCAGCGAGCACGGCTCGCGCCCATTGCAGCTCCTGCTCCGAAGGTGAAAACGCATCGTTGGCGAGCGCGACCTGCGCCGGATGAATGCATAGCGCGCCGCCCATTCCGAATGCGCGTGCGCTGTGTGCCGCGGCCCGCAACAGGCCGAGATCGCCGTAATTGCCGAGCGATGCGGGCAGACCGAATGCACGTATGCCGTACGCCGCGGCCGCAAGCGCAATGAGCTGACACGGCAGCGTGAGGCTTGCGAGCGTGGGTGGCACACCGAGCGCCAGAGCAAAGTCCTCGCTGCCGAATGCAAGGCCGCAAAGGCGTGGGCCCGCCGCGATCTGTGCGAGGCAGAACAGTGCAGCCGGCGATTCGATCAGCGCGACCACCTGCACGCTGCCGGCTGCAAGGCCGCGCTGTGCTTCACGTGTAGAGATCAAGGCATCGATCTGATGGAGGACGCCGACGTCTTCGACTTTCGGCAATACAATCGCCGCGGTGCCAGACCTCACGGCCGCGTCAAGGTCGTCGTCAAGCGCGGCGCTGTCCGCATTGACGCGCACCAGCGTCGTGACATGTTGCTGCGCCCACGTGGAAATCACTGCCGGCAAGCTCGCGCGAGCGGCGGCTTTCCGATCGACGGCAACCGCGTCTTCGAGATCGAGGATCAGTGCATCGGCGCGGCGCTGAGGCGCGCCGTCGATCAGGCGGCGATTGTCGGCCGGCACGAACAGCAGTGAACGCCAGTTTCGGGAGCGAGCATCGTTCATCGCGCCTCCAATGACGCGCTCATCGCAATCTGGCCGTCAGCGTCGAGTATCCACAGGTCGGCACCGTTGCCGGTCTCCTTGCCGCAAAGCTGGAACGGCCGCGTATCGAACAGCGGCCGCAGACCGCGAAACGAAAAGGCACGGACATCCGCGCCGGGATGCCGGCGCAAGAACAGATCGACGAGCAGCGTCGCGCTTAGCGGACCGTGTACGACAAGCCCCGGATAACCTTCGACATCGCTCGCATACGCACGGTCATAGTGAATGCGGTGGCCATTGAAAGTCAGCGCCGAGAAGCGGAACAGCAGGACCGGATCGGCGCGGAATTCGCGAGACCAGTCACACTCCAGGATCACGCCTACAGATGGCGCGACGGCTACCTGGCCGCCAACTGCGGCTTCCCGGTACACGATGTCCTGGTGCTCGATCAGTGCCGGGGCATCGCTGCCCGCTATGATCAATTCGTGCTTGACCGTCACGAACACGAGGTTGCCGTGGCGGCCGCTTTTCGGGTCGACGGCGGTAATCGTCGAGCGCCGCTGCACGGTCGAGCCGACGCGCAAAGGCGTATCAAAATACACCGTGCCGCCTGCCCACATTCGCCGCGGCAGTTCGACCGGCGGCAGAAAGCCACCGCGCTGCGGGTGACCGTCTTCGCCGATTTCGCTCTGCTTTGCGTGCAGCAGAAAATGGAGCCAGTGGCCGAGCGGCGGCAACGCGCCATCACGCCACGGCGCGACGCCGGCGATTGCGTCATAGTTCAGCAGTGCGGCAAGACCCGCCAGCGGCGCCTCGGCCAACACGTCGACGGCCGTCTGCTGCTTGCCGATCCAGTCCCTCAGGTATTCGAAATTCATCGTGTGATGGGTCCGTTACTTAAGCGCGTATCAGCCGTTAGCACGTTCGAATTCGCGCAGCATGTTGCGCGCGATCACGAGCTGCTGGATCTGGCTGGTCCCTTCGTAGATACGCAACAAGCGCACATCGCGATAAAAACGTTCGACGCCGCACTCCGTCATGTAGCCGGCGCCGCCAAAAATCTGCACCGTCCGATTCGCCACGCGGCCGCACATCTCCGAGGCAAACAGCTTCACGCAGGCCGCCTCAGTACTGTGCGCTTCACCTCGATCGCGCTTCTGCGCCGCGTCGATCACCATGCAACGGGCCGCATAGAGTTCGGTACGGCTATCCGCGAGCATCGCCTGCACCAGCTGGAACTCGCCGATCGGCTGCCCGAACTGCTTGCGTTCGGCCGCATAACGCAGTGCGTCGTCGAGCATTCTTTGCGCAGCGCCGACCGCGACCGCGGCGATGTGAATGCGCCCCTTGTCGAGTGTTTTCATCGCCGTCGCAAAGCCCTTTCCTTCGACTCCGCCGATCAGGTTCTCGGCAGGCACGCGGCAGTTTTCGAAGATCACGTCGCAGGTGTGTGAGCCTTTGAGCCCCATCTTGCGGTCGATGCGCCCCAACGTGATGCCTGGTGTATCAGCATCGACAATGAAGGCACTCACGCCCGCCGCCCGTTGATCGGCCGTCCCCGTGCGCGCCATCACAGTGAATACGCCGGCCTGGGGCGCGTTGGTGATATAGCGTTTGGTGCCGTTAAGCACATAAACATCGCCTTCGCGGCGGGCAGTTGTTCTGAGCGACGCGGCATCCGAGCCCGCTTCCGGCTCGGTCAACGCGAACGAAGCGATCGTTTCGCCAGACGCAAGCTTGGGCAAATAACGGTCCTTCTGTGTCGGCGTGCCATCGATCAGAATCCCCTGCGAGCCGATGCCGAGGTTGGTCCCCACAATCGAGCGAAACGCGGGCGATGTCCTGCACAGCTCGAACACCAGGCGGACTTCCTCCTCGACGGTCAAGCCAAGGCCGCCGTACTTCTCCGGAATCGTCAACCCGAACAATCCGATCGATTTCATCTGCTCGATCAATCCAGCGGGGATCGCATCCGCCTCCGCAACGAGCGCCTCTGCGGGCACCAGTTGCTCATGCACGAAGCGCGTGACGGTGGCGAGCAAGGCCTCAAGTGTCTGTGTATCGCGGATCATTGCGCACCTCCAGCAGATGCAGGATGACGCAGCGACCTCGTCAACTGAACGCGCTCGATCTTGCCGACGATGAACAGAAAGCTGAACACAGCGAGCGCCGCATTCGCCGCCACGTAGATCAAAGCGCCATCAAACGAACCGGTCAGCTGGACGATATAGCCGATCACGATCGGCGTGGTGATGCCGGCCACGTTCGCGAAAGTGTTGAAGAGCGCTCCGGACAGACCTGCCGCTTCCTTGGGCGACGTATCGGACACCACCGTCCAGCCGAGACTGCCCACGCCCTTGCCGAAGAACGCGAGCCCCATGATCACCACCACCATCGTTTGCGTGGACGCCCAGTTGCACGCGACGATACTAGTCGACAACAGCAGGCCGACCACGATCGGGACCTTGCGTGCGACCGTCGTCGAGTAGCCGCGCCGCAGCAGCGCATCGGACAGGATGCCGCCTAGGATCCCGCCAAGAAATCCTCCGATCGCGGGCGTGGAGGCGATCAAGCCGGCCTTCAGAATCGGCATGTGCAGTGCCTTAACAAGGTAGATCGGAAACCAGGTCAAGAAGAAGTAGACGATCGTCGTAATGAAGTACTGGCCGGCGTAAATGCCGAGCATCATGCGGCTGCTGAGCAACTCCTTGATGCAGGCCCACGCGTCGACCGACTGCGCTCGCGTACGGTTCCCCTTGTTCTCGATGTCGACGAGCGCACCACCGCGGGTGATGTAGTCGAGTTCCGCGCGATTCGCCCACGGATGATCGGCCGGCTGGTGATAGCAGAGCAGCCAGCCGCCACTCAGCACAATACCGAGTAGCCCCATGACGATATAGACATGCGGCCAGCCAAACGAATGCGTAATCCACGCCATCAACGGCGTGAAGATCACCGCCGCCGCATACTGCGAGGAATTGAAAATCGCCGCCGCCGTGCCGCGCTCCGCAGCGGGGAACCATGTCGCCACGACGCGACTGTTGTTTGGATAGGCCGGGCCTTCGGCTATGCCGACGCAGATCCGCAAAAAGAACAGCGCGACGATCGCACTCGCCACCCCGAACGCCGGCACGAAACCCTGCAAAAAGGTGGTAAACGACCATACGAAGAGGCTGACGGCATAAACCTTCTTCGAGCCGAACCGGTCGATCAGCCAGCCGCCCGGAATCTGCGCCAGCATATAGGCCCATGCAAAGGACGCGAAAAGATAGCCGAGCGTGATCGCGTCAATACCGAAGTCGTTCTGAATCGCGGTACCGGTAATCGAAAGGATCGCGCGATCCGCGTTGTTCAGCGTCGAGGCGATGAAAAGCAGCGCGACGATCAGATAGCGGGTATGGGTAACACGTGCCGTAGCGGTAGCGGGCGCCGCATAGTTTTCTGCGCTCGACAGCCCGGGGTTGGAAGGTTTGTCGACTGAGTTCATGGTGTTGTGTCTCCTGAATTGCTGTTGGCCGTTCTTGTATTGACGACTCTTCGCTAGTGGACCTCCAAGGCACCTGTCACGCTAGCCGTAGCGCCCCCCCGTTACGTGCAAGGTCTCGCCCGTGATGAAGCTCGCGCGTGCCGAGGCGAGGAACACCACGGCATCGGCGATATCCTCCGGACGGCCGACACGGCGCAACGGCTGTGCGGCAATCGCGCGTTCCTTGATCTGCTCATAGTGCCCCAACGCCATCACCGCCTCGGTCTCGATGAAACCCGGCGCGATCGCATTGACGGTGATATCGTAGCGGCCTTCCTCGATGGCGAGCGCCCGGGTCAGACCGAGAATTCCCGCCTTCGCCGCCGCGTAGTTGGCCTGACCAGGATTGCCGAGATAGGCACGCGAAGAAATGTTGACGATGCGCCCGAAGCGCTGCTCGATCATGTACGGCATCACGGCCTTGCACGTCAGGAACGAGCCCTTCAGGATGACTTCCACGACCTTGTCCCAATCGTCTTCCGTGAGCTTCGTCAACAGCTTGTCGCGCGGAAAGCCGGCGTTGTTGACCAGCACATGGATGCCGCCAAAAGCCGCCACCGTGTCCGCCACCAAACGCTCCACGTCGGCACTCTTCGTGATATCCGAGACGATGCCGATCGCCTGATAGCCGTCGGCCCTGAGCGATTCGGTGCTCGCGGCTGTGCCGTCGCGATCGATGTCGGCGACGATAACCTTCGCGCCTTCTTCTGCGAGCCGCCGGGCCGTTGCCGCACCCAGCCCACGTGCCGAGCCGGTGACGATGGCCACTTTGCCGTTCAATCCGAGATCCATAGGTTGTCTCCGTTAATGTTTAATGAAGCTGCGTATCGATGCGTCCGGCGCTCAGCACCGTCACCCGGCGTTCGAGCGCGATGGTCCGGAACGACACGATGTCGCCGTCTTGCCACAGCTCCGTACGCAATGTGTCGCCGGGCAGCACAGGTGCGGTGAAACGCACGCGCATCGAGCGAATGCACGACGCGTTGTAATCGAATAACGCGCGCATTGCCGCGTGGCATGCGACACCCATCGTGCACAGGCCGTGCAGGATCGGGCGCGTAAAGCCCGCCCCTTGCGCGACGGTGGGATCGACGTGCAGCGGATTCGTGTCGCCGCTCAAGCGGTAAATCAATGCGGCTTGCGGCAGCGTCGGCAGATCGCATGACGCATCCGGCTGACGCTCGGGAACGACGTGAGGCGCAGGCGGTGCGCCATTCCTGGGACCGCCGAAGCCACCGTCGCCGCGCAACAGGCTCACTTGCGAAACCGTTGCAAGCAGAGCGCCGCTCGCCGTGTCGACGATCTCTCTTTGCTGGGTCAGTAAGGCACCCTTTTCGGCCCCTTTGTCGAAGATCGACGTAATCCGGTTGTGGCCGATCACGCGCCCCTCCGGCGCGAGTGGCGCATGCAGTTCGAACGATTGCTCGGCATGCACAAGACGCCGCCAGTCGATGCCGGTGTCCGGCTCCTTGGCCCAGAAGCCCGGATACGCGAGGATCACGGGCAGCGTGGGCAGCGCTCGCAGACCCTCCTCATAGACGTAGGCGAGTTGCCTCGGATCGAGCGGATCCGCGCCGAGACCGATTCCGAGTGCGTACAGAATCGAGTCGCGCCGGCTGTAAGCGTGCTCGATGGGCTCGAAGCGGCGTTCAAGCAGACGCTGATAGTCGATGGCCATTACTGCCCCCGCGTCACCAGGACGGCGTCGAGCGCCAGCACACCCTGCCCCTGTGGCAGCGCGATGACAGGATTCAGGTCGATGGTCTCGAGTTGCGCTGCGTTCGCCGCGGCGAACGCGGACAGGCGCTGCAACAGATCGGCTAGCGCGCCGATATCGGCGGCAGGTGCCCCGCGGAAACCTTTAAGCAACGGATAGCCTTGCGTTTCGCCGATCATCCGCAGCGCTTCGTCCCGATCAAACGGCGCGGCACGAAACGACACATCGCGGAACAGCTCCGCAAAAATGCCGCCGAGCCCGAACATCACGACCGGTCCGAAGACCGGATCGCGCGTCACGCCAATGATCGTTTCGATTCCCTTGTTCGCCATTGGCGTGACGAGTACGCCTTCAATGTACGCATCCGGCGCCTTGTCGGCTGCACGGGTGATAAGGGTCTGGTACGCATCGGCAGCGCCCTGATCGTCGGCGATATTGAGCATCACGCCGCCGATCTCGGTCTTGTGCAGAATGTCCGGCGACACGATTTTCATGACAACCGGGTAGCCGAGGTTCGACGCAGCATCGACGGCCGCTGTCGCGCTTTTTACGACACGGGACGGCAGGAACGGGATGCCCGCGTCCGCGAGGAGCGTCTGCGCCGACGCCTCCGACAACGGCCCGCTGCCGAGATCACGGCGCAACGTCGGATCTGCCGGCGGCTGAACCGACTTGCGTTCAAAACCTTCTCGCAACGTCGCGAGCGTAGACAGCGAACGCGTGGCGCGGTCGGAATCCGTGTAGATCAGGAAACCGGCGTCCTCGTATGAACGAACCGTCTCTGCGCCGGCTTCCATGCACAACACGGTTGGCCGATCCATGTAGGCCTGCGTGCCCGCACGAATCGCATCCTTGATCCGTTCGCCATAAGTGGGCGATGCCGGCAACATCGTGAACGCACCGACCATGCTGTCGTAGCCACCGTCCGAATACATAATGTCGAACGTCTTGGTGATGAGGCTCATGTCGTTGAGCCAACCAGCGGTCGTGTCACACGGATTGTTGTCGCTGCCAAGCGGATTAAGTTCTTTCAGCTTGCTGCGCGCCGCATCGGGCAGCGGCGCCACGTCGAGTGCGTGGCGCTCAGCGGCATCGCACAACTGAATGCCGAATCCGCCGGACACCGTGATGATCCCTAGTCGGCGGCTGGCCGGATAGATACCGCGGCTGCATGCATACGCGATGTCGACCTGCTCCTCGGTTGTACGCGCGCGGTGCACGCCATACTGACGGAACACGCCGTCGAACACCGCGTCGGCTCCAGCGAGGCTCGCCGTGTGCGATTGTGCTGCGACCGCGCCCGACTCTGATTCACCGACCTTCATGAATACCACTGCCTTGCGATTCTCATGGGCGGTGCGCAGAGCATCGATGAATCTCTCGCCGTCGCGCACGCCTTCCGCGTACGCCATGATGACTCGCACATCGTCCTGCTGCGCGAGCCACTTAATGCAATCCGATACGTCTGTGTCAGCCTCGTTGCCGGTAGAAATCCAGTAACCAACGCCGATATTGCGTGCGCGGCACAAGTAAGCGAGATGTCCACCGTACGCGCCGCTCTGGCTGACGATGGCAACCGGGCCAGGCGTGGGAAACGCGTCGTCGAAAGCGCTGCTAAACGTCCCGATAAAACGGCTCCTGGCATGAAGCAGCCCGAGGCAGTTCGGGCCAAACAGGCGAAGACCGCCGGCCCGCGCAATCGCTCCGAGTTCGTCCTGCAGCGCGCGACCGTCATCACCGGTCTCAGCAAAGCCCGACGCGTAGACGATTGCCGCCCCAACACCGCGCTCGACGCAGTCCGTCAGCGCCTGCTTGACCATATTCACGGGCAGACAGATCAGCGCGATATCCGGCGTGACCGGTACAT
Organism: Paraburkholderia sp. BL27I4N3; assembly: GCF_003386115.1. NCBI lineage: Bacteria > Pseudomonadati > Pseudomonadota > Betaproteobacteria > Burkholderiales > Burkholderiaceae > Paraburkholderia > Paraburkholderia sp. BL27I4N3. The sequence continues at coordinate 345,648 of NZ_QREJ01000002.1, read as the reverse complement.
CGGCGATTGAAGGGTACGCCTTCAGCCCCTGAACGTACGCACGTCGCGGATTAATCGGGTAGATCGAGCCTTCGTAGCCAGCATGCTTCAGGTAGTGCAGCGAACGCCCAGAGATGCGCTGTGGATCGTCGGATGCGCCGACAATCGCGACTGATGTCGGTCGAAAAGCCTTGTCGAATGTGTCTCTTGTTTGCTGCTGCAATGCCGTTGCCATGCGACGTCTCCTTGCTTGTGCAATCGTGCGAACCGGGTATAAACCCTTGTGCAGTTTGACGCGATTGCTTTTAGAGACCCAACTCTGGCATGTCGGTGACAAGCTGTGTAGTATTAAATTACCACCACTTGATACGATTTGGATATCACCATGGAGCTGCGCCAACTTCAACAATTCATAGTCCTCGCCGAGACCTTGAACTTTCGCGCGACCGCCGAAAGACTCTTCATGACGCAGCCCCCGTTATCGGTCTCGATCCGCAAACTGGAGGACGAAATCGGAGTCAAGCTGTTCACCCGCACGACGCATGACGTGCAACTCACACTGGCCGGTGAGGCAATTCTGGACGAAGCCAGGCAGGCTCTGTTTCACGCTACGGAAGTCGGGCGTATCGCCCGACTCACCGCGCAAGGCTTGAGCGGACAGTTGCGCATTGGCTTCGTTGGATCGGCGAAATATTCGCTGCTTCCACAGCTTTTGCCACCTTTTCGCAAGCAATACCCTGAAGTCGCCCTGAAATTCTTTGAAGAAAGCAATTCGTGGATCCTCGAAGCGCTGGAGTCGCACCGGATTGATATCGGCATCGTCCGCGTGCCGCTGACAACGGGCCGAAAAATTGAATATCGGGTGGTCGAACACGACGAGTTCGTCATTGCCCTGCCCGCCGCACATCCGCTCGCCAAGAAGCCTCGACTGGCACTGCCGGATATCGCCGGTGAACCGTTTATCCAATACACCGCGAGCGATGTCCCCGGCCTTCATGCTCTCACCATGCTGCTGTTCCAGGATGCAGGTTTCATGCCGCACGTGGCGCAGGAGGCGGTGCAAGTATCAACCGTCTTATTCTTGGTCGAAAGCGGTATGGGCGTTGCCTTGGTGCCCTCCGCAGCGTCGCGCAATGCGTCGAGGAAAGTCGCTTTCCGACGTCTGAAGAAGATGCCTTCACATGTATCGATCGGCCTTGCGATCGCATACAACCCGAAGTACGAAACCGCCACGGCGCGACGTTTCAGCGAAATGGCGCAAGTTTTCGACGTTCCTGAGGCGGAATAGAAATTACCATCGGTGATATTTTAATCGTATCAGGCATGGCGAACTTCGTATTGGACAGGCTCTCTGAACTGAACGACGCTTGTCGCCTGTGATCACGGAATACACCGTGACACGAGGCCCGCCATAACGGCTTATCCGTTCCCGGCGCGCCAGATAAACGGAGGAGACATGTCAGAGCTCGACAAGGCTGCCATCAAGGGCGGTCCGGAAGGTCCACGCGCACAGGCCACGCTAATCGGGACGGCAGACGAACGGATGAGCCCGATGGCTCGGCGCGTCCTGATCTTCGTGTTCCTAGCGTGGGTAATCGACGCGGCGGATAGCACAATCTATTCGCTTACGCTGCCGCAGATTCGCGACGAGTTCGGGCTATCGTTCACGCAGATGGGGCTGATAGCGTCGGTCTTTATCGCCGGCAGTGTGCTCGGCGCGTTCATTCTTCCGGCGTTCGCGGAAAAAAAGGGCCGGCGCGCCGGCATGGCCGCATGCATCGGCATCTTTTCGCTTTTCACAGGCATCGTCGGAGTGGCACATCATGCGGCCGTCGTTGCGGTCGGGCGCTTCTGTACGGGCCTCGGCACCGGTGCCGAATGGCCCATCGGCGCGGCCTATCTTTCCGAAATGGTACCGGCGAAGAAACGTGGCCTCGCGATGGGCATCATGCAGGCAGGCTACCCGGTCGGCTTCTTTCTTGCTGGCGGCATCTTCGCGTTATTTACGTCTTTAGGGCTCGGCTGGCGCGCGTGTTACGTCGTGCTCGTCATTCCCGCGCTGATGTGCATTCCCGTGCTGAAATGGCTGAAGGAAAGCCCAGCGTGGCTGGCCAATCGCGCGGCGCGGCTCGACAGCGCACATGCCGATCGAAGCGCGAAGAAATCTCGGTTTCGCGAGCTGTTCGCGCCGGAATACCGCCGTTTCACTCTGATCGCGACCGCGCTGCACATTTTCGGCGCAATCTTCTCCTACGGCCTCGTCGTGTGGGTGCCCAGCGCGATCATGCTCGACTTTCACATCGATAAAATGCAGACCGCGCAGTTCGTCATGCTCGCGTGGGGTGTCGGCACTTTCGGCTATCTAGCCGCCGGCCCTCTAGCCGATCGCTTCGGTCGCAAGATCATCCTCACTCTTTATACGATCCTCGGGATGATCGCGATCCTGTACCTGAATTACCTGCATCGCCTCGGCGGCGCCTCGCTTACTTCGCTCTATGTACCGGGCATTTTGATCGGCATCAGCCTCGGCGTTGCCGCGGTCTATATCACCTACACCAGCGAGATCTTCCCGTCGCACCTGCGCACGATCGGCCTCGGATTTTCGGTCGGCGTGGGCAAAGTGACGGCCCTCGCAGTGCCGACGGCGCTCGGCGCCATCGCCCAACATTCGTCGGTCACCACAGCCTTGTTACTTTCGACAGCAATCGGTTTCCTGATGATCCCGGTGGTGTATTGCGGTCCCGAGACTGCGCGCCGTAAGCTCGAAGATATCGTTCGTTGATTTACCAGGAGCGAAGACATGATCATCCGCAGCGTCGAAGTAACTCCTTTCGTAATCCCACTCAACAAGCCGACCAAATGGGCAGCCGGCTACATGACTACCGTCGACTGGTTGCTCGTCAAGATCATCGGCGATGATGGCAGCTATGGTGTCGCGGAAGCGATTCCGCGGCCAATGATCTACGGCGAGACGCAGCATTCCATCTACTACGCGATAACCCAATATTTGGCGCCATTGCTGGTTGGAGAGGACTCGTTCGCGCTTGAAAATATCTGGTCCAGGATGGGCGCGCTTGCCTGCAATCCGGCGGCGAAGAGCGCCATCGACATCGCGTTGCACGATCTCAACGGCAAGCTATTGAAGATGCCGGTTCATCGACTGCTCGGCGGCCCAGCGCGCACGGAAGTGGATCTCGTCTGGATGGTAGGCCTCATGTCCAATGACCAGATGCTGGCCGAACTCGACCAGAAGGTCACTGCAGGGTTCCGCACGTTCAAGATCAAGGCCGGACTCGATCCGGACAACGACATCCGCTTGCTCAAACAGATGCGCGAGCGTGTGCCCGACGACGTACGGCTCTACATTGACGCCAACATGCGCTATGACAAGGAGACCGCTTATCGCGTGCTGAAGGCGCTCGAAGACGTACTCGATTGCGTGGAAGAACCGATGCTCGCATCTGACGACCTCGGCCGCCGCGAACTCGCGCAGAAAGTCGCGGTGCCAATGCTCGGCGACGAGAGCGTCTTCACCGTCGCCGATGTCTGTCGACAGATCCAGTTGGGAGCGCTCAAACGGATCAGCATCAAGATGCCGCGTACCGGCTTCTGGCTGTCGCGCAAGATCGTCCATCTTGCCGAAGCCGGCAATCTGAAACTGCAAATCAACACCCAGTCGGAGACGACGCTAGGAACTGCGGCCTGCCTTCAACTCGCCGCCGCGTATGGGCAGATTAGCCTCCCCAGCGAACTGACCTTCTATCTCGATGTGTGCGATAGCCTCATCACGAGCGAGCTAACTATCGACAACGGAAAGTTAAAGGTACCGGACGGTCCGGGGATGGGCGTCGATGTCGACTGGGACAAATTGAAGAAGTACGCAGTCAAGTTGTAGAGAATGGAATACCCCGGCCCGGCTGGAATGAAAGCGCCTCAAGGGCTGCCTGCTCTGCCATGTAGCCGCCCAATGTCGCCAGAAACGCGCGACCAACAGGACCAGTTGGCCTCCGCCCGCGCGACTTCAATCCAGGCTATCGCCGCTTGCGCGCCTTCTTCGCGCGCGCAGGATGGCGCTCGTCGCGCCTAGCGCTAGCCCCGGCCCTCGTACTTCGTTTTTTGTTTCATTCACGTGACTTTCGCGCCAACTGGCGCGGGGGACACGTTCGTCTGTCGCACCGCCATAGCAGCTACCTAAAATTTCTGGAGACTTTTCTAATGAAGAAAAAACTATCGGCGCTGGCCGCCTCGTGTGTATTTGCAGGCGCTGTTCATGCACAGAGCGCTGTGACCCTTTACGGAGTCATCGACGACGGTGTGAATTACACCACCAATGCCGGCGGCAAGCCTCTGTTCAATCTGTCGAGCGGCGTTCTTCAGGGTAGTCGCTGGGGTCTGCGTGGCACAGAGGACCTCGGTGGCGGTTTGAAGGCGATCTTCACACTCGAAAACGGCTTCGACGTCAATACAGGGGGCTTGAAACAGGGTGGTGCAGAGTTCGGACGCCAAGCTTACGTCGGTCTGTCGAGCAACTACGGCACGCTGACTCTCGGCCGTCAGTATGACTCAGTGACCGACTATGTGGGTGCGTTTGAAGCAGGAAGCCAGTGGGGCGGCTATATCGCCGCTCATCCTGGCGATCTCGACAATATGAACAACTCCAATCGCGTCAATAACACGATGAAATACACCAGCGCGAATTACGCGGGCATTACATTTGGCGGGGTTTACAGCTTCGGAGGCATAGCTGGCGACTTCAGTCGCAATCAGTTGTATTCGTTCGGTCTCGGCTACACAAATGGCCCACTCTCACTCGGCGCGGGCTACCTGTATGCGCGCGATCCTAACCAGTCCTACTTCGGCACAAACCCCAATTCTTCCGCGATCAATAACAATCTGACTGCGTCTCCGGTTTATAGTGGCTATGCGTCTGCCAACGCCGAACGAATCGCTGCGATGGGCGGCGCTTACTCGTTTGGTGCCGCAACTGTCGGTGCTACCTATTCGTTCATTCAGTTCAAGGGGTTGGGCGGGAACCCAGTGGGTGGCGCGGGGCCCACCAACACCTATCGCGGCAGCGCAAATTTCAATAACGCGGAAGTCAATTTCAAATATCAGGTAACGCCCGCGCTTTTGCTGGGAGTCGCTTACGACTATATGAAGGGCAGCGGGGTAAACGGCAACAGCGGCGCTACATATCATCAGGGCTCGGCCGGCGTCGATTACTTCCTGTCCAAGCGCACCGACGTGTATGTGATCGGCGTCCTTCAGCACGCGTCTGGGACTGACTCAACCGGCAAGGAAGCCGTCGCGGCGATCAACGCGCTGACGCCTTCGACGAGCAATCAGCAAACTTCGGTGCGCCTCGGGATCCGGCACAAGTTCTAGTCGTTCACATTCACTGAATGAGGCCGGCGATCGCCTCCGCCATTTCCGAGCGTCGACAGTCGGGTCGTGCCTATCTGCAATCAAGAAAAAGCATGTCTTGACGTTGCTCAGAACGATCCGACCGATCGAGGCGACGCCGTATCTTTCGCGCCGCTCTGTACGGTCGTCGAGTTATCGAATTGCCGCTCCCGTGGCAACTCTCTGAGCAGCGGGACGTTCGAAGCCGGTGCGACCACCCCGGGATCGGACTAGTTAAATCTGAACGATCATTCGCCTAGCACGGCCAAGCCGGTGCCTACGGAACTGCTGTCTCGGTCTAGCCTTTCCGCACGGGTGCTCTACCTTTCCCAAGGTGCTAGTTTTTCGCTTCCCGGTCGACCAGCGCATTTTTCACGAGCGAGGCGTAGCACCGTCTGATCGATCGTACCGTCGTCAACAAGCGCACGCAGCGCCGCAATCACAATTGACGTACGGTCGACCTCGAAAAATTCACGCAGAGCCTGGCGAGTATCGCTTCGCCCGAAGCCGTCCGTGCCGATCGTGACGTAGCGTCGTGGCACATAAGCGCGAATCAATTCGGGCACAGCGCGCACGTAATCGGTCGCTGCGACCACAGGACCAAGCGTTTCCTCGAACGCATGAGCCACATAGGCCATCTCGGTAGCATTGCCAAGGCGGACATTGCGCTCCGCAGCCATTCCGTCGCGCTGCAATTCGGTGAAACTAGTCACGCTCCAGACCGCTGCATGAATCTGCCAATCCGCCAGCAACATCGTCTGCGCCGCCAGCACCTCGCCTCGGATCGCGCCTGCGCCCAGCAGTTGCGCCTGCGCTCGAAGCGAACTGCAGTTTCACGCAGCACCTGAGCCTGCTAAGCGTAAGCGACTCGTGGCGCTTGCAAATACCCACAACTCTGTCGCGGAACCTGGTAACCTGGCCTTCGTCATATTTCGTGTGCGAGCGAGATGGCCGGCAACCGACAGGCAGACGAACGAGCATGGTTCGACAAGGAAGTCGAGGCGAGCGAATTTCAGGATGCGAGACTACGCAAGAGGTTTGGCATGATACTCGAGCGGTTGTGATCAGAGAACACTTCGCGCCCAAGCGGCATTTGCTGCGCGCCTCAATCTACCGCAAACAGCTTGCGGCGAGGTTTGTTGCATGGCGCGAATTCGCCGGCCTCGCCCAAAATCCGTATACCAGTTACTGAGGGGTGAGCATTTATGCTACCGAGTTGCCCGATTTCGGTAACTTGACAACGCCTTACCCGTGGTTGGACGACCGGATGACAAGGGTGTCCTGTTGCAAACCGCTATACATCGACGTGACAACTTCGGCTCGCCGGAGCAGCACGACATTCAGGTTCAAGGAACCCTTGTCGGTAGCTTCACCCAGTTCCAGTGACGGCGGCGTATCAAGCAGCCGCACAACCTCAATAAAGGTGGCGCTGCCGGTTGATTCGCCGTTAAGTCGCTTGAGCAGTCCCGCAAAGTAATCGAGGACCGCGGTGGAACCCAGTATCTCGCGCGGCGAAGCCGATAGTGGGAGCAAGGCAAGCTGCCGGCACTCTGCAATACGTGGAAAGATCATCACGCCAACTGCATTCCGGTCCGCACCCGTTACCACGACATCCTGCACATAAGGTGCGCCGGCGGCGATAACCCGCGCCCGCATGGGCCCCACACTAACGAAAGTACCCGTACTGAGCTTGAAGTCCTCGGCGATACGGCCGTCGAACATCAATCCCGCTTCAGGGTGCGCTTCATCGACAAACCTGAGCGCATCGCCACTGCAATAGTAACCTTCGTCGTCAAACACACCCACGGCTTCGGAAGCGCCCATGCGCCAGTACCCCTGCATCACATGTGGCCCACGAAAACGTGCCTCGAGCTTGCCGTCGACCGGCACGAGCTTCGTATCGCAACCCGGCGCCGGCAGTCCTACATATCCCGCCCGCATCAACGGACCCGTGGTGAAGAGGCAGCACGGCGACGTTTCGGTCATACCGAGACCAGCCATAATCCGGATACGCTCGCCGCAATATTGTTCGGTTACGCGTTCGAGCCGATCCCATGCCGCCTGCGATAGGCCCGCTCCGGCAAAAAAGTAAACCTTGACCCGAGAAAAGAAGCTTTCGCGTAACTTCGCGTCCTGCTCCAGAGCGACGGTCAGTTCCTCCCACCCCTTCGGCACATTGAAATAGATAGTCGGTGCAATCTCACGCAGGTTGCGAAGAGTCTCGTTGAATTGTCCTGGGACGGGCTTGCCGTCATCGATATACAGCGTGCCGCCGTTGTAGAGCGCAATTCCGACGTTATGACTGCCGCCGAAAGTGTGATTCCACGGCAGCCAGTCAACCAGTACCGGGGGCTCCGTCGCAAATTCGGGAAACGTCTGCAACAGCATCTGCTGATTGCTGCACAGCATCCGATGGGTTGTTGGAACCGCTTTCGGCAGTTTCGTCGATCCGGATGTAAAGAGAATCTTGGCGATCGTATCTGCGTCAACACACTCGTGCACCGCGTCCACGGTACCCGGCTCTGCGTTCACGAGGGCACCCAGCGGGGTCGTTTTGCGCCGCTGGATAGCGCCGCTAACGGTGACGACCTCCACGTCGTCCGGCACGACGTTTTCGATCGCCGTGGCAAACGCATCTGCGTCCGCAGCGAACACCAACCCCGGCGTTAACACCTGGAATATGTGACGCAGCTTGCCAAAGTCTTTTGATACCAGCGAGTATGCCGGTGAGACGGGTGCATACGGAACACCGGCCCACATTGCGCCGAGCGCAATCTGCAGATGATTCAGGTCATTGCCCGAAAGAACGACGACGGGCCGTTCGGCCGACAGTTTCCGGTCAACCAGCGCCTGGCCGATTGCGCGTGCACGTTCGAACATCTCCTTGTATGTGACGCCGACCCAGCGGCCACTGACGCCTCGCTGTGCAGCCAGCCATCGATCAGGATGTTTCTGCGCCCCGCGTTCGAGGCAATCGGTAAGGCGCTCCGGATAAGCGCCAAGGACTTCGCTTGACTGCAGCCGCCATGTTTCGCCATCATGGCTTACCCGGGGCGGCGCCGAGCCTATCGACACGTGGCGATATCCGTCACCCTCCGCCTGTCGTTCTGGATGCGTTGTAGCGATGCCCATATAAGGTTCCTTTGCGACGTCCAGGGTCATTCCGAAAGTCGTGAAATGCTGTTTTGGTGTAACGACCGTCGCGGTGTCTGCGACGCCTGCGACATCCTAGATGGGGTAATGTCGTGGCTCGGTCTGCAGTGTGATCCAGCGCAGATCGGTAAATTCAGCAATTGACGCTTTGCTACCGAACCGGCCATATCCGCTGTCCTTGACGCCTCCAAACGGCATCTGCGCCTCGTCATGCACTGTCGGTCCGTTGATATGGCAGATGCCTGACTCGACCCGCTTTGCCAGTTTCAGCGCTCGGGAAACGTCGCGACTGAAGATCGCCGCCGACAGGCCGTAGTCGCTGTCGTTCGCGACGCGAATGGCCTCGTCCTCGTCATCGATGCGCTGAATAGTGACGACAGGCCCGAACGACTCCTCTGCGTAAAGCTTCATCTGGGGCGTAATGCCGTCCACGATGGTCGGCTGCAAAATCGCGCCGCTCGCGTCACATCCGACTGGCAAGCGTGCACCCTGCTCATTGGCGTCGCGCACCAATGCCTGAATACGCACGACCGACTGCGCACTGACCATCGAACCAAGGACTGAATCGGCTCGCGCAGGATCTCCAGCCTTGAGCGTCCGGGCTTTTTCCGTAAGCTTTTGCACCAGTGCGTCTGCAATCCGGCGATCGACAATGACCCTCTCTGTCGACATGCAGATCTGACCTTGATTGAAGAACGCTCCGAAAGCAATCGCGCTCACCGCCTCATCGAGGTCGGCGTCGTGGAGAACGATCAGAGGCGCCTTTCCCCCGAGTTCCAGCAGCGCCGGCTTCAGATGACGGGCAGCCAGTTCGGCGATAATGCGTCCCACATGCGTTGAGCCCGTGAAATTCACCCGCCGCACCGCACGGTTTGCAATCAGGCGCTCCACAATGGCCGGAGCATCTTCCGGCGCATGGGTCAAGACATTGACCACACCGTCGCCCAGCCCTGCGTCGTGTAATACGCTACCGATAAGGCGGTGGACAGCCGGGCAAATCTCCGAAGCCTTCAAAACAACCGTGTTTCCACAGGCCAACGGCATGGCCAACGCCCGGGTCGCGAGAATCACCGGTGCGTTCCACGGCGCGATGCCAAGTACCACGCCGCAGGGTTGGCGAATCGCCATGGCCAGGCTGCCGGGCACGTCAGAGGGAATGATGCTCCCGTCAATCTGCGTCGTCATCGCGGCGGCTTCACGAAGCATGTTGGCGGACAGTGTCACATTGAAGCCGTACCAGTTAGCCATCGCACCAGTCTCGGCCGCGCCGCTCGAGATGAACTCGCCAATCCGCTCGTCCATCAGATCCGCGGCCCGAAGGAGGCGTTTGCGGCGCTCTCCGGGCGGCAGCGCAGACCAGACGGGAAACGCTGCCGCGGCAGCCGCGACCGCCGCGTCAGCATCGGCAACGGTTGCCGCCGGTGCGCGGGAAGCAATCTCCCCACTAACCGGATTGATTCGATCAAAAGTGGCGCCATCAGCGGCTGCAATGCCCTTGCCACCCACCAGCATTGTCAGTTCTTGCATCGTGTCTCGCTCCCAGGTCCCATTTCTAAAGATGGCAAACGTGTTTAGCGCTTGTAGGTCTGCAGGCCGGGCTTGATCGCCTTGTCGTCCAGGAACTGTTTCAGCCCCTGCTCCCGCCCGCGCTCCGGGTCGCGCTGCTGGGCCTGGTCGAGCTTGGCGTAGAGATAATCTTCGTTCTGATCCCACGTCAGTTCACGGCAACGCTTGAAGCCGTGCTTGGCGGCACGCAGGACCACCGGATTTTTTTCCAGCAGTTTCGCGGCGAGTTCCTGCGTGGTCGCCCGAAGTTCCGCACGCGGCACGCTACGATTAACCAGTCCCATCGCGGCGGCCTGCGCACCATTGAACGTCTCACCGGTCATGATGTAGTAGAGCGCCTGACGGTGACCGACCGTATCGGCCATCGCCTTGCTGACCAGGTTACCCGGCGGGATACCCCAGTTGATTTCCGACAAACCAAACACAGCCTCATCCGCTGCAATCGCCAGATCGCACGCAACCAGCGGAGAGAACCCTCCGCCAAAACACCAACCGTTGACCATCGCGATGGTGGGTTTCGCATACATGCGCAGCAACTGCCATTGCCAGCGACATGCGTCCCGGCGAATCTTTTCTTGCAGGATCTCGGGGCCGGCGTCGATTTCGCGAAAGTACTCTTTCAGATCCATGCCCGCGGTCCACGCATCGCCTTCACCAGTCAACACGAGGACCCTTGCATCCGCATCGAGTTCAAGTGTCTCAAGTACGTCGATCATTTCTGTGTTGAGCGTCGGGCTCATCGCATTGCGCTTCTCAGGCCGGTTGAGCGCGACCCACGCGATTCCCTCTTCGACATCCACCTTGACGGTTTTCCAGCGATCTTCATAACTCATTGCAATCTCCGTGGTCCATCGGCCGCTCTCGCAGCCGGATGAGCCTGGTAAGTGATTCAACGACGGCCGCGAAATGAGGCGGCCGCCCCGTATCAGAACTGGCTGATCAACTTGACGGTCAGGTACGCGTCGATACCTTCTGTACCGCCTTCGGATCCGTACCCACTCTCCTTGACACCACCGAACGGCGTCTCGGGCGCGCCAATGGCATCAGGAGCACCAAGCGCAAACGTATTGATACCGATCATCCCGGCTTCCAGTTGCATGCCAAGCCGATGGGCAAGCGCGCCGTCACGCGTGAATGCGTACGCCGCAAGGCCATAGGGCAGTCCATTCGCTTCCCGGAGCACGGCGTCAAGATCAGTGAAGCGGTTGAGCACGACGATTGGGCCGAACGGCTCTTCTTTCATGATGTGTGCAGAGAAGGGAACGTCCGCGAGCACGGTAGGCTGGAAGAAGAAGCCCCGTCCTTCAATCGGCTCGCCCCCGCACAGAACCTTGCCTCCATGACGGCGCGCATCATCCACACACTCCTTCATCGCATCGACCCGACGTGCGTGAGCCAACGGCCCCATTTGTGTGTCGCTATCGAGGCCGTTACCCGGCTTGATCGACCTGACGATCTCGACAAACCGTGCGGCGAAGCGCTCGTAAACTGCATCGTGCACGTAAAAGCGTGTGGGATTCACACAGCCTTGCCCACTGTTGCGATATTTGCGTCGCGCGGCCTGCTCAGCGAGGCCTTCTACATCGACATCGGGCATGACAATGACAGGTGCGTGGCCACCGAGCTCCATCACGGTCCGCTTTACGCCACGTGCCGCCATCTCGCTCAGATGCTTGCCCACTGCAGTCGACCCGGTGAATGAAATTGCCCGGATGTGTGGCGACGAAATCAGAGCGTCCGAAACCTCGGCTGGCGTCCGGCCAAAGACTACGTTCAACACACCTGCCGGCACACCCGCGTCGACGAATGCGCGTGCGATCGCGAGCGCAGTGGCCGGTGTTTCTTCGGCGGGCTTGATGATGCAAGTGCATCCGGCAGCAAGAACCGCTGCGATCTTGCGAGCTGGAATCAAGGCCGGAAAATTCCAGGGGGTAAATGTCGCCACCGGGCCGACAGGCTCCTTGATGACTATCTGTCGCTGCTCCGGCACGCGCGACGGAATCACACGACCGTAAGTACGCCGGCCTTCCTCCGCATCCCATTCGAGAATGTCCGGCAGATTACGCACTTCCATCTGCGCCTCGGCAAGCGGCTTGCCCTGTTCGACGGTCATCAGATGCGCAATGTCCGGGGCCCGCTCGCGCAGGATCGCCGCGGCACGCACCAGCACTTTCGCCCGGGCGTACGCGGACAGGGCTTTCCATTCACCAAATGCTCTTGCAGACGCCGCCGCAGCACGGTCAAGGTCCGCCCGCGTAGCCACGGGCAGCCTGCCAATTTCCTCGCCCGTCGCCGGGTTCAGCACCGCAAGTGTCTCCCGGTCTTTCGCGCTGATCCACTCTCCGTCGATCAACATGTTCAAGTCGTAATAGGTCACAGCCATCTCCTCTCTATTGGCGCTGCTGCGCCGGCTTCGGCAACGATGGAGCGGCCAGCACAGCCACTCGTCCCCAATCAGTTATTTGATTATAACCAATTGTGAACGCAATTTCAATCCTCTCCTGTCGGCACTGCTGGTTTTGCGGGTAGAGGTATAATCATCTGCAGAAAATCGATCGGGATATCCGCTTATCCGGTCTTCCGGAATCGACCACAACGCGGCACGGCCCGACCCTACAGGCCACTACTCTCTATCGCTCCTATGCCACGAACCACTACCCGATCGACCACGCGACGCGAACCCCTCGACACGTCTCTTGTAAAGTCGCGCCTCGGCTACCACCTCACGAGCGCGCATCTGATGGCTCGAAAACGGTTTCTCGAAGCCACGAACGAGTGGGACATCACGCCTGCCCAGTACGCCATCCTCTGCCTGATCGAAGCCAACACCTTCGTGACCCAGGCCGACCTCTGCTCCACGATGAATATCCTGCGGCCGAATATGGTTACCCTGATGTCACCTCTCGAGACCAAGGAGTTGATCAAGCGCTCTGAATTCGCCCACGACCGTCGCAACATGCTGCTTTCCCTCACGGTCAAGGGGAAGAAACTGCGAAAGAAGATCGAAGGGCTACTGGAGGCGCTCGAAGCGGAGTTGATGGAAGGCTTTTCGGAAGAAGAGAAGAAGATTTTCTTCGTATTGCTTGAACGCTTCCACGCCGGCAATCACGCGGTTTGAACTGAGGGGCCGCAGTCAGGCGGCCTCTTTCCCGGCTTTATCCCAACGCGGCATTTCCCCTCCGGTTTTACCCCCCCATTTAATCGACACGCCTCCGCAGATATGTCGACTGCCCCGTGCGCCTCTCGCCACGCGCAATTCACACCCAGGGATTTCCCTGACTCATCAACGCACCGCTCTTCAAGAACCGCTTCGTTCGGCGCCGCGCTCCTGCTTCTTGCAGACGCCCAAAACAACAGTTATAGTTAAATAACTATATCGCCGCGGGCGCAGTCTGCTAACGCATGACTGTCGCGGTTTTACGGACATGAACGGAGCGCAGCAATGAGCAACAACAGGTTCCCCGATATCCCCACGTTTCGAGGTTTCAGCGCCCCCAGTCGCGTCGAAAGCGACATCTTCGACCTCGAAGTGGAAGGCGAACTCCCCGTCAATCTGAATGGAACGTTCTATCGTTGCGGACCCGACCCGCAATTTCCCCCGTTGCTGGGCACGGATCTGCGATTTAATGGGGACGGCATGGTCTCAATGTTCCGCTTTCGGGACGGTCACGTAGATTTCCGATCACGCTATGTCAGAACTGACAAGTTCCTGCTGGAACGTGCGGCCCGGCGTGCGCTATTCGGTGCCTATCGCAATCCGTACACGGACGACCTTAGCGTTGCGGGCAAGATTCGCGGAACCGCGAACACGCATGTGATGTTTCATGACGGAAAGCTGCTTGCACTGAAGGAAGACAGTCCTCCCGTCGCGATGCATCCGCACACTTTGGAGACGTTTGGTTACTACGACTACGGCGGTAAGCTCACCAGCGAAACGTTCACCGCACATCCGAAGATTGATCCTCATTCCGGCGAAATGCTGACGTTTGGCTACGCAGCCAAGGGAGTCGCAACGCCGGATCTTGCTTACTACGTCATCGGTTCAGACGGGCAGATCAAACACGAAGCCTGGTTGACCATGCCCTACCCGGCGATGCTGCATGATTGGGTCGTTACCGAAGACTATGTCGTCTTTCCAGTGGTCCCAATCACAAGCGACCTCGAACGATTGAAGCGCAAGGAAGTTGCGTTCATGTGGGATGACACGAAAGACGTGTTCATTGGCGTGTTGCCCCGATACGGAAAACCAGAGGAGGTACGATGGTTCCGCACTCCACTGCGTTTCGCCGCCCACTTTCTCAATGGCTTCAATGAAGGCACGAAGATTCATATCGACGGCATCGTCGCGGAAGGCAACCTGTTCCCCTTCTTCCCGGATGTTCACGGCAAGCCGTTTGATCCGAAAAAGGCGCTTGCCCGTCTGACGCGATGGACCATTGATCTCAGCGCTCCCGACGGCGCATTCTCTGAACGGATTCTGTCCGATGTCGTCGGAGAGATGCCGAAGATCGACGAGCGATATGCAACGCGCAAACATCTTCACGGCTTCATGCTGTGCCAGGATCCCGAGCGCCCCTATATCGAAGGCAAATTCGGCTTTAACGCCGTCGCCCACATCAACCTTGAAACAGACTCCACCAGCGTTTATTACGCTGGCGAAGACTGCCTGTTTCAGGAGCCGGTCTTCGTGCCTCGAAGTACAGACGCCGGTGAAGCAGATGGCTATCTCCTCGTTATGCGCAACCGGGTCAATGAAATGGCTTCCGAACTGCTCGTCTTCGACGTCGCCACACTGACGGCTGGTCCCATTGCAAGCGTTCGCCTACCGATTCGCCTGCGCGACGCGATCCACGGCAGCTGGGTTAGCGGCGACGTATTGCCCGCACTCGAACTCCCAGACAACTGAAAGCGCACCTACCACAAAGCCGGACAAAACCCATACAGGGACTAACGGCGCAATAGATCCGGAGACTGCATGAAAATCGATATCCACGGCCATTTCGTGACCCGTGCGTACTATGACGAGCTGGAAACACTTCCAGGTGTTCGATACGAGCGCCGCTCGAGCGGATTGGGCTACCTCATCAAGGAGGGGCGTAACTGGCTACCTGTGCGCGAATCCATGTTTGATCCAGACGATCAGTTGCGTGACATGGATCGCAAGGGTATCGACATGCGCATACTTTCTCTCAGTACGCCCAGCGTGTACCTCTTCGACGATGCGAAGCAACGGGAAGCTGCGTGCCGCGACAACAATGATGCAATCATCGCACGCGTGGCAGCCGACCCCTCCCGCTTTCGAGCTTTCGTCACCCTACCGCTACCCGATGTCGACGCGTCGTTGCGCGAACTCGATCGTGTGATTGATGCCCCCGGTGTAGTCGGAATTACGATCGGCTCCAACCTGGGCGGCATGAAACTCAACGATCTGTCGCTTGAACCTCTGTGGGCGCGCCTTGACCGGGACCGCATTCCTGTTTTTGAGCATCCGATGGATCCCGTGTTCGGCAACGTGATGGATGAATTCGCCATGCACATCCGCGTCGGGTTCCTGTTCGATACCAGCCTGGCTGTGACCCGTATGATCTACGGTGGCGTATTCGAGCGCTATCCGAACTTTCCGTTCATCGTCGCCCACACCGGCGCTGCATTCCTGGACCTGCTGGAGCGCCTGGACAACGGCTATCGTCATTACGTCGATTGCCAGCAGCATATCTCCAGGCTGCCCAGCGAATTCGCCAAACAGTTCTACTACGACAGCTGCGCCTTCTTCACGCCAACCATCATGATGGCACGCGCCGCAGTGGGGGTGGAGCGACTACTGTTTGGCACGGACTATCCGTTCATCGATCAGGGCCCGGATCATGTCGAGCGACTACCGATTGATGACGTAGAGAAAAAGTTGATCTTTAGCGGGAATGCGACCCGGCTGCTCAAGCTTTGATTGGTTCCGGTGCAATTAGCACCAGTCAATCAGTTAAGGTGTCAGTCTGAACGAATTGAGACACGACGGTGACCAAGCAGGAGAGCCTGGGCGAGTTGTGGATTTCTTAAAGGTGACTGCGGTAGGTCAAACTCTTGGCATGCGCGCAGTTATCCTTATCAGATAACTGTCTCAATCGGGTCTGAGCCGGTCCAGCCATGCCATGTGGCGAGACGTTTATTCAGCATAGCGCGATGGCGAGCAGCGTTCATCTGATGTCTTGGGAGCGCCAAGTACTGACGGATCCGGCCGAAGCACGAAAAAAAAGCCGGCGTGCGATGCGCCTCGCGAAACCCGCACATCTCGCGCTCCCATCTACGGATCCGACTGGTGCCTGTTCTCAGCGCGGTTGCTCAAGCGTGCGGCCGCTTTGAAGAAAACGTGCTTTACCTGAGCAAGCTCAGCGATATCCGCGTGCGCCGCCGGATAACTACGCAGTTGGTCAGTGACGATTCTGCGCGGCACCGGGTTTGAAGCTGGCATCAGCCGGAAGAAGCGCTTTGCCGCAGCCTTGTCGCGACGCTCTTGCACCGGCATGTCGAGTTCAGCGCCATGCTCGTCCACCGCGCGCCACAGGAGATACGGCTCTCCGCGCAGCATCACGAACATCTCGTTTTAATGCCAGCTGCTGCCCGGCTTGCGCCGCACCGCTTTGGCACGCTGAGCGAATCCAGCGCCGAACTTGTCGCACCAGCAACGGATCGTTTCATAGGTCACCACAACGCCACGCTCAAGCAGCAACGCCCCGATGTCGCGCAGGCTCAGGCTGAACCAGAAGTACGAGCGAACTCAGCAACTGATGACGATAGCAGGGAAACGGTGGCCGTGATAAAGCGATTTCATCTAATTCGTCACTTCGTTTTACCGCCGCATCTCCAGCGACCTGACAGCGCCATTTTTTATCTATCGAAAACACGTATACACAGATAATCATATAGAAGGTAGGATTTATTTTGGCTCGGCGTTCGTACGTGTGTGTCGTCGGCGGCCTCGTGCACGCAGGAGAATTGATTCTTACCGCGATCAACATTCCGGGGGAGGCGTCTCCGCGCCAGGGAGCGGCCGAAACCGAAGCGTCGATCGAGTCGGCGTTACAACACTTTCTTGATCCGAGCGAGTCGATGCATTTATTGAAAATCGTTGACGCAGGATGTCGCGGTAGCCCTGGATCGCCGTGGCAACTGTGCCAGGCTGGATCAGAAATAGGCAGGAGCTGGGCGAAATCTGTCGCGGGTAAATTGGTGGATTGGGCTGCTCCCGTCTTGACGAATGTCTGGATGCCGTTGTCAGGTTCGCTCCCTGATCTCGTCGGGCACTATCAACAGCAAGGTCTCCAAGCGTTCCCGGGTTGTGTGACGCCGTTTTCGTCAGGAAATGCGGGCGACGAGGAGCTCGAAGTGCTAGCGCCATCGGCGTAGATGGATTCACAGCAAGGTCATCCGATGAGCACTGAGCCAAAGACTAAGCCATCCGCGAGCCGATCGTCAGCCCACGTGGGCGCAATGATGATCAATGACGCATCGGCGTTCGCGATTTGCGACACAACTTTTCGAGCCCGTCCCGTGAACTTCTTTCGACAACGCCGCGAGCTATGCCGTTGATGACCGTCGAGTCGAATAAATCAGCGTTTTGCCATAGATTTTTAATAACGGAGGAGTTGAACAAATGAAGGAAGATTCAAAAATGAACGTTGTTGATATATCTCCGGGCTCACGTTCCAGTCTAACTTCGTCGGACAGCAACTACAGCGGCGAACTGCTGTCCCGCGGCATATCACGCAGAGACTTTGGTAAGTTGCTGGGAGCGCAAGCGTTGGTTCTCTCTTGTTTCTCCCTCTCTGGTTGCGGTGGTGGCGCGACCACTGAACAGCCAGGTCTGCAGGCGGCCGTGAAATATGGCGACCCCATTGTATTTGATCCTGCAACCGGAGGAATATCTCTCCCTTACACGGGGTATTACTATGGAGAAATAGTTGCAGGCGGTAAGACCCGTTTCTACAAGGAATACTTTCCGGAAAACAGCATATACAATGGCAATCAGGTGATGATCACCATTCCGGATGGGTATAACACGGAAGATTACCTGCTGCGAAGTGGCTGGAAGACGTTAGCCGACAAGTACAATTTCACGCTGTTCATCATGGAGCCGCTCAACGAACAATGGGGAACCGTTGCCAGCGAAATGGCCTACGTTTCGGCGGCATATACTTTGAGAGGAACAACCACAGACGCTGGCGGCGTCAACCGCGTGGGTATACTCGGCTTTGGCAGCGGCGGCCAGGCCTTGCAGCAACTCGTCATGACAAACGAACTGTCTGCCGCTTCGGCCGTGTTCGTCAATGCGAGCCATATCGACAGCTCGTATCTTGCGAGCCTGAGTACACAAGTATTTACAGGCTCCAGCTTCGGTGCCGTCTTTAACGCAGCTGATAATACAGTCTATTTAAATCAGGTTCCCGTGCCCGTATGGATTTTCGAGACCACTGTTGACGCTACGGTCCAGGGAGTGGTTAACTACTGGAAGGGTGTTAATCGAACGGTTTCTGTGGATGCTGATTTTAATGGCGGCAAAATCTTCTATCAAGATCCAACCAATGCCGCTGAGAACCACTTCACTCCCCGCGGCGCCATTGCAAACGTTGCCTGGTCTACCCAGACCGTTAATCCGGTTGACACGGGCTTCAACCAGATGCTCTATGCGAATTTCCTCGGTGTGACCAATCGTTATGGCGCCAATGTGTGGAACAACGCGATTCATCCGCACCTCGATTTCACGGCATTAGGCGTCAAAAATTACAAGTTTCTTGATCAAGGAGTCTTGCGTGAATATCTAGTTTATGTTCCGCCTAACCTACGGAATGGGACAGCGCCGCTTCCTGTGGTTTATACGTTGCCCGGCGGTGACACCAATCATTTCACAAATTTTGAAAACACACGCTGGAATGAGCAGGCTGACAAATATGGCTACATCATTGTTTCTGTCGCCGGCGCGGGCACCAATAAGGCATCGTATCTTGGCAGTCCAGCAAACAAATGGGTAACAGGTAGCGTATATACAAAGTTTCTGGCGTTTAATGATACCGGCACCACGACACCCGGCTATGTGGACGATATTTCGTTCTTCAAGACATTGATAGCGCGAGTCGAAACAGATTACAAGATCGACCCAACGAGACGGTTCATCGCAGCACACTCAAACGGCGCCGCCTTTTCGCTTGAGATGGTCCGCGTAATACCTCAATATTTTGCTGCGTTTTCCAGACTATCCGGCCATCTTACTCGAAATCCTGGCCTTCCTGATGACCTGGCTATAAACGATTTGCCGATTTACGCGATTATTGGTGAAAATAATAGCCCTTCCGTGCTTATGAACGGCACCTTGGCTCCCGGCTTCAATACATCATTCACCAACTACCTGGTCAACAATTTGGGATACACCGCAGTTGCAGCTGCAGCGCTGATTGCCAACCCTGGTATCAACGGTCTAGTGGAAGACTTGCACAACGGTATGGTCCACAAAACCTGGGAATGGCGGGACGCAAACAGCGTTCCGATATGTCGTGCTACGACGACCTCGCTCAGAGGCCATTCTTTCATCATGGGGGATATTCCCAATATGGCTGAATGGTTTACCCACTGGTCCCGCGTCAACGGGAAGTTGGTCTATAAGCCTTGACCTGACCAGGGCTCTGTCAGGTTGATGGTGAGGCAGTCGATAATTGGCGGTCAGCGCGGATTTCCGAGCACCTCGCTTCCGAGGTATCAATTTACAACTGCGCGCGACAAGATGCGACAACGTCCAGATCTTCCGTGTTCGCGCTGAACCTGCAGTCCCCTGATTTCAGGATACCCCGACACAAACGCTTTTCATTGGACATCCGATTTCGTCCATAGGTCGGCATACCGCCTTTCTATCAATCTCACTAACCTTTAACTGCATGCCGCCAGTACGCGCGGCCCGCTTGCGAGGCGCAAGCGCCGGGTCAAGCGACTTACATTCGAGACACGTCATGACATTCACTTTGCGTTCCTCTGAGGCTACCACGCCTATCCGCCTGGAAAAAAGCCGGGCGCGTCGGGCCGCGTTAGGCAGTTTTGTCGGTGCGGTCGTCGACTGGTACGACTTCCTGCTATATGGCATCGTCGCGGCGATCATATTCAATCGCGAATTCTTTCCTCAGGTTAGTCCGGCTATGGGCACGCTCGCCGCATTCGGCACCTTCGGCGTAGGCTTCCTGTTCCGCCCGCTCGGCGGCTTCGTATTCGGTCACTACGGAGACCGGTTGGGTCGGAAGCGCATGCTTGTGCTGACCGTCATGATGATGGGACTCTCCACCGCTTTGATCGGCTTTTTGCCGACATTCGCGTCCATCGGCTGGTGGGCCCCGGCACTGCTCGTTCTGCTGCGGGCCATTCAGGGCTTCGCAGTCGGCGGCGAGTGGGGCGGGGCGGCGCTAATGGCTGTGGAAAGTGCCCCGGAGAAAAAGAAGGCGTTTTATAGCAGCGGCGTCCAGGTAGGTTACGGCGTCGGACTGATCCTCGCCACCGGCATCGTGTCCATTCTCAGCCAGACGATGGACAACGAAAGCTTCCGGGTTTGGGGTTGGCGCATTCCTTTTGTGTTCAGCGTGGTGCTCGTGCTCATCGGGCTGTGGGTACGTTCGAGCATGGTAGAGTCGAAGGAATTTGTCGAGCAAGTGGCAAAGCCGCAGGGTCGCGCCCGTTTGCCGATCATGGAAGCCTTGCGGCAACATCCTAAATCTTTTCTGCTGATCATCGCGCTGCGCCTCGCCGAACTCTTCACGATGTATATCGTCACCGCCTTCGCACTAAGCTATTCCACGACGAATCTCGGCATGCCGCGCCAGTTCTTTCTGAACATTGGCTTGGTGGTGGGCGTCGTGAGCGTCGTGACGATTCCCTGCTTCGCCCTGCTCGCCGATCGATTTGGCCGCCGCCGCATCTACATGACCGGTGCGCTCGTCGGCGTGCTAAGCGCCGTACCATTCTTTCTCGCTCTCGACGCGCGCTCGACACTCTGGATCGTCGTATTTGCCGTCATGCTCGCCAATATCGCGCACGACATGGTGGTCAGCGTTCAGCAGCCGATGTTCACCGAATTGTTTGGCACAGAATACCGCTACAGCGGTGCGGGTGTCGGATATCAGGTTGCAAGTGTGGTGGGCGGTGGCTTCACACCGTTCATCGCCGTGGGACTGGTCAGCCTCGCCGGCGGCTCGTGGCATCCGGTGGCAGGCTATCTGGTACTCGGCTGTCTGCTGTCACTGATTGTCGCCGCTCGCATGAAAACGCGTTGAGCTGAACTGGCAACGATTTCCAGTGTCGACGCATCACCGCCAGCTTTGATTGACCCAAACTGCTAGCAGGCAGAACGACGAAGTCCGACCATGGATCTTCGTCTTCTGCGATCAGCATAAGTCGAGGCAGCACATCTGACGCGGTCTTTTCAGACACACTTCCTTCCCCGATCAATTCCTCTTCAAGTTGTGAACGCAAACTTGCAGCAGGTCCTCCAGTGTCCGCCCGCCCTCGTGGGTCAGATCGCCGAGCATCCGTTGCTCGATCCGAACGACCGCTTCCTGGCTGCTCTCGTACACGGCGCGTCCCATCTCGCTTAGATGAAGAAGAACCGCGCGCCGGTTCGTCATATCCCTCTCACGCACAATCCATTTCTTGGCGTCCAGTGCTTTGACTATCTCGCAGGCGACCTGTGGCGCAACGGTCAAATCCCTGGCAAGCTGCGCATTGGTCAGTCGCTCGCTTGCATGAAGTCGATTTAAGGCAGCGAATTGCGGCGGCGGCAACCCATACGCCGCGAGCGCTTCCGTCAAACGGCGGGAGAGGATTCGGTCGAGCTGACCTATGAGGTACGCAAGGCGATTCGGCGCGAAATGTGAATCGACTTGCGCATTACGGTCGTGCGAAGGACGATTAGGCTTTGTAAGCATTGCTGTGGAATTCGGCTCGGTCCTGTAAGGCAGGGCGCCGTACAGCAGCCGTGGGGAGCAGAGAAGGCTGACGGACGGCGCAACGGCGCTGATGCGTGGCCGCCCTGCCACGCATCAGCGCCGCAGCCTGCCGCCTGCTGGTGCGGCGCTAGCACTTTCGTGAGCGCTCGCTCACGAAAGACCGCGGCTACCACTAAACGGGTCGCGCCACCCGACTGCTCACTGCAGTGCGGCTACGCCCCGCAACCACCAGAAGCATCATTGCAGCACCTAAAGCCGGTATTGCAGCAGCGCCAAGCACCTGAGAGTGTGTCCAGCTGGCGCCCAACAGGAATCCGGCAATCAATGGTCCAAGAAGGGAGCCAAATCGCCCAATGCCTGCGACCAGGCCTGTCCCGGCCGCACGCGCCTCCTCCGGATACAGCAAAGCAGGCAGCGCGTTCAGCGCCCCTTGACCGCCGAGGACGCAAAACCCTGTTACCAGGGCAAGCGCTGTCAAACCACTGCCACCAAGAAATCCCATGGCAAGTGCCCCAATACTGATCGCGCCTCCGACATAAGTAGCCGCGAGCGCTCTACCAAATCCGAAACGATCCATCAGGCGCCCCAGCACAGGGCCTCCCAACAGACCACCGAGGTTAAAGCAGGTCGTCGCGATAACGGACTCACGAGGTGTGCTGTGCGCCGCCTGCAGGAGTCCAGGCAACCAGTTACTCAGCAGATAGACGTTCAGAAGACTTAAAAAGAAAATACCCGCCAGCAACGACGTAAGCCCTCTTTGCGCCTTGCTGAACAGAATCCGCAGCGGTGCGCCGACCTGCAGATTTTTCGTCTTCCAGACAAAATCCTGATTGAGAACCGTCCCGGGAAAAAGCCGCGCCATCGTCTTGCGAAGCAGCAGTTGGCCATTCGCCTTTCGCAAGAGCACCGGAATAGATTCCGGACATGCGACGAGAAGGAGCGGGGTCATGACCAGTGGAAGCGCGCCCGCAACGAAATAGGCCGTGCGCCAGCCATGACCCGGGACGACCCATGCCGATAGCGCACCGCCCAATGCGGCACCCAAGGGAAAACCGCAACCTGTCAGTGTCACGATCGTTGCACGACGTCGTCCGGGTGCAAACTGGGCCGCCAGCGCAATGAGATTAGGCAATGCCCCGCCAACCCCAAAACCCGTAACGAAGCGCAAGGCGTAGAGCTGCCCAATTCCCTGCGAAAATCCCGTCATCAGCGTAGCCAGGCCGACCAACGCGGTCACGCCTACCAGCGTCCGCTTTACACCGACAGAATCTCCCAGTACCCCCAATAGCAGTGCCCCGCACATACTTCCCAACAGTCCGATGCTGAATATTGAGCCGAGGTTGGCCATCGAGATGTGCCACTCTCTCGCGATGTTCGGCGCCACATAGCTGAGGAGCTGGGTGTCCAGGCCGTCCAGCGCAAGAACCGCGAATAGCAGCACAAACATCCAGACCTGCGCGGCGCCCAGTGGCTGACCGTCTATCAGCTCACGCACGTCAAGCTTACCGGAACCTGATTCCATTCATTTGTCTCCTGAGGCGAAGGATCGGGTGACGGGCACTACGCCACGGCACACAACCTCAATTACAGTTATGTTTAAATACGCATTATTCAAAATGCTATGCCTATGACCCTTAACTGTCAACGCCGGATCCACAGTGGCCGGTCTGGTGTTTACCCGCCCCCTCACCTGTCATGCCTCGGCCCACTGACAATGGCTTCATAAGCCAGCGAGGCAATTTCGAAAGGACTTCCTTTGCCACGACACAAGGCGTTGCACATAACCTCACATCAGCCAATCTATTGCGTATACATCAATACTCATAATAAGATGATCGTGTCGGTCGGGCAACTGATGCCCGACCACCGGTCCCGCGCCCGCAGACCATCAGTTGCGACAGGAGTTACGGAGAGAACACATGTCGCGCGAACGTTGGTCTGCGAGGCGCGTTTGGTCGCTGCTACACGCGGTTGGCCTGCTCGA
This sequence comes from Paraburkholderia sp. BL27I4N3, assembly GCF_003386115.1. Classification (NCBI taxonomy): domain Bacteria; kingdom Pseudomonadati; phylum Pseudomonadota; class Betaproteobacteria; order Burkholderiales; family Burkholderiaceae; genus Paraburkholderia; species Paraburkholderia sp. BL27I4N3. The sequence continues at coordinate 321,591 of NZ_QREJ01000002.1, read as the reverse complement.
GTGCGCCACCGATGTATTTCCGCTTCAAGTCTGATAAATCGCAAAGCCTTTCAATCTCCCCGACACGGCAGCAGAGTTGTCGAGGTTACACACTTCTTCTGCAGCGAGAGCTGCCACGTTTGCGGACGCGCTGCCTACCTGTCCGGCGACGCCCGAGACCTCTATACCGGAGACAAAGACAAATGACTGAACCACTGCAACTCGATGACTCCATGCAGCCTACCAAGCTAGCGTCGATGCTACCCAGATTCGAATACCTGATGCAGGCTCGCGTGCTGGCGGCGCCCGCATTGAGAATGGGCAACTCGAACGGCATGGGCGAGCGCATCATGATGCCGATTCTCGGGGGCGACTTCGAAGGTCCCCGACTCCGCGGCAGGATTGTCCCGGGCGGCGGCGATTGGCCCCTGATACGACCCGACGGCGTTGGCCAGACCGATGCACGCTACACGTTGGAAACCGACGACGGCGTTTTCATTAATATCCGCAATACAGGCTATCGCCACGGTCCGGCCGAAGCGATGAAGACGCTTAATTCCTATCAGGGGGTTGCCGATCCCGAGTCCTACTACCTGCGCGTGTGGACCGCGTTCGAGGCCCCTGTCGGCAAATATGACTGGCTTGCAAGACACGTGTTCTTCGGCATTGCCGAACGGCATCCCAAGGTGCTCTTCCTTCGCTACTACATGCTCCTCTGAAAACTTCCCAAGGAAGCCGTTGCCCACCCGGCACCAACGTATCAAGTTCGCGCCTCCGGGGTCTATCTCGACGGCCTGCGCTGCTGGCCGTCCATCGGATGATTCCCGAATCTGTATCCGAATCCGGAACCTGAGCATTAAGATCTATTTCCATGGACGACCTGACAGCGAGCACGGTTCGCACACTACTATCCCAGATTGGAATCGAGCTCGGGGATATGGGAGGCAGAGTCCGGGTGATCGGCAGTGATCCGATCGTCCGCAGCCCACACCGCCTCGGGACAGCGGCAGCCTCCGCGCTTGCGGCACAGGGCGCCGCAATTGCGACTATCTGGCGGATGAAAACGGGACGCGGACAGGACGTCACCGTCGACATGCGCCAGGCAACGAAAGTGGGCCTGCGGACGAATTTGTGCCTGCGGCAGAATGGGTATTATCTCGACCACCTTGCACCCGGAGACGGCGGTCCAGCGAACTTTTTCAGAACCAGAGATAACCGATGGATCTTCATTCATCGCAGCACTGTGTTTCCGGAAACCCTGTATCGATTACTCGACTTTCTCGGCTGCCCTCTTTCGGCCGCAGGCGTCGCAAAAGCCGTATCGCATTGGGACGCCCTCGAGCTTGAGAACGCGCTCGCGGAGCGCAAGCTCATCGCTGCCGTCGCGCGCACCACCAACGAGTGGCAATCTCATGAGCAGGGCCGGTGGCTCGGAGCACAACCCGAGATACGCATTGAAAAGATCGGCGAAAGCAGTCCGGAGCCTTTCAAACAGCCATCGGGACAGCGCGCACGCCCGCTGTCTAACCTTCGCGTCCTTGACATGACCCATGTGCTCGCTGGACCGATTTGCGGGCGGGTACTCGCTGAGCAAGGTGCGGACGTTCTGCGGATATCGGCTCCGCATCGACAGGATCCGCTGCCCATGGTGATGGACACGAATTTTGGAAAGCGGGCCGCCTACGTGGACCTTGATCGTGCAGACGACTGCTCCCTGCTATCCGCAATGCTCCGTGATGCCGACGTGTTCGTTCAGTCCTTTCGACCGGGCGTGTGCGAAAGACGCGGCTTGGGCCCGGATGATCTTGCCCGCATTCGTCCGGGCATCATTTACGTTTCCGTCAGTTGCTATGGTGACGGTGGACCATGGGCAACCCGAGGTGGCTACGAGCCGCTCAGTCAAACGGCAAATGGACTGGCAATAGACGAGGGCTCGTATGAACAGCCCCGTTTCGCACCTACTCGCACGCTCAACGATCTGCTCGCCGCCTATCTGGCAGCGACTGGTGCCCTGGGTGCTCTCATTCGGCGTGCCAGGGAAGGTGGGAGTTACCACGTCAAGGTGTCGTTGACCGGTGCTTCCATGTGGGTGCAGAAGCTTGGACGTCTTCAAGACGACGAGTGGCGAAACGTCAGTAACGATTTGACGCCGCATCCAGCCGATCTGATGAGAACGCAAAGCTGCTTCGGGGAACTCGAACACGCTGCGCCAATCGCGCGGTTCTCGGAGACACCAGCCTTCTGGGACAAACCGCCCACATGTCTGGGAGCGGATTCATTGCGCTGGCTCGACAGAAGGTAATCCAAAATCGGCCCAGGCTCGGCTATCCGTGCCAACTTCGGTCCGGCCTTAAGCAACCCGGGACGAGTCATATCGTGTTCAGACAAAGCGTGTAGTTGATCGCACAAACCGGGGCGATCGTGCCCAACCGGCGGTCTGGCATCGTCTCAACTTCTGCGTTTTCGTAGCGCATCCACCGCTAACAGAAGCCGCCTGAACGCGCAGCCGTTTCGGGCGTCATTGCATTGGTGTCACTTCAAATACTGTCGCTGCCAACAACGAGTTTCGGCTACCCCGAATCCGACGCGGCCGGAGGGTAAACACCGTCAACTCTTCCGCCCACCAGCACTTGACTCACATCCATCTCACTCGTACGATGCGTTAAATACGTATGCATACATAATCATTCTTAAAAGAAACGGAGAAGGCGAAAATGAACAACAGGACTCTGGCGCTATTCTGCCTGGCTTGCGCCGTACCCGGGGTGGCGTTCAGCGAGGAGCCGTTAGCTTATGTGCCGGGTAACAGCGTCACGTTGTACGGCTCAATCGACGCCGGCATCACGTACATGAGCAACTCACAAGGCAGCCCGCGAACATTCATGGATTCCGGCGTATTCCGGGCGAGCCGCTTCGGCTTCAAGGGTCGTGAAGATCTGGGAGGCGGACTGAGTGCGATCTTCACGTTGGAGAACGGTTTCTTCCCGCAAAACGGCAACGCAGCCGCTGGTGGGGGCATCTTTGGCCGCCAGTCCTACGTCGGCCTTGCGGGCGCGACCTTGGGTACGGTGACCATGGGCCGACAATATGACTTTATGGGAAGCGGTCTGTACCAGTACGCGAGTGCGGACACCGGCGGAGTCTACGCATTCCACCATGGCGACTACGATCATGTCGGCGGTAATGAACGTACGAACAACTCCGTGAAATATGTAAGCCCTATCTGGGGCGGGTTTCACTTTGGCGCCATGTACGGCTTTACAGATCTCACCGCCGCCCCGAGCGATCCAGCACAAAGAGTTGTTAGTGCAGGCGCGTACTATGATCGCGGCTTCTTCTCCGCGATGGCGACTTTCGCAAACCTGTATGACGTGGTCATCAACCCAGGTACTGATCTGGGCGTTTCCAGCATCTTTGGTTTGCCAGCCACCGGAAAAATTACGGCACAAAAGATAACGCTCGCCGCACTGGGCGCATCGTACATCGTCGGCCCGGTCAAGATCCGCGGGGAAATAACCGATGTGAAGATGTACTACAACGGACGCGCCGCTTCGATGCCGACCTACGACAGTAGCCTGACTTACTACTTCAATGCCGGCGCTTCATTGTCGGGCGGCGTTCAGCGTACGACTCTTGGCGGCGCAGCCTGGACACAGTACTCCGCAACGTACACGTACGCGCTCTCAAAGCGAACCACGGTTTACGCGATGGCGAATTTCCAGAGGGCAAGCGGGACCGCCAGGAACGCCATTATGCCCACGCTTACGCCGTCATCGACGAAGACGGAGTTTGTGCCACGCATCGGTATGACGCACTTTTTCTAGCGCGGGCTGTTGCGACGACGCAAGTCACAGCTTTACCAATAAATAAGATCATCCTGGTTCACTTTCCAAAGTGAGGAGACACAATGCGTTCAAAACATGTCATATTCGCCGCGCTCGCGATTCAGTCGATACTTGCTGATACCGCTCATGCTCAGAGTGCAGTGCAGCTCTACGGGGTACTCGATGCCGGCATAACTTACGTCAACAACCAGGGCGGCAAGAGCAACGTATTCGAGGATACTGGTGTCATGCAGGCCAACCGGTGGGGACTCCGTGGGTCAGAGGACCTCGGCAATGGAATGAGAACGGTATTCACGCTGGAGAGCGGCTTCAGCGTCAACAACGGACAGCTAGGCCAAGGCGGCGCCATATTCGGTCGCCAGGCCTATGTGGGCCTGGTGGGTCCGTGGGGGAAAGTGACGCTCGGCAGGCAGCGCGACTTCATGTACGATTTTCTGGTTCAGGATACATCTGCCCAGCAGGTCGCCACCGGATATGCGTGGCATTTCCTCGATGCCGATCGCGTAGCCGGCGAGCCAGCGAACAATACCGTCAAGTTCTCCAGTGCCAGCGTCGGTGGCCTCCAGCTCGGAGCGATGTTTGGCATGAGCAATGCCGCGGGCGCATTCGGTGGAACGGCGGGTGCTCCGCGAGTGAGAAGTATCGGGCTCAACTATGAGACGGACGGTCCGTTTGCCGCGGGCCTCGCCTATACCGACGTCAATGGTTCTGGAGGCAGCATCGCGCAAAATGCTTTCAAGGGTACCTATTTACGGACCTTTGGTGCCGGGGCACGACTCAACCTGAATCCCCTACTGGTCTTTGCAAACGCGACGCACACGCAGATTTCCGCGGCGCCAGGACTCACAATTGGAAGCTACGAAATCGGGATGACCTATTATTTTAAGCCGGATGTCATGGCCGGCGGTGGGTACACCTATACGACGCGCACAGGGGGAATTCGCTACGGCCAATATAATTTTGGAGCCCACTACATCCTGTCGAAGCGCACTGATCTGTACGTCAACGTGAACTACATGCACTCGAACAATGAAAGCGCCCCACCCGGCATGTTCGGCATCGTCAATCTCGGCACGTTCTCTGGCTTCTCTACGACACAAAACCAGATAGCAACCCGGATCGGCCTGCGAACCCTGTTCTAGTTTTTCACATCAATCTGCCTCGATCTAAAAAAAGGAAAATCTCCAATGAAAAGTCGCCAGAAATTGAAGTCCTTGTTGGCCGCGTGCGTTGCGATCGCCATGCTCGGTTGTTGTGAGAATTTTGCTTTGGCTGCCGCAACTGACGATGCGACAGCGGGTATCTCGGGCGCAGCGGTCGCGCCCGCTCCGCCTCGCCTCGATTTCGTTTTCGAATCGCACGTCAATCTCGGCGAATTCAAACTGTACGGCACCTACAACGCGCATAAACGTGGCGTCATGCACCTCCTGGGAGGAACCTTCGAAGGCCCGGGGATTCGAGGCAAAATACTTCCGTCCGACCGGGACTGGCCTACCTACTACGGCAACGGCGTCCGGTCCACGGACGTGCAATATGTCTATGTGACAGATGACGGTGTCCCCCTTTTTGTCACGGTGGATGGTTACCGGTACGACAAAAAGGAGATGACTGGTCCGATGCTCGAGGCAGAGAACGTCAAGCCAGCACCAAATATGTTGCGCATCTTCGTTCGAATTCATGCGCCCGACGACAGTCGTTATTCGTGGATGAATTACAACCTCTTCGTGGGCGTTGCAGGAAAGTCCGGCGCGGAGCGGGAAGCCACGTTACGTGTCTATCGATTGCTATGACTGCAGTCACCATCGCGGTATCTTGAGGACATTGAACGCGATAAGCTGGATAGGGTTCACGTCGAGCCGTTGTGCCGCGGTTCCAGTTTTTCTGGACACAGATTTGGGGTAAAACGTGGGTCCAAACTGGAGTTGTCGATGTTGAAGAAAGCAGATGCAAACGGGGTTGCGCCAGAGACGCTGGAAGGAGCGCGTAGCGCGACTGGATACGCCTCTGGCGCCGCCGAAGTCAAGCGTTGGTCGACCAGTCGCAAATGCGGCGTGGTGCGTCGGTTGCTGGTAAGCGCCAAATCTGCCACACATCGTTAGGTCTCGCGTTACCGGGTAACATGTTTCACATCGATAGTTACCGGGTAACGACAGTGAGGAGGTGGGAGATGACGCAAACGACGGCGCAGCGGCAAGCGGCTTATCGGGCAAGGCGCGAGACGGCAGGCAAGGACGGCAACGGTGATCGACGTCTGGATATGTGGGTGAGTACAGAAGCCTATCTTGCTTTGACACGGTTGGCTTGCCGTTACTCGGTAACGAAGCGTCAGATGCTGGAACGACTGATCACGCGGGCAGACGACGCGATCGTGCGCCGACTCGATCCCGACTCGGAACAGTGGGACCAATACTTCGGCCAAGCGCGGTAGCGACGTGCGTTACCCGGTAACGGGCTGCTGCTTGGCGAAGTTGAACGGTAGTAGGTCGCTAATATTGGCGTCCGGAGCACGCTGCGGCAGTTCGGTCAGCACGTGCAGCAGATAGGCATGCGGCTCGACGCCACAGGCTCGACACGTGAGCATCAAGCTGTAGATCATCGCGCTCGCTTTCGCGCCGTCGACCGTATCGCTGAAGAGCCACGATTTTCTCGCGGTGGCAAACGGCCTGATGTCCCGCTCGATGACGTTGTTGTCGATTGGGGACCGGCCATCGTCCACATAGCGGCTCAGATACGGCCATTGCCTGCGACAGTAGCCAATCGCCTCGCCGAGCAGACTCTTGGGCAGAACCTTTGGCGCGAGCTCGTCGAGCCAACTCTTGAAGGCGCTTAGCAACGGCACACTGTGCTGCTGCCGCAGGCGGTGCCGGTAATCGGCTAGCGTCTCGCCTTCGGGCAACGTCTGTTTGGCGAGCGCCTCGACCTGGTATAGCGCTTGGAAGAATTCGAGCGCCTTCGTGATACGGGGGCTTGGTTTGTTCTTCTGCCCCTTGAGCGCGTCCGTAAACAGGCGGCGACCATGGGCAAGGCATCCGAGGTGCGTGGCCGATTTGAGCGTCCGCCACGCGGGCCAGCCGTCCGTCATCAGCGTGCCCGCGTAGTCTCCGAGGAAGTCTTTCGGGTACTGCTGGCCACGCCCCGGCTGGTACTCGAACAGCACCACCGGTTGCTCACTATCCTCGGCGCTTCGGTAGACCCACATATATGACGTGTCCTGTGCGTTTCGGCCTTTTTCCTTCAGGACCTGGACGGTGGTCTCGTCGCCGTGAATGAGCCACTGGCGCAGCAGAATCTTCTTGAGCGCGTCAAACAGGCGCTTGTAGTGACGCTCGGCGGGACGGATGATCCAGTTCGCCAGCGTACCGCGACTGACCCGGATGTTCGAGCGGGCGAGCACGTCCTCCATTCGGTACAGCGGCGTGCCGTCGACATATTTGCCGGCCGTGACGGCGGCGATCATCGACGCACTTGCATGGCTGCCCGGCAAGGGTTGCGCCGGCATCGGCGCGACCACGATCGGCGTGCGCATGCCGTGATGCTCGCAGTGGCGACACGCGTACTTGAAGCGCGCGTGCTGCAGCACCGTCACCTTGACCTCCATGTGCAACTGCTCGCTGACTTCCTCGCCCATCCGATGCATTGCCTTGCTGCAGCACGGGCAAATCTTCTGGTCCTCGGGCAGGTCGTACTCGATACGCTCGCGCGGCAGATTCGCTGGCAGCGGCTTGCGGCCACGCTTGCGCAGTTCGGGCTTGTCGACCTCAGGCAACCCGGTGTCTGGCATCGTGGGCAAGTCGCCGTCGTCCTCCCCGGCCGGCTCCGCTTGGGCCGCCTCTTCCGCCTCGTTGAACACGCGGTCACGACGCTTCTCGCTCTTGGGAGCGTACTGTCGGGCCAACGCGAGACGATATTGCTCTTCAAGCGCATCCAGACGCCTGGTCAGGTCATCGATCCTGGCGTCGCGCTCGGCCAGACCGGTTTCGAGTTCGTTGATGTAGGCCTTGGCGGCCCGAGGCAATCGCGAGAGATCGGCGGCTTTCATGTGCTCCACGGTAGCGAAGCTCAGCGCCGGATGGGTTTACCGAAATGTGTAACAGCCGAGCCGGCCGTTGTTTACTCGCGACACCCCGAAGGACGGCCCTTGGCGGGGGCATCGGCGATACTGCAATTCAGCTCGCGTGGCAGTACTGTCGCGCAGGATGACGGCGCAGCGCGTCGACATCGACGCCGTCGAGCAGCAGGTGAAGCTGTTCGGCCGTGAGCTCGATCACGGCCTGCTGACGACGGGGCCAAACGAAACGGTCCGCCTCGAGGCGTTTCAACAGGAGCCAGAATCCGGCCCGGTCATAAAGCAGAAGCTTCACGCGATCGCGTTTGCGGTTGTGGAACGCGAAGACGGCTCGTGCGAGTGGGTCAAGCTGCATCGACTGCTCGACCAGCGTGACCAGGCTGTTGATTCCGGCCCGGAAGTCGATCGGCTCGCGATGCAGGTAGATCCGAAGATCGGCGTCGAAGCGGAACATCAGTGCGCCCCCAGCGCAGCAATCATCGCCGTCACGAGCGAACCGTCTTGCCCCGAGCATTCGAGTTCAACCATGACGCCGTTGGGCAGTGTCGCCGACAAACGCGCCGACGGCGCCGAGCACAGTGACACACGAGATGCCTCGCCACGATCCGGAGCTAACGACGCAGCAGGCGCACGGGAGAACACTGACGCCGTGTCGCCAACCGCAACGACCGGCACGAACGTTGACGGTGACGTCTGCGCGCTATCAGGCCCGGCGAGCGCAGCTTCGTTCGCCCGTGTGCGTGCGCAAATCCATTTGCGCAACTGGTTCGCGTTTACACCGGCCTTGAGCGCCATGCCCGATACCGATACTCCAGGCCGCCGGCATGCATCGATCAGTCGCCGCTTATCCTGAGGGTCAAACACCCGCCTGCCGCCCCGATCTATATGCGTTACCTTCAGCGGCAAAAAAGCCAAGTCATCTTCAGTCATGTTGCGTCCGCAAGTCGTGGTTGCGGACCCAAGCCTGCGCTCGTTCAGATGCGAATTCTAGGTGCGCTTAAATTCGCGCTTACAGTTAATCAACCAGGCAAACCACTTCAACTGCCTCCCTTCGCCTTGTGACCGGCTTTCCCGGCCTCGGACTACTACGGAGGCTCCGCCAGCCTGCATATCATCGGGGGCACACTCCCTTGACATTTATGCAAGCCTTCCCCAGTTCACATGCTGGACTCAACGCACGGGCGAGGTTGCCTATCGCAGTCTTTATCCTTGCTTGCCGCAAGTCGTCGCAGACACCACGGTCTAGCTGCGCGCTCTCCGTGATTCCAACTGGCCGGCATACATCTCCAGCCAGCATTCGCGGCACCAGTCCATACCTGTGACCGACGCCGATCCGCGTCCTGCCTCTTAAGCGGTGTAGGCAGGGGTGACGATTCAACCCTCAGATGCGTTTCAATAGGTTCGTGTCCCTCAACCGTCCCATGCTCAGCCTGGAAGCTCATCTTGGCGTAACCGCTTCGCCGCAAGCTCCGTTTCCCACGGACTTCGTCACCTTGCCAGTGTCCAGCAAGTCACCGCCGCTTCGGCTCACTTTCTCTCGCAGCAGAGAAAGGGCATGCCCCGGTACCGCAACTTCAAATCCACCGGGTCCTGCATTCCAAACATGCTCAAGCAACTTCACCCCCATGTGGGCGGGCTACGTTGGCTGGGCGTACGATAGGTCTCATCAACGCGCCATGACCGCCCTGCCGGTATGGCAAAGCGATTCCAGCGCTTCACGAACTCTGGTGTAAACCGCTTCACCCACCGCATGATCGTGGTGCGCGCCAGCGACAAACCCCTTTCGGCCATCATCTCGACCAGATCGCGCAGGCTGAGCTTGTAGCGAAGGTACCAGCGAACGCACAGAACAATGATCTCCCGATTAAAATGCCGACCATCGAACAACCCCTCCAGACCCTTCCCCTTGCTCATCGCCGCCCACCAGATTGATTGGATCGCTACTTTAACCGGTCCAACGAGCCTATTTGCACCAGAACCTTCGCTGCTGGGATCCGGATTCCGGCACCGGTGGCCGGATTACGGCCCGCTCGCGCGGCACCGGAAGACCTGTCCTTCTGATCGTTTTAGCGACTAAAGTAGATAGACGGTGTCGGGTACAGAATGTCCCAACGGCCGTAACTGTCGGAGGAAAACCACCATGAAATCGATTGCCTGTCTATCTCTCTGCCTTTCGCTGTTGACCGTACCGCTTGCTGCGTCTTCCCAGCCGAGCTCATCGGTGACCCGAGCGGAAGTCCGGGCCGAACTGGCAGCGCTCGCGCGCGTTGGATACAACCCCGGCACGGCCAACGACGAGGACTATCCGTCGAACATCATCGCAGCGCAAGCCCGCGTGCGTGATCTTCAGGCCCGGCAAAATCCGGACCCAGGCGGCTACGGATCGCAAACCGGTGGCTCATCCGAGACTGGCAAGTGACATGTCCAGCCAGCGGCTTCTCCCCTAAAGCGGACTTAGGGTGCTTTCGCAAGCGGGATAGATCGGATCTCATGCCTTGCCTGACGCGTCGCGTCGAGGCGGCGGCATGACATCCGGCGGAATCGGGCATTGATAGCCACGGGAACCTCGCTTCCGATGCAATTCCTGCTTCGCCTCATGAAGCACATCTGGCTTGCCTGCGAGATCGATGGCGGTCGCCGCCAGTGTTTTTGCCGCGAGCAGCATGCCTTTGTGTGCGAGCGACTGCTTGCCTTGCGCCACCATCTGCCAGGAATGAAAGCCTGTTCCCCAGGCATAACAGGCCGTCAGGCACTGGGTCGTCGGCGCGGCCCAACTGACGTCGCCCACGTCCGTCGAGCCGGTAACCGGGCGCGCGACGTCGGGATGGTAGGGAAGAATCTCAGTGATAATCGGCTTGGGATCGCGCAGCGCCGCAGCAAAGTGACGCGAGCAGTTGGCAAGATCGTCCGCACTGATCGTGTTCTGCAGTTGCTTCGCAAACTCGGTCTCGCGCGCGTCGACGTCGAAAGCGCCGATTGCGCGCATATTGGCGTCCAGCACGCGATCCAGAGTATCGTTGTGCAAGACATTGGAGCACGCCTTGTCGAAGATAATATCGAGGCGGGTCCCCGTCATCATCGCTGCACCCTCCGCAATCTGTTTGACCCGCTCGAACAGATCCAGCGCATCTCCACTGTGCGGCGACCGGACCGTGTACAGCACCTCGGCCAACACCGGAATGACGTTGGTCGAAGCACCGCCCGAATTGATGTACGCAAAGTGGACGCGAGCCAGATCAGGCATGTGCTCGCGAAGATAGTTCACGCCGATATTCATCAGTTCGGCCGCGTCAAGCGCGCTGCGTCCCAGGTGAGGGGCCAGCGCGGCGTGCGCGGATTTTCCGTGGAATCTGAAAGAAGCCTGTACGTTGGCCAGCGTGGCGTTCATGAACACTGAACTGGCGACGGACGGGTGCCAGCACAATGCAACATCGAGATCGTCGAACAGGCCCGCTCGAGCCATGAACGTTTTTCCGGCGGCCGCTTCTTCTGCGGGACAGCCATAAAACCGCACCGTCGCCTTGATGTTGTTCGCGGCAAAATAGTCCCTTGCGACAACGGCTGCCAGATGTGAAGCGGCACCAAGAAGATGGTGCCCGCAGCCATGACCGTTTCCCGTGGCCGCGTCCGGATTGGGCACACAGGTGAGCGCACCGCTTTGCTGGCTCAAGCCGGCGAGCGCATCGTATTCGCCAAGAAAGCCGATGACAGGTCCGCCAGCACCGGCTTCAGCCACAAACGCCGTCGGCATTCCGGCCACCCCGCGTGTCACCTTGAATCCTGCCCGCTCGATCGCCGACGCGTGCAACTCGGACGAACGGAACTCCGCATACCGCATCTCCGCGAGCGACCATATTTCATCAGCCAGATCGATAAATTCCTGTCCCTTTGTTTCCACCCGATCCACGACACTTGCTATGTGTTTCACGCAAACTCCCGATTGTTCGGACACGGCGACGCCAGCCCCGCTTTCGACGTCGCGCTATCCGGCTAAGATGTGCAATGCGTCAAGAGTAGTGGCGCAACCGGTCGCGCGCGAGCGTCAGAATTGTGTTGCCGTTTACTTTTAGTTGTTACCTCCCAACCCCAACTCCCTGTCAGAATCCAATGAAACTCCATCAGCTCCGCGCACTCGTCGCCATTGCCGATACGGGCAGCGTCCGCAACGCAGCGCGGGCGATCGAACTTTCTCCAGCCGCCATTACGAAGGCGATGCGTGAACTGGAGGACGAGGTGGGTCTCACGCTGATCGTGCGAGAGACGACCGGCGTCACATTGACCGAAGCTGGGCAAAAATTGCTCGAACACGCGCGCCTCGTGACCGGCCAGCTCTTACGCGCAACACAAGAGCTAGCCGTACTGGCGGGTAAAAAGCAGGGAACCCTGAGTGTGGGCGTCCCTTCGTGGTTCGGGCTCACCCTGCTAGGCGACGTCGTGAATCGCTTCGAACGGGAGATGCCTCAAATCCAGTTGGTGTTCTTTGAGAGTCTGCTCTCTGTGTCGGTTCCCAAGCTGCGCGACGGCACGCTCGATCTATCGATCAATCGGGCTCACACGGGACCGACGCAAGCCGAGTTCGATCACTTGCCACTCTTCATGACGGGGTATGCGGTCGTTGCAAGAGCCGGTCATCCGCTCGCGAACTGCAGGTCGTTAGAGGAGTTGAAGGACGCCAGATGGATACTGAATCGAAATTTCTCGACTGACGAGATCGCCGTTCAAGGAGACAAAAGCTTCGCTGAGTATTTCAGACGCTACACCCCGCTCGTCCATGTCTCACATTCAAGCACGCTTGCGACGAGCCTGATTGCAACGACCGACTTGCTGAGCATCATGCCGTGGCCGCTTGCCGAGTTACTGGTTGCCAGGGAAGGGCTGTGCGTGCTGTCTCTCGCAGAAGTTGCGGCAGACGTCGAGATCAGTTTGATGTACCGGCGCGCGGCACCGCTCAGTGCCTCGGCCAAGTGTTTTGTGGAGTGTTTGACTGAAGTGATTCGCGAAGCGGCCACGTCGACTGATGCTGGTCGGCGCCGGCTATTTCATTCGGTGGAGTGCTTGCTGAAGTAGCCGTGACGCGAACGGCCCGCAGACCAAAGTCACGAATTCAGGCATCCGAACAAAAAAGCGAGAATTTATTTTGGCGCGTTGACACCACCAAAAAAGAATACGATTATTTTTTCCGTGCTGACGGCAAGCGTGCAGTCAGGAGAACAACTCGGAGATCGATGTGTCCCAACAGTCAACAGTCGCCGAACAAGCGTTGAGCCCAGCAAGTTCGAGGCGAACCGCATCGTTCAGTGACGTCATCGCGGTAGTCGCCGGCAATGCGCTCGAGTTCTACGATTTCACGGTCTACGCTTTTTTTGCGGTATTCATCGGCAAGGCCTTTTTCCCGGCGTTTTCCGCAACGAGCCAGGTCATTGCCTCCGTGGCGGTATTCGGTGTGGGATTCGTGGCTCGTCCGATCGGCGGCATCGTGATCGGCGCGTACGCCGACCGGGCCGGACGAAAAGCCGCACTGAGCCTCACCATCGGTTTGATGGCGCTCGGCACTGCAATCATCGCGTTTACGCCTACCTACGGGTCGATCGGAATGGCGGCGCCGCTCCTGGTCGTGGCAGGGCGCTTGCTCCAGGGTTTGTCCGCGGGCGGCGAAATGGGACCGGCCACCACCTATCTTCTCGAGGTCGCGACAGACCAGCGGCGCGGCTTCTATACCAGCTGGCAGATGGCAACCCAGGGTCTTGCCGCGCTGCTCGGCGGCCTGGTCGGCTACGTGGTGTCCTCGACCCTGTCGGCTGACGCATTGTCCTCGTGGGGATGGCGTCTGCCCTTCGTCCTCGGCCTGCTCATCGCACCGGTTGGCCTATACATTCGTCGCCGCCTGCACGAAACGCTCGACGCCGACACTGCGGTGAAAGGCACGGGCGAACTGATGTCGGCGATCTTCCGCGGACATCGGTCCGATCTGCTTCTGTCCTGTTGCGTGCTGATCGGACCGACGGTCACGGTCTACGTAGTCGGTCACTACATGACCACCTACGGCATGCGCGTGCTTCACCTCCCGACCTCGACGTCGATGCTGGTGGGCCTCATGACCGGCAGCGTCGGTCTCGTTGCTCCACTTGCCGCAGGCATGATCTACGATCGTCGTCCGGGCACCCGGATGATGGTTGTGCCCCAGTGTTTGAGCGTGCTCTCCATCGTGCCGCTGTTCGCGTGGGTGATCACCGCCGGCACGGGCACCCTGTTTCTCACCATGGTGGCGGTATTGACACTCTTTCGCGTGTTGATGGCGCCGTTCCATTTGTGCTTCGTTCCGGAAATTTTTCCTAAAGCAATTCGCAGCACATGCATATCCATCTGCTATAGCGTGCCGACCACGCTCTTCGGCGGCAGCGCGCAACTAGTGGTCGCCTGGCTCGGCAGTGTGACGCAAGACCCTATGGCCCCGGCGTGGTATCTGCTCACGACCAACATCGTTTCCTTGGGAGCCGTGCTCTTACTGTTTTTCAGGCACCGTCGCAAGGTGGCGCCGGCACGAATGATCGCAACCGATTCGCGCCTGCAAGATAAGCCCGCCACCTGAACACCCATCATCGACCGGCAGTGAATGCCTGAGACGCGCTGGCGCCGGGCAGTTCGAGCACGGCCATGCGGGTCAACCGCAGCCCAAAGAAGCAGCAGGAGAAACAGTGAATCTGGACCATCTGGACCGGGATATCTCGGCACGTGTAGAGTCTTACCGCGCGTTGTGCTCGCATATGAGCGACCGTCTGTGGGATCTGGCCGAGACCGCCTATACAGAGCACGAATCGTCGAAGCTACAGATACGTGAGCTCGAACGTCATGGTTTTCGCATTACCCGTGGTGCCGCCGGCATTCCGACTGCCTTCATTGCAGAGGCCGGCCAAGGCGGTGCAGTCGTTGGCTTTCTCGGCGAATACGACGCGTTGCCTGATTTGAGCCAGACGGCGAATGTCACGGCGCGAGCGCCGCTGACGCAATCGGGCAACGGTCATGGATGTGGTCACAATCTGCTCGGCGGCGCAACCCTGCTTGCCGCCTTTGCCATCAAGGACTGGCTTGCAAGCACAGGACATAGCGGTCGCGTGCGCTATTACGGATGCCCTGCCGAGGAAGGCGGAGCCGGAAAAACGTTCATGACGAGAGCCGGTGTTTTTGGCGACCTCGACGCGGCGCTCACCTGGCATCCCGCCAGCATTCTTGCCGTCGACGCCATGTCGACCTTGGCCACACTCCATGCGCGCTTCACGTTTTCCGGCATCGCGGCGCACGCCGCCGCGGCACCTCATCTCGGGCGTAGCGCTCTCGATGCGGTGACCCTCATGAATGTCGCCGCCAACTATATGAGGGAGCACATGCCCAGCGACGCGCGAATGCACTATGCCATTCACGACACCGGCGGCAATGCCCCGAACGTAGTGCAGGCGCATGCCGAGGTCGTCTACCAGTTGCGAGCACCCGAACTCCCGGTCGTCGTTTCGCTGTACGAGCGCTTGCGCAAGATTGCCGACGGCGCGGCCATGATGACTGGCACGACGGTCGACTATGCGGTCGAGAAGGCCATGTCGAATATGCGTCCGGATCCGGTGCTATCGGACTTGATGTACGAGCGTATCTGCGCACTAGGTGCGACGCCATTCGACGAAGCGGATCGGGAATTTGCCGCGCACATGCAAACGGCGATCTCCGCCGAAGAGGCCAAGGCAAGCCTCGCTGTCTTCGGCGCCCAGCGACTTTCCGGCGTGTTGCACGAAGGCGTACTGCCGGTGGAACGCATGCCTGAAATCCTGAGTGCGTCAACCGACGTGGGCGACGTGAGCTGGGTCGTGCCGACCGCCCGTTGTCTGGGCGCCTGCTTTGCGCTGGGAACACCCTTTCACTCCTGGCAACTCGTCGCCCAAGGGAAATCATCGATTGCGCACAAGGGCATGGTGCACGCGGGCAAGGTGATGGCCACGACTGCCGCCGCTCTCTTCGCGCAGCCGAGCCTGCTTGAACGGGCCAAGGAAGGGTTCCACCAACGCTCCCTGGAGCAGCCCTACATGTGCCCCATTCCAGACAACGTTGACCCTCCGGTGTTGGAGCCTGTCAAGCGGCCTGTTGGCGCAAACCGCGGAGTTTTCCCATCGCAATACTCAGGAGCAAATCAGTGAGCGCCGGTCAGGAAAGGCACATTGCCGCGATCGAACAACTCGTCGACGCGAAGAAGGAACGCATCATCAAATTGTCGGACCGGATCTGGGACCTCGCGGAAACTCGCTGGCAGGAATTCGGGTCAGTCGAAGCACAGATAGACGTTCTCGAGCGCGAAGGCTTTCGGATCACACGTCATCTCGCCGGCCTTCCCACCGCGTTCGTAGCCGAAGCCGGAGAAAGCGGACCGATAGCCGCCTTCCTGGGCGAATACGACGCGCTATCCGGCATGAGCCAGCAAGGCGGCGCAGTCGAGCCGTGCCAGACCTGCGCGGGCGGTAGCGGCCACGGTTGCGGGCATCACCTGCTCGGCGCCGGCGCAATGCTGGCCGCCATCGCAACGCGAGATTTCAACGTCTCGCGCGGTCTGGCAGGCGTTGTCCGTTACTACGGGTGCCCCGCCGAAGAAGGCGGCGCCGGCAAAACCTATATGGCGCGAGCCGGCGTGTTCGATGACGTCGACTTCGCACTCACATGGCATCCAGGGCCGTTTTCCGGCATTTTCAAATACCGGTCGCTCGCCGTCATTCAGGCGTTCTTCCGCTTTTCCGGCGTCGCCTCGCATGCTGCCGCATCGCCGCACCTCGGACGCAGCGCGCTGGATGCGGTCGAATTGATGAACGTGGGCGTCAACTTTCTTCGCGAACACATGCCGGTGGACGCCCGCGTTCACTATGCGATCACTAACGCGGGCGGCAAGGCGGCGAACGTCGTTCAGGCGAATGCAGAAGTGCTCTATGTCGTGCGCTCTCCTGATATTGCTGCTGCACGTGACCTGTTCGAGCGAGTCGGACAGATTGCGAACGGCGCGGCCTTGATGACCGAGACAAGCGTTTCCATGGAAATCGACCGGGCCTGTTCGGACGTCGTTCGGAACGGTGTGATCGAACAACTCATGATGGACAATCTTGCCGCATTGGGTTGCCCGCCGTTCGACGATATCGATCACGCTTTTGCGGAAGAATTGGCACAGAATATCAGCGCCCAGGATCTGCGCGAATGCATAGACTCCTATGGCGGTCCGCAGAACGCCCACGGACTGTGGACCACGCCCCTACCTTTCGCTGCAGCAGCCGGCTCCCTGACCGGCTCGAGTGACGTCGGAGATGTGAGCTGGATCACGCCAACAAGCCAATACCTTGGTGCCTGCTACGCGGTGGGTACCAATATGCACACCTGGCAGCTGGTTACCCAGGGAAAACTTCCGGCCGCCCACAAAGGCATGGTCCATGCAGCCAAGGTCATGGCCGCGACCGCAGCAGATCTGCTGTCCGATCCGCATCTCATTGCGCAGGCGCAGGCCGATCTGCGTCAACGCACGGAAGATCGACCCTACGTCAGCCCGATTCCGTCGCACGTTCTCGCGCCACCGTTAAGGCATGCGGCCCAAAGTTGACGCAACGCTTCTCTTCCACGCATTCCTTTTTATCTTCCGCCATGACGTTCTCCTATTTCATCACTACGATCAACGATTCGGACAGCAGCGCGCGAGTGGATCCGGTTCAACTCGCCCGCATTGCCCAGGCGATCCGCCTGACGCCCGGCCTGGTCCGTGCCGAGCTATACACACCGGCCGATGTCGAGACCTATCATCGAGACGGACCGGCACCGCTACTCGCGCTCAGGCTCGAATTCGAGAGCATCGAATCCCTGGAAGCACAGATCACGGACGGCGGATATCTGCAAGCGCTCGCGCGGTCCCCTGACTGGGCGGACATTCCGGCAATGCGCATCGAGCATCAGGCCATGTTGACGCGCACATTTCTTCCGCTGTCCATCGTCTCGCAAGAAACGCCGCTATGCAGCTATCTCGTTCACTATCCCGGCGCAGCCTCGTCCATGAACGATTGGCTGCGCTACTACCTGGCGCACCACCCGCAGATCATGCGCGACTATCCGGAGGTGCGCCAGATTCATGTCTTTACCCGAATAGACTGGTGCGACGCCATGCCGTGGGAACGTGTCGATCACATGCAGCGGAACATGCTCTCATTCCCGTCGCCAACGAGCATGCTCGCGGCACTCGAGTCGACGACGCGGGCCCGTATGCGTGAGGATAACGGTAAGTTTCCGCCGTTCTCGGGCGGTGCCATTCATTTTCCGATGACGACGACGCTCCTTCAGCAGTAAAACGCCGTTCGCCCTGCAATCTGCATTCTCGCTTCGATTGCCAAATACACATATATTAGTACCACTATACAAATGAAATTAGCCCCTTCTCTTTTGCTGAGTTCCGTCACGATTTTTTCGAGTCTTCCGGCACATTCTCAATCAGCGTTCCAGATCCTGATGCCAGACGCTTTCGTTGGAACGAGCGGCGTCATTCTCTATGGCGTTGCTGACGCGGGCGTTCAGTACTATCACGCGGGCAGTAACAGCGTGTTCCAGGCCGAGAGTGGCGCGGGCGCGACTTCACGCATTGGCTTTCTGGGCGTGGAGCAGCTAGGGAATGGCTTGTCCGTGCGCTTCAATCTCGAAAGCGCGCTCAAGCTGACGAACGGAACCGCCGGCGCCACCACCATGCAGGGAGATCAGTCATTCTTCAGTCGCGAAGCGAATGTCTCGCTCGTATCGACCCAGTGGGGACGAATCAAACTCGGCCGACAATACCCAACTGAGCTATCAACCGCGATCGACCCGTTTGCAGGCGTCGGTGCTTTTTCTCCGTTGGCGTCGATCGTGAGCCTGAGTTCGGACCTGGGCAAGGCTGCGACCATCGGCGACTCGCGGATCAGTAACGCGATTTCGTACACCACGCCGATCATAGGCGGATTTCAGATCGAGATACTGGACGCGCCGCGCGGCGTGACGACTGAGGGCTACCCGTCAGCGAGCTTTCAGGGCGCGCAGATCGAGTATGCCAACGGCCCGCTCTATCTCGGGGCGTTCTACGACAAGATAACGACCGATCCAACGAGCACCACACCGGCCGTCAAGAATAAATGGCTTGGCGCCGGAGCCATGTATAACCTCAATGGTGCGCTGATCACGTACGAGTACAACATGACCATTCCGGAGTACGCCGGCTACTACATCGCTTCGAGCCACATGATCGGCCTGAATATTCCGCAAGGACTGAACACGGTGAAATTCTCCGCGATCTACCGCAACGTCGCGGGCAAGGACGCAGCGAACTCATTGGCCATCGCGCTCGGCTACGATTACAACCTGTCGAAGACCACCGCGCTGTACGCGCGAGTCGGCTACGTAGTGAATCAGAAGAATGCAATTGGAAGTCTCGCGGGAGCGACCCTCAGTCGTCCCGGTGACGACGTTAGCGTTGTCGCCGTGGGTATTCGAAAGCGATTCTGATAGACACAGCCCAATCGTGCCCATCGTATTGCTATCCATAGCGGCTCGATCGGCGCCTTTCAAAAACGAGTGGCAAGCGTTTTTCACTGAGGGAGCGTGTAGAATATGCGCGCTCGCCAGCGTTTTCCCGTTGTCAAGACGCCAAACGGAGCATTGACCCAGAACCGACAACGGAGGAGGACAACGGTGCCGCAGGTAAAGAAAGCGGGAATGCGGGAAGCTATTCTGGCCGCCGCGTTTGATCTGTTCTGCCGCAAGGGGTACTCCACGACCACCATGTCGGAGATCGCCCGCGCAGCGGGTATGACCGTCGCGAATCTGTACGTCTACTTCGATTCAAAGCTGCTTCTTCTCTACGAGATATACGAGCCCTGGTTGAACAAGCAGCTCGAAGGCGTTCGCGAATCGGTGGCGAAGCTCCGTACGCCACGCACGCGCTTGCGGCGCGTCTTCATTGGCTTGTGGGGCGATATACCCGCCGCGGACCACTGCTTCGCCAATGCGCTGATCGAAGCGTTGTCGAGCGCGCCACCCGGCATGGGCAAGCCAGTCAGTCTTCTCGCATCCGTGGAAGATCTGCTGGATACGATGCTGACGGAAATTCTGCCGCCCGAACGCATGACGTTCGTTCGCGATCAATTGCTGTCGCATGTGGTGTGGATGGCGTTCGACGGATTCGTCATCAATCAGCGGATCGGCGACCTGCGCGACGTGGAAAAGATCGCCGACGTGATGACCGACATGCTGCTGGGCGTCACAGCCGCATCAAAGGACTGACGTCGCCAAACACGCGTGCCGCCTCAATCCGAAGCGGCCTGGCCCGCCTCACCAAAGAACGTTCTCGCCGACATGGGATGATGGATATTGCTCCCTTCGAACGGCGGGAACTGCTCGAAATCCGCACGCATCTGATGCCTCACCGGTGAGTTCATCGCTTCGGTGATCGCTTCCGCGCTGTCGAACATCAGCTTGTTACGTTGCATGTAGTGCACCCGAGTCCAGGGCATCGCATCGATCCAGTCGACACGCGTGAATATTTCGATCTCACGCACGCCATCGAAAAACTTCATGATCTGGGGATGATGTGTCAGGTAGTAGCTCAGCCATTCGTCGAGGTTTTCGGCGCGCCCCGGGTAGTGGACGAGGAACTGACAGGGAAGCTCTCCTTCGGCCACTCGCGGCTGCGGATCGAGCACCGGGTAAGGGCGGCGAGCCATCACCTGTTGCTCGACCACGCACGATTCCAGGCTCGGAAAATCCTCGCGCGCAATGCTTTGCAAATGACCGTCTGCCGCAATCGCCGCTTCGAGGTGGGCTAATTTCTCGAAGTCGAGTTGGAACGCAAAGATCGGCGACGGCCCGTCGTCGGTGTAGTAGTCCTTGGCACTCTGCGGCGTATAGAGCCTCGCACGGCTCATTGCCGGCGTCGCCTGGATGCTTGCGGAGATTCTTTGCAGATCGCTGTCGCTGATGCGCGCACTCGGGTCAGGATGCGTGAAAGTGACGAGATAGGAGAATTGCATGGTGGACAGGAGAATTGTGTTGAAGGCACGAGCGCGTACTTGAGTCACATTGCGACTTTACAGGTCGAGCAGAAACGCTTGCAGTTTATCCCGGTCGATGACCTCGCTCCCCGCATCGCATGCCTGTTCCGCATCGTAGGCGGCCAGCGCCAGCATCAGCGCAATACGTAGCTTTTGGGGTGCAAGATCGCCGCCAGAGAGAATTCCATCTGCCGTCAGGAATCGCTGCACGGGCACGAGACCGCGCGGTGCGCGTGTGGCCTGCACGACGACGACACCCGCCGCCACAGCGTCGCGCAGCGCCCTGAGTTCGCCTGCCGCGGGACGGCCGGGCGGCAGTCCCATGCAAACGATGCCACGCGCGCCGGCGGCCACGAAGGCGTCGATAGCCGCGCCGTCCGCGCCGGCGTATGAGGTCACAATATCGACGCGTGGCAACGCGAATGCGCCCGGCGCGTCGAGTATCGAGGGAAACCGGGCGACGGGTCGAAACACACCCGCATCGCCGTCCGCCACGCGTGCTGTAGGCGACGCGTCGCCCCGAAACAGGCGACGACGCCACGCGACGCCGCCGTCCGCGTCGATCCGCCCGAGCGGCCCATACGTCGGTGCTTCGAAGGCTGCGAGTTCGAAGCTTGCCGCCTTCGTCACATCCCGGGCGGCGAAAAACAGGCCGCCCATCGTCACCAGAACGCCCGCACCGCGTGAATCGGACGCCGCGGCAACGGCGACCGCGCCGCGCAGGTTGGCGGCCGCATCGCTACCGTCGGTATTGGCCGGGCGTTGAGCGCCTGTCAGCACCACGGGTTGATCGAGCGCCAGGACGAGGTCGAGAAACCATGCGGTCTCTTCGAGCGTGGCGGTTCCGTGCGTCACGACGAATCCCGCCAGCGACGAATCGTTGGCTGCGGTATTCCGGATCAACGCGGCAAGTTCGAGCCAGTCCGCCGGACCAATCGACACACTGCCGAGACTCCGAAACGGAATCGGCACGATATCGACCTCCGGCGCCAGCTCCCCCAATTGCGTCAACAGTGCTTCGATGGGGTGAATCACCCCGCTGTCCGCATATTCGATCCAGTCGAACCGATGACGGCCATGCATCGCGAACGTCCCACCTGTGCCGATCACCGCAACGCGCGGACGAACGACCGCACTCGCCGGCCGATCCGCACCCGGGCCCAAGGAAAGACCTGAAGACGAAGCGGCTTGCGCTTCGATGTCGTCATGCTTCATACCCGCAACCGAACGAAAAGTTCGTCTCTCTCGATTTTCGTCTCATGGCGCCGCGTGTCGCGAGTGATCGGCGCGGACCGTGCCTGCCCCGTACGTACATCCACCAGACCCGCATGCAGCGGGCACTCGATTTCGTGGCCCTCGAATTCGCCGTCGCTCAGCAGCGCGGCGCCATGCGTGCAGATGTCATCGAGAGCGTGAACTTCTCCATCGACACGGAACAGTCCGATCCTGACGCCTTCCAGTTCGATTCCGCGGCATGCGCGCGCGCCGAACACCTCGCTCACCTTACCAACCGCATACCATCCGTCCTCGTCGCGCACAAAGCTCGATGCGCTCACGGACCTGATTTCGTGCACCGCGTTCATAGGGCCACCTTTTGCTGAAGTTTGACCGGCTCGTGCATTCGTACCGCGCCGATCAGGTCTGTCAGTTTCGCTACGCCATGCCGTTTGCAGTAAGCGTCGAGATCATCGATCAAGCGCGGCATGGCGGTGGGCGACACGAAGTTCGCCGTACCGACCTGCACCGCGCTGCAACCGGCCAGCAGAAATTCCAGCGCGTCGGCGGCGGTGCCGATCCCGCCGCATCCGATCACTGGAATCTTCACGGCCTGCACGCACTGGTACGCAATGCGCAGCATGATCGGTTTGGTCGCGGCGCCGGTTAATCCGCCCATGACGTTCGCGAGGCGCGGCCGGAACGTTTCGACATCGATCGCCATCGCAAGGATCGCGTTACTGACGACCAACGCATCCGCGCCCGCAGCTTCCGCCGCCAGAGCAACTTCCACCACATTGCCCGCGTTGGGCGTCATCTTTGGCCAGATCGGCAGCCCGGTGGCCGACTTCATCGCCCTGACCACCTGATAAGTCGCCTCCGGGTCCATGCCGAATGCCTGGCCGTTCTTTTTCAGATTCGGGCAGGAGACGTTGGCCTCGATCGCGGCAACACCCGGCACACTGATCCTCGCCGCGAGGCTGCCGAATTCATCGATGGTGTTCGCGGAGATGCTGGCAACCAGCGGCGGCGTGTATCGACGGTAATAGGGCACCGTCTGTTCGACGTAAAAATCACTGCCCTTGCTCGGGATGCCGATCGAAAACAGCGTCGCATCGCGAAACTCGGCGACGCGGGGAGGCGGGACGCCTTCGCGCACGTCGTGCGTAATCGTCTTGGTGACGATCGCGCCCAGACAGTTCAGATCGAACACCTGGGCTGTCCCCTCAGCGAAGGTGCCCGATGCCGGCATAACAGGATTGGCAAGCGTGAGCGAGCCGATTTGGACGCTAAGGTCTACCATGATGTTGTTTCCTGGAGATCGAAAACCGGGCCGTCCCAGCACACGCGCCGATAGCTCAACTCGTCTGAAGCGGCATGCTTGCGGAATGGGCGCACACAGGCGTAGCAGGCGCCGATGGCGCAACCCATGTGCTGCTCGAGCGCGACCTGACCGGGGATCTTCAGTTCGGCCGCCACGCGTTGCAGCATCGTCAGCAGCCGGTTCGATCCGCACGTCGTGGCAAAGGTGATGCTTTGCGCCTGGTGAATACGGCGGACCAGGCTTTCGACCTGCACGACATCGCTGGTTTGCTCGTCGTCGGTGACGACAACGACTTCGGCGCCGGCGTCGCGCAGATAGTCGACTGACATCATCAGCGACGCGCTGCGCGCGCTGAGAATCGCCGTCACGCGGGCATTCGCTGCAATCGCCTCGTGAGCGAGCGGCGCCATGGTGGCCAATCCGACGCCTCGCGCCAGCAGCAGAACGTGTGCGGTCCCGGACGATGCCGGCGGCAATGCGAAGCCCTTGCCGAGCGGCCCCAGCGCGTCGAGCGTGTCGCCCGATTGCAGTTGCGCGAGGCCACGCGTACCCACTCCCTGGACCTTGTAAAGAAACTCGATGCGCTGGTCATCCACCGCCACGCAGTAAATGCTCATCGGACGGCGAAGGTACGGCACTTCGTCATTCGACGGCGGACAGGCGAGGTGAAAAAACTGGCCGGCACGGGCATTCAGGGCCAACTCCGGCGCGGTGAGAATCAGATGCTTGTACTCTGCATTGACCCAGTCGTTCGAGCGCACGAGACACTGATTCTCGGCAATCGACAACGCTGCCGCGCACGCGGCATGTGCCGATGAGACGCCTTCGTCCCGGCTCGCACAGAGTGGAATCACCTTGCTCGCCGTGAAATCGGCCACGCTCGGGTCAGTCTGGAAATTGGTCATAGTGTTTCCGTCAAATCAATTCCTGCCGGCGCTCGTCTTGCCACGTAGCACCGCTATTAAGGGGATCGCTCAAACGGCCGTCGTGTCGCGAACGCGCTTCGCGGTCAACGAGCCGAAATCGTTCGCGAGAGGAAAGACCGCGGAGTCCGGCTCCATCATGTGCAGTTGCGCGAACCGCATTTCGCCGATCAACCAGTCGCCCGACTCGGCCCGCTCGTACTTTTCCTCGGTCACGGCGCCCAGCATGACGGCACGCGCATCGTCGTCCCGCAGCGCTAGTTGCCAAAGCCGCCAGGTGCCGACCGCATGGTCTGCATCGGAAAAGGCGAGCGTTTCGCTCACGTAGTAATGCATGGCGAAGCGCCAGGGTGAACGTTTGAACCACTCGAACAGCATGTCCCGGCCGGCCAGGTCATCGCCGAAACCAGCGCCGCCGATCCACACCGCGCGCTCGGTAAAACACTCGGACTGCTGCCGCGCGATGCCGGCCATGACGTGCTCCGGTTGCCGCCGATAGTCGTTCGTGTACTTTGCATCGGCAAGCGCCGCATAGCGGGCCTTCAACGCGCGAATCGCATCGATTGCCTCGAGCCTCGTAACACGCGCCTCCAGGGACATGAGCGCGGCCTTTTCTGACGGTAGCGTTTCAGTCTTCATGGCTCAGACAAACTCCTTCAGCGAAATCGACTCGTCGCCAAGCCGTTCTGAATCGACACGTTTGCGGCTCCGTACAAGGCTTTCCAGATGACGCCGGTCGCGGCTCTGATTGATCGTCACGCCGGAGCTCACGCAGCCGTCGCGCAGCGCGATAACGGTCGCGCTTCCCGACTCCAGCGCGCCTCGCACGATCACGGCGTCGCCCGCCTCGGGTATTCCGGTCACCTGAATCGCGTGCCCGAGTTGATCTGTCCACATCCACTGCGTCTCGCGATAAGGCTCCGCTCTCCCGAGAATGATCTCCGCGACCGCGCGAGCCTGGTTTTCCGCATTGCGCCAGGTTTCCTGCCGCACGTACCGGCTCGACTGACTGTCGAGCGTGCAAGCCACATCGCCGGCAGCGTAGAGCCACGGCATGGCCGGACTCCGGCAGAACGCATCGACTGCGACGCCACGTTCGTCCGACACGCCCAAGCCGCGCAGAAAGACTGGATTGCAATCGACACCGATGGCGACGAGCACACAGTCCGCGTCGATATATAAGGGCTCGCCGTCGCGCATTGCGCTGATACGCAACGCAAGCGCATCCGCTTTCGTCTGGTCGGCATGCGTGATGTCAGCCACGCTCACCCCAGTCTTCACGTCGACGCCGCGTGCGACGTGTTGTTGCGCGAGCCATGTGGCCACGATTGGAGGGAGGCAGCGGCTCATGATGCCGGTGCCCGTCTCGAGCACGGTCACCAGAACACCGAGCGACACCGCAGTGGACGCGACTTCCATGCCGATCACACCGGCGCCGATGATCGCAAGCTTGCGACAACCCGCCAGCGACGCGCGAAGGGCGAGGCAATCGTCGAGCGTTCTGAGCACATGAACGCCCTCGATCTGTTTCGTCATGAACGATGGACGCTTTGCGGCACCTCCGGTGGCGACCACCAGCAAATCGAAATCGACGCTTCGACCGTCATTCAGACGCAGACTCCGCGTGTCGACATTCAGTGCGTCCGCCGTTGCGCGAATCCGTTCGATACCGGCGGCCGCCAGCGAATCGCTCGACCAGAATCCGGCGGGCGTGAGTTCGAGGTTTTCTTTCGTGCTCGCGCCGAGCAGCAGATCCTTGGAAAGCGCCGGCCGCTCGTAAGGGGCGTGTGCCTCTTCCCCAATGAGGGTGAGGCGCCCGGTGTGGCCCAGCGCCCGCAGATGCTGGACGAGCCGACCGCCCGCATGGCCCGCCCCAACGACAGCGATATGAGAGGAAGCACTCATGACTGCCGCTCCCCGTCCGGGTCCGTGCGCACCGTGACCCGATACAGCACGCAGTGCTGCGAGAGACACTGGTAGCGACGCGCTTCGCCCGGCGGGATCAGAATCGCCTCCCCTGCGGAAAGCACATAATGCTCATCCGCCGCGACGATGTCGACGCATCCATCGAGTACCGCGCCCATTTCTTCACCGAGCACATGGGCCGGGTAGTCGACCATGTCCCCCGCCCGCAGCACCTGCGTCGACGCGGCCAGCGCCGCGCCGTTGGCGGACTGTCTCTCAGGCGCCAGGCCAGCCGCCGGGTCTGCACCGGCGACGGAAGGGAGCAGCGTGCAATGTATCGGGCCTGCAACACCGCTTACGTCATCGATACGCGCGGCCGACGTCACGGAAGTCATCGCTTTGCTCACGATGCTTGCTCCCGGCCTGCCAACGGATAATACGGCGTGTCATCCCCGCCGCCATACTCCGCTCGCGGCGGCGTGACCACGTTGAGCCGCATGCTCATGCCCGCGCCTTCGAAGCGGTTCACTCCGTAGTGGCTCAAGCCGGCCGGGATGATCATGCCTTCTCCGGCGTTCATCTCGCGTTCAACTTCGCGGCCGTCAGCATGAACCTCGAAGATCGAGCATGCGCCTCGCACCTGCAAGGAGGCCTCTTCGCCATGATCGTGCGCCTTCGCGGGCAGATCGCGGCCCGCCGTTTCGACGAACTTGATCACCGCGACGCTCATGGTCTGGCCGATCATCGTTTTCATGTAGAGACCGTCGGCTACGACCTGCTTGAGACCGTCGTCGATTCCAAATATGC
Source organism: Paraburkholderia sp. BL27I4N3 (assembly GCF_003386115.1). NCBI lineage: Bacteria > Pseudomonadati > Pseudomonadota > Betaproteobacteria > Burkholderiales > Burkholderiaceae > Paraburkholderia > Paraburkholderia sp. BL27I4N3. The sequence goes on along the minus strand of NZ_QREJ01000002.1, from coordinate 294,451 downwards.
GGCACTTGGGCATGATCTGTTTCCTTGTGCTAATAGCGTTCGATGAGTGTCAGATAGGAGGCCGCATCGAGAAAGTCTCATCGGCGATAAAGCGGCGCGGATCGTATCCGTCGATGACGGCCGGTTGCTGATAGAACTCCACCGCTGGGGCAATTTCCGCAAAGGACAGCAGCATGTACATCAACGACCTGGCGTCTCCGGGCAAATGGGCGAGTTCATATTGATTGAGCCACGCAACGATGTCGTCGACCCGTGGCAACATCGCGTCCTTGAACTCGACGATGGCATCCATGCCGACGGTGTGACGCTGAGTCGTGCGCTCAGTCTCGGTGGACAGCGACCACAGCTCGACAAAACGGCTGAGTTCGTCGAACGCCGCGGGCAGCGCCGCTCGGGTGGACGAGCCGGCTGCGGCGGCGCCCTTCCGGCTTGCGATGACGATAACTTTTTCTTCCATGACTTTTACTCCGCGGTCGCTTCTGCTTCGGCCAATAAACGTTCGATGACGTGGTAGCTGTGACGCACCAGCAATTCGTTGTCTTGCAGCACCATGAATTTCTTGACGCCCGTTTCCGCCGCCCGTTGCGTGCGCTCGAGCGTGCTCAGGTCTTCGAGCAGCACGTCCCGCAGCGCCACCTTCATGTATTCGAGGAAGAAGCGTCCGCCGGGCGTGGTCATCTCCGGGTAGTACACACGCGCTTCGAGCAGGGTCTTGTTGTGCGCGATCGGGCGGAAGTTATAGGCCTGACAGTAGTTGGGCCGCAGCGACAGATAGAAGTCGGGGAACACCACGTTGATATCGAATAGCCAGTTCGGGCTTTTGGTCCAGTTCACGCCCGCGGGCAATGCGTCGAGCGGGAAGGCGTGACGCGCACTGCCGATGCCCGCGCGCAGCGCCGCGGCCGCAAGCGGCCGTTTGGCGCCGGCATCGGATAAGGCTTCGGCAGCGGCGGCGCCGCCGGAAGTGACGGCCTTCGGGTTGCCATAGACGGACTTCTGGTTGCCCGCCAGCGAGAGGCGTCGATGAAAATCGCCGCACAGTGCGTCGAGCGGCGGCATGCTGCCGCCGGCACTCCTGTCGATCGCATCCGCGATCGAATTGCCGTGCACGTAGGCAACGTGATAGGCCTCCTGGAACGCGTCCAACGCCAGCTTCCAGTTGCAGTCGACGACCGTTTCCCACGCGAAGCCCACTGTCATTTTGTCGAATGGGTAGCCTTCGACGTCGCCATACATGGGCTTCATGAAGTCGTTCAACGACATCTTCGGCTGCGGGTCCATATTGACGAAGATGAAACCCTGCCAGACGTCGCAGGCGGCGCGAGTCAGCGCGTAGTCGTTGAAATCGAGCCCGAAAAAACACTGTTCGTCCGGCACACCCGTGAGCTTGCCGTCCAGATCGTAGGCCCAGCCATGAAACTTGCAAAAGAATTTTCGCGTGTGGCCCGTTTTGTCGTACGCAATCTGATTCAGGCGATGCGAGCAGACGTTGTGCATCGCGCGAATTTCGCCCTGCTTGTTTCTGACCACGATGATTTCCGTGTCGCAGGCGTCCAGTTTCTTGACGAAGTAGTCGCCGGCCTCCGGGATTTCCTCGACCCGGCCGACCTGTAGCCACGTCTTCTTGAAGATGTGCGCTTTTTCGCGCTCGTAGTATTCGGCTGAGATATAGGGTTCGACCGGAATCAGGCCCGAGCCAAGATGCGCGTAACGCGCGGTCAAAGTGCCTTCAGGAGCGGGGGTCTCGATCATGAGCGGAATCCTCAAAGGGGAAGAATCTTGAATAATGAATGTCATTCTGTTTTCGCAAAAGGCCCATGTCAAGCCTTTATGTCGAATATTTCTGCGGACCGCACGCATGCGCCATCGATCTGCGCAACGGAATGATGCATAGATACCCGACTCCGACACGATGCAGACGGGCGCGAGCAAAGCGGCGTTCGATGCGTTTTTTTGAAATGCTTTGACATTCTCGAATAAAGAATGTCATTCTGTATTTGAGCCGTAGCGCTGGACGCTCTCGCTCAGGCATCAGACTGCGGAGTTGCGTACCGACGGAACCGCACCCGCCGATAGCGTCGTTGTGCCGATTGAGGTGATTCGGCCGTCGTTCGCCACGCATACGCTCTCTGATCATCCAAAATCCGTCGCGTGCTAACCACCCGAGGTGCCCGAATGGCAGCGCTATCCGATAGTTCAGAACCGCATTCGTTCGATCCGCCGGCCAGAACCACTTATCTCGTGCTGTTGCTTTGCTTTCTCTCGATCGTTGCGGAAGGTTATGACATCGGGGTCATGGGAACCATCGTCCCCTCCCTGCTCGCGGATCAGGCGTGGAAACTCACGCCGATCGAAATCGGCGCGATGGGCAGCGCCGCGCTGTTCGGTACCCTGTTCGGCTCCTACTTCATCAGCGTCGTCAGCGACCTCGTCGGACGAAAGCTGCTTCTGATCAGTTGCGTCGCGCTGTTTTCGCTGTCGATGCTGGGCGCGGCCTCGTCTCCAACACCGTTCATCTTTTCGGTTACGCGCTTCGTTGGCGGTCTCGGCCTCGGTGGCGTTATCTCGGCGGCAGCTGCGTTGACGGTCGAGTACTCACCGCCCAACAAGCGGAACCTCAATTTCGCTTTGATGTATTCGGGGTACTCCATCGGCGCATTGCTCTCGGCGGTCATCGGTATGGCGTTTCTGGGTTCGCATGGATGGCGCTTCGTCGTGGCGCTCGGCGCGAGTCCGCTGATCGTGGTTCCTTTCCTGATGTATCTGCTGCCGGAATCGCTCGACTTCCTGATGGCACGCGGCAAAACCACGCGCGCCAAAGTTCTGGCAGGCCGACTTGGTATCAATGCTGCGTTGCTTGACCGGGCGGCACGCCGGGCATTGCCGAAGCCGTCCGTTGCGGCGGTGTTCGGCGAGGTTTTCTCCCGACAGAACGCGTGGGCCACGATCAGTCTCTGGGTCGCTCAGGTTGCCGCGGTCATGGTGATCTATGGGCTCGGCACTTGGCTGCCGCAACTGATGCGCAAACTCGGCTACGACCTGGGCCCCAGCCTCTCCTTCCTCGCCGTGTTCATGCTGTCGTCCGCGATCGGCGGGATTCTGATCGGACGGATCAGCGATCGTCTGGGTGCGCGCAAAACCATCGTCTGCGGATACGTCATTGGTGCACTGGCGATTTCCGGCCTGGCAATCAAAAGCAGTCTGCTGATGAACTATGTCCTCGTCGCGCTCGCGGGCTTCGGCAGCATCGGCGTGGCGATGGTTCAGCTCGGGTTCATCGCCAACTACTACCGTTCCCATGCGCGTGCCAGCGCGACCGGTTGGGCCGTCGGCATCGGCCGCTTCGGCGCGATGAGCGGCCCCATGGTCGGCGCGTATCTGGCGGCGCAAGGTGCCGACGTCAAATGGAACTTCTTCGCCTTCTCGGCCGCCGCGCTGGTTGCCGGCGCGGCGATTGCGCTGACGCGCAGCCCTGAGCAAACCGTCACGCGAGCCAATTCGGTGAACGTGTCTTTGGAAAGCTAACAATGAGCGACGGCTTCGGGGACAAAGCGCGGATTGGACATCTCTATCCATCCGGCGGTCTGTGCGACTATGAAATCCAGAGAATGGCGCCAAACGGTGTGCAATTTCTGACGACGAGGCTTCCGTTTCGAGACACGTCGATTGAATCGGACAAGGCCATTATCGCCAACCTGGAAGTCCATGCTGCCCTGCTCGCCGATGCGAAAGTCGATCTCATTGCGCTGAATTGCACCGCGGCCGGCGTGGTGTGTGGATCGGAGCAGATCAACCGGCGGATAGAAGCGTCCACGGGCATATCGGCGGTCAACACGATTGAAGCGGTGTTGGCCGGGCTTGCCGCTGTCAGTGCAAGGAAGATCGCGCTGCTAACGCCGTATCGTGACGAAGTGGTTGCTGCGGAAATCGACTACTTTGCGAGCAGGGGCATCGAGGTCACGCAGAGCAGGGGCAAGCCCTGCGCGACGCCATTCGATCAGGCCATGATTGCGCCACGGCAATGGCTGAACCTTGCCGTCACATTGCGCGGCAATTTCGATGCGCTCCTGATTAGTTGCGCGGGGATTCGAGTTAGTGGAGTGATCGAGGAGATCGAGCGCAACATCGGCGTTCCTGTGATTGCCAGCAATGCCGCTTTGCTTTGGTACTGTCTCTCGAGGCTTAAATTAGAAGACGGGCCGCAAAGCTACGGGAGCTTGCTGGCGGGAAAATTCCCCAATAGGCCTCCATGCCCCGCCGACCGCCGCGAGAGCTAGAACTTCTTCCGAATCCCGATCCGCAGCTCAATCTGATTCGCTGAACTCGATGCTTGCAAAACAGGCGCAAGATCGGCGACCGCGCCGCCTCCGGCGCGCATATACGTGGCGGACCCGTACACGTCGGTGCTCTTCGACAGGAAATAGTCCGCGCTCGCGTCCACCTCGTGATAGCGCGGCTCCTGCCCGGTTGCGGAAACGTTGCCTTCGGTATAGCTGTACGCCACGCCAAGTTGCAGCGCCGGGGTCACCATGTAACTGGCCACGACTTCGCCGATATTGAAGGTCACGTGTCCGCCAATCTTCGCACCCACGGTGGGGTCGAGGTCGCCGAATTGCGTGTGAGTCCAGTCGGCGCTGATCTTTGCCGCACCGAACGCGTAGGCGGCGCCGAAGCCGAACACCTTGTAGCTACCGGCCGCAAGACCGTAGTTGCCGTCGACCGTGTTGGCGGCCGTCCACACCCCCTCCGATACGGCGGTGGCCGGATGGTCGATCGACGTATAAGCGCCCACCACCTGCAGATTGCCGTTCACGTACTGAAGCGCGAAGGATTTCGCACCGTAGCGCGCAAAATCACCCGCGACGCCGCCGAAGCTATAGGTGGCGACACCCGTGAAGCCGGCAATGGTCGGCGACACGTACTTGACGGCGTTTTGCAGGTGAAAATCGACGCCGTTGTTATCCAGATCTCCAGGATGAGGAAACAGGATCCCGCCTGGCAAAGTGCCATTGGCGGACAACACACCGATATAGTCGCCCACTTCCTCGCCCTGCCGCCCGAGTGTCAGCGTGCCGTAACGGTTGTCGGACAGGCCCACATAGGCCAGCCGGCCGAATAGCCGGCCGCCTTGACTCAACGCGCCAGTGTTGACGTTAAAGCCGCTCTCGAGCCGGAAGATTGCCGTCGTGCCGCCGCCCAGGTCTTCCACGCCTCTGAGCCCCCACCGATTGCCTTGCGAGATGCTGCCCTGCATCTGCCAGGCGCTCTTGCCGCCCTGATTGCTCGACCAGGTCAGTCCGTCGTCTACGATGCCGTAGATCATCACGCTGCTTTGGGCATGAGCTCCAAGACTGATGAATAGCATTGCGGGAAAAGCGGCGAGCAGCTTCTTCACGATTTTTCCTTGGTCAGTTATCTTACGTTTTGATTTGCATACCGAAATAAATAGAAAACATGTGGGAAGATGAATTGCTCGACTTCCCGACTTTTGCTGCCCACTTTTTATTGAAGCAGGCAGCGCTTGATCGTGGGTCAGACCGGCTTGCCCTCGCTGGACGCCCAATTGCGCATCAGCGTGTTGCCTGGCAAGTTTTCATCGACCATCTTCCTGGCGGTTTCAATCCCAGCAATGGGCAGCCCTGTTGGATCGAGCACGCCGATCTGCACGAGCACGGAAGCCTGATCCCAATAGATATGCTCGTTGTAGAGTTTGTCGCCCCGAAAGCACACGACGGCAAGCATCGGAATCTCGATGTATCTGCCGGTAGGTGCCAGCCCCGGCAACAACCAGTCGATCTCGCGATCATGGGTTGCGCAGAACACGAACTCGTCGACGATCCGATCCGAACCAATGGTGCGGGACAACGGAATGAGCCGCGTATCGTCGGGATTCGCGTCGACAAAGTGGTATTTGTAGAAACGCTTGAGCTCGTCGTGGCCGACTCCGCCGGTCATCGTCGGAACGTGGTTGACGTACGGCTCGGCGACCATGGTCGGCATGATCGCGTTGACGTCGCGCGTGGCGAATTCATAGTGGCAGTGCAAATCCCACAACGCGTTCAGGTCGTGGATCGGCCCCAGCACCTTGCGCAGCATCGCAAGCGAGCGCGAATACGCCATCATCGCGGCCGGTTTGTCGAAGTGCTCGCGCTCCGGGGTCGCAAAGGCGTGATCGCAATCGGGGTACACGTACTGCTCAATACGTGGATTCGTGCTGAATGCCGCCTGGATCTTCTCGCGCATCGCGGGTAGGCATAGCGCATCCCGACCCGCAAAATGGAACACCATCGGACAGCGGATCGAGGGCACCTCGTCCAGAAACGCGTCGAGGCCAACACCGTAATAGCTCACCGCGCAATCGATCTCGGTCCGGGCGGCGGCAAGCATCGCCAGCTTCCCGCCGAGGCAGTATCCAAGCGCACCAACCTTGCCTGCCTGTTGCGGCAACGCGCGCAACGCGGTGAGGGTCGAGGCGATGTCCTCGACCGCGAGTCCAAGGTCGAGTCGCGCGTTGTAGTCGAGCGCGGCGGCAAAGTCCTCTTCGCCGTACCCGAGTTCGACGCGCCGCTGCATGCGCCAGAACAGATCCGGCACCAGCACCACGTAGCCTTCCTCCGCAAAGCGGTCCGCCATCGCCTTCATGTATCCGTTGATACCGAAAATCTCCTGCAACAGGATCAGTCCAGGCCCCGAACCTTGCCTGGGTTTCGCCATGTAGGCAGAAAACGCCTGTCCGTTGCCCGCATCGATCTGGATGAACTCACCACTCATGATCCGTTCCTTTCCTTCTTGAAGAGTTGCGGCAATCACCAACCGTTTTCTCACGCGCCGCGTGCGAGACTCAACTGCACGGCCTGCCGGTCAGTCGCCAGGCCGGCTGCGATCTGTTGGGCCATGGCGCCGACATAGACTTCGTCGCCCCCGTCCCTGAGCGCCGCAAAAGCCGCATCAACGACGTCGGCAACAGGAATCTTCGGCGGAGGAAAATCGCGGCTCATGTCGGTGTCGATCGCACCCGGCAGAATCGCCAGCACGCGCATCCCATGCGGCGCAAGCTCCGCGCGTACGGCTTCGGTCATCCGAAGAGCAGCCGCCTTCGACGCGCAGAGCGACGCCATGGCCGGCAACGCGACGCGTGCGAGAATCGACGACACATTCATGATCGCTCCGCCACTCAGTCGCAGCGACGGCGCGAACGCCCGGATCATGTTCAGGGTGCCGAAGTAGTTGACTTCCATCTCGGCCCGGGCCGCATTCAGGTCGGGTGCGGCGAGCACAGGCTCGAGACGGTTGATGCCGGCATTGTTGACGAGAAGGTTCGCATCGCTCGCCAGAGCGGCCGCGCGCGCCACCTGCTCCGCATTCGTAATGTCGAGTGCGACTGGTACGACGCGTGGGTCAAAGTCGCTCAGCACGTTGATATCCCGCGCGCCTGCGTACACCTTGCGCGCGCCCTGCTCCAGGAGCTTCCTGACGAAACACGCGCCGAGCCCGCGATTGGCTCCGCTCACAAACGCTACACAGCCATCAATCCGCATCACGATCTCCGAACGTTGTACCTTGCTTTGTGCCTGCGTCCGCACTCGATGGCGCAGCGCCCCAAACCGCGCGGCCGACGATACGACCGGCATCGTCCACGTCGAGACTCACCGACTCGCCGGACTGCATGGCAGCCTCGAGTCGCGCGATGACGATGGGCCCGGCGCTCGTCACCACGCTGGCGAGATGCACATCGCCACCACCCTGCGCGCCGACGCGATGCCGCACAACGGTCGATTCGGCGACGCTGCCGCGTTCCACTGCACACTCACTCCACTCGCCGCCGCCGCATGCGGGGCAAAAATACCGAGCCGGGAATAGCGTCGTCTCGCACTGCGCGCACCGAAATACCTTAAGTGTCATTGCGCACCTCGCCGATCGCTTTCGAGTACGACGGCATTCGCGCACATCCCGTAGCGATACTCGACCATGCCGTAGCCGCTCACGACCGCCAGGTGCGCGTTGGCCACCTGCCGCTCGCCTGCCGCACCGCGCAATTGCGTGATCGCCTCGACGAGGCCGTGCATGCCGCCCGCGGCGCCGGCCTGTCCCGCGGAGAGTTGCCCACCCGATGTGTTGACGGCGAGCGTGCGCGAGCCGATGCGAGAGATCAAGCCGCGCAGGTCGCCGTCGCGCGCGAAGCCAAGATCGGCGAGCTGCACCAGCGTCATAACGGGGTAGTCGTCGTAGACGGACACCACGTCCATGTCCTCCGGCGTCGCGCTGGCCTGCCGCCACAGATCGCCGGCAAGCGCCGCCAACGAAGTCTGCAGGCCGTCGCCCGCCTGTTGGTCCGGGTTGTAGCGACATTGCAGCGCGCGCACGCGCACGTTCTTCGCGTTACGCACCAGGTCGGCGCGGGCGACGATCACGGCATTAGCGCCGCACACCACCGGCACGCAGTCGAAGCGGCCCAGCGGCTCGGCGACGATCGGCGCGTCGAGATAGGCGTCGATCGTCAACGGCGTGCGGTAGACCGCATGCGGGTTCAACGCCGCCCATGCGCGTTGTGCGACACATAGCGCGCCATAATCGCGGCGCGTCAGACCGTACCGCTTCGCGTGACGCTGCGTGAGCATGGCGAACAGACTGTTCGGGCCGCCGTTCTCCAGTGGACGCAGCCAGGTGCGCGTCGTCAGGTTGTAATGCTCGACCAGTTGTTTAAAATCCGCTGGCTCGAAACGGTCGCCGGATACCAGGGCAATCACATTCGCGTCGCCGTGCTGAATCGCGCGGATCGCATGCTGCAGCAGGTTGATGGCGCTCGCGCCGCCGTGGCAATCGTCCATGCACCAGCGCGGGCTCAGGCCGAGTCGCCACGCAAGGTCGATCGCGTGATCGGGTGCGAGCGTGAACGACGCCACCCCCAGTCCGTCGATGTCCTTCGCCGAAAATCCCGACTGGGCGAAGGCCGCGCCGAACGCCTGCGCGAGCAGATCTCCCGTTGACGCCGCGCGCGCCTGGCGCTGGTATGGCACTTCCACGCCGGCCGTCAGCACGACGTTGTCGAATGAGTTGGGTTGCATATCAGGAATCCTCATGGCGGGCGTCAACGCGCCCGCCGGCCCACGGTCTCGTGCGTGAACAGCAGCGAGATCACCGTGATCATGCCCATCGCGGTCAGCAACAACGCCACCGGCCAGGCCGCGTGATAATGCGCGAGCAGCGCGGTCGCAAGCAGCGGCGACAGACCGCCCGCGAATACCGACGCAATTTCGTGTCCCAACGCCATGCCCGAATAACGGACTTCCGTACTGAACAGTTCGCCCATCAGGCTCGGCTGCGTGCCGATCATCGCGCCATGGCAAACCGCGTTACCCAGCAGGAACGCGAGCCAGATCAGCGCCGGCACCTTGCTGCCGATCAGCCAGAAGAACGGAAACGCGATCACCACGAAACCCACCGCGCCGATCATGTACACGGGCTTGCGGCCGATGCGGTCGGACAACCGCCCCCACAGCAGCATCGTGCCGAGTTCGAGGGTCATCGACACGATCACGCCAGCCAGCATGATCTGATTGGGCACGCCGATGAACTTGCCGTACACCAGCGAAAAGGCGAGCACGATGTATGAGCCGCCGTTCTCCGCAACGCGCAGGCCCATCGCCATCAGGATCTCCTTCGGGTGCTTGCGGATCACTTCGAGCACCGGCATGCGCGCTTTCTTGCCGGCCGCTTCGGCCTTCGCGAACTCGGCGCTCTCCGGCAGCTTCGAACGGACATACACGCCGACACCGAAAATGACGATCGACAACAGGAACGGGATGCGCCATCCCCAGATCATGAAAGCGTCCTTTGGCAGCATCTGCACGAGAAAGAACACCGCCGCCGACAACACGAAGCCGCCGCCCACGCCGATCTGGCTCCACGCCGCGTAATAGCCACGCTTCTCGGGCGGCGCCGACTCGCTGATCATCAGCACGCCTCCGCCCCATTCGCCGCCGGCGGCGACGCCTTGCAGCAGACGCAGAACCAGCAGCAACGCCGGCGCCCACAGGCCGACTTGCGCGTAGGTCGGCAGGAAGCCAATCAGGAACGTTGCGGCCCCCATGATCGACAGCGTCCATACCAGTGCGCCCTTGCGGCCGTAACGATCGCCGATATGGCCGAACAACACGCCGCCGAACGGCCGCGCCGCGAAGCCGACGGCGAAGCCAGCGAACGCGGCAAGGGTGCCGACGAGCGGATCCGTGCCCTTCGGGAAAAACAGTGCGCCGAACACGAGGGCTGCCGCCGTGCTGTAGAGAAAAAAGTCATACCACTCGAGCGCATTGCCCACGACCGATGCGAAGACAATGCGCCGCAGCGACTTGGGGTCGACCGAGCCGGCTGGCGCGGCCGCCGCGTCATCGTGGCGGGTGCTTGCGGCAGAAAACGTTCGCGTGCTTGCCATCTGTGCCTCCAGCTGTGCATCTGTCGACGCACTCGATGTTGTGGATGCTTCTGCCGTGCCGTACTCGCGCCGGGCGCGACCAGTAAGCGACGGGGTGTTTGATGTCGTCAGCGCCTGAGCCGGTATCCCGACGCATCGAGATCCCAGGTCGTCGCCGTGACACCGGTCTCGCGCAACTTGAATTTCTGGATCTTGCCGTTCTCGGTCTTCGGCAGGTCTCGCGCGAAGTCGAGATAACGCGGCACGGCGAAATACGGCAGGCGCGGTTCGCAGTAGCGAATCAGGTCGAGCGGTTCGAGCGTCTCGCCGTCACGCAGCACGACTGCGGCCATGACTTCATCTTCAGCGAGCGCCGACTTCACCGCGAAGACGGCCGCCGTCTCGACTGACGGATGGCTCAGCAGCACTTGCTCGACTTCAAAGGAGGAAACGTTCTCGCCGCGGCGGCGGATCGTGTCTTTCAGACGGTCGACGAAACGGTAATAACCATCGGCGTCGCGCACCACGCGATCGCCCGTATGAAACCAGAGGTTGCGCCATGCCTCCACCGTTTTCTCCGGCATTCCCAGATAGCCGCTCGCGAACGCAAACGGCGTGTCGGCGCGCAGGATCAGTTCGCCCGCTTCGCCATCCGGAAGCGGCCGGTCGTGTTCGTCGACGACGCGGGCATCGAAACCTGCCATGAGCTTGCCCATGTAGCCCGGACGCTGCGCGCCGCTCGCGCCGCTGATCACGCAATTGGTCTCCGTCGAGCCGTAGCCGTCGACCAGCGCAATGCCGCAGCGCGTCGTAAATTCGTGCTGGAAATGGCCCGGTACGCCCGGCGCCAGCGCCACGCGCACCCGATGCTCGCGCTCGCTCGCCGCGACCGGCCGGCTGAGCAGGATCGGCACCATCGCACCGAGCACGTAGGTCACCGTGGCGCGCGTTTCAACCAACGCATCGAAAAATCCGCTAGCAGAAAAACGCCGGTCGACGACGAGTTCGGCATCGTGAATCAACGCCTGAAAAAAGCTGTTGAGCGCATTCGTGTGAAACAGCGGCAGGCACGTGTAGAGCACATCTCCTGCCGCGACGCCGAGGTCACGCGCGGTGTAATGCCCCCACCAATAGAACTGCGCGTGCGGGCAGATCGCTCCCTTCGACAGCCCCGAAGTCCCGGATGTGTACAGCACCGCGAACGGATCGCCATCGGTGAGCGCGGCGGGTGCAATGGGCTCGTCTGCCGGCGGCATCGCGATCGTGGTGTACGTAGAGCTCGGTGCATCCACCGCAGGTTCGTCGATGAGCCAGATCGTTTCCAGCGGCAGATTCTGCGCGTCGAGTGCGTGAACGACGTCGACGAGATGCGCTTCCGCCACGAGCAACCGTGCGCCGCAGTTACGCAGAATATGTTCCAGCTGCAGCCCGCGCGATGCGGTATTGATCGGCACGACCACCGCGCCGAGCCAGCCGCAGCCGAGCACGATCTCCATGAATTCGACGCGGTTCCCGCACAGCAGCGCGACGCGGTCACCGCGCCCGACGCCTTGCGCGGCGAGTGCGCCGGCGCGGCGCGCAGCGCTTGCAAGAGCCTCGGAAGCCGTCCACGTAGTCGCACGATCCGAGAACAGCGGCGCAGTGCCGTTGCGAGCAGCGCGCGCCGCCAGCAGCGCCGGCAAGGTGCGCTGTGCAGCACGCCCTTGGTCCGGACTAGTACGCGGTTCGACGAGGGTTTCGATAAGTCCCATGTGCTCGTGCCTCTCCTATGTATGAGGCCGAGTCTAGGTTCGGGTAGTATATCCGTCAAATTAATCAATTATGGGTGGCCCATAAACATGACTGATTTTAATAAGGTCGACCTGAACCTGCTGCGCGTGTTCCAGGTGATCCTCGAGGAACGCAGCCTCACGCGTGCCGGGCAACAGCTCGGGCTGTCCCAGCCAGCGGTCAGTTATGCGTTGGGGCGCTTGCGTGCATTGTTCGACGATCCACTATTTGCACGAACACCGGAAGGCATGCTGCCGACGCCGAGGGCCGAACAACTGGCTGCGCCGCTCAGTCGCGCGATTGCATCGATCCGCGAGACATTGCGTCATGGGGAACGTTTCGATCCCGCGACGAGCTCACGGGAATTTCGTCTATCGATGTCCGATATCGGGGAGCAGGTATTTCTGCCACCCATCTGCGAGAAGTTGCAACGCGTGGCGCCGCTGGTGCGGATAGCGGCTGAGCAGGTGTCGTTTGCGGATATCGAGGAGAAGCTGCGCCTGGGACAACTGGATTTTGCGATAGGGAATCTATCTGCGCTCCAACCGGTGACAAAGTCGGCCCTTCTGTTTCATGAGCAGTATGCGTGCATGACGCGCAAGCGGCCCGGATTGCCTGCCCGTCAATTGTCGCGGCAGAAGTTTCTGGAGTTGGCACACGTGGCCGTCGCGTCGAGCGACAGCAGCCACCTGGAAATCGACGAGGCGCTGCGGGCACGCGGCCTGCATCGCCACATTGCGCTGCGCGTGCCGCATTTCACAGTCATTCCGCAGATCCTTCAACGCACTGACTGGATGGTTACGTTGCCTCGCGGCGTCGCACGCGTGTTCAATGAAACAGGTAAGTTCTCGATCTATCCGTTGCCGGTAGAATTTCCTGCTATCGAGTCCTCAGTGCTCTGGCATGCGACTTTCGACAACGACGAGGGGAACCGTTGGCTCCGCGAGCTGATCGTTGAGACACTGCGCAGATCTAGTGCTGCGACGCCCCTTCCAGAAGGCTCTTAAGTCGCGAAACCGCCGTGTCGGATTCCGCACGGGAACCTCGCGACACCTCTGCCTGAACACGATGCCCCACCTGCCAGTACTACAGCGTCAGTTCCGCGTTGATCGCGACGGCGGCCCGCTCGCGCGCCGAATCGATCAGTCGTCGGACTTCATCAAACAAGGCAGCAGGCGTCAGGTCGTTCATATCTCTGGTTCAGATGCGTGTAGCGGGTAAGACTGTCTGGTAGGCCGGCGCCTGCCGTCTTCAGGACCATCAGTCCCGGACAAGCGGCCGTTCCCCGTCATTGTCTCCGCAGTGCGGAGACAATGACGGATGCCCAGCCGACTGCTCGATGCCGCCATTTGCGGCCTTGCGTCGATCAGGGGTGTCGCACTCTCCGCGTTGCCATATAGACGCCAAACAGGCCTTCATGCAGCCGGCTGAGTTCCTGGCGCAGGCCCACCAGTTCATGCTGGTCGCCTTCGTGCTCCCGGCGCAAGGCCGTCGCACGTGAGAACATCACGTCACGCTGCACGCGCGCCTCGCCCAGTCTGCCTACCAGCGCCGGCTTGACCACCAGCAACCAGGCCGGGAACCACGCGTAGTCTTCCATCGCGCCCGTGCCGGGGAATTCTCCGTCAAAACGCCGCCGTAGCGCGTCAAGCGACGCGTCGCCCAATTCGGGCAGCAAGGCGGCGAACCGGCCAGGTGCCAGCCACGCCAGCTCGGTCAGCAATGGCCACGCGTCATCCAGTCCGCTTGTCCGGTAGCGCGCCTCCGTCATCCATGCGAGCGGGGCCGGAATGCGCCTCCACGACTCAATGCCGTCGACAGCTTTGCGTGCAGCCGCCCACTCGCCTGCCCGCAACCACAACGGTGCGGCGTGATTCCCGGCATCGGCGCCGCAAAACGCCAGGGCTGCGGCCCGCTGCGCCAGCGCCGACCAGCACGGCGTCAGCCATGCGCAAACGGTCTGCGCGGGTATCACCCGCCGCACGGCGGGCACCACTTCATTCTCGAGGTGACGGCGGGCAACGGCTAGTGCCGCGTGATCCGCAAACGGCGCCACCGGTGTACGCTCCAGTTCGCGGGCCAGCACGCTCATCGCGGGAAACGCGCCGTCGTCCGGATATTCAGCGGCCAGCCGGTCCAGAGACTCTCGCGCGGCCGCCCCATCACGCCTTAGCAACTGCCCGAGCACGTCGTTGCGCAACATCACGTCGCGGCTGTCAGCCAAGATATCGAGTTGCTGCATGATCGGCTGCATCGTCATCGCGCTCAGAAGAGTTGATCGTGAAGAGCACTCAGGCTAATCCATTTCACCGTGCTGCGGAAGGCACGGCCATCGTCGTTGACCGACTCGATGATCACTCGCTGGCCGCTCGCTTCGGCAATCACGCGCACGATCCGCTCGCCATAGCGCATCAGCGCGCCGATTGGCGGGCAGGCGGGCGCCTTGCCCCCGGCTCGCCCGGACCGCACTTTGCGCACGCCAGGTTTTTGTTTCATTGCGCCTACCCCCGTTTCTTCGGGCGCGCCGCGGTCTTGCCGGATGGCACGGAAGCTGGCGGGACCTCGCGTGCAGGGCCTGGTGTTCGTGCCGGGCGGGCCACGGACTGGCGGGCGGGCGCGCTTTTCGCGCGGGCTGCGGGGGTGTGCAGTCCGCCTCGCGTCGTGCCGCCGGCTGTACTTGCAGCGTCTCATTTGTAGCCTGCACCGCATCGAGTCGCCCCTGCAGCACGCCCGCATGGTGGCGTGCGTCGCCGAGCTGCGTCTGCTTCGCCTCGACCGCACGGCGTTGGTCAGCCTCGCGCCGGTCGGCTCGCCATGTCGCTTCATCGAGTTCCTTCCGTAGCTTCGCGATCGCGCCGCGATCCCTATCGATTTCGAGCAGCGCGCGCTTTTCCGTAGCGCGCAGGCGCTCGTCGGCGCGTTCCGCGGTCTCGCGCAGTTTTTTCGAGATCCCGTGAGAAGTTTTCGCGCACCTTGTCCAGTTCGCGGTCGCGCGCCGCCGCTTCGGCTTTTAACCGGCTCACTTACACCTCGAGCCACTGGCGCGACGCGTGGCCCTCGGCCTGCGCCTTTTCCAGTTCGCGGACTTCAACCTGCGCCGCCAGTAGCGCAGCGGTGCGCTGCTCGAGTGCAGTCTCGACGCGACCCAGTTCGCCGCGGGAAGCGATGACTAACTGCTGCGATTTGGCCCGCTGCGCCTCGACCTCGGCGCGCAGCGCATCCAGCGCCATTGCGGCTGACGCCGTAGCGCGCGTCCAGAGGGTCGCGACCAGTTCGCCGGCGGCGGCCCCGAGATCGGCGGGCAGGTCGGGATACTCGATACGCACGCGGCTCTTCTCGCGCAGTTCCGTCCAGAACTCGCCGAGCACGGCGGTCGGCGTGCTCATGCTGCCCCGCTTCACGAGCTGGTACAGCCGGTTCGCGGTCGGCGTGATGCCATGGCGGACGAACAGTAGTGCGCAAACCTCGCGGTACAGCTCGCGGGTCTTGGGGAATTCAGCCTTCAGGCGCTCGATATCGGCAGCCAGCGCCGCATCGGCTGATAGGGCGTCACTTATGAGGGTTCAGAATGAAAAATGTTGAACAATATTACTACGTACACCGCACTGTTTCCGACCATTCAACAATCACTTTTTGACATTACGGCTAATTTGTTGAAAATTACCACGCAAGTTCGTCTGCTATTGCGCCTCGACGCGCTTCCCGGAAAAGCTCACCCTCATGTCGAATTCGGCCGCCCGCAGCGGCGTCGCGCTGCAACCCGCTCCGCTCGAAACGCTCTCTATCCCTGCGGCGCTCGACGGTCGCACGGGATCGAACCGCGCGATCGGCGGCCACGCGCAGATTGCGGCGGCAAATGACCTGGAGGCAATACAGGCATGGCTCGCGCGCTTTGCCGACAAGCCGACGACCTTCGACAGCTACCGCAAGGAAGCCGAGCGGCTGCTGCTCCGGTCGCTCGTGCAGCCAGGCAAACCGCTGTCGTCACTCACCCACGAGGACTTTGTCCGCTATCAGCGTTTTCTCGCAGACCCGCGGCCCGCCGCAACATGGGTCTCGGGCAGGGGTCGCAAGCATCCGCGCGGCGACGCGCGCTGGAGACCTTTCTACGGCCCACTGTCCCCTGCCAGCGCCCGGCAGGCGATGGTCATCCTGAACGTGCTGTTTTCGTGGCTGGTGCAGGCCGGGTATCTGGCCGGTAACCCCCTGTCGCTGTCGCGCGAGCGCGCCCGCCGCTCGAAGCCTCGCATCACCGCTACCTCGACCGCGAGTTGTGGCACGACGTGAAGGCCTATATCGAGAGTCTGCCGAAGGACACGCCCGCGAGCGCGAGCGCTATCTGCGCGCGCGTTGGCTGTTCACACTGTTCTATCTCGGCGGCCTGCGGATCTCGGAGGTTGGCAGCAACACGATGGGCTGTTTCTTCTGCCGGCGTGATGCGGACGGTCACGACCGCTGGTGGCTCGAAGTCCTCGGCAAGGGCGACAAGGAGGGGCTGGTGCCGGCCTCTGCCGAAATGATGGTGGAACTCGGGCGCTACCGGCGCAAGCGAGGTCTGTCCACCCTGCCCTCACGGCACGAAGACACACCGCTCGTCCTGCCCCTGGGCAAATCCATGAAGCCGCTCACGCGCGCCGCGCTGCACACCATCGTCAAGGATATTTTTGCAGGTGCGGCCGGACGACCCCGGCTGCGTGGCGACAGTGACGCGACACAGGCGGATCTGCTCGAGCAGGCCTCCGGCTCACTAGCTACGACACACGGCCGGCTCACACATGGCAGACGGCGGCAATGATCTGCGGACCGTTCGCGACAACCTCCGCCATGCATCGTTGACGAGCACGACCCCCTACCTGCATACCCCCGACGACGAGCGTCATCGCGAAACGGAAGAAAAGCACCGGATCGACTGGTAAGCACCTACGGACAGCGCATGGAGAGTCGCGAAGGCTTCGTCAGCGTCGAACTGCTGTTCCTGCCGATGGTGTACGCGCCCTGCTCGACCTGCCACGGCACGCGCTACAGCGCGGAGACGCTCGAAATCGAATGGGGCGGCAGGAATATCGCGCAAGTGCTCAGCATGGCGGTCGATACCGCCTATGATTTCTTCGCCGCCGAACCGCAGATGATGCGCGCGCTCAAGGTACTGCAGGACATTGAGCTCGGTTATCTGCGGCTCGGCCAGCCCGCGACGGAACTGTCCGGCGGCGAAGCGCAGCGCATCAAGCTCGCAACCGAGTTCCAGCGCGCGCAACGGGGCGACTCGCTCTATCTCTATATCCTCGACGAGCCGACCACCGGCCTGCATCCCGCCGACGTCGACCGGCTGATGACGCAACTGCAGGGACTGGTCGATGCGGGCAACACGGTGATCGTGGTGGAACACGACATGCGCGTCGCGGCGACAACAGCGACTGGGTGCTCGAGATCGGCCCCGGCGCCGGCGACGAAGGCGACACGATGGTGGCCTGCGGCACGCCGCGCGAAGTCGCCAACGTCGCAGCGAGCCACACGGCGAAGTATTTGAAAGAGCGCCTGTAAACGCAAAAACAGCGGCCGAAGCCGCTGTTTTCGCTCAACCCGCTTATTCCGCCGTTTCTAGCATCGGATAGTCGGTATAGCCTTCCGGGCCCGGCGCGTCGAGCGCCGCGTCCACTTCGAAGCGGCGCACGAGATCCGGATTCGCGATGAACGGCTGGCCGCCGCCCCTTGTAATCGCCGATGTCCGGCACAGTAAACTCAGTCAAATGCACTTTTATTTCCCTCCCCGCTTCACTTTATAAGTTTCCCGCGTCATACGGCAGGTAGCGCATCTTTTCCAGGTCAAATCAGGTACCAGTGCAATTTCGAATTATTCGTCGCAGCAACGATACTCCTCATCGTCTCCGCGCTGTCGCGGTCAACACTATCCACAGACAACTTGAGTAACACAGCAAAAGTCGAGTTTTTAGGCCGGTGCCAAAGACGTATCTTCCTAATTTGTTCCTGATTCAATCCGGAAAAAGCATTCTCTCTTTTCGTTTTATAAAAGACGAGAGTTCCGGCGAATATGACCGCGGTACTGAAATTGCCGCGTCCGCTGACCGATTCGCAAACCGCGCGCGAACTACAGATCAGAACCGGAGATATATTGCCAACTTCTTTCAGTTATATCTTGATTGGCTTGATTGGTCCTACTATGAGCAAATAACTGAGCGCGCCTAACACTGCGTGAGCAGCGACGAAGTACATAGCCACGGTAAAAGAGTGGGTCTCCTGCAAGGTGTAGCCGATTACAATGGGAGTGACGATTCCAGCGAGGTTTCCAAAGATATTGAAAATTGCTCCAGCGATGCCAGATATTTCCTTCGGTGCAGTATCGGCGACCAGGGCCCAGCCGATCGCCCCAAAACCTTTTCCAAAAATTGCTATCGACATCAGCAAAGCGATGGCGACGATTGATGTTGTAAAGTTGCAGAGCACTAAAGTAGTGCCAAGCAACATTCCGAATATAAACGGTGTTTTACGAGCGGTCGTCAGCGAGAATCCGCGTCGCACGAGCGTGTCGGAAGTCAGTCCGCCGAGGATGCCGCCAGCGAGCCCGCATAGCCCGGGCAACACCGCGATAAAGCCGACCTCCATAATATTCACGCCCCTGCCCTTGACCAGATAAATTGGAAACCAGCTTATGAAAAAATATTGCAACGCTGCAATACAATATTGACCAAGATAGATACCCACCAACATCCGGTTCGCGAGCAACTTTCCGATGTGATGAAGCCCTCCACTCCCTTTTTTACTGCGGGAAT
This sequence comes from Paraburkholderia sp. BL27I4N3, assembly GCF_003386115.1. NCBI lineage: Bacteria > Pseudomonadati > Pseudomonadota > Betaproteobacteria > Burkholderiales > Burkholderiaceae > Paraburkholderia > Paraburkholderia sp. BL27I4N3. The sequence continues at coordinate 275,482 of NZ_QREJ01000002.1, read as the reverse complement.
CGTCAATGGAAGTCAGCGCACCGCCGTGTTCGATAAAGTCAATCTCCTCACGGTTTATCCAAGGATGATCTCGCGGCTCTCGCATAACGCAGAACCAGATCACACTCGTTATCATGCCTAGCGCACCCATAAACCAGAATACGTACTGCCATCCTGCCAAGTGGGTCAACGTTCCCATCAAAGGGGTGAAGAGAATAACCGCGAGGTATTGAGACGAGTTGTAAATAGAACTGGCGAGACCACGTTCATGCACAGGAAACCAGGCAGAGACGATTCGACTATTCGCAGGATAAACCGGTGCTTCGACGAGTCCCAGTAAGAACCGGAGCAAGGTCAAGCTAACAATGCCATACGCGGGTCCGGCAAAGCTGATAAATCCTTGTAAAAATGTGACAAGCGACCAGACGAAAAGACTAGTACCGTAGACCCGCAGAGACCCGAATCGGTCCAGCAACCAACCTCCGGGGAGCTGCCCTATGACATAGGACCACGCGAACGCCGAAAAGACGTAGCCGAGTTGAACTGGTCCGATACCTAGGTCCGAAGCGATAGCCGAGCCCGTGATCGAGAGACTTGCCCGATCACCCAGGTTAATTGCGGTGGCGAAGAAAATCATTCCAAGCGTGAAGTACCGTACCTTACTTCGTTTGGTTACCCCAATAGCTGCTTGCTCGACGTGCATGTCTCCTCATCTCCTGATTGCCTTATCCCGGACAATAAGTCCTATGCCGCATCCGTATTGCCGCGCGACACAGGCAAGTTCTCGCGCCGCTTAACGTTGCCAGGGTGCGCGGTCCGAAGGTTTGGCGATTCCATACCGGGCACGGGCCTGCTCGATTACGGATCTGTCAATTTCACCGTCGTCCACAAGAGCCCCGAGCGCAGCAATCACTATCGAGTTCCGATCTATTTCGAAGAACTCCCGCAACGCCTGTCGGGTGTCGCTACGGCCGAAGCCATCCGTGCCAAGCGTCACATAACGACGCGGCACATAGGCGCGAATCAACTCAGGCACTGCGCGCACATAGTCGGTCGCGGCTACCACGGGACCTTCCGATGCGTGCAATACCTTCGTGAGATAAGCTGCCTCCCTTGCCTCGCCAAGCCGCGTGAGCCGTTCCGCCGCCATGCCATCGCGTTGCAATTCGGTGAAGCTTGTCACGCTCCACACAGAGGCGTTGACTTGCCAGTCGTCCCTCAGAATATGTTGAGCCGCAATTACTTCGCTAAGAATCGCTCCAGAACCTAGCAGTTGTACCGACGCCTGGGTTGAGCCTAGCGAATGTGGTACGGCCAGCGGGTATATGCCTTTAAGAATTCCCTCACGCAGTACATTGAGATTCGCGTCCGGTACCGACGGCTGGGCATAATTTTCGTTCATCACGGTGACGTAGTAGAACACGTCGTTCTGAAGCTCGACCATCTCGCGCATTCCTTCGTCGACGATTGCGGCGACTTCGTAGGCAAATGCAGGATCATATGCGCGACAATTCGGAATGGTGGATGCAGCGAGGTGACTGGTGCCGTCCTGGTGCTGCAAGCCTTCTCCTCCGAGCGTCGTCTTGCCTGACGTCGCACCGATCAGGAAACCGCGCGCCCGTTGATCGGCAGCCGCCCAAATCAGATCACCAATTCGCTGAAAGCCAAACATCGAGTAATAGATGTAGAAGGGCAGCATCGGCAGATTGTGGACACTGTAGGAGGTTGCCGCCGCGACCCACGACGATACTGCGCCAGCCTCCGAAATACCTTCCTCGAGGATCTGTCCGTTCTTTTCCTCGCGGTAGTACAACATCGAGCCGAGATCTTCAGGCACGTAAAGCTGCCCGACCGGAGAATAGATTCCGACCTGACGGAACATGTTCGCCATACCAAACGTGCGTGCTTCGTCAGCGACGATAGGCACAACACGCTGACCGACCTCCGCGTCTTTCAGCAACGCGGTCAACATCCGTACAAGAGCCATTGTGGTGGACATTTCGCGGCCGCTCGCCTCGAGTGCGAACTGCGCCCACGAGGCAATCTCGGGCACCTTGACTGCTTTTGATGCCAATCGTCGACGCCTGGGCAGATATCCGCCCAGGTCTGCGCGCCGTGCGCGCAAGTATTTCATTTCCGCGCTATCTTCCGCAGGCTTGTAGAATCTGACGCCTTCGACGTCTGCGTCAGACAGGGGGAGACGGAAGCGGTCGCGGAACGCCTTCAGATCATCGAACTCCAGCTTCTTCTGTTGATGCGTCGTCATGCGCCCCTGGCCCGACGTCCCCATACCAAAACCCTTCATGGTCTTTGCGAGAATAACTGTCGGTTGTCCGTTCTGAGAAAGCGCTTTCGCATATGCGGCGTGGAGTTTGCGCACGTCGTGGCCGCCTCGTCTGAGGCGATCGATTTCCTCATCGCTCAACTGCGCGGCCAGCGCGGCGAGCTCCGCATTCTGTCCAAAGAAGTGCTCACGGTTATACGCTCCGTCGTTAGCAGAAAACGTCTGGAACTGCCCGTCGACAGTATGCGCAAAGGCGCGCAACAGTGCACCGGTCCTGTCACGCGCGAAGAGCCCGTCCCAGTCGGATCCCCAGACAACCTTAATGACATTCCAACCCGCTCCAATGAAGTGGGACTCCAGTTCGTCAATAATCCGTCCATTGCTTCGAACAGGACCATCGAGGCGCTGCAAATTGCAGTTAATCACGAACACCAGATTGTCCAGCCGCTCTCGTGCAGCGAGAGACAGGGCACCCAGTGATTCCGGCTCGTCCATCTCGCCGTCGCCGAAAAAGCCCCATACCATTCGGCCATCGGTCTTGGCGAGGCCACGGTCTTGCAGATACCGCATGAAGCGGGCCTGATAGATCGAGTTGATCGGTCCGATGCCCATTGACCCTGTTGGAAATTGCCAGAAATCCGGCATCAGCCATGGATGAGGATAAGAGCATAAGCCGGGGCCTGCAATCTCCCGGCGATAATGACAAAGATGCTCCTCACTCAAAAAGCCCTCGAGGTACGCGCGTGCGTAAACCCCGGGAGACGAATGCGGCTGAAAATAGACCAGATCTCCGCCCTCGCCCTCATCAGCATCCGGCGCTGTTGCCCTGAAAAAGTGGTTGAATCCCACTTCGAACAGATCTGCTGCTGACGCGTAGCTGGCGATATGCCCGCCAAGCTCACCGTACGCCCTGTTCGCCCGGACAACCATAGCGAGCGCGTTCCATCGAAGCGCCGCAGCCAGTCGTTCCTCAAGTTCGAGGTTGCCGGGATAGCGAGGCTGCTGCTCGTATGCAATCGTATTTCGGTAGGGCGTGACACGTTCTCGCGATGATTCGATGCCAAGCGATACGGCATATTCCGCCAGCCGGTCGAACAGAAATTGTGCGCGATCCTGTCCAACGTTGCGGATCACTCCATCAAGCGCCTCCAGCCATTCGGTAGTTTCTTGCGGGTCGGTATCTTGACAGGATGTGCCGCCCGATATCATTTGCTGCTTCCCGTTGGAAAGGTCAGTCATCGCATGGCTCCGCAAAGGATTCAGAAACAGGACAGCGGTCAACCTTCAATGCACTAGTAAGAATATCTATGGTCATCTGCATCATGGTGAGAACGTGGAAGCAAATTGCTTTTCAGCACTAAGACGATGTTTCAAAAAGAGCTACGACTACTGTTAAGGAAGGTCTGCACAACCCGCTTTTTGAAGCGTTATCTTTCACATCCTGCGCGGCCTCGGCGTTCAGATTTTTGTCGGTGAGTTGATTGCCGGAGTTTTTTCCGCGCACCGGAGCGCTCCAACCAGATATATGGCCTTCATCGGCCCGGTGTTTCAAGCTTTGCGCAAAGCTCTACGTGCCATCCATAGATTGCCCAAAGCAAACAGCGTGGTGATCTGGGCGGTGTTCTTCATCAAACCACGATAGCGGGTCTTCATGTAACCGAACTGCCGTTTGAGGATGCGAAACGGGTGTTCGACCTTGGCCCGGATACCCGCCTTCAGGCGTTCGATCTGATCGTATATCGCGTCCAGCGAATCACTCAGATCCAGTTTCCTTCGCTTTGCCGGTCGCATTGCAACATGCCAACGAACCGCGTCAGCCTCACATCGCTTTTCGATACCCAGATATCCGGCGTCCGCGTACACATCCGTTTCTTCACCATGCAGCAACGCCTGGGCTACCGTGATGTCGTGAACATTGGCCGCCGTTCCAATGACCGTATGGACCAGGCCCGAGTCGGCGTCCACGCCGATATGCATTTTCATCCCGAAGTACCAGTTACCACCTTTCTGCGTCGATTGCATTTCAGGATCGCGCGTGCCGGAGCCATTCTTTGTCGAACTGGGCGCGGCAATCAGGGTGGCGTCGACTGCCGAACCAGCCTTGGGCATCAGGCCTTTCTCCGTCAGGATTTCATTGACCAGCGCCAGCATTTGCACCGCCAGTCCGTGCGTTTCCAGCAGATGGCGGAACCGAAGAATCGTGCTTTCATCCGGCAAGCGAACCATCCCGCCGTCGAGACCCGCGAACTCGCGATACAGCGGCACGTCATAGAGTGCCTCTTCCATAGCAGGGTCTGACAAACCGAACCATTGCTGCATGAAATGAATCTGCAGCATCGTCGCAATCGGGAACGGCGGCCGACCGGTTTTGCCCGTGGGATAGTGCGGCTCGATCAGCGCAATCAGCTTCAACCAAGGCACAACGCGTCGCATCTCATCGAGAAATTCCCGCTTGCGCGTGCGCTTCGTTGACAGATCCAGACCAAGACCAAGTTGCGTCATCACACTGCTCCTCACCCAATTAGCTCTGTTTCCAGGATAGCTCAGCAGCAACACAATGCCAGGACTTCTGCAGACCTTCCTTAACTCAAACGCAAAGCTGTTAACCTCGAGCGTTGTGACGAGCGGAGCGAGGAGATGGTCAGGCAAATCATCGACGACGAATTGTGGGCATTGATCGAACCACTTCTACCGCCAGCAAGGCCGAGACGCTTCCGGTATCCAGGGCGCAAGCCCGTGGCCAATCGGGCCGCGCTGACCGGGATACTGTTCGTGCTCAAAAGCGGCATTCGCTGGAGCGATCTGCCCGCCGAAATGGGCTGCGGATCGGGTATCAGTTGCTGGCGGCGCTTGCGCGACTGGCAACAGGCCGGCGTCTGGGATCGGCTCCACGAGATCCTGCTCGCAAAGTTGCGTGCCGCCGACCGGATCGACTTTTCTCGCGTCGTCATCGATTCCACTTCTGTTCGAGCGGTTGGGGCGGGCGAAAAACTGGACCGAACCCCACCGATCGCGCGCGACCCGGTTCCAAACATCACGTCGCCACCGACGCCAACGGTACGCCGCTCGCGGTCATCCTGACTGGCGCGAATCGCAACGACATCACGCAACTGCTTCCACTGGTCGATGCGATCCCGCCGGTTCGTGGCTTGCGCGGTCGACCACTTTGCAAGCCGGGCCGAATCTATGCGGATCGCGCTTACGACCACGACAAGTATCGACGGCCCTTGCACGCTGCGGGCATCCCCACATCGATCGCCCGGCGTGGCGAACCTCATGGCAGCGGTCTGGGTAAAGTCCGTTGGGTCGTCGAGCGAACCAACGCGTGGCTGCATGGATTTCGCCGCCTTCGCACTCGATATGAGCGTCGTGCCGACATCCATGAAGGGCTCCTTAAACTCGCGTGCTGCCTGATCTGCTGGCGAACGCTTCAGCGCTCGGACGACTCTTTTTGAAACATTCTCTAAGAAGCGACCGTGCTGACCGAAGTCGAAGAAACGACGCGCAGACGTTTAGAAGTGGGTACAGCAAGCATCAGCACGCCCCCTATCGCAAGTGCAACCGCAATCGCAGTAATGCCTGACGCAGTGCTATGGGTCAGGTCGCGCGTGTATCCAATAAAGAATGGTCCAAAAAACCCGCCTAAATTGCCTAAGGCATTGATCATTGCTATTCCAGCTGCGGCAGCACGCCCGCGCAGGAATCCCGCAGGTACGCTCCAGAACGGGGGCATAGCAGACAAAATCCCCGTTGTGGCGACAGTGAGGCCGCCAAGCGCAATCAAGGTATTGTGGTCATATGCGACACTCACGCCAAGGCCGCCTGCACCGATGATCATCGGTAGCGCAACGTGCCAGCGCCGCTCCCCAGTACGGTCAGAATGTCGGCTCACGAGAATCATGGCCATTGTTGCGACCAGATACGGCACCGCGCTCAACAGCCCGACGTGAAAAACGTCGGAAACACCCGTGGCCTGAATGAGGGTGGGCAGCCACATCGCCACGCCGATCATGCTCACGCAGATCATAAAAAAGACCGTTGTCAACAGCCACATCAGTGGCGTTCCGAACACGCGCCACGCCCCCGCATCCGCGTCCTGCTCAGTTGAATCCAATTGGCTCGTTACAAACGCCCGCTGTGCCGGAGTAAGCCACGCAGCTCTATCAGGGTTGTCGTCGAGATAGCGGTAGACAGCGGCCGCCAACAGCACCGCCGGTACGCCCTCAAGGATGAAGAGCCATTGCCAACCTGCAAGTCCGTGGAACCCTGCGAAATGCGCCATGATCCACCCTGCCGCCGGTCCACCGACAATTCCGGACGCCGCCACAGCCGTGTAGAAGACCGCCACCATACGCGCGCGACGCGCTGAAGGAAACCAGTAGGTGAGGTAAAGAATCACACCAGGCACGAGACCCGCTTCGGCGATGCCCAGGAGGAAACGCAAAAGGTAGAAGGACGCGGGGCCACGCGTGAGAAACATTAGTACCGATACGACGCCCCAGGTGACCATAATCCGGGTAATCCATACGCGGGCGCCAAGCCGATGCAGCAGCAGATTGCTGGGGACTTCAAGAACGAAATAGCCGATGAAGAAGATTCCAGCTCCGATGCCGTACACGGAATTGCTAAATCCCAGATCGTTCTGCATCTGCAACTTCGCAAATCCAATGTTTGATCGGTCTATCGACGAGATCACAAAACCAAGAAACAGAATTGGCATGATGCGCCAGGCGATCTTCCGATATAGCAAACGAATCGACTCCTGACCTGCGGCATTCGCATCTGGTCGGGATAACACGCTGTCGTTATGCATTCAAGCCTCCGTAGCAGTTGCCATCAGTACGTCTTAGGATCCCGCTCAGAATTTACTACGCAAGCCTAGACGCAATGCCGCCTGCCGGCCATTGTCAGATGCGGACAAACCATTAATCGCAGCCACAGCAGAGTGGTTCGTCGAATCCGTACCAAGAGCACGCTGGTAGACCCCGATCAGATACAAATCCGTGCGTTTCGAAAGGAAATAATCGATGCCCAGTGCCCCTTGGTGATACGTGGCCGCTTCCTTTGAACCACCCACGAAATCTGCGCTGCCCCCGTGGGTATAGTTGTACGCCGCGCCCACAAGCAACGCCGGTGTAATCTGATACCTTAAGCTCACCTCGGCGCTATTGAAAACGGCGTTGCCGCGATAGCCCGTCGTGTTCGGTCCTGACGATGCGTCGCCCAGGCCGGAGAATCGGACGTTCGCGTAAGTGCCGCCGATGGTCGCCGCGCCAAACTGATAGGCAATTGCGGCCGCAATATTCTGGTATGTGTGCGCAGATGCAAAGCCGCTGTAGACGGGTGTACCCGCGGATACGTTTGAGGTCGCTGCGGTGAGCGTAGTCTGACTATTGGCGCCGAAATAGCCGACATTCGGGTTACGCACGTTGACGTACGCGACTCCGGTTGTCAGAGGCCCGTTCAGGTAACTCGCACCAGCAGAAAAATTCTGGTTCCGCGTGTAGTCACCAGCAACGCCACCAGGCGCATAGGTCGCCTCAACCCTGAAGCCCGCCCAACTCGGGCTGGTGTACTTGATGTCGTTGTTAGTGCGATATGAGTTGTTGAAGTTGTCGAGGTCGCCCGGGTGCGCGCCGATATAGCCGGCCCATTGGGAGCCCGCTGCGAGATAACCGACCATATCCGGCGACGCATCGTATTGGCGGCCCAGCGTGACCGACCCGAAAGTCTGCGAAGACAGGCCGACATATGCCTGGCGTCCAAACATTAAACCTCCCTGATTGAGCTTCCCGGTACTCGGATCGTATCCGTTCTCGATCACGAAAATCGCCTGAAGCTTGCCTCCGAGGTCTTCGGCCCCACGCAAGCCCCAGCGGCTGCCGGAAAGGACGCCGCTCGACAGTCCGATGATGCGGCCACTGTGGGTAGCGCCGTTGGATGTCACTCGCGCGTTGCTCACGTACATCAGGCCTTCGTCGATGATGCCGTACAGAGTTACGCTGCTTTGTGCGTAAGCCGGCGCCGCGACGCAAAGCGCCGCCAGCATGGGAAAGCTGGACTTTCTCACTGGATGATCTCCTGAATATCGGTTTGTAGTTATGAGCGACGACGCGAAAGCGTCGCCGCAGAGCCGCCGCCGGCTCGGGTTGGATAATGCGGACTAGCTGACGATGTCTTCGAGTTGCTTTCGAGCGGTTTCCGGCCCAAGGAAAATGACGGGTAACATCAACACACCGATCGACGTGGATAGCAAAAGCGCGGTCGTGATTGACGAATACTGGGCGACCCAACCAAGCACGGCGGGCACGAACAGCGCCGTCACCTTGCCTACTGCGACGGAGAAACCCAGCCCGTGTGTCCGTAGACGTGCCGGGAAGATCTCGCTTGTGTAAGCGATATAGATCCCCGAAACGCCGAGACTGGTCCCAATCAACGCGCCGGGCACAATCAGTTGCGAGAAGCTCACAACCGGTTGCTGATGAAGATAGTTGAGGTACGCGACCGCCGCCACACCGATTGCCGTGTAAATAGTCAGCGTGGGCTTGCGGCCGATCCGATCAGCGAGCGGTCCAGACAGAAGATAACCGAACGTGCCCACGCCCCACGACAACATGACGAATTGCGCTGTCTGCAACTTCGGGAAATGGAAGTCAATGGCGATCGCACTCGGCACCCAGACAACGAGGCCGTATGAGAAGATTGCGCCGAACACATGCAATCCGATTGAGATAACTGTGAGCCGGCGGTAGCGCGGCAAGAACAGATCTCGAAACTTCACCGCCTGAGTTGCGGGCCGTTCCGTTGTCGCCACGCCGGCCGCACGACGCGCGAGCCATGCAGGGCTTTCCTTGAGCCACATCACAATTGGGAGGCACATCACAGCCGGCAGCAGCAAGACGAGATAGCAGGCGCGCCATCCCCACCCAAGCCACGAGAACATGGCATAAATGCCGGCCGCGATGAAGAAGCCGATAGGATAGCCCGCCTGCATGAATCCCATCGCCGCACCGCGCCGCTTCGCCGGCACCATCTCGGAGAGGTACGCCGCACCAATCGGCCATTCAGCGCCGGTGCCGCAGCCAGTCAAGAAGCGGCCGATCGTCAGCACCCACGCGTGCTGCGCGATGCCTACGAGACCCGTGAACAACGAGAACAGGCTCACGCATACGACCATGCCGATGCGACGCCCTTTTTTCTCGGCAATGATCGGCAACAGCGCCGCGCCCAGTACCGTTCCCCCAAGAAAAACCGATGCGATCACACCCATTGTCGCGAGCGAAAGGCCAAACTCTTCCCGGATTTGCGGAATCGTGAGTGAATAGATAGTACTGTCAGCCGCATCGACAACCCACGCGAGAAAAACGAAAATCAGAACGTTGCGCGCATCACGTGACAGCCGTTCTGAACCACTCGCACCTACGACTTCTGGGTCAGTTGTGGGATTGTGAGCGGCCGCTGGCTTCGCGCCGCGTATGCTTGGGGCGACATTGGCAGTGGGTACGCTTTTTGAATCAGACATGTCTCCTCCGTTTCGCGACAAATGGGTTTTTATGGGTCGCGTATTTCAGATGCGGTTTATTCGCTCCGTTCTTGCGGCGTACCGCGCTCAATCGCGCGAATGAGTCCGGAATGATCCCAGGCTTCGCCACCGAGCCCCTTACACAGGTTGAACAACTGTTGCGTGCTTGCCGTGTTCGGTAACGCAAGCCCCAACTTGCGCGCTCCGTCGAGCGCAAGATTCAGATCTTTCTGGTGCAGAGCGATTCGAAACCCAGGGTCAAAATTTCGCTTCGTCATACGCTCGCCGTGGACTTCGAGCACCCGCGACGAAGCAAAACCTCCCATCAGGGCCTTCCGCACGCGCTCAGGATCAACCCCTGACGATGAGGCAAACACCAAAGCTTCAGCAACCGCCTCGATGTTCAACGCCACGATGATCTGGTTAGCGACCTTGCAGGTCTGTCCTGCGCCAACAGCGCCAATCAATGAGATATTCTTGCCCAACAACTCGAAAAGCGGTGCGGCACGCGCAAAAGCAGCGTCAGGGCCGCCGACCATGATGGTTAGCGTCGCTTCACGGGCGCCGACTTCGCCACCCGACACCGGGGCGTCAAGGTAGTCGCATCCGAGATCGGTGATCTGCTTGGCGAATAGACGCGTCTCGATGGGAGAGATCGAACTCATGTCGATCACCAGCTTTCCCGCCGAGAGGCCAGCCGCGACGCCCTGTGGCGCAAAGAGTGCCTTTTCTACGTCGGGGGTGTCTGGCACCATCAGAATCACGACTTCCGCAGCGCTCGCGACCTCGGTCGCGTTCGGCATCACGCGAGCGGCCTCACGTAAATCGCCTGGCACTGGCCATGCGCCATCGAGAAATAGCGAATGCCCTCCTTTGATGAGGTTGCGGGCCATGTGCGAGCCCATGATGCCCAATCCGATAAAACCAATGTTTGCCATCGTGGTTGCCTCTTGATATCGCCTGTCAGACGTTCGTTAATCACGTCTCGGCGGCCAGGTAGTTGATGTAGATTCCGGATCAGAACTCAGCGCGACGGTTTGAACATCGCTACCAGATCGTCGCAGCCGCGCGCAAGCAGCCCCTGATCGGTGCCAACTCCCACCATCGAGAAGCCGTTTTCGATGTATCGACGCGCGTCCACATGAGCCGACGCGAGGATCGCAGCGGCTTTGCCGACGCTCCGGGCCGCCCGCTGTACTTCCGAAATCGCAGCTTGCACTGCCTGGTCCGATGGATTGCCAAGACAGTCCATCGTCGCGGCCAGATCAGACGGACCAACGAAAAGCGCGTCAACTCCGTCTACGGATGCGATTTCGGCCGCCGCTTTCACGCCAGCCGGCGACTCAATCTGCATCACCAGCGCAATGTCCTCTGAGGCGTTGCGATGATAGCTGGGCACGCGTCCATAGCGGTTGGCTCGCTGCAGGCCTGCCACCCCCCGCTTACCCTTCATCGGATACCGGGTTTGTTCAACAATCGAGGCAGCTTCCGCCGCGCTCTCTATGCACGGGAAGATCAGCGAACGCGCGCCAGTATCCAGGAGTTGTCTGGTCAGGTAGGGATCAGAACTCGGCAGTCGCACCAATGCTTCGAGCGGATAGGCGGCCATAACCTGGAGCTGGATCAGTACGCTGGGCAGATCGTTTGGAGAGTGCTCCATATCGATGGCCAGCCAGTCGAACCCGGAGGCTGCGATGAGATCCGACGTTACGTTGCCAGCAAGAGAGCACCACAACCCGATCTGCAACTGGTCGCCATACAAAGCACGTTTGAATGTATTTGGTTTGAGCATTTTCCAACTCCCACGCTATAGAATCAGATTTCAGGCGGTCGCGGCCGTTTTCAGGGTTTCGGGGTTCGCAACGAAGCGTGGCGCCTCACCGGCCAGAATCGAAAGCATGTCGTCCGTCATCGATTTGAAGATCCGGGTCATCGCACCAAGCGTCGTTGCCATCGAGTGTGGTGACGTGATGCAATTCGCCATTTTAAAAAGGGGATGCTCAATGTCGGGCGGTGCCGGATCAAACACGTCCAGAGCAACGCCGGCGAGTTGACCGGAAGCGAGACCCTGATGCAGGACGTCCAGACTTTCGATTACCCCGCCCCGGGCAAGATTGATCAGGAACGCTCCACGGCGCATTTGCGCGATACGCGCGCCATTGATCAACCCGCGCGTTTCTGGCGTCTGAGGACAATGCAAAGACACAAAGTCCGAACGTTCAAGCAGTTCGTCGAGGTTCACGAGTTCGATGTCGTCTTGCGTGGCTTGTGCTGCGTCGGCGAACGGATCGTATGCGATCACCTTCATCTCGAACGGCTTTGTCATTTGCGCCAGCGCCTGTCCTATGCGCCCAAAGCCGACGATACCAAGGGTTTTGCCGTCCAGATCGCCGCCCTGCATCTGGTACCGGCTGTCCCAGTTGCCGCGCTTCAACTGGGCATCCCATTCGAGCGTTCGTTTGCACAGCGCGAGCATGAAAGTCATCCCTGCTTCGGCTACCGCGCGGGCGCCGACGCCTGGTGTGTAGACCAGCGGAATGCCGCGAGCGGTCGCAGCGTCCACGTCAATCGTGTCGTAACCGACGCCAGTCCGGCCCATCACGCGTAGGTTCGGTGCCGCATCCAGCACACGTGCAGTAATCGGTGCAGCGCCTCGCACAACCATCGCTGTGGCGTCTCCAATCTGCTCGATCAAGGCATCCTCGCTCGCATCCGAGGCCACGATGACTTCGCCCAATTTACTGAAGGCAGACTGCGCGTAATCGTTCAGCGGAGCGGTCGCAAGTGTGCGGATGCGGCTCCCAGCCGGAATTTTCGTAGTCTTCATTTTCAGTCCTTTATCATATTTAGGATACCAAATCACATGGCAATTAATTCCGTCCGCTTTGCGATCCGGCATCTCCCGTTCCGGAGCACCTTTGAAAGGTCGCAACTGTGCAGCGTAGTGGAGATTTCTACATTAAGTTCACTTCACACCGTCGCGACCGCGGTGACTGGCGACCCGATTGCCCCCGGCATTCTCAACGGCGGTGCAGTCAGTAGAAATCTGTTGCGTGCGTGCTTGCGCAGCCAGTCGGCCAGTGGCGAGAGCCACCATAGTTCGGCGAGATGGATGCCGTTCTTGAAGATGCAGTGCTCATGCAGCGGAATGCGTGAACTGCGCGAAGCCAGCGCGTCCTTATACTCGAACTCAACTGCGTTGTTATCGGAGATCAGGACCGCAAGTCCGGACTCGGTGATCCAGTTCAACAAACGCTCGTCGCGGCCGTCGAGCCCAACGCACGAGTGATGCAACAAGTCCGCGTCGGGTTGCTTGTCCATGCCGAGAATGACGTCATCGAAACCCGTGCGCAGACAGACCATGTCGCCGCGCCCGATCTTGACCCCGTCGATTTCGATGATCCGCTGCAGTTCGTCGAAACCCAATGGGCGGTATGCACGACCGACGTGAGCAAACAGATCGATCATGACCGCACGCCCCTGCACGCCATGTGCCGCCATATGCTCGATGCCGAGCGCGCGGGCGATAGGTACACCATGCTTATCTTCGCCGTCTGGAGCATGCGTTTTCGCGCCTGGCCCGACGTCCTCGCCAGCGCGGTAGCCGTTGTAGTACACCGGTTCCGAAATCCCATCGCCGTCGGCATCAAACATGCTGCCCACGTGGGCGAGTCCGTCCCATTGTGACGAGTATTGTGAATAAAGCGTCATCACATCGTCTGACATGACATCTGTACTGAGTCCGCCATCGTCTTTACCCATCTGATAGTTGATATTCGGCTGACCGTTGCGCTCGTTCGGATGATTGCACGGTGGGTGCCGGCGCGGATTCAGGACACTACCGCCGGGGCGATCAAGCGGCAGGCTCAGGCAGAAGGTCATCCCTTCGCGTACTTCCGCGATGCCTTGAAGTACCTTTTCCCGCGTGATCAGGTTCAGTCTTCCGCGCTGATCGTCAGGACCAAAATCGCCCCAGTTAGAGCCAGAGGGACGCTGACGCCAGCGCGGGTTGTCGCTGCGCGCTGCGTCGGCCGGTGAAATGGACTGTTGCATGTCTGTCTCCGCGTGTTCTGAGTTGTTGTACCTATGGTGACAGGTTGGAAGCACGGTGTAGTATTAAATTCGAAGTTACTATTTCGGTTTGGATAACACCATGGATCTCAGACAGCTACACCAGTTTGTCGTATTGGCTGACACGTTGAGCTTTCGCACAACGGCAGAGCGACTTTCAATGACAACCCCGCCCCTATCGGTGTCGATACGCAAGCTTGAAGACGAAGTCGGTGCACGTCTGTTCGAACGCACTACCCATACGGTCGAGTTGACACGGGCCGGTCGCGCCGCGCTGGAATCCGCGCGTCAAGCGCTATTTTACGCCGGAGAATTCTCCCGTCTCGCGCGGTCCGCCGGCCTCGGATTGACGGGGCAACTGCAGATTGGCTTCGTCGGATCGGCCAAGTACGCGTTTCTCCCAAGCATGTTGCCGCTCTTCAGCGAGCAGTATCCGGACGTGACGCTCAAACTCGTGCAGAACAGTAATTCGTGGATTCTCGAGGCGCTCGAACGCAGGGAGATCGACATAGGTATTGTGATAGCCGCTGCCCGGCAGGACAGGACCTGCGACAACCTGAGATTCGAACTCGTGGAACAGGACGAACTGAGTGTTGCATTGCCCGCAGGTCATCCCCTCGCCGCGCGGACGAGCCTGAGGCTCAAAGACATCGCTGACCAGCCATTCATCCGCTATTCGGCAAATAAGGCGCCCGGCATGCACGCGTTGACGATGCGTGCGTTCGAAACGGCAGGTGTTGTGCCGCGCGTGGTGCACGAAACGTTACAGGTTCAGACGGTGATTCTGCTAGTGGAGAACGGCCTCGGGGTCGCGCTCGTGCCGGCCTCGGCAGCGAGTGATACATCCTCGCGTGTTGTGTTTCGCCCATTGAAAGATAAAGGTCCACACACCACCGTGGGGCTAGAACTTGTATACGATGCCGGGCGCGAGAGTGCCCCCTGCAGAATGTTTCGTGAAGCCGCGAGTGAGCGGTTTCAGGTGTTAAATCAGGCACGAGCGACCCACTGATTGCCCCTGCAGCAGATTGCGGCCGTGTATGCACACCACAATCCTTGCCGACCATACCTGCGCTGAGCTCGGGCGATAAGAATCAAAGGCCAGCACTCCGTAGAATCGAGGAATGAATGCGCACACGAAGTCGGATCCAGAATGCGGCCTGCACCCAGGAAATTCTGCAAAGAGGCTTACCTGATTTATGCACAAGGGCTGACTAACGGGATTGTCTATGACTCACTGGAGGTAAGTACGTTACCAGCTGGACAACCCCGGCAGCTCAAGGCGCTCAATACAGCTACCGAAACCAATCGTTTCACTATTGTTGTTCCTTAGTAGCCCTATTTTCACTCGACTCAGCACGTTGAATCGATTGCTTGTGACACCTCTGTCGAGATTGTCTAGTCGCGCGCTTTCATCGTCGGGCATCTATCTCTCAACTTGCGCGGTTCACGGCACTAATGCCTGGAAACGCCCGTCGCGGCAATCCCTCAACGAGCCGAATGTAGATGCGTCTGTCTTTCCTGGAAGGGTTTGTGATGGCATTCCCGAGGGAGCCTTAAAGGCTCTGCGCCATGCGCAGCAGCGCTACCATGCCCGGATCATCCTGCCCCGCCGAGCGCTCCGCGAACATTCGCGCGCGTCCAATGCGGTTTGGACGGCCGCGAAACGCACTGAGTGTCTGTTCGATCGCGCTGCACGCGACGTTTCTCCAAACATCGGAGGCCGCTCCGGCTTCAAGTGCGTCGCCAACCGCATGCAGCGCGTCCAGCACCGTCTTGTCGCCCAAGCTGGCGCCGCCTCTTGCGAATAAAACATCCGTTACCCGTCGAATGATGGCAACCACATTCTCGCGCGTGAGTTCGGCAACCTGCTCGGTTTGATTCGCTGCGGTGAGCAGCGCTTGCGCGAGCAGCGTGCCGAAGCTCGATCCCGACGCGTTTGCGCAGCCGAGCGCCGCGCGGCGGAAGACGTCGGTCAACGTGTCGTTCATCTGAGCCAGAGTGGCCTCGACCTCGGTCGCGCACTTGTCGAGCGTGGCGCCGAGGTCGCCGTCGCCGAGTCGTCCGTCGAGGGCATTGAGTTCAGCCGCGGCGGCGTGTAGTCCGACGCACACGCGCGTGATTGCATCTTTCAGTTGTGCTGCATTGACCATCATCGTGCGTTCCAGAATGGGCAGTTCGTGGGAGCCGCGAGAAGACGCGCGGACTCATCGTCGAGTGGCAAGAGCGTCAACGACGCCCCCGTCATTTCCATCGACGTTGCATAACGTCCGACCAGCGGCATCTCGACATCGATGCCCTTCCCGGCGAGCGCCGCCCGCACGGACCGATACAGGATGTAGAGTTCTTCGAGCGGCGTCGCGCCCAAGCTATTCACCAGCACGGAGACCCGGTCGCCCCGCATGAGCGTCAAGTCGGCGAGCAGCCGTTCGAGCATCTCGTTGGCGAGTTCGTCCGCGCGCTTGAGTTTGCCGCGCCAGATGCCGGGCTCGCCGTGAATACCCATGCCGAACTCCATTTCATCGTCGGCGATCTCGAACGACGCACGCCCCGCCTCCGGGACGACACACGGAGCCAGCGCTATACCGATCGACCGGCAAGCGTCGGCGGCGCGCTCGGCGACGCGCGCGACGTCGGCAAGCGGCGCATCCTCTTCCGCTTTCGCGCCGGCTAGCTTGAACGCATAGACGAGACCGGCCACGCCGCGACGCTTCTCTTTTTCCTCTAACGAAGCGCTTGCGACATCATCCGCACCCCGCACCGAAGCCACCGTCATGCCCTCGAGTTCGGCGAGCTCCTTCGCCATCTCGAAGTTCATCCGGTCGCCGCCATAATTGCCGTAGAGTTGCAGCACGCCTGCGCCGCCGTCGGCAGCGCGCATCGCCGCGAGGCAATCATTGACCCGCGGCCCGGCGAAGACGTTGCCCACGGCTGCCGCATCGAGCAAGCCTAGCCCGATGTAGCCATGGAACACCGGCAGATGGCCCGAGCCGCCGCCCGTCACGATGCCCACCTTACCTTTTCTGGCGCCGCCCGCGCGCACGACCACGCGAGGTGCATCGTGAGCGCGCCGGTAGACATCGGGGTGCGCGGCACAGAGACCGTCGAGCATTTCATCGACGTAGTCATTCGGTTCGTTCAATATCTTCTTCACGTTTGCTCCGGCCGAAGAAGGAAGCCGCCGTCGTGCGCGACAGCGTCCTGTGTTAGGTATCTCGATCTATCGGAAACCGGGGCGAGGATGCCCTGGTATCAACGGCGTCCGGCAGCCGGCTTCGTTTCCGGCAGCGCCAGGGCGCACAACGCGGAAAGCACCGCGATCGCCGCCATATACGCCGCTATCGGCCAGTAGGCGTTGAAGTGCATCAGCAAGGCCGTCGCGACGAGCGGCGACAGACCACCGCCGAGAATTGGGCCGATCTGTTGCACGAGAGACAAGCCCGTGTAGCGGACACGCGCAGGGAACAGTTCCGAGAAGAAGGCGCCCTGCGCGCCGAACATCGCCCCATGCCCAAGTCCCAGACCGATCGACACCGCGAGCCATATGGACGGCGCCGTGGCTGCGTCCATCAACCAGAAGAACGGGGCCGCGAAGACGGCCTGCAACAGCGCGCCGAACACATACACCGGCTTGCGGCCGAACTTGTCCGCGCACAAGCCGAAGATGGGCAGCGTCACGCACTCAGCCAGACATCCGACCAGAATCCCGTTGAGCACCAGCGACTTCGGCAGGTGATGCACCGTCACCGCATACGTGATCGCAAAAACCGCGTAGATGTTGAACAGACCGCTCTCGGCAATCTTCGCTCCGATGCCCAGCAGGATGCGCAGCCAATGGTCGTGCAGCGCTTCGGCGATCGGCAGCTTCGGGGGCGCCTTCTCGCGCGCCGAGGCTTCGAAGTCCGGCGATTCGTCGATACGAAAGCGAATGAACAGCCCCAGACCGACCAGTACTATGCTGCCGATAAACGGCAGGCGCCATCCCCAACTCAGGAACTGCTCATCGGTCAATGCCGCGGACAGGCCACCCATCAGCGCGATGGGCAACAGGAAGCCCGCCGGCAAACCGATATGCACGACCGAACTGCAGAACGCCCGCATGCGTGGCGGCGCATGCTCGATGGCCATCACCATGCCGCCGCCATACTCGCCGCCAATGCCGATGCCTTGCAGCAACCGGAGCACGAGCAGCAGGATCGGCGCCCAGACGCCAATCTGCGCGTAGGTCGGCATCAGTCCGATCAGAAAGGTTCCAACACCCATGATCAGCACGGTCAGGAGCAGCATGTTCCTGCGCCCGACGCGATCGCCGAAATGACCGAAAAGAATGCCGCCGAGCGGTCGCGCGCAGTAGCCGATGAAGAATGTGGCGAACGCGGCGATCGTGCTGATCAGCGGGTCATGGGCCGGAAAGAAAATCTTGTTGAAAACGATCGCAGTGGCCGTCGCATACAAGGTGAAGTCGTAGTACTCCACCATGGTGCCAATTGCGCTGGCGAACGCGACCTTTGCGTATTCGCGGCGTGTACTGCGATTCGCGGCGCTAGCCGCGGTCCCGGAAGACCGCGAGTCCAACGACTCAGCCTGTTGTGTCATTTGTCTCCTCCACTTTATCTCGGGCGATGCCGCGGGCACGTCCGCCGCTCTGGCAGCATTCGCGCGCCCGCATCCGCGCGGCCAGGAACCTGGCGTGCGCACGGCAAACCTGTTCGGTTCGTTACGCGTCGAAGCGCAACACGGCATCGAGCTCGCGCTTGATGTTGGCCAACTGCGCTTCGGTGGTTCGCGGCATCGGCATGCGCGGCAGGCCGGCGTCGCAACCCTGCAACGTCAACGCGGTCTTGATGTTCGCGGGGAGATTGTCGGCGAAGATCGCGTTCCAGAAACGCAGCAACGCTTCATGGATGGTACGCGCGCGCTCATGGTCGCCGCTCTTCACTGCATTCCACAGCGACACGCAGACTCCAGGCACCGCGGCAGGGTTCGCCGCGATCGTGCCGTGCGCGCCGAGCGCGAACGACGGATACAGCAGCGCATCGACCGCCGTGTAGACGCGCGCATGTTTCGGCGCGCCGATGAGCAGATCGGCCATCAGCTTGAGGTCGCCGGCGCTCTGCTTGACGCCCTGCACGCCCGGCAACTCGTTCATGAGGCGGATGAGCAGTGCCGGCGACAGGTAGTTCCACGGCACCACGTTGTAGATCACCACGGGAATATCGACCGCGCTCGTCAGGGCCTTGAAGTGCTCGAAAGTAGCCTGCTCGTCCGGCTTGAAAACGTAGTGCACCGGCGTGACCTGCAATGCCTTGACGGGCAGATGCGCAATGGCTTTCGCGCGGGAAATCGCATCGCGCGTGCTGTTCGCGATGATGCCGACCATGACGGGAATGCGGCCGTCCGCTTCCTCGACACAGATCTGGGTGAGGCGCGCCAGTTCGTGCTGGCTCAGCGTGTGGCCTTCGCCGCTGCTGCCGCCCACGCACAGGCCGTGTACCCTCTTGCGAACGTTGAACTGAACGACGTTGCGAAAGGCCTGCTCGTCGATTTCGCCGTCTGAAGTGAAAGGTGTAACGACGGGAGGGATGATGCCGGTAAGTTCGAAGCTCATGAGTCGGTCTTGATCAAGGAGTTGAAAGGTTTTGGCCGGACAGCTCAACCATCATTATTGTGGCCAACCGGGGGGATGCGAGCAGGCTTCGCTTGTCACAGGTTAGAATGATATCTGTAACATGTTACTGCGCTATCAGTGGAAATACGTACGATGTAAGGTCGCGGTCAGACGACGCGAGAGCGCGCTAATCGTTTATGCTTGACCGAACAAAATAAATGGAGCATCCAACGCAATGGTAGCCATCGAGCCGCGCCCTCCCACTCTTGCGCTACGGGATATGGCCTATGAAGGGTTTAGCCAGCAGATCATGAACGCCGGACTGAAGCCGGGGCAGTTCGTGTCACAGCGCGAGTTGACGGAACTGCTAGGTCTGCCGCTCGCGGCGGTTCGGGAAATGATCCCGCGTCTGGAGGCCGCGCGACTGATTCGCACCGTGCCCAAGCGTGGTCTGCAGGTGGCGCATGTTGATCTGAAGCTGGTGCGCAATGCGTTCCAGATCCGAGCGATGATCGAACGAGAGGCCGTGCTCCACTTCGTGCGCAATGTAAGTGACGCCGATCTCACCCGCTTCGAACGCGAACATCAAGCGATTCTCAAGCGGGCGCGCGCGGCCACGCCCGACGCGGAACTCGATCGCGATGCCCAGGCAGTCGACTGGGGCCTGCACGATTTCATGGTCGATTCGATCGGCAACGAGATCCTTTCGGAACTCTATCGCGTGAACAGCCTGCACGTCCGGCTCATTCGCCTGGATGCGCACGTCATACGGCCCATGCGCATCCTGCCGGCCATGGAGGAGCATTTGCAATTCCTGAAGGTGGTGAAGACACGAGACGAGAACGCCGCGGTGACGCAGATGATGGGGCACATTGAACGATCGAAGCAGCGCGTGCTCCAGGCATTGCTGGACGACTGCAGTAGCTAGCGGCCAGGTTTCCGGATCACGGAGGCTCTGATGTGATGGACGACTCCCGCTAAGCGGCGAGAGATGCATGCCAAAGTGGAGAAGTCGGGACGTCCACGGCAAAGGAGCGTTCATCATGAATATAGCGACTGTTGGACTGGATCGGGCCAAGAGCGTGCTGCAGGTTCACGCAGTGGATTCGCAAGGCCACATTGTTGTACGCAAATAGCTGAGACGCGCGGATGTACTTGAGGGTGTAAAAAGTTTTGTGTAAACGGTCATTTGGCAGGAGACTGCCAGCAACAGGAGCATAGATGACCGTAGCGAAACGCAATAAAAGAGAGAAACCCAATGCTGAACTCGTCAAGCTGGCAGACAGCCTGCTGGCGAATTACCAGAAGCCGGAAGACCTGATAGGTGAGAACGGCCTGCTCAAGCAGCTTACCAAGATGCTGGTGGAGCGTGCGTTAGAGACGGAGATGTCCGAACACCTGGGCCATGGCAAAAGCGAAACGGTGACCAATGCCACGGGCAACACCCGTAATGGCCATAGCGCGAAGACGCTGCAGGGGGAGTTTGGCGAGTTGCCGCTCAATATCCCGCGCGACCGTCAGGGGGCGTTCGAGCCGAAGCTGGTGGAGCGCCATCAGACGCGCTGGACGGGCTTCGACGACAAGATCATTTCGCTGTATGCGCGTGGCCTGAGCGTGCGCGAGATCCAGGGGCACCTGGAAGAAATGTACGGCACGGAGGTCTCGCCGACGCTGATCTCGGCGGTCACCGACGCCGTCAATGATGAGGTGAAGGTCTGGCAGGCCCGTGCGCTCGACGCGCTTTATCCGATTGTCTATCTCGACTGCATTCACGTCAAAGTGCGCGACAGCGGCGCGGTGCGGACCAAGGCGGTGTACCTGGCCATCGGCGTGAACATGGCCGGCCACAAGGAAGTCCTGGGACTGTGGATCGCCCAGACCGAGGGGGCCAAGTTCTGGCTGCAGGTGGTCACTGAGCTGAAGACGCGCGGCGTGCAGGACATCTTTATCGCCAGCGTCGACGGGCTTAAAGGCTTTCCTGAAGCCATTGAAGCGGTCTACCCAAAAGCGGCCGTGCAACTGTGCATCGTGCATATGGTGCGCAACAGCCTGAACTTCGTGCCGTGGAAAATGCAGCAGGAAGTCGCCGCCGACCTGAAGACGATTTACACTTCATCGACCGTCGAACTGGCCGAACAGATGCTGGGCACCTTCGAGGCCAGGTGGGACAAGGACTATCCGTCCATCGGACAGAGCTGGCGACGCAACTGGGCACGTGTGATTCCGTTCTTCGATTACCCAGCGGAGATCAGGAAGGTGATCTACACCACGAATGCCATAGAATCGATCAACGTGAGCCTGCGCAAGGTGATCAAGACCCGCAGCTCGTTCCCGACCGATGAGGCCGTCACCAAGCTGTTTTACCTGGCCCTGAACAACATCAGCAAGAAGTGGACGATGCCGATCCGCGACTGGAAAGCCGCACTGAACCGATTCACGATCCAGTTCGAAGAGCGGCTGGTGCCGGGTTAAACCTCAACCCGTTTACACAAAATTCCGGACACCCCCATGTACTTCGGTATTTCGCCACGCTTGAACCGTGTGTGATTGGCATGGAAGCATGCGGCTCGTCGCACTACTGGGGCCGGGAGCTCACAAAGCTCGGACACACCGTCCGACTGATCGCCCCGCAGTTCGTCCGGCCTTACGTAAAGAGCAACAAGACCGACGCGGCTGACGCCGAGGCCATCTGCGAGGCGATACAACGACCGCACATGCGCTTCGTACCGGTCAAGACGCAGGTGCAACAGACAATGCTGTCGCTGCACCGGGCACGCGCCGGGCTGGTCAAGTCGCGCACAGCCCTGGCCAACCAGATTCGCGGGCTTCTGGGCGAATTCGGTATCGCACTGCCACAAGGTATCCGACTGCTGGGGCAGCGGGCCATAGAGGCTCTTTCCAGTCGCGACAATGAGCATTGCGAGCCGTTCCGGGCGTTAATCCAGATGCTCGTCGAGCACCTGCGCGAACTTGGCAACAAGGTGGCCGAACTGGAGGGACGTATCCGCGCGATCCATCGTACGGATTCTCGCTGCGTGGCTGGGTCTGGTCCCCGCGCCAGCATTCCTCCGGAGGCACGCCGCGCCTGCTGGGCATCAGCAAGTGTTGAAGTCCGTAGATTTTGCTAATGATGTCCGTTGAAGCGCTAATCGTGTCCGTTAAATACGCTAACGCAACCGGCGGATGTCTTTGAACTTACACATCTCGCGATAACGGCTGATCGCGCGCAATGCCGCATCAAAGTGACCCGAGAGACGAAATATGGAGGCGGGAACTGTTTCCAGAAGCGTGTGATGCACAGTGCAGAATTCAACCGTCGGTTCGAGCCATTCGCGTTTCCAGCGAGGTGCCGATACGTCCGCGTCATTCAGCACAAGGCATCTGAAGCAGTAAGGCATGCAGCGCCGATCGGAGAGCCACGCCGAAGGCGTCTGGATGCGCCTCAATCTTTGTTCTTCAAGACGGGCCAGCGCTGCGAATCGTTGGAGCGCTGAATTTGAAACAGGAGGGAAGAGAATCCATCCGGCAGTTCCCAACGTGGGCAGCGGCTCGCTTGAGCTCACTCAGTCGTTTTTTTCTTCGGTCGCACGATTTTAAACGGCTGTATGAGGAGGGGTCGACCTTTATTAGGGCGCGCTGCGCCCCGAGCTCTTGCGGACTGCCCTACTTCACTGTGTCGACGAAATTCTGCCATTGATATCGAGCGACTCGGTCATCGCGCGCTGCCCCCGCGCTTCGGCGATCACGCGCACGGTAGCCAGGTGGCGCGCCGATGCGCGGACACAGCACGTCCCATTGGCGTCGCGATCGTCTGTTTTCCATAAAAGCCTGTCTGTATGGCTGTCAAGGCCCATCGCGGTTTCGCGGCCCCCGATGCTACCTGGCCAAGCCGCCCGGGCTTACCATGCGCCGCGGACGCTGTCTGCGCGATCGGGGTAAAAAGACTCAGGCGCCGTTCACCGCGTCCTTGAACGCCTTGCCCGCGCTGAACTTGACCGTCTTCGCGGCCGGGATATTGATCTCGGCTCCAGTCGCCGGATTGCGGCCGACGCGCGCGGCGCGCTCCCCGGTCGAAAACGCCCCGAACCCGATCAGCTGCACGGCGTCGCCCTTCGTGACGGTCGCCATGATGGTGCCGATCAGCGCGTCGAGCGTTTCAGCGGCAAGTGCCTTGCTAGTGCCGGTTTTCGCGGCGACGGCGTCGACGAGTTCCTGCTTGTTCATGGTGGTTTCCTTTGGAGGTAGCTGGGTGCCGTCACCCTACCCGATCTGCGCGCCTGCGCGCAACCGCCTTCAGAGCGGCGCTGCGCTGACGGGCAATCAACGTTGCCACCCCGGGGAACGGGCGATCAAAGATCCACTTTATTGACCGGCACGCTTTCCTGACGACGCCTTGCGATGCCGCCCATCAGCCGGCTCGCGGCCGGCGCAAAGATCCACCGAGACGAGCGTCCATGACGCAGAGATCGCTGGGCTCGCGTCGGTATCTACTAACGCGACGGACAATGTCCACAAATGAAGGGTATGAAAGCTCCTACTTTCCGCCCCGGCACGTCGCGTGGCCGGTTTGTCCTGAAATGAAGGGGTACATAGCCACTAACCGACCCTTCATTGCGGACTGAAGCTACGATTTGCTTCATCTGAGCATCTGAGCGACGTGGGCGAGTTGCGTCCTCCCGCCGCCCGTCCCTCACGGATACGCGGTGCGACCGTGCTCACTGCTCGCAATTTGAATCCCGGAACAGATCCAGGGTTGTGGCACGCTGCTGCTCCGGCAGTGTCCCGCTGCGGACCTGGGCCACCACTTCCTGCGGCAGCCACGCGTGTTCCATCGCGCCGATGCCCTTCTCGATCAATTGCTTGAGAAAAAACGACTGGCTGCGCCCTGTGACTTCCGCCAGCAGTCTCAATCGCTGTTCGATCGCCGCCTCGACGCGGACCGCGATGACGTGCGAGCTGTTCCCTGACTTCCTTCTCAACCTCGGCTCCTGATTGCATCTGCGCGCCGCAGACCGGCGCATTCGCGCGCTGTTTTACCACAGTCGGACGGAGCGGCGTCGGGTAGCGCAGATCGCTGCACGAAGTCGCACCGCGTTGATGCGGAAATGATGATCCCCGCCCGGCCCATCCGGCGTCGGGCGGGGGTAAGGAAGTTATCGTCGATAAGGACACCGCGCCATCCCTCACAAGGGTGCCCACACCAATCCGTGAAAATACGGGTGCAAAAATCGCATTGCGAAACCGGTCTATATAGATAAGTTTTCTTATCTAAATGTGTCTGTTTTTACGCTAAACTCCAAGGTATGAAAACGCGCCTCACCCTGCCCTCCGCGCCCGCTGCTGACGCTGAATCTTCCGCATCCGGTTTTCCCGGCGCCGACGAGCTTGCCTTGCTGCGTGCGTGGTACGCCGGTGTATCCGTGCGGCAGGCCGTCGTGCGTTACCTGCCTTCTGCACTCGGTGACGGGAAGTCGGCGCGCGGCGTGCTCGGGCGCATCCGCAGCAGGCTGGTGGACGTTGCCCGCGCGGCCCATCGCGACGATCTCGTCGCACTCCTCACTCATCCGGTAGCGGGACGCGAGCAGCACGCAAAAGGCGTGGCGCAGGCGATCGATGCGCTGCGCACAGCACGCCCTCCGGAACCGCAGATCGCCGACGACATCGCGCAGTGGTTTTCCCCGCGCGCGGTGCGCGCACTGCACGTGTACGGCATCAGGACGCTCGCCGACCTCACCGTGCGCATTCCGCGCCGACGCCAGTGGTGGAAGGCCGTGCCGGGGCTCGGCATGGCGGGCGCCCGTTCGATCGAGGCGCTCTTCGCCGCCTGGCCCGCCCTCACGGACCGGGCGCGTGCGCTGGTGGTCGCGAGCCAGCACGGCGATATCGTGCCGTGGGAAACCCTCAAACTGCCGCATGAGGTCGACGGCTCCGCGGGCACCTTCCGCGCACCGCCCGCCACCTGCACGCTCGACGCGTCCAACGACTACCAGGCCCTGCAGACGTGGCTGTCCCTGCACGAGTCGCCCGCCACGCAGCGGACCTACCGCAAGGAAGCCGAGCGGCTGATCCTCTGGGCCATCGTCGAGCGCGGCCGCGCGCTGTCGTCGCTCACGACCGAAGACGCGATCGCCTACCGGACGTTCCTGCGTCATCCGTCGCCGCGGGGACGCTGGATCGGCCCGGTGCGCCCGCGCACGTCGCCGGACTGGCGGCCGTTTAACGGCACCCTGTCGGCGCGCTCGGTCGCGCACGCGCTGTCGATTCTCGGCGCCCTGTTCCGCTGGCTGGTGGAGCAGCGCTACGTGCTGGCCAATCCGTTTGCGGGCATCAAGGTGCGCGGCGGCAAGACGGCATCGGCGCTCGACGCGGCGCGCGCCTTTACCGACGGCGAATGGGCACTGGTTCGTACGATGGCCGACGGGCTTGAATGGTCTCACGGCTGGACGGTTCCGGCCGCGCAGCGCTTGCGGTTCCTGCTCGATTTCGGCTTTGCGACGGGTTTGCGCGCGAGTGAGCTGGTCGGCGCGACGCTCGGCCACATCGAGACGGACGCACGCGGCGAGCACTGGCTGCGGGTCACCGGCAAAGGCGGCAAGATGGCGCGGGTGGCGCTGCCGCCGCTCGCGTGGGACGCACTGCTCCGCTATCTGGCCGGGCGCCAGTTGCCGACTACTACGGCGCGCTGGCGGCCGGATACCCCGGTCATCGGCAGCCTCGAAGCGGACAGTGACGCGGCCATCAGCAGTGTGCGGCTGTGGAGCGTGCTCGAGCGCTTTCTCGTCCTTGCCGCCAATGCGATCGAGACCGATCACCCGCCGCTCGCGGAGAAGCTGCGCCGCGCGAGCCCCCACTGGTTGCGGCACACCCACGCCACCTACGCGCTGGGGCACGGCGCCGAACTCACCACGGTGCGCGACAACCTGCGGCACGCTTCCGTCTCCACGACGTCGATATACCTGCACAGCGACGAAGTGAAGCGCGCGCGGCAGATCGGCGAGGCTTTTACAAACCGCAGGTGAGAGCGCCCGCTCGCGTCACGGACGCGCCTGTCAGCAGCCCGTCCGTTATGCCCGCTTGCGCGCTTCGCGATGCCCCGCAGCCTGTACCCTGATGCTGGCGGCCATCGCCAGCCTCATCAGACCGATACGCATACCGCTTTACCCGCATAAACGACAGCGCCTTGAAAACCGTCATGGAAAAACCTGAATTCGAGCCGCAGATTCTGGCAAACCGGCAAGGCGTGTCATTCCGCCTCGTCAGAGGGCAAACCCTCATCGAATGCGTCATCACGACCACAGCGCTCGAGGCCCACTTCTGGCTCGAAGACAGGGCCGACGACCTCCGGATCCTCAGGACCTTCCGCGACGGATACAGCCGCATCCGCGCGATCGCTGAACGCAAGCTGCTCGCGCACCCGGGCGCACGCGTCGAACTGACACCTCACGATTTCAGGCGTCACTGATCAGACCGGACAACGCAGGTGACGCCACATCGTGGTCGGCAATGAAATCACGGGTTGCTCAACCCGGATGCCCTTTCCGAACCGACGAGGCCGTAGCCCTATCCCATCCTGCTGCCGGACGGGGTTGCGGCGAAGCCAGGCGGGAGGCCGCCAGTGCTTGACCGTTAGTTGCGTCGCGAGCGCCGGACGCCTTGAGTACACATGGGTTGCCGCCCTATCTCTGGCGTGTAGCTGAAACGGAGAAACCGACAGACGCCCCCTTTCTCGAGCATCTGTCGTTGTTGTTTGTCCCGGCCGGCGTAGGCATCGTCATGTATGTGGATAACGTCGAGAGCGATTTATTACCCATGGCCGCGACCATCTTGATCGGAACCGCTGTGACCGTTTGCATAACGGCAACCACCGCAGAAGCGTTGCACAGAATCATCGGCTCGCCTGTAGCAGGTCTGCCCCGGAACGCCATCCAGGCGGTCACGGCTGACGCTCGCAAGCCAGGAGAACTGTCATATGGACAACGCAAACCATCTCGCGCTGGAATGGGCGTACCTTGGACGCACTCCCTTGCTGTGGCTCACGGCAACGGTCGTGGTGTACGCGGCTGCTCGGTCTTTCTATGAAGGGCTCGACATGCGCCCGTTAGCGAACCCGGTCCTGCTTTCGGTCGTGACGGTCATCGTGCTCCTTCGCGTAACCCACACCGAGTACGGAGCTTACATGCTGTTAGCGGCGGTGTAAAAGCGCCATTAGATGGCGGCGCAAAGTTGAGTAGAAGCGTCAACAACAGAGGCGGTTATGGGCCGCTGTTGTTGGGTGATGGTCATCAGAATGGATCGTCGATGTCACGAGGGTGAGGATTGTCGGGAGGCGCGCGTTGTTCGTGCAGCAGGTCATTGAGCGGAATCTGATAGTGCGCGGCGATACGCTCGCGTAGATCGTCGATGAGTTCCACGACGGCGAGCGCCTGATCTGCGGACCAGTTGTCTGGGATCAGGAAGTCCAGCCCGTGAGTGATGCCCGAAGGCAGGTGAAGGCGCTTCATGATTTCTTCTTCTCCATACGTGCTGCGCTGCGTTTCTTTGCGCGCTGCTCCGCCCGTTCACGCGCCTCCTTCACCCGGTAGGACTCGCCTTCGATCGCGACGACTTCGGCGCGATGCACCAGCCGGTCAACCAGCGAGACGACGCAGGCGGCGTTCGGAAACACCTCCGACCATTCTGCGAACGGCCGGTTTGTGGTGACCACGGTGCTCGCTGCGCCATACCGGCGGCTGATCAGCTCGAACAGCAGGTCGGCGTGGCGATTCGAGTAGGACAGGTATCCGACCTCGTCAATTACGAGCACGTCAGGCGTGGCGTACCGGTGCAGCCGCCGGCGTAACGCTGAGTCACTGTCAAGCGCGGCGAGCTCGCCGAGCATCTGGCCAGCAGTTGTGAACAGCGCCGTGTGCCCGTTGACGAGCGCCTGGTAGGCGAGGTTCAGCGCCAGGGTCGACTTGCCCACGCCGTTCGGGCCGATCAGTACGACGTTGGCGGTGTCTCTGACGAACTCGAGCGACATCAGTTCTTCGACGGCGGCCCGGTCGCAGCGCGTGGGCCAGGTCCAGTCAAAGTCGCACAGCGGTTTGAAGCTGCCCAGATGGGCGTCCCGGATGCGTCGCTCAAGCGAACGGCGGGCACGCTCGTCTTCTTCCCACTGCAACAGCGGCGCAACCCAGCCGGCGTCAGTGAGTTCCGGCCAATGCGCCAGCAGCCCGTACAGGCGCAGGGCGTTCGCGCGTTCCTGCAGGTTCTCAGGCGAGCTCATCAGTACCTCCCGTTATCTGGTCGTAGATGTCGAGCCGGTGCGGGGTCACCAGCGTGTCCTTGCTACGCACGTGCTCGGGCAGGTTCACCGTCACTGGCGGCGGTACCTGACGCGACTCGCGCCGACGCTCCAGCGCCAGACGCACCGGATTCTGGTGAGGCGCGGCATCGCTGGCGAGCGTTTCCTCGATCGCTGCCTGCAGTTCGGCTGCACCATAACGGTCGAGCAGCCGCAGCAGGTGGGCGGTGATATTACCCAGATTGGCGCCGCGTTCAGCCGCGCGCAGCATGAGTGTGTGACTGGCCGGCGCTGCGCGGGCGAGATGGTCGAGGCCGCGATGGTGACGGGCTTCGCGTTTGCGTGCAACGAGGGCGTCGATGTGTGCGGGAATCTCGATTTGCGCGCCGCGATCGTAACT
Organism: Paraburkholderia sp. BL27I4N3; assembly: GCF_003386115.1. NCBI lineage: Bacteria > Pseudomonadati > Pseudomonadota > Betaproteobacteria > Burkholderiales > Burkholderiaceae > Paraburkholderia > Paraburkholderia sp. BL27I4N3. Next base: position 246,338 of record NZ_QREJ01000002.1, on the reverse strand, counting down.
GCGCACATGAGTTGCAAGCAGATCGGCGCCGTCGAGAATGCGCACCTGCCGGGGATCAGCCCGGACCGTAAGTACGCGCCGCACGTGGGTATGCGGGATCGTGTAGTCGTTCAGATCGAAGCGCACATACGGCTGCTTGCCGACCTTCACGGCCAGTTGCAGTTCGCAGGGGTACGGATTCTCCGGCAACGCAAGCAGGCTGGGCTGCTCGCGGGCGAAGGCTTCGCGCACCGTGATCGTGGGTTCTTCCCGGCAGGGACGATCCGCCGCCATGCCCGCGCACCATTGCGCGGCCTGGATGTTCAGATCGTCGAGATCGGTGAACTTGCGCGCGGCAAAGAAATTCTCGCGTACATACCTGATAGCTCTTTCGACGCGTCCCTTCTCGTTTCCTCTGGCCACTGCCACGGGACGCGGCTCGAAGCGATGATGAGCGGCGAACGCGAGAAGCGTGGGGTTGAAGCGGATCGCATCACCCTGACGCTCGAGCACAGCGCTCCTGAGATTGTCGTAGAGGAGGATTCGTGGCAATCCGGACCACGCCGCGAACGCGCCGGCGTGGCCCGCCAGGAAGCTGTCCATGCGGGCATCGAGGAAGAAGCGCAGATAGATCTGCCGAGACCATGACAGCACCATGACGAAGGCCATGAGTGGCCGGCGCGCGCGCCCGATCTGCAGGTGATCGAAATGGGCCCAGTCAACCTGGCCCTGCTCTCCAGGCAAGGTGCGCAGCCGCAGATAAGCCTCTGGTGCAGGACGCGGACGGTGTACCGCGATCAGGTGCCGGAAATGATGAGGGTTGCCACGGTAGCCGCGCTCGGTGACCATCGCATACAGCCGGCTGGCCGTGAGCGACGGAAACCTCTTGAGCGTGTCATGGATAAACGGCAGGTAGGCATCGATCTGCGAAGGTCTGAGCATCCCGCCGATGCGGGGCAGACCGGCCTGCGCCAGCACGCGCTGGACCGTGCCACGGTGCACGTGCAACTGCCGTGCGATGGTGCCGCAGCGCCACTTCTCGACGTGGTAGTAGCGCAGGATCTGCGCCTCAAGTTCAACTCCAATGGTCATGGGTCACTTCCTGTGCAGTAGGTAGTAGTACGAACATCACGGAAGACCCGACGGCGTAGTGGCCCCAGGCGCACGAAGCCCGGGCAGACGCAGTGGCAGAAATGGCACTGCTCAGGCACAGCTGGGGCGGTGGCGGATACCGCCGCTGTTGCCGCCGACGTCGTCGAAGTCGGTGCCAGTAGAGCATCGGCGGCAGGCGCAGAGGAACCCTGATGCGTCACTTTATTCCGGCGGCTGCGATAGCGGCGCATCCGTTCGGCATGCGCGAAGCGGCCGTGACGACTGCGCTGATAGCGCTGGCCGGCCACGCGCATGCTGGCCTGACGTGCGACCTCCGAACAGTCGCCGTCGCAATAGATCTGGCCGCGGTCGCAACGGCGGCAAACGATGACCTGCGCCCGGCAGCGGGCGCACACAAACAGGCGGCCGGTGGCCGGCATCGGCAATCCCCGTCAATGCCGAAACGCTATCGACGGGACTGGTGGACCGTGCCATACTGGGCCGGCACCCGTGCCCATGCGCGTGTGGGGCTCGACATCGGAGTGAACTTGGCGGTTTGAGCCGGTGTCGGGCCTGTTTCTTCGGCGGTATTCCTTCTTCTACCGCATCTTGACCTGAGCGTCACCACTTCCTGAAATGAACCGCGTCGGGTGCGTCTGCACTCGCCCTACGGGCTCCTTCCGACGCACCGGGTAGCGCCTCTCGCTCTCCGCGCAAACCATTCCCAAACCGTTTAGCAGAGCATGACCATTCCGCATCTCTGATTGACGCCGCCGTTTAGTGTCGGATTCTCACAGCCGTTCACACATGCAGGGCGCACAATACATACACTTCCTTCCTGGGCCTGCGATTGGTGCCTTGGAGGTGCCCTTAAACAGGCAACTGCCGAAGCTGCTTTGGCGCAACGAAATGAATCTCGATTGCGGAAGTCCAGGCTCTCCGCTGGTTCTCGAATTCAAAGAAGCCCGAAACGATAGCAGTATCGAGGCGTCGCTCGGTCGACCGGCGGCTCAGAGTCGATAAGACTCATTCGCCATTCCCGAAAGCCTCCATCCATCGCCATCGAGTGACTAATGTCGGCAACGTGATCGGGAACATCCGCGCCTATGTCGACCGATGACTGACGGACGCGGCGGATCAGCAGCCGACGGTTATTCTTGCACTTGATCGCGTCAGGGCCGTCTTCACGCAGGATCGCAAGAACGCCGTCAAGATCGTCCGCGCAGAAACAATCTCACATTCGGACGCCGGGGGAACACCTCCATGCTGCGTTGCCTGGTGCCGGGCAAGCGCACATTCTTATCGCTGCACGGCCTGATGGCCGTTCAGCCATGAAAGTTTCACTTCGCTCTAAAATTCCTGCCCTACGCGACCGACAACCCCAATTATGGCTATGTGCCATATCCGACGACTCTTGTAGACTTGCGCCCTTATCGTTATACTTTTTATAACAATGAACCTGAGAGAACATGCTGGAATGGAACGCGCTGCCCGGATCAATCGGTTGGTCTCTGTGCGCCAGCCGATAGATCGCGTCCCTGGTCCATGGCTCGCCTGCTATCCAATTTTTCAGGATGCGCTGCGCAGCGGTGAAACAACATTTGGTGCGCTGCCTGATTACGCCAGGTCGGTGGCTCTCCGGCGCACGAGCATCGACATGGCGGAACGGGCGATCGCATCGGGAGCTCTTGATAAGGTCCACGTATCTTTCATTGAGCTTTGTACGCAATCGGTGAGTGAGGCTGTCGGGGATTACCTCCGTGGCGGGAACCATGATGCAAACGCTTTACTCGACGATTCCACTGCATCTCAGCACAGCGACGCCGAAGAGTTTGCGCCCGACAGTTATCGCTTTATAGCGAGACCTCCTTGCCTGCTCCGCCCGGGGCGTCATGTCTTTATAGATGGCTGGATGCGATTCTTCACGTACCGATCACGCGGCGATCTCAGCATTCCGTTGCTCGCTATCGACTGGCTGGACTTCCATGGCCGTCTGGAAGGCCTACTGCCCGCCCGACAATCCGGCAGGCTCTAAGCGCAATAACTGGTGTGGCTCGATGCGCTCGCTTTGCTATATTTTTATATCGGAAGGCCTGTCAGGCTCCGTCCGTTTCGAGCGAGCCCAGTGGCCGTTCGGCAGCTGCGTCAGTATTTCTTTGATCGCATACAGCACGGCCAGTGCACGGGCCCAAGTCGCCCGCGCAATGCATGGAAGAAGCTTTCGATAGCTGAAAAAAGACGTCGTTTTTCCACCATCATCCCTTCACCCGGCCGAGGGCGCGTCAATCACGTGCGCTTCGCACTCAACTGGTTGGCGTACGCGCTGTTTAAAGCCACCTGAATGCTGAACATGCGATTCGACATGTGGGAATTTCCCGGTTGCTTCGGCAACAAGGCCAATATTCCCTTCATGGCATACAGCATGATGAGCGCGCCCGTCAGGTCGCCTACGAACATGCTGAAGAAGCTCTCGAACCAGTTCTTCGTCACACCGGTCAGTGCGAACCACAAGTGATGAAACAGCGGATTCGCTACCGAATAGGCGACGGCCAGCACCAGGAGCCGCTTCGGCGTCAGGTTCGTCAGCGATGCGCGCAGATCGTAGTACTCGAGCGCAAGCCGGTAGACCAGATAGGGAGCCAGCGAACCCAGAATAGCTCCCGCGATTGCACGAACCGGGTCATGGGGAAACCAATAGAAAAAGTCCATAAGCAGACCGCCAACGAGCAAGCCCACGAACCCATCGAAGCCAACCAGCAACGTGCCGAGGAGCCGCACGCCCGACGGTAAAAAAATCCAGTTGATTCCTCGTACAAACGAAGTATCGGTGAAGACCACCTGATTAATCCACAGGGACGCCACAAATGCGACCAGGGTGCCTGTTATGGACCAGAAATGCAAACGTAAGCTACCCATCGCGATATAATCCTGCCACTCCTTCGATTGGCCGCATGATAGCTCACCGGAGCGCCGCCGAGCGTTCCCCGGCTTGGTCGGTGCGCAAACCATGAAACGTCCCGCTGATATCTACCTGCGATTCCTGCAACTGACTGAAGCGCTTCGCGGCTTGCCCGCGCTCCCTGCTCTCGATCCGCTCGAAGAGAAAATCCTCGAATTTGTCGCCCGCACAATGCAGAAAAGCGACCGCCTTTCGGTGCGGGACATGATGGCCCAAAGCCAGCTGGGTTCGCCCGCTACGCTGCATGCCCGTATCACCTCGATGCGAGAAAAAGGCTGGATTGCGTTGAGCGACACCGAAGACGCACGCCGCAAGCAGATTGAGCTTACGCCTGCGGCACTGCGGCACTTCGACAAGCTCGGGGAGGCTTTTGCCAAAGCCGCAAAGGGCACCTGAGGCCACCCGACTGTCGGTTTCCCGAAATTCTGGCCTACGGTCCGAAGAAGTTGCGCACGCCAATTGCGACACCTGTCTGCTAGCTGCAACCGGGTAAGCCCACTGCTCCCGCTCCGCTGACCTTGTTGAACGCCGACAACCGAGCGACAAATTCCCGGCCTTCTCAGACCAATTCGCCGATACTCCTTTAGGCGTATCGCCGCGAACCACCCTTCAACAGTCAGCTTACAATTCTTTGATCAGACGTCGGTGTATTCGATAGTTTGCGTGAGTTGGAGGGCGGAGATTCTGGCAATTTCAGCCTTCCCGAACCAAATGATGAACATACCAATATCTGCCGGGCTGCGTTGCACTTTGACCTTCTTGCCCGCCTTGTGCGTTCGCCCAACGTCGAAGCCGACGTATTTGCTCTCAACTGCGACAAGGAGCCTTGCAGAGCGCGGCAGTTCGTAGTTCATAACGTTTTCTCCAGGACGTTGCATGCTTGCCGGATAGTCAAGCTGATGCCGTTGTACTGGAGCGGACCGCATAGGCGGCCCCACCCACAAGCGATCTACTCGGCGACGAACGCCCCATAACGCTATAATTTCTATATCGATAAGTCAACGGATCACGGCGCCGGCCATGCAATTCCATGCGCTGATTACTAGCGGTGTCCATTGACGCTACCAGTTGAATCGCACGCGAATTGCACCAGAATCTGCAAGCCACCGATGACTGTTAAATTTGCTAGCGTAGCCGGGCGGTCGCGCCGCTCGGCAACGGGCCGTCCGTACGATTCTTGCAAGCGGCGCGACCTGCTGGATCCTGGACGTAATCTGCAGAAGCACTTCCGCGTAGCCGTATCCAGTAGGCGGGAGGTGTAGGCGCCAGACCGCTAGTTGCGTCCAGGCAGTCGATGTGGGTATGCAAGGTGAGCTCTTACGGGATAACTAGCTGGAAAAGCTAGCCGACAACCTGCGTACGGCGGGGCTCTCAATCCTGTTCAATCCCTAGACTCGGCGCCGATCGGGGGCGCTTTAGAAGTAACGCTGTCTTTTGCTTGCCTTAACGGGGCGGTTATCGGCCATTGTTGACGCTCGCCCTTCAGCCTCCGTGCGGCTGCAGTAAACCGCTTTGCTGTCATTCGCGATGAGATGCAGTCGAACGTCACCTCTAGGAACGGCAAACGGGTCTTGACGACCCATTACGGTCAACTTGGATTGAAAAGTGATTGACCGCTTTCCGAGCGGTTGCGGCCCATCACAGAACCTTTGTGTCTGCCCATCGATGTAAAGTGACTCGGCTTATGTGGTACGGTCCACGAAAAACGCGCCAAATTCTACGGTCTAATTGGCCAGTCAGTCGGAATAAGCTTCATGCCAGACGCTTTCGTCCACCGCCCCTTGACGGCGGCGACATATTCTGGATCCTCTTCGATATAAGCATGCTCGATAAGAATAACTTGCAAGCTGGCCTGCCTTGCGGTCTCTTCGAACAGGAACCGAACGATCTTTTGCATGGCAACCTGATCGTCGTCCTTGCCCATCTCTTGTAGCCGTTTCTCGTCCCCACCCTTTGGATAATAGGGCCGGCTGATTTGATCGATTACCAGCAGGCCTGGCACAGGCGCAGCAATATCTTCAAAGAATTTATGCAACGAGAACGCAAGCGCAAGATGGATGGCGAGATAGTTCTGGTCGGAACCGATTTCGGCCATCGCTAAGGCTGCACGGCGTGTTGGCTCGATCAGCGACACGTTCGGGGTTGCCGAGAAAACCACGCGCGAATTGGTTGCAGGCATCTCCGTAGGAAGCTCGCCGAGCATGTCGGTCGCATAGGAACTGATCAAGTTTTCGGCATCGCGAAGCCGCTCGCGGCGCGATTGTGGATCGACCAGATCCCTAAGGCTCTCGATCTCGAGAGTCAGTGCCGTCGTATCCGCGACGCTGGTCTGAAAATCCTTCGCCGTTGTTTCAAGAAACTGGTCAATGCGTCCGACAACCCGAGCCCGCTCCTGCAGGAGTGAGCCAGTTCCCACCGAATCCTCATCGACACGAACCAATCCACTGAGCTGAGATTCGATATCCTCAAGACGACCATATCTGGTTTTAATCTGAGCCTCGATCTGACGTGAATGATCGTCTAGGCCGGGCCGGATGGTATCGACGACGAGGACTTCCTTTTCAACGATGTTCAAAGACTCCCGAATCTGCTTCGCCATCGCCAAACCAGCCTCATTCTGCGCGTCGCATACCGGGCATCGTCCATCGCCAAGCTTGAGATGCTCGACAAGCCTAAGCTTGTGAGATTGACCGTAGACAGCAGTCTCATAACCAGTGGCTTCGCTCAGGGTTTGCTTGAGCAGCTGTCGCTTCCTTCTGAGAGTCTGGAGCTCGCTAACCACCCCACGTCGCTCTTCTTCTAGGATCGCGCGAGCGTCCGAATCCCTTGTGTCGGCGGAGGAAATCCCCTTTTTCGCAATCTCTCCGAGATAGCCGAGCAGGTCACCGTCGGACGCTTCAGGAGAGGGCAGATCGGGAAAAATGCCAACGTCGAAAGCCTGCGTCAGCAAAGCCATCGACCTTTCCGTGAGGAGAGTCTGACTTCTCCTCTTGGCTTTCTCCTCCCGCTCAATCTTTGCCAACGCCGCCTCGAGCTGACGAAGGCGTCGCGCTGCCAGAACAGTGGCTTGATCGAGGGCACCAAGAAAATAGGGGAGGGACCCCTTGATATCCCTGGCCTTCTCCGGACGGTTGAGGTCATGAAGCAAAGTTCCTCTGCTGATGATGACATCTCCCGACAGAAACAGGTATGGCGGAATGTCGCGGACACTGGCCCTCCCCTTCTCTCCTTTTATGACGGCATCTTCATCATCGAGACCTTGGATACCGAAAGCGGTCTCGATAAGCGCCCGCGCCGTCTCTCGGTTGGTATGCCCTTCAAGATCCTCTGCAGTCTCGGGAAGAGTCAAATTCTGCCCGGTCCTGACGTACATCTGGCTTGTGCCGCTTCCGGCCTTGGGGATATTTCGCCCTACAATGAGATCTGCATCTTCCCTCGCCCAATGGATCGCCACCGCAATGGCATGATTGCGGACGAAGAAGGGGAGTTTGCAATCGCTTGAACCAAGGCAGTAATCGATCGCATCAATGATCGCGGATTTTCCTGTTCCCGACGCACCCGTGATGACATTGACCTTTCCAATGTCGAAATCCAGTGTCCGCCGCTTACCGCCCAAACCATAGAATGCGATTTGCCGAACGTTCCAACGCTTCACGGGGTCACTCCGAATGCTGAGAAAATTGTCCCTGCCGTCCCTGCATTTCCCATCCATGTACCAAGACGCTCGGCACGCTTCAACGCTCGCTTCGCGTTATGGGGCAGGCTGTCGGCGGCTGCTTGAACAGGCCTTTGCGGGCCAGGCCTAAAAGTACCATCAGCCTCGAGCGATAAGGCCCTTGCGCTCAGGGCAAACCGCATTGCTGCCGAGACAACGTCTTTTGAGGCATCAAGTCGCGCTCCCAGATCGACACGGACATCCGGATAGCGGTTGAGCCACGTCAGTAAACCGGTAATAGCTGTGGTCTGCTCAAATGAAGCATCTAGATCATCGGACAGCGCAATCGGTAAGGCGATGTAGGAGAGGGCAAAGGCAGGCCGCTTGCCCGCCGCGGCCAAATACTTTCGGCAAAAGCCGAGCAAGCCATAAGCACCAAAGGCCGGGTTTGTCTCAGCGAACAGGTCGTAAGCAATCTTCATTTTTTGAAGCCCAGCAATACCTTGTAATCGGGGTGCCAGCCCACGCGCCCATCGATGGACAAAGTCTGGAAAGTTCCTCTGACATAGCTCGGCGATGTTACGCCCGGCGCGACGACCTCAATATCTCTCGGCGCGTCAAAGAAGCTCCAGGACAATAGAGCGCGCCCCTTCTCCTTCTTAATATCATCGGATAGGCCACTGCATGTCCCCGACATGTCCTCGTGTCTATAGCCCCATTCCTCAATCAGGCGGGTATCATACTGAGCGATCCTTTCGCGCCATGTCGGATTATCGGTCGCCCATCGTGAACGCGACTTTCGCGCCCTCCACTCGTTTGTCACGGCCCGCTCAAGCCATGCCAAGGCATCGACCAATTTAATCTGGTTGCCGACCATAGGGTGAGATGAATAAGTTCCGGGCGGAAGTTCCGAGGCAAAATGGTCAACAAGCGTGTCGTGTTCGAGGTCGGCTACAATCTGCGTGAACTGACTGATCAACTCGAAACGGGGTATCGCTTTGGGGCGTTTGCCACAGTGGGCGTGGACGATCTGCCGATTCCACCACTCAACCAGCAACTGGGCGATCGCCGCACGATGCTTTGAAAGAACGCTCGTGAGCTTCTTTGCCAGTTCGTCTTCAATATGCCGAATATTCTTCTGGCCGGGTTTTATACGCACTCTCGACAAAATCTCGGCTTGCTTGTTTTGGGGCAAATTGAGAAATGCCTCGCAAGCTTTTGCTCTTGGTTCGTGAGGAAGATTTTTTTCGTTCTTGTCCCTTGCCTCCTGCCTCTCATAGAGGACTCGCTGCGCTTCTTGTTGGAGATCAGTGAGAAGCTCAGTCCGATCCGCGCGATCATCGAGCAGGTCGATCAGCTTGCATGTTGGGGAAATGTCTGCAACGGTGACAAGATTTAGCACAGTTTTCGAAAGATCCAGTTCCGGCAGAACGTCGATCCAAGCTTTGAACGTTTTCCAGACACTGACGCTCGTCAGGGTGAGGTTGGTCGGCTTCGTCGAAAGAGAATGCTTGAGCTGTTCCAGAACGGTTTCGCCGTTGGACTCGAGCGTGACATCGTCAAGCGTCTCAAGATAGATCACTGCGTCATCGACAGTCTCGCTCCAGAGCCTGAGCAGCGCATACTGAGCCTGATATAGAAAACCCAATGCTGCGTCGTCGGCGCTGTGAGAGTTTGTACCGTCCAACTTGCCCCCTTATCGTTTGGAATTTCACCTGAACTGATCAAGCGCCTTTCGCATTTCTGACGCCATCTTATAATAGGATGACGTTGTATATTATCGGAATTTTCAGCACTACAGGCAGCACACCAGAATGGTAATGCAAGAATGGCTCATATGCGTGCGGAGAGAACATCGCTCGGCGCGACAGCTGGTCTGTCGGCCATCCAAAGTTTGGTCGGCCCGAAGATGGGAGGTGTGCATGACAGCTCATAAGGCGGCTGCCAACCTACAAGAGGCTTGCCGACGATACATATCCTTGAATCCACCGGTTGAATCCGCCGGGGCAAAGAGACGTTCGATCGATAGCGCGAGAATGTCCACCATGTTCCGCAGCCGATCGCCGGCAGTCATTCGCCAGTAAGACTTTTAAAAGGCAAACGCCCCTGCGGGGCGTCGCGCCACGTTTGACCCCGTGGCTGCAACGCGATCCCCGTCCCGACAGGCGTGCCGCTATCAGTGCGGCACGACCCCTAGATCTCAAGCCGCACAACGCAGGCGCAGCGTCCGCCACTCACGGAGCGTTTTATCGATCGCGGACCGGTCGCGCCCACTCAATGTCAGCGTGTCCTCGACAACGCTGTCGAAAAACTCCAGGGACTCGGGATTGTGTCGACGTACCAGTTCGAACGCTGTCGCAAGATTGGGTGGGGCGCTCGATAGTCGCTCTATTTTTGCGAGAGCATCTTCAGGCATCAATCTGCCTCCGACACCCGCGATAAACTCCTTAATCTCGCGCGTTTGCTCTTGGGAAACATGACCGTCCACGGCAACGCAGGCGAGGCCAATAGCATGGGCAGCTACGATGAGTTCGAAGAACTCTTCCACGCTCTTGGTCCTCTTAATCACCGCCGCCACCGCTGCCTCCACCTTTATCTGTCGCGCTCGCAATTCGGCTGCGGTATCGGGTGCGGGCCCCGGTTCCTTGGCGGCTTGGCGCCTAGGCAAGACCGCGTCGGCCGCAGAACCATAAGCGTTCCTGGCGATGGCCGCGCTCACCGCCGCCCAATAGCCAAATCGTCCACCCGGTGCTTGAGCCGGCCTCGAGCCAGACGCGGCTTTGGGTGTGGTATCCCCTTGATGCATGGCCCTGCGCATGTATGCGATCTGAATAACGGCGGGGATAGTGACTCGATACGCCGCTCCACTAATACTGGGCACCAAGAGGAACGCGGAGGCCGCCAGGCCGAACGGGCCGGCAATTGTACGCAAGACCGCGCCGCCGCCCGCGAGCAAGATCGTCTGACCGGTCAGCGTGTACCCGATTGACGCTGCAAGCGCCCTCACGATTGCAAACGCAGTGGCACCACCGCCTTGCAAAAGGATCTGAAGCGACAGGAGCCCACTGCCGCCCACCTTGCAAACGCCCCCGACTCCAGCTAGCACCGCATCCTGCTCAGCAGGCGACAGCTTGCTCCACGCATCGGAGATGACTTTGTCAACCACTACTGTTTCGATTTCCGAGACCGATCCCTTCTTTTCTACCTCGACGTCTAGCTTTGCGCATACATCCAGCAGAATTTCTCTGTAAAGGACCCCGGAGCGACGGACCAAGTTTGCGAGTGTGTCCCCGCCGAAGTGCTGAAGTTCACCTGCAATTGCGTCCCACGATTTCCGGTGACGGTCGGGTCGGCCCTCGGCCTTCTTGAAATCGGGATCACTCAGTAACTCGCTTGCGCGCCGCGGCTTGCCGTCCTTGTCGTGGGTTAGATAGCGCGCGAGTACTGCCAGGTCCTCCTCCGAACTGTATTTCAGAAACGTCAGGTCGTTGTCCGCTCGATACTTGATACCCATGGTTATCCTTAGTTTGTTCAGTTCTCGTCCTGTTGCTCACGAGCCAAATGCCCGCCGCGCACGCCGGCACCGGCTCGGAAATAATTCGGCGCTGGAAACCGCCTCAGCCGGCGCTTGTTGCCAGCTTCCGCAACAAGCGTTCGCACTCCGCCATGGATGCCTCAGTGTCTGCCATCAGCATTTTTCCCACTTGTTCGTCGCGCGTCGCTGTCTCGGCGCCGAACAGATCAAGGTGATCAAGCGTAAGAGCACACAGAAGTGTCGCGATAGCGACAAGGGAGCCTACAATTACCGCGCCGGCAATGTCGGCAATGAGGCCCAGTCCGAACGCCTGGAGCTGGCGCACCAGAATCTCTTCAACGGCAAAGCCGCCGATTACCAGCGCGCCCCCAAACGCGAGCTTGGACGCCTCGTGCATGGCTTGCGTGTAGGTCATGCCCTCCGGTCGCACGATGATCGTCTTGAACGCGCGGAACATCGAAAACACACCTTCTCGAATCATTCTCCCGACGCGCTTTTGCGTCGTGACGAACGCATTGATCACGACAGTAGCGAGGTTTGAGATGAACCCTGAGAGTGCTCCTTGAACGCCATGCGAAAGGAATTCCTTCCACTTGGACACGACACGGTCGCGGACTCGTCCGAATCGGTTCTTGAAGTTGAAGTCCTTGCGACCGTTACGATGCCAATCCTGGATTTCCTCGACGAGCCCGACGAGAAACTCCGCAATGGCCGCACCGATCATCTGCTGCGCCCCCATCTTGCCGCCTTCAATAAGGCCGCTACCAAACACGTTGAATGCGAATTTCTCGCTGGTGTAGTACTGGTGATTGACCTCGCTGTCCCTGTCCTTCCGCGCCTTCTCATCGAGTTCCCGGGCGTATGCTTCATCTACGCTCGCTTGCTGCGTGAGTTTGTCGAGTTCCTTGCGTTCCTTGTCGGAGCGCTCGGCTTTCGCGGTCAGTTCTTGAATTCGCGCGTTTCGGGATTCCTTCTGCTTGTCCAGCCACGCCAAATACTCCGACATGCTCATGGCCTTCTTCGAGGCGTTGATCGAATAGTGTATCGGCGCCAGATTATCGGGACGATTTGCCATGTCCGTGTGGTTCAAATCGGCAAGCGTAATGCCAGCGTCGTCGTGCGTTTCCTTCGCCGAGATCACGTGGTCGAGTTGCTTCTGCTTGTGCCGAAGAGTCTTGCCAGTGAGGGCGTCCGTTGCAGTGCCGGCCTTTACGTCTTCCGACGTTGCAGCGTTCTTGGCCTTGTAATTCTCATGGGCGTGGTATGGCGTCGGGTCATATTCACCCCGGCTCTCGTGCTTTTCCCGCTCGGCGTCTGTAGCCCAGACACCGTTACGCACGTTATGAATCGTGTCGACGTTTCCACCTCGCTTGTCATATGCGCTGACAAACTTGCCGAGCCCAAACGGGCCGACAATCGACTGAATCACGTCCGATTTGCACTTCTCCAACGTGGTTTCGAGTCGACCGCGGTTATAGGCATCCGTTACCTCTTTCAGGATTGCGTCTACTTCCGCTGGGCGCACGGAAAGGTCAGGCATGGCCATCGCATCCGCCCTAAGCGTCGCTAGAAGGGCTTCATCCACGTGACCGCCTGTCGATGATTCCGGAGCCAGCGTTTCGTTGGCAAGTTCGGGACACCGCTTCCGGCTCATCAGAGCCTTGCGTTGCTGGAATCTATCCACGCCAGTCGACATTCATTGTTCTCCGGGTACGCAAACGTGCATTACCAATATCGGCCACCACCAAAAAATCTTGAGCCCGCGATCACGCTATGCAGCAGGCCGGCGAGATCTTCGGCCTGTCGGCCACCGGACATGAGTTAAAGGAAGCGCTTCAAGGGGCCTTTCGGAATCGCCTTGTACGCAACCGTGATCGCACATGCGAAGGTCGCCACCACAAGCGCGCCGAACAGCGTGGAGGCAAGCCAGGCGCCAAACGCCGCCATGGCGGTATTGAGCAGCAGGGTAAAGTTGCCCAGAACGTGGTGAATATGATCATCTCGTAGACTCCTCAGGTTGCGCAGTTGCCCGCCCGTTTTATGCCGCGAGGCGGCGTTGCCACATCGTGCCGGACCGCCTGTGGCAGTGTGGTATGGCAACCGGACAGATTCTGTCCAGTCAGCGCGGGGGATTAGACAAAAGCGCTCGCGTCTCGTAGCATTTCGGCCCCAGACTCTGCAATAGACTCGTATGCTCGCGCCCGAACATGAGGCGGTATTGAATGCGATGGCGCCGTCATTGGGCCGCTGGTGGACTTCCGGTGAACTGAAGGAGGTCGTGCTTGGTCGTTTCCCGAATTTTCATGAGCGAAAGGCCAGACGGACGCTGAGCGCCCTGGAGCAGATGCGCTGGATCGAGCGCGACGGAATGGGCCCTGCGACTCGATGGCGCCTGGTCAGGCGGGTGCCTGCATCCATGAAGCGGCCATCCGTTGACCTTGCATTGGCTTTGCTGAAGTTGCAACAACTGGCGCAGCACCACCTTCCGCAACGAATGGGGGAGCTTGAAGCGTACTTCGACAGCGCGGCGGCGGTCCTTGCGGAAAGCTCTGCCGACAGCCGGCTACTCAGTGCACGGGCGTGGATGGGAAAGACGGTACGCCTGGATGCTGGCTATCCCTTGCTTGCGCCGGAGGTGTCGCCTGGCATTTTCGACGCCGTACTAACCGCGCTGTATCGTGATGAGACAGTGGCGATACGGTATTGCAAGGACGGCCAGCGGTCCGGCGGCGTGAGAGAGTACATTGTGCTTCCCTACGCAATCGTCGAGAAAGGACCTTGCTGGTATCTGGTCGTGCGAGGCAGACGCTCGAGCAGCATTCAGGGGGATGCCTTCCTGATCCGCTGCGACCGGATCATCGAGGTGCGCAATCTCGGCCACGTTCTCAAACGCGAAGACGATTTCGACCTAGAGGCCTTCATCCGCGATGACCGGGTGCTCGAATGGTTTCCCGAGCCGCCAGTGCTGTTGGAGTTGCGTATTCACGAACGCGAGGGCGTGGCGAGCCAGTTCCGCTCGGTGCGGCTGGCTTCCGATCAGCGTCTTGAAGATCAGGCCGATGGCTTCGTGTTATGGGCAACTGTTGTGCCTTCCGTGGCACTGCGCCATCTGCTGTTGCAGCATGCGCCCTCGGTTGAGGTGATATCGCCCGTTGAATTGCGCGAGGAAATCACTGAGTTGCTAGATATGGCGCTGCGGCGTTATAAGTCCGCGGTGAGCACCTCCGTACTTGGCAGCGATTGACGTTCGAGGAGTTCGGCCCAGGGGAACATACTTATACACCGCGGTGGCGCCGCCAGTGTCGGCTGTTGATTGCGGAGCCGACTTTCAATCGTCCCAGCCAGGCGATGTGCGAATGTCGCTTCATGGCCGAACCCGGTCCGCCGCTGGGTCGAGAAGCTTATCTGCCCTGGACGGGCTTCGTCCGGCAGAAGTCGACCCTCAAGAGTCAGCCAGGCGGGGCCTGCGAGCGTCTCATTCCTGGGCGACTCGAGACTTCTGGCAGCGCGGCAGGTTGTCACAGGTCGAGGCCTGCAAGTAACACATGGCATAATGCGCCGCACTCATCTTCACCAGATCAATATCGAATCGACGGCCTTATGCTGAGCTGTTTCTGCCGGAAACTGGGCTCCTATCTGGGATTGCTGGCAATCCTGATGGTGACGCTCGCGCCGACGGTTTCGCACGCACTGGCTGACCGCAACGAGGCTGGGCTTCCCTCAGCCTCACTCTGCTCCGCACATTCGACTCCCGGCAATCCGCCGGACAACGAGGACGCCTCCCACTCGTTGGCTGCTCACTGGCATGCTTGCGGCTACTGCAACCTGATTGCGCACATGCCCGTGCTGCCCAGTGTCCAGCCTGCCTTTGCGGTCACCGCCTGGGCCATCCAGCATCCCGTTGCGACACGGTTTGAGAGCTTGCGCCGGGTCGAACCGCTGACGTCCCCCCAGCCACGCGCGCCCCCCGTTTCATTCTGAGTTGACCCTTGCTGGCGATGTAATGCATGAACTCATCGCCAGGCGTCGCCGCCTCTGTTCGCAGAGCCGCGGTAGTGTGACGACGACCTCAATCGATGGATGAAACATGAACAGAACTTCCCGCCGCCATGGCAAACCCTTCTTCGCCGTGGCAACCATCTCATTCGCTGCAACTGCGCTCCTGCTCGCCTCATCGCCGGCTGCTGCCCACGCCATCGCTGGCGACCGCGTCTTTCCTTCAACGATGGCTGTCGATGATCCAGGTGTCGGCGATGAAGCTAACTTCGAATACGGGCATCAGCGTGTTCCTGGAGACAACGGCGATCAAAGCATCAATACGTTCAGCTTCGAGTACGACAAGCTGATCACGTCGAGGCTTGCCCTGTCCGTCGACGGCGCTTACGTGATGCAGAACAATCCGACTGCCCGCGGGTTCGACAATTTTGGGGTCGGCCTGAAGTATCTGCTGTATGTGAACGCCCCGCACGAATTCATGACCTCAGTTGGGGTGCATGCTGAACTTGGTGGAACGGGCAGCCACGCGATTGCGAACAGCTTTTCGACCATCTCGCCGACGATCTACGTGGGCAAGGGCATGGGCGATCTGCCCGACTCACTGGCCTATCTGCGACCCGTTGCCATTACCGCCGAAGCCGGGCCTTCCTTGACCACTGGGGCCGGTCAGCCCAATTCGTTCGATTACGGATTCACGGTCCAGTACAGTCTGCCTTATCTGCAGCAGCAGGTGCACGATTTCGGTCTGCCGCAGCCTTTGTCAAACATTGTTCCTATCGTCGAGGTTCCGCTGTCGAGGAGTCAGGGCCAAACCACCGGCACAATCAATCCGGGATTCATCTGGATCAACCGCTATGGCCAGTTCGGTGTCGAAGCCCAGATACCAATCAACAGCGCGAGCGGTTCGCATGTAGGCATCCTGGTACAGGCCCATATTTTCTTCGACGATATTGCGCCGAAAACGCTTGGCAAACCGCTGTTCTGACCTGAGAGGACCGTCCCATGAAACTGCACACGACTGCACGCGCGGCCGTCGCCGCGCTGATGATCACCGGCTGCAATCTGGCGCAAGCGCACGCATACCCAACCCACGAGGCGCCGGGGGCCGGCGCGACGGTGACGTCCTCGCAGAAGGACGTGGCGATCGACTTCGACGACGGGCTGGAGCCCGCGTTCAGCTCGATCGCCGTCACCAACGCGCAAGGCAAGTCCGTGACGAGCGGCAAGGCTGCAGTTGACTCGTCGAACAGGAAGCACATGTCAGTAGGGCTGAATCCCCTTGGGCCGGGCGCCTATACGGTCTCGTGGGTCGCCGTTGCCAACGACGGCCATCGCACCCAGGGGCATTACACGTTCACGGTGAAGTAACGGTGGATCCGCTCGTCGTCGCCCAGATTACGCTGGCCGCGATCTGCTAGTGTTTGCCGAGCGGAACGATCCGGATTACCCCGCCGCGCAACGCCGCTTCGACGGCGTTCTCTGAAGCGCTGGTCTGCTAATCGTACTTGCGCTGGCTGCGGTGCTGGGCCATACGTCGTCGACGGGCGGATAGCGGAGCGACCATATGGACACGCGACCGATATGACGATCGAGTGGCTTCCCGGTGCAGCGACGTACGTCCGCCAACCCATCACATTTTCGTTAAGGAAGGTCTGCAGAAGTCCTGGCATTGTGTTGCTGCTGAGCTATCCTGGAAACAGAGCTAATTGGGTGAGGAGCAGTGTGATGACGCAACTTGGTCTTGGTCTGGATCTGTCAACGAAGCGCACGCGCAAGCGGGAATTTCTCGATGAGATGCGACGCGTTGTGCCTTGGTTGAAGCTGATTGCGCTGATCGAGCCGCACTATCCCACGGGCAAAACCGGTCGGCCGCCGTTCCCGATTGCGACGATGCTGCAGATTCATTTCATGCAGCAATGGTTCGGTTTGTCAGACCCTGCTATGGAAGAGGCACTCTATGACGTGCCGCTGTATCGCGAGTTCGCGGGTCTCGACGGCGGGATGGTTCGCTTGCCGGATGAAAGCACGATTCTTCGGTTCCGCCATCTGCTGGAAACGCACGGACTGGCGGTGCAAATGCTGGCGCTGGTCAATGAAATCCTGACGGAGAAAGGCCTGATGCTCAAGGCTGGTTCGGCAGTCGACGCCACCCTGATTGCCGCGCCCAGTTCGACAAAGAATGGCTCCGGCACGCGCGATCCTGAAATGCAATCGACGCAGAAAGGTGGTAACTGGTACTTCGGGATGAAAATGCATATCGGCGTGGACGCCGACTCGGGCCTGGTCCATACGGTCATTGGAACGGCGGCCAATGTTCACGACATCACGGTAGCCCAGGCGTTGCTGCATGGTGAAGAAACGGATGTGTACGCGGACGCCGGATATCTGGGTATCGAAAAGCGATGTGAGGCTGACGCGGTTCGTTGGCATGTTGCAATGCGACCGGCAAAGCGAAGGAAACTGGATCTGAGTGATTCGCTGGACGCGATATACGATCAGATCGAACGCCTGAAGGCGGGTATCCGGGCCAAGGTCGAACACCCGTTTCGCATCCTCAAACGGCAGTTCGGTTACATGAAGACCCGCTATCGTGGTTTGATGAAGAACACCGCCCAGATCACCACGCTGTTTGCTTTGGGCAATCTATGGATGGCACGTAGAGCTTTGCGCAAAGCTTGAAACACCGGGCCGATGAAGGCCATATATCTGGTTGGAGCGCTCCGGTGCGCGGAAAAAACTCCGGCAATCAACTCACCGACAAAAATCTGAACGCCGAGGCCGCGCAGGATGTGAAAGATAACGCTTCAAAAAGCGGGTTGTGCAGACCTTCCTTAACGTAGAAAAGGAGGTTATGCCATGCACCACCCCTTATTCCGACTGGCTATCGCGCTGCCGCTCGCGGCTGCTTCGCTAACCGCTTTTGCCGCTTCGTCGGGCACCATGATGGTGTCCGACTGCTGGATCCGCTCGATGCCGGGCGACGTGCCGTCCGGGGGCTACTTCAAACTGATGAACATGGGCGACAAACCCGTCGATCTCGAAGGTGTCAGCACCGATGCGTTCGGCATGTCCATGCTGCATCAGACGCAGACTACCGGGAGCACGTCGAAGATGGTCATGGTCGACAAGGTGACCGTCCCGGCCAACGGGACAATCGCATTCGCGCCGGGCGGCTATCACGTAATGTTCGAGAAGGAAAAGAAGCCGCTGACGGTCGGTTCGACGGTTCCCGTCACGTTCAAGTTCAGTGACGGGGAGAGCATCGTGAGGCAATGCGCAGTGAAGAGCGCAGCAGGCAAGTAATGCCGCCTGCGCGGTAGCGACGAGCGATAAATGCGCGGGTTTCGCGCATCGTCGCGCACGGAAATCGAACGTCGCTGTCCGAGGCGGAAGCCGACCTTCGCGCGCTTTATGGGAAGGGCGGCTGTTGGCCGAGAGCACCAGTTCAATGAAGGTGCTGCGGACGTTCCGTTGAAATCTTCAGCGGCAGCCTTCGGGCAGCGTCTGTGAATGAGTAAAATCGGCCAACTGGCGCCATTCGCCGCCCCCGCAGATCGGTCATCCCGACGTCGGCTTCGCGCTCCGCAGCCGCCGTTCGCCGCTAAACGACAACCTCGGCTGATCTGCCTTTTTGCTACCGTTGCGTCGGTACCAACGCTCCATGCCTGCACCTGGGCCAATGTCGTCGTCGCCCCTCGTATCCAGCGCCCAGGGGTTTCCTGTCCCTTGGCCCTTGCGTTAGCGCAGGCTGGACTTTCTTGACGACAAGGCGTCATCTAATCAAAGCAAACCGACCGCGGGGACGCACATCCGTCCTTCCTCACGGCCCACGCGCTCATGCCGCGTCAGGTTGCTGGTCCGGCGCCGCATGCGCAAAAGCGGCGAGCGCAATTGCGTTCTCATTGATGCGTGTGAGTATCGGAAAGCGGCCGACGTCGACGGAGAAGCGCTGCGCATTGAAAATTTGTGGCACAAGGCAGAGGTCAGCCATTGTCGGTGCGTCGCCGACGCAGAACCTGCCGGTCCGCTTGTCGGCCACGAGCCGCGTCTCGAGTGACTCGAACCCGAGCTCAACCCAATGCCTGTACCAGGCGAGCTTCGCTTCCTCAGTCACGCCAAGATTCGCCGTTAAATACTTCAGCACGCGCAGGTTATTCAGGGGATGGATCTCGCATGCGATTTGCAGCGACAACGATCTGACATAGGCACGCTCCGCAGGATCTCCTGGCAGGAGCGGCGGATCCGGCTGGATTTCGTCAAGGTACTCGATTATTGCGAGCGATTGAGTAATCGGCGGTTGCGAGTCGTCAATAAGCGTTGGGACGAGTCGCTCAGGGTTTATATCCCTGTACGCGCTTGAAAACTGTTCTCCACCATTGCGTACCAGATGCACCGGCACGCATTCATACGGAAGGCGTTTCAGATTCAGCGCAATCCGCACGCGGTATGAAGCTGAGCTTCGGAAGTAACTGTAAAGCTTCACGCGATCCTCTATCTTTACAAGGTCATTCGATCGACATCGTCCACGCGGCCTCGCGGTTGTTGACCAAACATCGGCGGACTTAGGGAGCCGCGCGGACCGCGCTATGACGACTACTTGCTGACCGCTCGATCGGTCTCAAGCATCAGGGTTTTGTCGGGCCCAGCGAGACGCGAAACCATACAGGATCACCAGGACAGCGGCGACCAGTGCAAAGATTCGCGGATAGGCCAGTCCCGCGTACATGTTGCCGTTGGCAGCCACGATGGCGAATGCAGCCGCCGGAAGAAATCCTCCCGACCAGCCGAAGCCGATGTGGTAGCTCACGGACAGCGCGGTGAAGCGAATCCTGGCTGGAAACAGGTCAGTCATGGCCGCTGCTAAAGGTGCGTAGGTCATGGCTGCAAGAGTGGCAAGGGCGACCAGCAGCAGGAAGACCATTGGCCGATTCACACCGTGCGGCGGGGCCTTCTGCGGGTATCCGGCGGAGTCCAGAGCACCGCGTAGCGAGGCGGCGAAAGCTTTAGCCTTGACAGGGGCGTCCGGCCCGCTGCCGTCGTAAGAAGCGACGACCTTATCGCCCACTCTGATGATTGCACCGCCACCCGCGCTCGCTATCTCATTCGTGTAGCTGATGCCGGCGCGGACAAGCGCACTTTTCGCGAGATCACAGGACGTATGGAACTTCGACGTTCCAAGCGCATTGAACTGCGTCGAGCATTCATGCGGATCGGCCACGACCACGACCGGCGCTGTCTCGACGGCGCGTTCCAGCGCCGGATTGGCAAAATGCGTCAGGCCGCGGTAGATCGCCGGATAACAAAGGACAACCAGAATGAACCCTGTGCAGATTACTGTCTTACGCTCGATCTTGTCGGAAAGCACGCCGAAAGCGAGAAAAATCGGAACCGCCATGACGAGCGAGAACATTGAAAGCAGATTGGCCGTTGCGGGCTCAACGCGCAGCACCTCAGTCAGGAAAAATGGCGTGTAGAAAAATGCGCTGTAAAACGTCACCGCCGCGCCGGGTCCAAGAGCGAACAGCGAACAGATCATTGCGACGATGTTGCGACGACCGGTGAACGCTTCCCTGAGCGGCGCGCGTGAGACCTGATGTTCGTTGCGCAGGCGTTCGAATTCAGGTGATTCGCCCATGCGGGTACGCATCCACAACGACAGCGCCAGCAAAACCAGCGATAGCACGAACGGCACACGCCAGGCCCATTCAAGAAAAGCCGCCTCGCCGAATGTAGAACGCGTGCCCTGCACGACCAGCTGGGAGAGAATCAGACCTGCGATCGGTGCAATCTGCAGCCACGACGTATAGAAGGCGCGCCGGTTTGCCGGAACGTGTTCCGCGACGTACACCATCGCCCCTCCATTTTCCCCGCCCAACGCAAACCCCTGCACAAGCCGCAGCCCGATGAACATAACGGGCGCAAGGACGCCGATGGTTGCATATGTCGGCAGCAGACCGATTAGCACGGTCGCGAGTCCCATCAGGGCGACCGTCACGACGAAAACCCGTTTTCGACCGAGCCGGTCGCCTATGCCGCCGAAGACGATCGCGCCGAGCGGCCTGACGAGAAAGCCTGCCGCAAATCCGAGTAACGTAAAGATCAGCGACAGCGCGGGATTGACACCGGAAAAAAACTGCTTGCCAATCACGGCAGCCATAGTGCCGACGAGGAACAAATCGTACGCCTCGAAGCACGATCCAAGCGATGCAGCAACCACAATCTGGTAAAGACTCGCGCCCGAGCGCTTTGCTGCGGAGTGTTCGGGCAAAGCTGCGCCTGCCGCGAGGCTCGCGGCGGTTTGATCGGATTTCATTTTGTCTCCTCCATCCGGACGATGGTGGACCGGCTTTGGACAAACCCTTTGGGCATGTCACTGGGTTGCCTTGTCCTTCACCGATCCAGGTGATTCCTGGGTAGCCGCTTATCTCTTACGGACAATGCGGTTCATGTTTTCCTACCAGCTGCGGGCCAAGGCCACAGCCGCTCCTTACATCATCACGTCACCCGTCACGGCCGGCGCGCGGGAAGCACCGTCGCGCGGCACTCTCCGAACCCGATGCGACGATACCCGTCTCGTTCGCACCATGCGCGCATGATGACTGTGTCGCCGTCCTCCAGGAACGTGCGGATTTCTCCGCCCGGCAACGTGAACGGATGCTTGCCGCCTTCCGTGAGTTCAAGGAGACAAGCGCGCGAAGCCGGATCGGGGCCTGAGAGCGTCCCGCTGCCGAGCAGGTCGCCCGGGCACAGATTCGTCCCGTTCGATGTCTGATGTGCAACCAGTTGCGACATTGCCCAGTAAGCGTCCGGATAACGCGAGATGGACAAACTCGCCGGAGGTGCGCCGCTGGTTCGCATCTGTGCTGACTGCAACAGGGTCTCGACCCGAATGTCAATCGAACCGCGTGTCGCCAGCTCCGGACTCGAGAGGTGCGGCATTGGCGCCGGATCACCTTCAGGACGGGAGAAGCCGACGCGGTAGGGCTCGAGCGCCTCGAGTGTCACGATCCACGGCGACAGGCTGGTGAAAAAGCTTTTCGCAAGGAACGGCCCCAGCGGCTGGTATTCCCATGACTGAATGTCGCGCGCGGACCAGTCGTTCAACAGGCAAACGCCAAATACATGCGCGTCGGCATTCTGGATGTCAATGGCCGTGCCGAGTTCGTTTCCTTGTCCGATGAGTACACCGAGCTCGGCTTCGTAATCGAGTCGCCGGCTGGGCGCAAACTCCGGCTCGGCGCTGTTCGGGTCCTTCAGTTGACCGGTTGGCCGGCGGAAATCCTGTCCCGACACACGAATCGAGGACGTACGGCCGTGATAGCCAACCGGCAGCCAGCGATAGTTGGGCAAGATCGGATTGTCAGGACGGAACAGACGGCCGACGTTTGTCGCATGGCTGAGCGATGAATAAAAGTCCGAAAAGTTCTCGATGCGCGCCGGAAGAGCGTATTCAGCATCCGCCTGCGGAACGAGGCATTCGGAAACCTCCTTTTGCTGAGGACAGTCCTCAGATAGCAGGAACGACACAGCCGAGCGCACAGCGCTTCGCTTGTCGGGCGACAGCGCCATGTAATCGTTGAGCGGCGCACGTGCGGCCGCCTGCGCTGCCTCCCGCGCTTCTGCCGGAAAAAGATTGCTTGCCAGAGCAGCGCCTACATCGAGGATCTGATCGCCGATCGCGATGCCGCCGCGGAAATCTTCGCCTCGCGAAGCCCGCCGGAATACGCCGTGGGGCAGGTTCTGAACTGGAAAATCCGTCGCGCCGTCATTGGCTGATCGGACCCAGCTCTTCCGTGAAACGTCATGGGTGTGATTGGAACGGGTCATGTTCAATTATTTCCTTCCGCAGAGGTCTCGTAGCGCTTGCGCTTGATCTGTCCGATCAACTCAATCATGGCGGCGGAGACGTCCCGGCCTTCGGCTTGCGCCGCTGCTTTCGCGGCGAGCCATTGATCAAGATCTTCCTGCGCCTGGGTAGTGTGCTGGTTCCATGCAGGATCGATCGGCGTCGTCAACTCAAGCCGGTAACCGTTCGGGTCCCTGAAATAGATGCTCTGGATGATGCTCTTGTGATCGATGGGTCCGAGTACATCCACGCCCTGACTTACCAGCCATTCCTTCCAGCGCATGAGTTCGTCCGTGTCGCTCACTTCAAGCGCGATGTGGTCGAAGACGTCGTAGGCGGGATGGGAAGGAGACGAAGGCAAAGGCAAATCGGTGCATTCGAAGAATGCCATCGTTGACCCGTCCGCCATCCGGAAGAAGATATGGAAATAGGGAAAGGCATCACCCGTAGACGGCACGTGATCATCCATGATCGTGCTCGCGAGTTCCATTCCGAGGATGCGGCCGTAAAAGTCGGCAGTCGCACCCACGTCATGCGTAACGCGGGCATAGTGATTGAGCATATTCGGCCGCAGTCCCAGCTCGGAGGCCGAGCGGCGCGATGCTAATGTGGAAGTTTGCATATCGACTCCTATCTGTCGTAGTTAGACCGGCACGGGGGCGCGGTCGATGACTTGTGCCAGCACGTCCGTCAGGCACTGCGCGAGATCGATACCTACTGGAGCGGTTGCACAGCGCCACGCGACGTGCTGATCCGGGCGCAGCAGGATTGCGCCGTCATCCCCGATTTCGCGTACGTTGCGCCATTCGCCCGAAGGATCGCTTACCTGTGCGTCGTCGGCGATGACGACCACCTCGACGGGCATACCAAGCCTGTCAGTGGCCTCCTTTGCCGCCGTTTCCCAGACGTCCGGCCGCCCGGTAATCAGCACAAAGCGATCAGCCCGTGCGAGATCAAGGCTGGAAATTCTCTGCGAGCCGCGCGCGAGCCACGCGTGCGCGATGCGATGGCCGGGGCGCGTGGTCGGAACGAAGCGTTGGCCCAGCGGGTCGCGGGGCGGCGGCGACGTGTTGTCGCTGACGAGCGCACCCCGGTCGTACCGGATGCCGATTTCGAGGTCATGCGCCTGATATTCGGTTTGGTGAACCTTCATCAGTTCATTGAACCGGGCACGTCGTGCGTCTGCGTCGTCGCCTTCGGCGAGCAAGGCTTTGAAGTTTGCTTCGCTGCCCTGCGGATCGCCCGGCACGATTCCGATGGCCGCGTTCGTCACCTGATAATTTCCGAACGTGAACAGTGCCCAGTTGACGTTGCGCTCGGCGACCGGGCGACGTTCGCTCTCATAGCTATCAAGCAACCCGGCCCCGGCCCGGCCCCGAATCACGGCAGCCAGTTTCCATGCCAGATTCTGCGCGTCGTGCACGGCGGAGTTCAGGCCAAGCCCCGTCGTGGGCGTGTGTCTATGTGCGGCATCGCCTGCCAGAAAGACGCGGCCAAACCGATAGCGATCTGCCAGCACACCCTGCACGATCCACTTGCCGACGCTGAGCACGCTAACGTCGAGATCAGGAATCTTCAACAACGCGCGAATGCGAGGCACGAGCGTAGCCGCCTCGTAATTTTCGCTGCTGCCAGGCTTGAAACTGAAGTGGAACATCCATTCTTCTGAGCGACGGTCGAACCGCGTCGGGCCCAGCTTACCCAGCACGCCGCTACCCCATGCCTTGGTGTCGCCTTCGGGATTCGCAAACCAGAATGTGCTGACGTTGTCGTCGTCGATATAAGCCGACAGATCTGCCGCGAAATAGACGGTTACCATCTCCAGCAGTTCGGGCGTACCTTCAAGACGCGCACCGACGCACGGACCGACCGATTTTCCACCGTCGGCAGCGACGACGTATTGAGCGCGAACCTGATAGGTTTCGTCAGCGATACGGTCACGCACGGTCGCGATGACCTCGGTCTCGCTTTGCTCGATCGACAGCAACTCGTGACCGAAGCGCATCTGCGCCCCACCCATCTGTTCCGAATGCGCCTTGAGCAGCGGCTCAAGGCGCACTTGTGGCTAAACGGTGCTCTGACACGGACTATCTTTCTGATACGTAGACGCCAGGGAACCGCCGCCCCAGGCTTCGAGTTCGTAAAGCGTCTTGCGGTCCCAAGGGCGATCGCCGCCCAGACTCGTGCACCAGCGCATCTTGCTGACGTATTCGATCGGCAATGAGCGCGCGTAGATTGCGTCGGCAAGGCCGTATTGACGAAACACCTCCATCGTGCGCTGATTCAGGTACCGCGCCTTCGGCATCGGCGACTGCTGCGGGTGCCTCTCGATCAGCAGCGATTCAACGCCAAGGCTGGCCAAAAAAATAGCTGTGCTCAGCCCGCAACCGCCTCCACCGACGATCAGTACCGGTACATTGACTTGTTTCAAGATTGCTCTCCTCATCTTCAGAAGCTTGCGCAACGGCTACTGGCCGAGCCGGGCGCGCAACTCCGTTTTCAATACCTTGCCGTAACTGTTCTTTGGCAACTCACTGGTGAACCGGTAGTGTTTCGGGCGCTTGAAGCGTGCAATGTGCTGCACACACCAGGCGTCCAGTTCGTCGTGGGTCGTATGACGGCCCGCGTGAAGCACCACGAAAGCCACGGGCACCTCGCCCCATTCGTCGTCTCGCTGTCCCACTACCGACACTTCCGACACCGACGGATGAGCCAGCAACGTTTCCTCTACCTCCCGCGGATAGATGTTGGAGCCGCCCGAAATGATCAGATCCTTCGATCGGTCCTTCAGCGTGAGAAACCCGTCCTCGTCAAGGCTGCCGGTATCGCCCGTGTAGAGCCAGCCGTTGCGGACCGCGTCGCGCGTAGCGGACGCATTTTTCCAGTAGCCAGGCATTACTGTGGCGCCGCGAACAACGACCTCGCCTGTTTTTCCTTTCGGGGCGGAGCTTCCGTCTCGCGCCACGACGTCGACTTCGACGAGCGACTGTGCGACACCCACCGAAGCGGCACGGGCCAACCAGTGAGCATGGTTCCGATCTGAGAGATGGTGACGTCCGAGTGCGGTAATTGTCATCGGGCTTTCGCCCTGCCCATAGATCTGCACGAGGCGCGGACCCAACACTTCCAAAGCCTGCTGCAGGTCATTCACGTACATCGGTCCGCCGCCATAGACGATTGTCTTGAAGCCGGCGGGATCAGCATTGACCGCGCGGAAATGATCGGCAAGCCGTTTGACCATCGTCGGTGCCGCGAACATCGTGAGAGGTCCGACACGCGCAGCCAGAGCAGCAAGCTCCTCAGGCTCGAATCCGCCCGAGCGCGGCACCACGTGACGCGCGCCCCGCAAGATGTACGCATAGTGGTAAAGTCCGGCCCCGTGTGACATCGGCGCTGCGTAGACCATTGCGTCTTCGGGGCTCACATCGTCCACGTCAATGCAGTAGCACGCGGTCATCGCCATCAGGTTCCGGTGAGTCTGCATGACGCCTTTCGGTCGCCCAGTTGTTCCGGATGTGTAGAACAGCGACGCGAGATCATCGGGCTGACGGTGATGCAGGTCGGCCGGTGCATATTCGACCGCATGCAGGTATTCGGCCGAGCCGAATACGACGCACCGCCGTTTGCCGCGTTGCAGGTCGCCCAATGTCGACAGCAACTCGCTCGAAACGAACAGCACGTCGGCCCCGGCGTCATCCAGGATGTACTCCAGCTCTCTGGGATGCAGCTTGCAGTTAGCCGGCACGGAAACGGCACCTGCCCAATAGATGGCCTGAAGCACCTCCAGATACTCGGGACGGTTGGCGGAGTAGATGGCAACCCGGGCACCAGGCTGTACGCCGCATTGCCCGCTCAGGAAACCCGCTAGCGCCGCCACGCGTGCTGCAAGTTGCCCGTATTCGAGCCAGGGTTCGTCGCCGTGCAGAACCGCGAGCCGCTTGGGAAAGATCGCTGCCGTGCGCTGCAGCCACCGCGCGATGTTCATCGGCTGCGCTCCAGAATGCTGACATAGCTCGCCACCGCGGAGCCTCCCATGTTGAAGACGCCAGCGAGTGAGGCATCGGGGACCTGCATTGCGCCTGCCGTATTGGTCAGTTGCATCGCAGCAATCACGTGCATGGACACGCCTGTGGCGCCGATCGGGTGGCCTTTCGCTTTGAGCCCGCCAGAAGCGTTGACCGGAAGTCGCCCTCCACGGGCAACG
The DNA here is from genome assembly GCF_003386115.1 of Paraburkholderia sp. BL27I4N3. NCBI lineage: Bacteria > Pseudomonadati > Pseudomonadota > Betaproteobacteria > Burkholderiales > Burkholderiaceae > Paraburkholderia > Paraburkholderia sp. BL27I4N3. The sequence goes on along the minus strand of NZ_QREJ01000002.1, from coordinate 219,072 downwards.
ACCCCTTCTTCGATTAGACGATGGCCCTGGCCAGCAGCGGCCAGGCCCATCGCTTCGTAGCTGAGCAACTCAGCGATCGTGAAGCAATCGTGAACCTCGGCGAACGACAGGTCGTCAACCGCGCAACCGGCACGCTCGAGTGCGCCGCGCCAGGCGCGCTTCGGACCTTCGAACGACGCAGCATGGCGGCGCCCCAGCGGCAGATAGTCGTTGACCTGCACACGGGAACGGATTGAGACCGCACGAGGAAAATCTGCGGCCGCATCGCTCGAGGCAAGCACCAGTGCCGCAGCGCCATCGGAGATTAGCGAGCAGTCTGTCTTGCGCAGCGGTGGCGCAATCATCGGATTTTTTTCGGATACGGTATTGCAGAACTCGAAGCCGAGATCGCGCCGCATATGCGCCCACGGATTGTTGACACCGTTCGCGTGATTTTTTGCGGCTATACGCGCGAGCGCCGACGAATGGTCTCCGTACTCCGCGAAATAGTCCTGCGCGATTGAGGCGAAGATTCCCGGGAAGCCCCCGGGTGGATTTCCCGCCTCGCCCGAGTATGCGCAGTTACCAAGAATGCGGGTAACATCTTCGCCGGATACATCAGTCATTTTTTCGGCGCCGATTACCAGCGCGATGCGAGCACGGCCCGCCTCAATCGCATCGCATGCCGAATAAATTGCGGCGGCGCCCGACGCGCAGGCGTTCTCAACACGCACCGCCGGCTTCCATCGCAGCCCATCGCTGCAATTCAGCGTCAGTGACGAAGCGAAGATGTCCGGGACCAGACCACCATTCAGATTGCCCAGCCAGGTGCCGTCGATTTCTTCGCCTTGCAGGCCCGCATCCTTCACGGCTTCGCGGCCGGCCCGCACGATCAGATCCTCAAGGCTTGCGCCGTCGAACCGGCCAAACGGCAAGTGCGCCCAGCCTACAATAGCCACTCCCATCGCGTTCTCCCATCAGTGTGCTTATGGGAAATTTACCCGCGTCATCACCGGGAGGGCAGTCGTCGAATTACATTAGGGTGAACACCGGTAAGATGCGTCTTAATTTCCTTTCATTAATCCGCGTTTCTCCGGGCGTAGGACCTGCAACGTGGCAATGTGGCGCAGAGGCAGTGGAGAAGGTCACCGATCGCGCCCGAGTAGCTTGCCGATCAGTTCTCCCGTCGTCATGGCTGCATACTTGCGCATAAGCCGGGCACGGTGTGCTTCAACCGTTCGATGACTAATTTGCAGCTCGCGCGCGATCCGCTTGCTGCTTTTTCCCGTCACCAGCAGTTGCGCGACCTCGCGCTCGCGCCGGGTCAGGTCGCGAGTCACCCGACGGGCCGACGAAATATCCTCGAATGCCCAGATCGCAGTTGCAAATGGATCGTCGCGGTTCATTGATCGCCCGGAAACGTGGCACCAGAACGGGCTGCCATCAAGCCTTTGCATGATGCGCTCATCGGAATAGAAGCCCGTCTCCTTCATTGCCAGCCATGCGCGCTCGCCGATGTGTCGAAACTCGTCCTCGGAGGGGTAGAGGTATTCCAGCGAGCGTCCAGCCAGTTCGTTGGGCGCACACCCAAAGATTTCACCGAACGTGTAGTTGCAGGACACGATGACTCGCTGCCTGGACAGGAGCAGGCCAACGGGTGCCATGCGAAACGCCTGCGCAAGATCGTCAGGCGGATACGGCGAACCCACGTCGGTAGCCAGTCTGTCATCACTGGAACCCTGTCCTTTCTGGTTGACGGTGGGCACGGCCTTTATAGAAACGATTTCGGATCGAGAAGGAGGCGCGGTACGGGATTGTCCGGGGGATCCGGATCGTTTTACCGGCCTGTCCATGTTCTGCCATATCCGGCCGACAGTGGAGGCGGAAACGTTAGACTCTCGTGCGACGTGGCGGGCACTGCTTACCGCCATGACACCGTCGGGCTTGCGAGATGCAATCTCGGCCACCGTCGCTTCGCCGATTTTTTGTGGAGCCCCGCTGCGAGGAAGATCCGTCAAGCCCTGCAGGCCATCCATGATGAACCTTCTGCGCCATTTGGAGACTGTGTGCGCGGTCGACTGAACGCGAGCGGCCACAACCGCATTGTCCAGTCCCTCTGCACAGGCCAGGACGATTCGGGCGCGAAAAGCCAGCGCTGGACTAGTGCCGCCGCGCTTCGCGAAGTCGTTGAGCGCGGCTCTGTCCTCCGGACTTAACGACAGATGCAGTTTCGGCCTTCCTTTCATCGCCTGGGCTTCAGCCGCCGGACAGGTCAATCGGCCAGACGACTTATGTAACGAACATACCAGGCATCATACCCGTTGAACTGATACATACGCTCCGTCCAGCCGTCGGACTTTCGCGGTCTCGGTTGCGTGCACCGTCGGCTTCGCCAAGGAAAGCAGGACAAGCAGAACAATGCCGCTGCCGCATGCCGCGTGGTTGGTCAGAACCGTTAGCTTGCATGGTAAGCACGACTTCAGGTCATGCTTACTGCGTCCCAGTGGGCCTTCGAGCCAAGCGGTGAAGTTGACCCGCAAAAATGGACACCTATCCTTTTGAACAGGAGGTGCCACCATGGCGAAGCATCGCACCCCGTACCCGGCGGAATTCCGGGCCCAGATGGTCGAACTGGTCAAGGCCGGGCGTACGCCCGAGGAGCTGGAGAAGGAGTTCGAGCCGACCGCGCAAACCATCTACAACTGGGTGGCGCAGGCCGATCGTGACGCAGGCAGACGGCACGACGGGCTGACCACCACGGAACGCGAGGAACTGACACGGCTGCGCCGCAAGGTTCGTCAGTTGGAGGTTGAGCGGGACATCTTGTCAAAAGCGGCGGCCTGGTTCGCCCGGGAGACCGGAACCGTGCCCGACAAGGGTTCGAGTTCATGAAAGCGAATCAGGCCACCTGGCCCATTACCACCATGGCGCGGCTGCTGAAGGTCTCCACCAGCGGCTTTTACGCATGGCTTGGACGCGGACCATCGAAACGGGCACTCAGTGATATGGATCTGCTGGCGCGCATTCGCGCGATACACGCGCGCTCGCGCGGCACCTATGGGATGCCCCGCATTCACGTCGAACTGGTCGACCAGGGCGTTCACGTGGGGCGCAAGCGGGTCGCCCGCCTGATGCGTATTGCGGGGCTGTGCGGCGTGAGCCGGCGGCGCTGGATCACCACCACGCGGCGCCAGCCCGACGCGCGGCCCGCGCCTGATCTGGTGCAGCGGCACTTCAGCGCCGACGCGCCCAACCGCCTGTGGGTGGCCGATGCAACCTACGTGCCGACCGGCGAGGGCTTCCTGTATCTCGCGGTGGTTCTCGATGTGTTCAGTCGCCGCATTGTCGGCTGGTCGATGTCAAATCATCTGTACACCGAATTGATGCTGCGGGCACTAGACATGGCACTGGCGCAACGCCGACCCGACGGGGGATCCACCACTCCGACCAGGGTTGCCAGTACACGTCGATCGCCTTCGGCCGGCGCTGCCGCGAGGCTGGCGTGCGTCTGTCGATGGGGACGGTAGCGGATTGCTTCGACAACGCCATGTGCGAAAGCTTCTTCGCCACCCTTGAATGCGAACTGCTGGCGCGCTCGCACTTCGCCACGCGTGAACAGGCGCGGCGCGAGATCTTCCACTTTCTGGAGGCGTGGTACAACCCGTTTCGCCTTCATAGCGGGCTCGGCTATTACTCGCCGATCATTTACGAACAGCTGCATGCGGCACAAAAACCGACTTCATCCACATGTGAGTCGCCCACCGCCGGCCGGCGTCGTGGTCGTGACAGGCGACCCGCCGACCGGCCGTGGACAACTCACAGCACCTCTTCAAACGGAGGTAATCTATCCACTCAAAATTCAACTATGTAACCGTCCACCGAAACGGGTCACCCCCACGGTACGTCGTGCAATTCAGCCGAGGATCTTTAAACCTTCAGGAGGCTCGCACGGTATTGTTCCCATCCTGGCCGGCACTGAAATTTCCAGGAACTCGAAATCTTCCGAGATTGCCGTTTCATTGTGTTTGAGACCAGGTGGAATATAAAGCGATTCGCCAGCGCCAACCCGAATAACTCGACCATCTTCGAACTGAAGATCTATCCAGCCTCGGAGGGTGAAAATAAACTGCGTTTCGCAAACATGGCAATGCCAACCGGTCTGCTGCATCACGCCTGTCGCCACGGTCACCTGCGCCCTCATTCGACCGTCCGTGGCGTCGGAAACACCGAGATCCCGATAATTGAAGAATGTTCGGCGGCCTGCTACTAGTGGGGCTGTTTCCTTCGTAGCGTATGCGAGTTTCTCTAAAAGATCAGCGGAGACGTTTGCGGCCTCGGGGGAAAGGGTACCGCTGTGGTGTTCCATTGAATGTTCCTTAATATAGCCGGTGGTTGCCGAGGTGTTCTCGTCAAAGCGAGGTCAAGCTTTCGCGACTCTAAAGCCAGCGCAAGAGTGTGAGAGGCTCACAGGGCAGCGCGTGTCCCTCATTGAGCCTCCATCGAATTTACCGGCCTGGGTGGAAGGCAAACAGTCGCAGAATTACATCAGGGAAAACCCTATTAATTCTTGCGTTATCCGCTCCAGGCAAATCGGTGAACTTCGTCGGAACGCCAAATGGATGTGTGCCTGAAGGGACTTGCTGTTGAGGAAGGGGCATAACATTGGATGCGTGAGCGCTCGTAGGTCGCCTGGGCGACGGCGTCCTCTAAGCGTTGACGAAGGGATTCGGGGATTCAACTCTTGGAGCATCGGTTCCGCCTTCGGGCATTTCTGCCGATTCCGTCGCTGCGTCTGGACACGCGATCGACTGCTTGACCTTGAAAAACGGGCGTCCGGATTGAGAGACGGTGGATGGCGGCTCAGGGTCGTAAGTACGCGTTCGCCGATGTGAGCGTCGCCGCTCAAGATCCGGCTCGGGCGAACGGCCGGTAAGCGCCGTGCAGCCGCCGGATGAGGGACGGTAGCTGAGCGTCTGCAATGGCCGATGGGACTAAACCGCTCGCGCGGTAGGGGGCTGCGGCCCGACTCTGGCGGCGAATGGGAGGCCAGTGGCGCCGGTGGTTATGTTGGTGGTTGAGGCAATCCGCCTCGCCCTCCAGCAGGAGCCCCATCATGACCTCCTCCGATCCGCGCGTCAGCCCGATGCGCCGCCATATGCTTGAGGACTTGCGCATGCGCAAGTTCGCACCCAAGACCCAGGCCGCCTATCTGCGTGCCGTACGTCAGTTCGCCCGATACCTCGGGCGTTCACCCGATACCGCCACCGTCGAGAACCTCCGCGACTACCAGCTGCATCTGGTCGATCACGGCGTGTCTCCGATATCGCTGAACGCCGCGATCAGCGGGCTGAAGTTCTTCTTCGAAGTCACGCTCGGCAAGCCTGAGCTGATGGCGCGCATGCAGCCGGTACGCGTGCCCCGCACGCTCCCGGTTGTGCTCAGCCCCGAGGAGGTGCGGCGGCTCATCGCGGCAGCTGGAAACCTCAAGCATCAGACCGCGCTGTCGGTCGCCTATGGTGCCGGGCTGCGTGCGAGCGAAGTGGTGGCGCTGAAGGTCGGCGACATCGACAGCCAGCGCATGACCCTGCGCATCGAGCAGGGCAAGGGCCGCCGCGACCGCTACGCGATGCTTTCGCCGGTCCTGCTCGAACGTCTGCGCGTCTGGTGGCGCGTGGCCCGTGCCCAGGGCTGCATGCTCGATGGCGGGTGGCTCTTTCCGGGCCTTGATCCGATCGACCCGCTCAGCACGCGGCAACTGACCCGCGCCATCCATGCGGCCGCCGAGGCCGCAAACATCAACAAGCGCGTCTCCATGCATACGCTGAGGCATTCGTTTGCCACGCACCTGCTGGAACAGAAGGAAGATATCCGCGTGATCCAGGTGCTCCTTGGACACAGGCAGATCGAGACCACCACGCTCTATACCCAGGTCGCCACTGATCTCCTGCGCAAGGTGATCAGTCCACTGGACCGCCTGCCCGCCGGCTAGCCCGGCCGCACGCGGAGCCCTCCGTGCTGGAGGTCGCGGATATCTTCCGCGCCTGCGGGCCAGCGTGGCGCCGTACGGTAGCGCTGAGCCTGGGGCAGCTGAAGGTCATGTCGGCCATCGAACAGTGCCGCAGCGCGGCGCTGGGGGGACATGTGCTGCGCTGTTCCGGCTGCGCAAAGGTTGAGATCGCCTATAACTCGTGTCGTAATAGACATTGCACAAAGTGCCAGGCGAGCGCCGCACACCGGTGGCTCGAGGCACGTCAGGCCGACCTGCTGCCTGTGGAGTATTACCACGTCGTCTTCACGCTACCTGCCGCGATCAGTGCGATCGCCTGGTACAACAAGGCGGTGCTCTATGGGCTGCTGTTCGATATCGCCGCCGAGACGCTGCGTACCATCGCGGCAGACCCCAGGCACCTCGGCGCGCAGATCGGCACCACGCTCGTGCTGCACACGTGGGGCTCGGCGCTTACGCATCACCCGCACGTGCATGGCATCGTCCCCGGCGGCGGCCTGTCGCCCGACGGGCAGCGGTGGATCGCCTGCCAGCCCGGCTTCTTCCTGCCGGTGCGCGTCCTGTCACGCCTGTTCCGGCGCCGCTTCCTGGAGGCACTCGAAGCGGCGCACCGGCAGGGCCAACTGCAGTTCTTCGGCGAATATGCCAGCCTCACCGATCCGGCCGTCTTCACCGCATGGCTCGCGCCGCTGCGTGCCTGCGAATGGGTCGTCTATGCCAAGCGTCCCTTTGCGGGACCCGAAGCGGTACTCGCGTATCTCTCACGCTATACGCACCGGGTGGCGATTTCCAACCAGCGTCTGCTCGCCTTCGACGAGCGCGGCGTCACGTTCCGCTGGAAAGACTATCGCGCGAAGGGGCGCACCCGCTACAAGACCATGACCCTCGAGGCCGGCGAGTTCATGCGCCGCTTCATGCTGCATGTCCTGCCTGGCGGCTTCCATCGCATCCGTCACTACGGACTGCTTGCCAACCCGGTGCGCCGCGCCAGACTCGCGAAGGTGCGCGAACTGCTGCACGTTGCCACCGGCGTCGCCACGTCTCCGCGCGAAGCCGTCAGGGAAACACGGCCCGCCTTCATCTGCCGCCACTGCGGCGCGCCGATGATGGTCATCGATATCCTCGCGCGCACCGCACCGATCCGCGCGCCCCCCACGCGCCGGGGCCCGACATGAATACAACGGTTTCCGGACGTGCTACCCGACCGTCGGCTTCGCGGCAACGCGGCCCACGAGCGGACGTTTGCGCCTGTCGCTTCACGCAGTCGCTCCCACGTCCACTTCGCCCTTCCGACTGCGCCACTGCGCCGCTTCGTCAACGCGTCAGTCCCGATCCGCCACCCCGCCTGACTGCGCATCCCGCAACACTGCCTGGCATCCCGGCTCATCAATCGCCATAGCCTCAAAGCTTCCCACCGCATCGCGGCATCCCGCGGTTTCCTCCCTTCAGGTTTATTCAACGCCTGCCCACACGTCCCGTCGTGCACCTCCAGGCCTGTGGACACGGGCAGGCATCGAACAAACCTTAAGATGCGCGAGCGTCCGTCCTCTACGATTGGATGGCCGGTTACAGTGGTGGAGCCGACGCCTGAACGTCCGGCAGGCGACGCATGCGAACGACACCTCTTGGCCCAGAGCGTGTCAAAACGCGTAGAAACCGGAAATTAACGAAACCTGTCTTGCCGCAGGTCGCGACTTTCCGATTGCGGTGACCGGCGTCAAATCAAAGCCGAAATTATCGCGACCGCGCACCTCCAACGGGCGTCACGCCCGCATCGCCGTCAGCACCGCTTCTGAACCGAGTAGCTTGATCACTCGCTTCATGTTGTACGCCAGCACGTGCAAGCTCATTTCCGTGCTCACTCGTTCGATGGTCCGCGTCAGGAAATGAGTGGCGCCCATCCATGCCTTGATCGTCCCGAACGGATGCTCGACAGTCTGTCGCCGGATGCGCATCATCTCAGGGGCGTGATCAAGTCGCGCTTGCATCTCGTCAAGAACGGCTTCGTGTTCCCAGCGTGCCACGCGACGTTGCGGGCCTGGCGTGCAGTCGCCTTTTAGCGAACATTGCTGGCAATTCGAACTCCAGTACTTGCTGATCTTCAGACCGCGCTCAACAATTGAAAATCGCCAGATGAGCCGCTCGCCTGCCGGGCACCGATATTGGTTCGCTTGTGCGTCGTAAATGAAGTCATCCTTGCCGAAGCGACCATTCGCCGTTGCGCTCGATGTCACCGACTTCGGAATGAACACGCTTATTCCGGCCTCATGGCATGCAAGTATCTCCTCGCTCTTGTAGTAGCCCCGATCAGCAACTGCAGTGAGCTTGTCGACGGCCATCTCTGTGCGGGCAAGCTTCGCCATCGACGTCAACTGATCACGATCGAGGCCATCATTGGTAACGACATGCGCGACAATCAAATGGTGCTTCGTGTCGACCGCAGTCTGGACGTTGTAGCCGACGACCCCCGTTCCTCGAGTCTTCATCGAACGGGCATCTGGGTCCGTGAGCGATACCTGTTTGTCGGGTGCTGCGTTGAGCTGGACCTCGATCTCCTTGAGGCCTCGCATCTGTTCCTTCAAGGCCGCAATCTTGTCCTGCAATCGCTCTGTCCTGACCTTTGCGATGGCAGGCTCCTGACGATCCGCTGTGTCCATCGCATCGAGATAGCGGGCGATACTTGACTCGATGTCGCGCATGCGTCGCTCAAGCTTCGCGCTTGTGAAGTTGCGGTCGCGGTGGTTCACGGCCTTGAACTTGCTGCCGTCAATCGCAACGATCGCTTCGGCAAAGAGGTCCAGACGCTGGCACAGCACGACGAACTGACGGCAGACGCTACGGATCGCTTTGCCGTTGTCCTTGCGGAACCGAGCAATGGTCTTGAAGTCCGGTGCCAGGCGGCCCGTGAGCCACATGAGTTCGACGTTGCGCTGGGCCTCGCGTTCAAGGCGACGGCTAGATTGAATACGGTTCAGGTAACCGTAGATGTAGATCTTGAGCATCACCTCGGGGTGATATGACGGCCGACCTGTCAACGCTGGTTCTACGCCTTCAAACCCAAGCTTATGAAGATCAAGCTCATCGACAAAGACATCAACTACGCGCACGGGATTGGTGTCCGTCACATAGTCATCGAGCGCTTCAGGGAGGAGAAAGCTTTGCGTACGATTGTCGCCTTGAACGAACCGTTTCATCTTGCTCATCCCTTGCTATCGGATGAAAGATTTTAACGCGTCAAAATGGCGTTTTGACACGCTCTGGGCCGACTGTACTCATCCACAGATGTTGCTTGCGAGCAGCCGTCGAAGATTTCAACGGCTGCTCTACACCACCTTCATTGAACTGGCGTTCACAGCCAGCTTCTGACGTTCATCGCGCCGTCACGCGGACATTCGAAGGTCAGTTTCACGGCTGGAAGCGGCCCTTCGTTTGTCTCTCTCCTCGGGGTCTACGAAGGGCGGTAGATGCTGGTAATTGACTTTTCAAGCTGTGACAGGCCGGTCACATAAAACCAGGGAGCTCGCCGCAGCCTTCAAACCACGCACGAGGCGCATGGCTGTTGGCACTTCGACGTGCGGTACAACAAGCATCAGGAGTGAATCAGGGCCTGCTGCCCACGTTCGAAGACAGACGTCAATGACCGTCACAGCGTGATCGGCCACCTGCCGCTCCTGGCCTCGAGCGGTGATGCTGCTGCCCATCACGAAATGCGGCCGCAGAGACAAACTGCGTATCGTACGGCCGCGGCCTGTTCTTAGATCTCTGTTTGCTCCGAGATCTCGAGCGCATCGTCGACCTCTATACCGAGATATCGAACAGTGCTTTCAAGTTTGCTATGACCAAGCAGGAGTTGAACAGCTCTGAGATTTTTCGTCCGCTTATAAATCAAGGTCGCTTTCGTCCGGCGCATCGTGTGCGTGCCGTAAGCGGTCGGATCAAGGCCGATCGCCGCCACCCACTGATGCACCATGCGGGCGTATTGTCGCGTTGATATATGTGGAAACCGAGAAAGGCGGCTCGGGAAAAGATACCCGTCAGACCTCAGCCCGGCCTTCTCGATCCATGCAGCGACTGCAGCGCGAGCCGGCTCTGTGACCTCAAACTGAACGGGTCGTTTGGTTTTTCGCTGCATTATCATCGCACGCGGCAAAATCTGATTGCCGTGGGTTACGTCGCGTACATGCAAGTTGACGAGATCGCACCCGCGCAGCTTGCTGTCGATCGCAAGATTGAATAACGCCAGATCGCGAATCGCGTGCGCGTTCTGGAGGTGAATCCGGATTGCCCAGACGTCTTTCGGTTTCAGCGGCGGCTTCTGACCGATCAACTTGTCTTTGTTCCAGGGCTCACGGCTTTGATTGCTTCCCATGACAGACTCCCCTTGAGTTGATGGGAGTTACATTGTCTCGCGGTGTCCGCTCAAGCAGTCTCTTGATCCGAATCGGCCATAACCGACGGTCGACAGTCGAGCAGCGTGCGACGGTGGAAGGCTGGCTATGCTGACATTCGCAGATAGGTGCCGCGGGTCTGTGGCGAAACTGCCGTTCACCGGCCCTGCGGCAGTCGGCAAGACGAATCTGCATGCCGGCGCCGATACGTTGCAACGCGTGACGCTATAAACTCGGCGGCAAGTCGCCGGTGGCCGTGCTCGACGATACGAACTTCGACCACGTGACGCCGCTTGCGATTCAGGCCGGCTTCATGAACAGCGGCCAGGCCTGAATCGCGGGCACGCGCATGCGTGCCTCAACAGCGGCTCGCGGAATTCGGGCGCGGGTGCGGGAAGTCGCGCGCACACAGTCCGGGCGATTCACGCGATTCGCAAACGAGCGTCGGCCTGATGCCGCCAGAAGCAGTGGGGCGCGTGCATCGCTACATCCGCATCGGAGTCGACGAATAAGCGCGCCTGATCGCGGGCGACGAAGGCCGGCCGGATGGCGTCGACACTGGATGGTTCATCTGCCCGTGTTCAGCGACGTGACGAACGACATGATGATCGCTCGCGAAGAGATTTTCGGCGCGCTGCTGTCGATCATCACGTACCGTGATGCTGACGATGCGATCACCATCGCCAGCGACATGAACTGCGGCTTGCAGGCGTACGCGTTCTCGGCGGATGAAAAGCGCGCACGCGAGGCCGCGCCGTTTGGCGGCTTCAAGCAATCCGGTATCGGCCGCGAATACGGTACGTTTTGGGCTGGAGGGCGTTTCTTGAGCCGAAGGCCGTTCTTGCTGCACTTTGATTGCGCAACCCTAGCGTTCGATCGCACGTCCCGCAGGCGGACGATCCGGGGCGACCTTTGTTGCGGGGCAAGCGGGCTTAAGCGGGGTCGCCAGACCAAGGATTCAACACTTGCACGCGTGCAGGGGCAGCCAATGCGGATCGCCGGACATTCCCTTGGGGAGGGTGTGGCGCATGCGCCAACTGGTGCTATCACACCTCCGTCGCACTCAGGCGTCGCTGTGCCGTTTATGCAACATGTGTCGCGCTGGCGTTTTTTGACAGACAGTCGTTCCAGACTTTGATAGCCTTTGTCGTGGCCGGGCACCCGACGACAGGAGGGCTTCACCATGCTGCGATGGCTTGCAAACTGGGCTTCACATCACGCGCCCACTCCCGAGAAACAGGCGGAACGTGCACTTAATGACCTGCGCATGGAACTGTTCCAGGCCGAGCAGCACGTGCTCGATGCACAGCTACGCGTTGATTACTATCGGGCCCGGCTGACCTTTCTGGAGGAGGTGGCCAGTAAAGGCATCGAGCAGGTCTCCGACGAGCGCAAAGGCCTGCAGGAACCGTCGCCGGCATTGAGGCCCGGACTGAAACTGACCGCGGCGCAATAGTGTCCCGGCTCGCACCGCTGCGCGTTGTGCTCAGGATGCGAAAACAAGCCTCTGTAGCAGACTGCATTGGCGGGGTCGTGGCGGCGCAGCGGTCAGCACGATCGATGCTCCCGACGGGAAGTGCGTTCACACGCGCGGTGGCGAAGAACGGTTCAACGCCATCGTCCAGCGCATTCAATGCGCATCCAATGCAGACGAACCCCATGCAGACTGAGCAGTGAGACCTGACCATCCGTCAATCGGCACCAGGTGGCACCCATCACCGCGGCGGCCAGTTGTCGCCGCACGTCCCGACCATGCGCCACCTGGTGGCCGGTTACAGATCCGAAACGTCGTTCGACATGTTACTCCCTGAGAAGCTCGATGATGAGGCACGCGCTGAACTCCTCTGCTACCTGGTGATTGGGGAGCTTGTCGCAATGGCGCGAACCGGCAGCTGGTTACGCACTGATCACCTGGTCGAGTCTTCGCGTATCTGGCTGAAAGCGAATGGAGCGACATGTCATTGGGAGGATCGGATTGCGCTGGCGGCCGCTGCCGCCGAACTGGCGCCGAGCGTCCTTCAGATATTCCCGCTAACTACGGAACGTTCGCTCGCGCCGCTCTTCGCCGACGGATGGAGGCTCGACTACCGGTCGCCGATCGTTTGCGATATTCACCAGATCTGCGCCAGCTTCGTTGCGCAAAAGTAGCGCACTGCACCGAGCAAGTTCCGGTTTTACCATGCAAGACGTGCTGTCCCGCGCCAGTCAACTTAGGGTCGGCTGCGGATAGCCATTGCTTACACCCCATGCGAGTTGAAAGTTTGCCCTCCAATTTCCCGGTGCGTCCACGGCCTGCCGTTCGGTGAGCAGAGAGGCCTGTCGTTGGACCGCCTGCAGCTTCCTGACCCGACGAACGAACTACCCGCACAATTCGGCCGGAGCCGACGTTCGTCCATTCACTTCGCTATGGCCGTTCACCGTGCTCGTTCGGCCGTTCGCATAGCAGAGTCGCCTGCTGCGCACGCACACCGACCCCTGGTCGGCCTCGAAGCCGGTCGCCTCGCGCTACTGCCGGAGAGCCGCTGTGCATCAACTCACGTTAAAGTGCACGCGAATGTCTTGCCGGGTTTCAACCGGGCGTCCGTCTTGCATTGCGGGAAAAAAACGCCAGCTTCGCAAGGTCTCGAGAACAATCTGATTGAGACGCGGGTACTGCGTAGGCTTGATAAGTTCGACCGCGACGGATCCGTCCGTATGGATGACGAGGCGGGCTGTGGCGACCGTCTGGTAGGCCTGCTCCCGCAATTCGTCGGGAACCGGGGGCAGCGGCTGCGCGATTGCCCGCGCGGGTGAGTTGCCGGTAGGCGAACCCGCAGATGTCTCCTGAGTGCCTGGCGCACCGATGGCAGGCGACGGCGATGATAGCGCCGCGGTCGCCGTCTGTCCCGGCGAACCGGTCTCGGGCTTCGCGACCGGCGCGGATTCCGGGGCGTGCATCGTCAGGGGTGCCTTCGCAGCAGGCATCGGCGTGCGAACTGGCAGCGTGGGGGTATGTGCTGGATTGAGTGACGGTTGTTTTGGTGGGGCGACCGTGTGCAGCTCAGTGCTCGCCTGTGATGAGCGTGTTCTGACCATGGGCGGCGTTGGACCGGGTTCTGGTACGTCAACGACGCTCACCTCCAACGGCTGCTGCAGCACCCGCTCGCGTGCCGGTCCAGGATCCAGGCCGCGTCCGAGCACTACAAGAAAAATTCCCCATGCAAATGCACCCAGCGCCGCGGCCATCGTGAGCCTGACTTTCCGGTTGTCACACGCCTCGATGCGGAGTCGCGAAAGTCTACTCACGATGAACTGCAACGAGAAAATGTTCCGCGCCGGCGCGTCGGGCCGCCAGCATTGCCCGCACGACAACGCCGTGCCCCGCTGCATCATCGGCGGCGACAATGACGTCATGGTCTGGGTGCAGTGCGCGCCTCATGGCAGGCTCCACCTGATCGAGCCGAACCGGTTCGCGGTTGACAAAAATCCCGTTGCCGCGGTCGACCGTCAAAGTGGGTGGCCCCTCCACCGCCATCTGTTGCGCATGACCCGATGGCAGGTTGACCTTCACGGCGTCCAGCCGTTGCATGGCGAGCGATGCCAGCATGAACGTAGCGAGCAGGAAAAACATCACATCGATCATCGGAATGATTTCGATGCGGCCGCGCTTCGCGGCACGGGAGCGACGAAACTTCACGGCGTATTACCGCCCGTTTCGGAAGCGAGGCGGATCCCGCTAAGGCGTTCATTTGCGAACGCTTCGAGTTCGTCCATCAGCCGCTCGAGGCGCCGGGAAAAGTAGTTGAAGGCGAACAGCGAGAACAATGCGACGACCAGGCCAACCGCTGTCGCCACCAGTGATTGGGCGACGCCGCCGGTGACGCCGCCCGGATTGACCAGACCGCTTGCGCCGAAGAGCTGGAACGAATGCATCATGCCCACGATCGTACCCAGCAACCCAAGCAGTGGCGCAGCGGTCACGATCGTTTCGAGTACCCAGAAGCCCCTGCTCATATCCCGCTCGATCGCTGAGGCGATCACTTCGGTCTTCGCCTCGCGATACCAGACAGGCACAGACGGCTGGCGCGCAAGCGGCTCGCTCAGGCGTCGGAAAACATGCTCCGCCGGCAGCGAATCAAATGCCTCAACGATTGCGCCGGGCGACGCGTCGGCGGTAACCGGGGCGCACAGACTTGCGCCGGGCCGGCGGGCGAAACGCGTAAAGACATATGATCGGTCAACCACAATCGCGATCGCCACGATCGCAAGCAGGCTGAGCGGGTAGATGACCCACCCGCCAAGCTGCACGGCGTCCATAAGATTCATCCAGTCTTTCATTCCGGCATCCTTTGGTCAGGCGTCAAAACTTTTTGGAAATACCCGCGTACAGCGCGATGTGAGGTCCGTATTGCGGAGCGCCCACTCCAATGCCAGAGCCGTCGCGCAGCTCGTACACGCGGTTGAACGCATTCACGAGAAGCAGTCGCGCGTCGAATTTGCCAATCAGGGGATTGTTGACGTTGAAGTGCTGGATCACGCCAAGGTTGACCTGTGCGTAAACCGGCAGACGATCGGTATTGGCAAAGCCGCTGCGCAGGCCACTTCCAACCAGTCCGTCAAACGTGAATGTGGTACGGCCGAGTTCGTACGTGCCGCCAAATGACGCGGTCACGCGTTGATCGTGATCGAGAAATACGTAGTGGTCACTGATGAACGCGAGTTCGTCGGCGCCGAAATTGAACTGCGCGGAATTGATATTCTTGCCCTGTGCGCGGCTGAACGCGAGATTCAGATAGGCGGAAACGTTATCCTGCTTGTAATTGGCCGTGAACTCGACACCATAGGTCCGGCCGTACTGATAGTTGAAGGGGGTAAAGATTAGCGCGGTGCCAAACTGGCCTTCGTCGAGCAGATTGGTCGACTTCTTGTAGTAGGCGTCAAGCCCGACGGTCAGCGACGGCGTCAGCCGCTGGATGACGCCCAGGTCGAAGTAGTGGCTGCGCTCGGGTTGAACCGGATCGTTCTGTCCGGACACCTGGGCTGTGGTCCCCGCAAACCGCGCGATGTCGGAGTCGGCTACGAGTTCGAACGCGGGCGGCGTGAAGTAGCGCGCGTAACCCGCGTGAACGGTGGTGGACGGCGTTAGCGCGTACACCAACCCGACGCGCGGGCTCACCTGGCTCGCGCTGACGTACTGGTCCATCTTGTCGTAGCGCAAGCCATAGTTAATGGTGAGCCTGTCGGTGAGCTTCCACTCATCCTGCACATAGGCGCTATACAGGTAGCCGGTTTTGCTGCTGGAGTCAGGAATGGTAACCGGCTGATCGGACGACTGGTTGCCCTCGGCGTCAACCGGAAAGACAGCGAGACTGTTGTCAAAGATTGCGTGTTCCTGCTGGAAAAAGATGCCCGCGCGGATCGTGTGCTTTTC
The DNA here is from genome assembly GCF_003386115.1 of Paraburkholderia sp. BL27I4N3. Taxonomy (NCBI): domain Bacteria; kingdom Pseudomonadati; phylum Pseudomonadota; class Betaproteobacteria; order Burkholderiales; family Burkholderiaceae; genus Paraburkholderia; species Paraburkholderia sp. BL27I4N3. The sequence goes on along the minus strand of NZ_QREJ01000002.1, from coordinate 203,288 downwards.
GTTTAGCCGGTAGGTTGTGTCCAGTTGAACCCCATTCGCCCGATCGCTGTGAAAATCGCTTGCCGCGACACCGTTAAACAGCAGGTCGCCGACCGGGTCGGGGTTGAACTGGGTGCGTGAATAGCGGGTGAAAACGGCAAGTTGATAGTCCAGTGCCGCCCCGTTGGTTCCCTGCAGCGCTACTACGGCAAACTGGTTGAGTTCTGACTGGGTTTCATTGAGCTGGCTCGAATCGAAGCTCGTGTTGCCGTTCAGCGTAAATGCAGTGGGCAGGCCTGGCGTATTGGGAATTTCAAACTGATTGCTGGTCGTACCGAACATCACACTCACGCGCGTGAGCGGATTGATGATGTACGACATGTAACCGAAAGCGTCGCCCTGACGCGTGTGATCGTGTATCGCACTGGCGCTCGACGTCGGGTTTTCGATACCCAGATTGTTCTCGCCGAGCGAGCCGCTGAAATAGTAGCTGAAAGGCCCCTGACTGCCGAATACGTCACCGCTCGTCTTGATGGTCTGATGGCTGCCGCCAAATACATCAATGGAACCGCCATTACCGGTATCGCCCGATTTGGTCCTGATATCGACAATGCCCGCTGTGCGATAGCCATACTGGGCAGGAAGCGCGCCCGTCAGAAAATTCAGCTGGTCGATGATGCGGCTGTCGAGTGACTGCCCGAACCCGCTGATCGGCTCGGGAATGATGACACCATTGATCCGGTACTGCAGGTTTGCGTGATCGCCGCGCACGTGCAATTGGCCGTAGGAGTCGCTGGCAACCCCGGGCGCCTGCAAAAGGACCTGGTTGAGCGGCGTGTCCTGCCCTGCCGGCAGGTTGTTGATGTCGCTCTGGCTGAAGCGGTAGACGCTGCTGCCCGTTTCAGGCAACAGGTCGTTGCGTGCCCGGTTCAGCCGCTGCGCATTAACCTGCACATCGAGCGTATCGCTTTTTGAAAGTGCAATCGACACAGAGCTTTCCTGCCCCGGACTGGTAGTGGCAACGCTGCTTCCGCTGGTAAATCCGGGGGCGGAAACAACAACAGCATAAGTTCCAGGCGCGACGTGCCCGACTGTGAAATGCCCGATCGCGTCAGTGTGTCCCTCCCCGACAGACGCGCCCGCTGAATCCTGAAGAGTGACCGTGGCGTTGCCAACGGGTTGGCCTGCGCTGTCGGCGATGGTGCCGCCGACCGCAGCGTCGGCCGGGGCGGCGTGAGCGCGGGCGGCAAGCGCGAATGACCATAGCGCGGCGTGGGCGAGGCGGTGACGATGTCTCATCTTGTCAGGTATTTGTTAGGTATACGAATCAGAAACCTCACCGCAGCAGGTAGTTGCTGCTCGGGCGACGAACTCCAGGCGCGGGCAAAGGCGAGCGGGCCGTGCTGCCGTGATGGCAACTCATGCGGGTCGCGGCGATAAACCTTGCACATCGAATGCAATGTTATATTATTACGCAACAGATTGAAACATACCGTTACTTTTTGCCGACGGTACGATCCGTCGCGAGCGCCGCGCAGTCCTCGCAGACGCCCTTGATCTCGGTTTGCTGTCCGTCCACGCGGAAGTGAGCAGTCTGTGCGGCACCGAGCAGGACCAGCTCGAGCGTTGCGTCATGCAGTGCGCGCACGGAATGGCAGCGGGTGCAGACGGCGAGGATCTCGTGGCGGCCGCCGTTCTGTTCAGTCATGCGAAAGGTGCTTGTGGTTGAGACATGACTGACCAGACCTTCCCTGATCAGAAACTGCAATGCGCGATAAACGGTAGGTGGCGCGGCATGCGGACGCTGCCGGTGTAGATCTTCGAGTAGCTCATAGGCTGTTGCAGATCCTCCGCGGGCATTCAGAAGCCCCAGCACCAGCTGTCGCAGCGGCGTGAACCGCGAGGGCTTCGCTGCTGTGTGCCTGCCGACTCTCGATGGTCGCAAATGTCGCATTAGCGGTATGTGTGGAAGTAAAAAAACAACATGAGATATGTGCAATGTTATAACATAACTACAAAATCACTCGCGCGATCCGTTATGAACAAACTTCCTGTCACGGTCCTTTCGGGATTTCTCGGCGCCGGCAAGACAACCCTGCTCAATCACGTGCTCAATAACCGGGCGGGAAGACGCGTTGCCGTCATCGTCAACGACATGTCCGAGGTGAACATTGATGCTCGCCTGATACGCGAAGGTGGCGCGCAGCTCTCGCGCTCCGAGGAGCGGCTGGTGGAAATGAGCAACGGCTGCATCTGCTGCACCCTGCGGGAAGACCTGCTGGTCGACATAAGGAGCCTGGCAGCGGAAGGACGGTTCGACTATCTGTTGATTGAGTCGACGGGTATATCGGAACCGCTACCGGTTGCCGAGACGTTCACGTTCCGTGATGAGAGCGGCCTTAGCCTCTCCGACGTGGCGCAACTGGACACCATGGTCACCGTCGTCGACGCGTACAACTTTGTGCGCGACTACAGCTCACACGACCACTTGCGTGACCGGGGCGAAACGATGGGTGATGAGGACGGGCGCACCGTCGTGGATCTCATTACCGAGCAGATCGAATTTGCCGACGTGATCCTTCTCAACAAGGCGGATCTCGTCCAGCCGGAGAAGCTGACGCAACTGAAGGGCGTACTGCGCGGCCTCAATACTCGCGCGGAAATCGTCATCTCGTCGTTTGGTCAGGTACCGCTTGAAACCGTGATGGGGACCGGCTGCTTTGACTTCGGCGCTGCGTGGCAGGCACCCGGATGGCTCAGGGAGATGCGCGGCGAACGAATCCCCGAAAGTGATGAATACGGTATCACGAGCTTTGCATATCGGGCGCGCAGGCCTTTTCATCCAGCGCCGTTCTGGAACTGGATAAAGATGGAGTGGCCGGGTGTAGTACGTTCGAAAGGTTATTTCTGGCTCGCATCGCGCAACGACCTCGTCGGGACCTGGTCTCAGGCCGGAGCGATTTCCCGACACGGTCTAGCCGGCAGATGGTGGGCCGCGGTACGTCAAAGCCGTTGGCCTGAGGATGCTGAAAGCCGCGCGATGATCTCGGAGCGCTGGTCGGCGCCATTTGGCGACCGCCAGCAGGAACTGGTCGTCATCGGCACCGGCATCGACGAAGCTGCGCTGCGCGCAGGGTTCGATGCGTGTCTTTTGACGGATGCCGAGATGGGCGTGGGTCCGCACGCATGGGAACAATATGACGATCCGTTTCCTGCCTGGCCGACGCAAACCGCGACGGAAAGCGACCGCACGGACAGCGATGCAATCGAGGCATAGGTTCGCTCCGTCGAATGCAGCCTTAACGTGATTGATGCAGCGGTCGAACACCTTTTCCTGCTGCGCGCACTGCGCGGCTGACGTGACGGCAACGATCCGAGTCGGCCGCCGAAAAGTGATTCTGCCAAAAAGTCGGCATCCGTTTACATCTATGAGTAAGGAAATTCATGAACAGGCTTGTTAAGGTGCTGTACCCAGTCGCGCTTGCACTTGCGCTCGGCGTCTGCGGCCAAACGATGGCAGCGGCACCGTCGGTACCTGTCCCGGTCGTGGCGGCAGAGAATTTTTACGGTGACGTGGTGAGGCAGCTCGGCGGCGACCACGTGCAGGTCACCAGCATCCTGAGCAATCCAGACCAGGATCCGCATCTGTTTGAAGCCAGTCCGAAGACGGCGCGGGCGCTGCAGAATGCGGCGCTCGTTGTGTACAACGGCGCCGACTACGACCCATGGATGGAAAAGCTGCTGGCGGCCTCGAAAAGGTCGGACCGCGCGACAATTGTCGCGGCACAACTCACGGGACGAAAGTCCGGTGATAACCCGCATCTCTGGTACGACCCGAAGACGATGCCCGCCGTCGCGAAGGCGGTGAATGCATATTTGGCAGCCACCGATCCGGCGCATAAAGGTGACTACGATGCTCGCCTGGACCGCTTTCTCAGCTCGCTCAAACCGGTCGACGACAAGGTCGCTGCCCTTAAAGCGCACTATGAGCACGTGCCGGTGACAGCGACGGAGCCGGTTTTCGGTTACATGGCCAGTGCAATCGGCCTGGACATGCGCAACGAGCGCTTCCAGCTTGCAACGATGAACGATACAGAGCCGAGTGCGGCGGATATTGCGTCATTTGAGACGGATTTGACCGCTCGCCGTGTATACGTCCTGATCTACAACAGCCAGGCGAGCAGTGCAATGACCCGGCACATGCTGAAGCTCGCGAGCAACTCGCACGTACCAGCCATCAGCGTGACCGAGACTTTACCCCCTGGGAAAGATTTCCAGCACTGGATGGGTTCGCAACTCGACGCATTATCGGCCGCGCTGAAGCGCTAGCCTGTTGAAGGCTACAGGTCCGCTCACCTGATGCCCGGCCGCGCTCTTTCCCGTCCATCGTCGACGACGGTGGCTGCTGGCATGGCGTGCAGAGTCATCACGTTTGCTGCCCGGCAGTCGAGGCCGCGCACTTCTCCGCGCTGGACGTCACGATGCGCGAAGGCGGTCTGATCGTTATAACCCCGCAGGACCGAGCAACCTTATTTGACAGGGAATCAATCATGACCAGGCTTGCTTCAAATGATGGCCGTATCCCGACGACAATCCTTACCGGGTTCCTCGGCAGCGGCAAGACCACGCTGCTGAACCGCGTTCTGACGGAGCATCATGGCGGACGCGTCGCTGTGATCGAAAACGAATTCGGTGAAGCGGGTATCGACAATGAACTGCTCGTGCAGGACGGCCACGAGCAGATCGTTGAGATGAACAATGGCTGCATCTGCTGCACGGTGCGGGGCGACCTTGTGCGGATCCTGGGATCGCTTGCCGAACGTCGTCGCACAGGCGAGCTTGATTTCGACCGTGTGATCATCGAGACGACCGGACTCGCCGACCCCGCTCCCGTTGCCCAGACATTCTTCGTCGACGAGACAGTGCAGGAGAACTACCTGCTCGACGCGATCGTTACGGTCGTCGACGCCAGGCATGGTAATGCACAGCTCGACGAACATCACGAAGCGCAGGAACAGGTTGGTTTCGCTGACCGTATCCTTTTGTCGAAGGCCGATCTCGTCACGCCCGACGATGCAGAGGCCATTACCGCACGTCTTCGCCAGATGAACGCGCGTGCACCCATCAAGCATTCAGATTTCGGAAGGACTGATATCAGCAGGCTGCTTGATATCCGCAGTTTCGATCTCGATGCAATCCTCGAGATTGAGCCGGATTTCCTTGAAGACGTGTCCCACGAACATGATGATGACGTGTCGTCCTTTGTTTACCGCTCGACAGTCCCGCTCGATGCGGACCGGCTCGAGGAGTTCTTTGGCTCGATCGTGCAGATCTATGGCGCCGCCATGCTGCGCTACAAGGGCGTGTTGAATCTCGCTGGAGTGGAGTGCAGGATGATCTTTCAGGGCGTCCATATGATCTTTGGCGCCGACGTCGGCAAGCCGTGGCGATCCGACGAAACCCGGGAGACAAAGATTGTCTTTATTGGTCGGCAGTTGCCCCAGGACCTTCTCAGGCAGGGACTCGACGCGTGCATTAACACCGAACAGAAAAACAGATAGCCGGAAGGCGGCAGGAATCAATTCGCACTTGTGACCAGCGATGTTTGGTGATGCCGCCGCTCCTACGACAGGGACGGCGTCAGTACACCGCCGATCTGCAAAGCGATCTGAAGTGCGGCAAACGCGACGATAGCGATGCTGCCGAGCAGAGCCGCCCTTCGCTGCACGTCCGCGACGCGCGGGCCATAACGTAGTGCTAGGCGCCCAACGCCCCGGTTCAGCCCGGATGCGCCAAGACCGACAAGCGTGACGGTCACCGTGACGCCCAGCGCCATGGCCATTGTGGCTGAGATGCCTGCCTCCGGCACGTGCGCGCCCACCGAGACGACCAGCACAAAGATCGCTCCCGCACACGGCCGCATGCCCGCGCCCAGCCCGGTCAGGCAGATCTGCGATAGCATCCCGTTCGTCTTCGGGATGCGAGTTGCCTTCGCCTGCACGGGCAGACGAAGTGCGGGGCGCAAGTGCACCGGCAGCCGGTGGCCGAGATAACCGCGGTCGTGATCGCCCTGGTCATCCATGGTGCTCGAGCGTCGCGGAACCAGCACGACCTTGCGGCCGCCGGAGCAGCAGTCGCGCCGCGTGGCGATCGACCAGACGGCCCAGCTTCCGGCGACGCAAAGCATCACGTAGCTGACCAGTTCAAGCGAAACAGCGCGCGCGAGTATGCCCTGAGCGCCTTCCCGCGTTACCAGAATGCTTCCCATGACCACGGCGATCGCGCTGGCAGCCTGCACAGCGGCGGTCCAGCCGCTCAGGAGTATTGCCTCGCGAAGATGTGCGCCGCGCGATCCCAGGAAGGTGCCGACCACAAGCTTGCCATGACCTGGCCCGAGCGCATGTAGCACGCCGTACGCGAAAGACAGTCCGAGCAGTACCATCCACAAAGCCGGATCACGCTCTGTGCCGAGGCGCACCGTCATATCCTGGATACGGGCGTTCCAGCGTCCCTGAAGACGGACGGCGGCGAGGACTGCATGCCGCACAGGACCCGGAATCCAGTCCCGTTCCGGGTTGACATCGGTGTCTTGCGCTACGGATCCCTGTGGTGATACGGGTGACGCAGCAGCGGCCCTTGACGCTGCAATCGGCTGGCCGAAGACATCGATGCCTTGGGCCTGGGACGCAACCGGCACAGCGACGCAGAGAAAAATCACGGAGGCGATTGCGCCCCGGATTGGCAGCGCAACGCAAGTGGCCGCATAAATCCGACAGATAGCCTTCAACATGTGAGTGCCGTGGCCTGGGGAACGACAGTTCCATAAAAGACAGGGTGATGCTGGTCGGCGAAGTTCCGGGTCCTGCACGTCAAGGCAGCGCCGCTGTCGAGCGAAACGGCAGGATCCGACCCCGGGTCGTAGTCGACGTAAAACGATTCGTCCCAGACTCCGAATTGCACCCGCTTTCCTGCGACCGTAACCGGCTTCACAAGTGGCAGTGTAAAGGTGTATTCGATCCGTCCGTTTTCCACCGATACCCTGAAATCCGAAGGCTCCGCGAAATGCTGCGGTTCGCCGTCAACGAGCAGATGGCTGAAGTAGTCGGCTGGTCCCAGGGACGAGAACGCCTGCTTTTTGAAAATCGCCGTTTGCGCCGGCCCCAGCGGGCCGCTTGACGGCAGATGATCGATCCCGACCAGCATGACCGGAAAGCCCTCGGTAAAACGCCAGGTCTCCGTTATCGCGGTAATCGTCACGCCCCGCATGCGGATCTTTGCGTTGTACATGATCCAGACGTGGGGGTGCGCCACGGCAGCCGATGCGCTCAGAATGGCAAGCATCGCCAGCCAGTGCCTGATCGTCGATACAGGAAATCGTAAGGGTCGGGTCATGTGTCGCGCCAGGGAGCGTTGCAGACTTTGAAGAGCCTTTCGTGTGCCGATGCCACCCGGAGCGAAGCGGTGCACAGGAGCAGCCGCATTATCGCCTCGCCAGAACCGCGAATGAACACGCGGTGCCAATTGACAACATGTCTGTATCGATGGCGCGCACGAGGGTTGTCTGTGACGCGTCATTGACTGAGCCGCTCGAGCCACAGCGTTTCCGAGTAGATGGCGGGTAGCTGCAACTGTGCTTCCGGACGGTCATTGCCCTCACGTCGATCGATGTCGTATTGCAAAAGCGTCGCCTGGCCACCGGAAAAATGCGTATTGTCGAGTATCGCGTCTGTGCGCCGGTAGAAGGCCAGCGTCGTATGACTGCCGCTGTGAAGCAGGGCGGGACTCGAGTCCTGCCACGGCTCGTCGGGAAGGGAAACAAGCAGAACTGGCGCTGCTTCGATGTCGGACGATTCCCATACGTCGACACCGCCCGGTTCAGAAAAGCGGGGCACCGTCATGACAATTGCGTTGTTCGCGTCCCCCGGATGGTGGTCAGTAGAGAACTTCGTTGTGGCAGGCTGGAATACCGGCGGCAAAAGCGACGTGTTGCCGGCATGCCAGTGTCCATTGGAAAAGCCGAACGGGATGACGGCGATGCGCGCCCCCTCGCTGGCGGGCTGGACGGCGAGAAAGGATGCCGAATCCGTCCCTTGGGCGCGCACCGCGAGCAGACGCAGATCGAACCGGAACCGATCATCTTCCAGCACCCTTGCCTGTTGAATGTGGCCGGTCCCGTCGTCGCCTACCGCCCACAATTCGGCGCCTTTGTCGGACTTTTGCATCGCGAGCAGTATCCTCCGCCGCATTTGCGCATTGTTCGAGAACGCGATGTACTGCTGCGTGCGTCCAGTGGGTATCCGCTGGTCACTCTGAAACCACAGTGCCGGCGCTTCGAAATCGCGGCCCGTGCTTCGCAGCAACCAGAACGCAGTGCCGCCCAGGCGCGGCGTGATAACCATCAGGTCCGCGCGGCCGTCGCCGTCGAAATCTCCGAGCACGAACCGGGCGCTATCGAAGCACAGGGTGTCTTCGCCACAGGTTGCAGTGATCGCCCGGCTGTCGAACGGGACAGCATTGGCATACCAGCGTACAGGCCGCTCTCCGGCCTGCAATTTCTGCACGTAGACGTCGAAGCCCGGGCCGTCGGCTCGCCGCTGTACATACACGGCGGAGGGTGCGCCCTGCCCGGTCACGTCCTCATACATTGCGCCGGTGAGTCGCAGATCAGTGGGCCACGCTGGTCGCAACGCCGACCACCGGTATCGCGTCGTCAGCGATGCGCAGCCACGAAGGTTCAGCCGCCCGTCTTCTTCTCCGAGGCAGCGCCGCGAAGGCGTGAAGATCAGACCGAAGTCCCATGGCGTCCACCGTTGTGACGGTTCCCATTGCTCGCACCTCGCTTCGGCGAGCGTGCCGTCGTGCTCGGCAACACATTGTCCTGTCGCCGCCGAAACAAGGGCGGCGTCGTGCTCGTTGCCCGGATAGGTCGTTCTGGGTTCCCATGTCCATTGCTGCTGCATCGAACCATTACATGGTGCGAGAACCGGCTCGCGCCCGTTGCCTGCTGAGGCCAGACACCGGCTCGATGCGGCGTTGAAGAGTACTGACGGCGTGCCGACGAAATCCGGCCTGACATGCGCCGTCGAGTCGTCGTGCGCGTACTGGCGCTGCACCCAATCGCCATTCCACTCGTATTCGCCGAACACCTGCGCCACATCCCCACCGTCGACGGAGAAATAGGTCGCGGCCACATCACGTTTGCGTTGCGCATCTTCTCCCGACAGGTTGACCGGCCAGTTTCCCGTCGGATAGGTGACGAAATACGAGATAGGGACGGCGTGAGCAAGGGATTGGGCGACGTGCCGGGTAATGCGCGCGGCGTATATGTGATCCGGGTGTTCGATGAAGGGGACCGTATCAGGATTAAGCGTGTAGATGCGCGTGGCACCTTCGAGGATCGATCTGAGCGTCGCGGAAAGCGAGTCGCGCGTGTAGCGACCAGGCGCAATCTCGCCGTGTCCCATCGGATAGGTGGTAAGCGTTGCGCCCTGGTCCCACAGCAGCCCGAGCGGGACGCGGCCGCCCCGGACAGCACCGCCTGGCAGGCGTAGTTCAAGCAGCCGCACGCGCGGCTGCTGTTTCAGCCGGAGCTCGAATACCGGCTCGCCGGCAATCCGGATGGTCGACTCGTCCCAGTCGTTGACGACGCCCGCCAAACGGGCATAGGCAAGCCGCGTTCCCTCCTCGCGTTTCTGCACGTAGTCAAAGCTTGCGCCGTTCGCCCCACCGATCAGATGGACGACCGTAACGCACCATCCCGCGTGCAACCGCTCACTGATTGCTGGTTCGACAAAGAGCAGGTCGTCGTCGAGGTGTGCGACGACAGTAACGGCGGTTCCGGCGCTGCAATCGGGGGCTGCAGCCTGAGCGTTCGCCGGGAAGATGAAGAACGCAACGATGGAAAGAAGGAGAAAGCCAAGCTGGAGTAATCGCCGACGGTCAAAACGGTCATTGGAGCGCATGCATTGGTTCCCGCTGTCCTGATCCGGTGATGGATCCGATTGAGTGGCCACCCGGCCGCCGTGCCACGATACCCGTCGTATTCGCATCGTACCGATAAATAGCTGGCAACCCCGCTGGCACTAAAATCTGCGATAGTGATCGATACCCCTACCCCCTATGATAGACTTCCTGAAATTGTATACCCCAAGGGGTATATGGAGAACACTATGAGTCACACGGTTCAGGAAAAACAGAAACTGCTTAATAGGGTCCGCCGTATCAAGGGACAGGTCGAAGCCGTTGAGCGGGCGCTCGAGGAAGAGCACGGCTGCGCGGACGTGCTGCAACGGATCACGAGTTGTCGCGGGGCTATGAACGGTCTTCTCGCGGTTGTGCTGGAAGACCACATCAGGAACCACCTCATCGACGCGGAAAACGGCGAGGAGGATGGTGCCAGCGCGACGGAACAACTCATCGAAGTTGTTCACAGCTATTTCAAATAGTCAGAAATGGTTGATTTCAAAGACGCCGCATTCGGCGCAGGACATGACCACATCTTTCTGGGTGTTGGTCACGAAAAGAACGAGCGCAAGACGTGGGCCGTGATCGCATTGTGCAGCGCTATGATGCTTGTTGAGATCGTCGGCGGCAGTATGTTCGGTTCGCTGGCGCTTGTCGCCGACGGTCTGCACATGTCGACGCATGCCGGCGCAATGCTCATTGCAGCCCTTGCGTACAGCTATGCGCGCAAACACGCCACCGACTCCCGCTTCGTGTTCGGTACAGGTAAGCTCGGCGATCTTGCGGGCTTTACGAGTGCCATCGTGCTCGCGATGATTGCGCTTCTGATTGGCTACGAAGCGGCATCGCGTTTCCTGTCGCCGGTACCCATCCATTTTGGTGAGGCAATTCCCATCGCGGCGGTCGGCCTGTTTGTCAACCTGGCGAGCGTGTGGCTATTGAACGGCGGCGATCACGATCATGGTCATGATGACCACGCTCATGAGGAGGAAGTCCAGAAGATTTTCGCCCCATCCGGCGTGTTTGCCGTTTCCATCTTCGAGGACGGCGTGCCACCCGTTTTCCGCATTACGCCAGCGACGCAGACTTCACGACTGGACGCTACTGCGGTGTCCGTTACCACGGTGCAGCCCGATGGGACACAACAAGTGTTCGCGCTGGCGGACCGCGGAGACTATCTGGAATCGAAGGAAGACATTCCGGAGCCACACTCCTTCAAAGCCATCGTTCGGATGCCGGACGGCGAGTTCGGAGTCGAATTCGAAGAACATGAACACCACGACGACGCGGATGAAGCAGCGACTCGCGACCATAACATCGGGGCCGCGTACATCCATGTGATGGCGGATGCGGCGGTCTCCGTGCTGGCCATCATCGGCCTCGTATTGGCACGCGCATTTGGCTGGCTCTGGATGGACCCGCTCGCCGGCATCATCGGTGCGCTGGTGATTGCAAACTGGTCGTACGGCTTGATGCGGGACACCGGTGCAATCCTGCTAGACATGAACTGCGACCGGCGGATGGCAGAGAATGTTCGTCACGCGATCGAGGACCTCGGCGACAAGGTGGTTGACCTGCATGTATGGCGGGTGGGCCCCGGTCACATGAGCGCGGTGGTGTCAGTGGCAACAGATGAAACCCAGCGAGACTCTCGCTTCTATCATGCGGTGCTTGGGCGCTTCATGGGTTTGTCTCATGTCACCGTCGAGGTCCAACCGTTACAGACGGCCGCCTGACACAGGTGTTGACCAAGACCGTCAAAGGAAGCCACGCGGCCGCTTGCGGTGATGAATTGACGTCCGGATGTCCGAACTAGGGCGGTAGCGAACGACCCTTTGGCCGGAAAGCGACCGAACTCGAGAAACTCCTCCTCGGGCAGATCACATTCAGCCCCCGTCCCCACCACCGCGCGCGGGACGATCTTCGTCCCGCGGCCATCTCAGGGCGTTGCTTGCCATTCGACTTTGGTATGTATTGCCGCTGTCGAACAGACAACGCTTGGCACGCTCCATTGTGTAGGCGGCAATGATGCGGTCCTGCTGGTCACTGCCCACGCGCGCATACACCGCTTCGCCCAGCGTTTCAATGAAGTCGTCGCGGCTGCCGCCCATCAGGCAGTCCGCGCTGTTTTCGAGGTCGTCCCTGAACTGTTCTACATCGTCCATGCTGGCGCTCCCCGAAGTTGGTCCGGCGTGGCCGGATGGTACGCGCGATCGCCGGCCTGCGGGCAGTCGTGAAAGTACCTGTTCCAGGGCGACCCGTACATAGAGCGCCGTCTGGTGCGTCAAGTGTAAGCGCGATTTCTCGCACACGTAGTTTCTCGTAAGCCGAAAGCGCAGCATGTGTGTCCGCAACCAAATCAGTGGGCACACCCTCATGCAGGACAACCTGGACGATTTCCTGCCGCTGCGAGTAATAGGCGTCAACGCAGACGGCAAACGCAGATTCGATGAACGCGAGATGTTGATTTGCACGGAATCCTGACCCACGATTACTGCGTAGGGTGGGTCAGGATTCCGTGCAAATCAACACCGACCGCTTCAGACGTGGGTCGGGCCAAGATAAGCCTTTCGCATTATCAGCGCCAAAGTCCGATTCCGCGTCCATTCCAAATGTTCGAACAAACTTGCGCATCGTTTGCGTGGGCCGTGCGGAAACATCACGGTCGCTGATGAGTGCTGTCGTCAAGCGAGCAGCTCTGGCACGTGGCGACGCGCTTTCCCTCGTTTCCACCGCGCCTCCCGCGCCTCCCGCGCGGGCCGGGCAGGCTGACGCAGGCCACCAGGGCGATGTGCGCCGCCCGCCCGATGCGCGCCATTTTTTCCGCATACCGTCGACGCACGGTTAACGATTTCTTCATGTTCTGTCGATGGCACTGGCTCGCGCTTCTGACCACCATGAAACAGGTCAACGTGAGCGGCGCGGTGCGCCGCCGCTGGCCAGCCTCTGCCCGACGCTCTGTGCCCGTGCATGCGCCCCGACATCATGCGCACGCCAGCGAAGCGGCCACGGTCGATGACAAGGAGATGAACATGAAAAGCAAGCGTTTGACCTGTGCGGCGGCCGTTGCGGCCACCCTTCTGTCGTTGAGCGGTGCGGCGCATGCCAACGGCCCCACCTGTTCCAATGAAACGCTGAGAGGCCTGTATGGATTTAGCGCCCAAGGCGAAATACTCGGCATCATCGGCACGGATGGTGCGGTTCACTACGCGAAGTCGAGGCTGCTGCTCAACGACGTCGCTGTCGTCGTCTTCGACGGTAACGGCAATTTCACGCGCAACGATGCGGGCAATGTCGGCGGCTTGCCGAAAACGGGCGGCGCCTTCAATTCCGTGCAGTTCGGCACCTACAAGGTAAATAGCGATTGCACGGGAACGATGACGATCAACTACGGCACGAAAGCGAGTCCCGCTGGCGTGGTGCTCGTCGTGAATATCGTTATCTCGTCGGATGCGACACTGGTGATCGGCGAAATGACCAGTGAGACGGTCCCCTTCGCTGCTGCGCCTCCCACCGTCGATGGCACGTGTGGGAATCCGTGCTCCGAAGCGGTGCAAATCAGTTTCGAGGGCAAAAAGGTGCTCGCCTACGGATTCCGTTAGGCGGACGGACTGGACAAGTCGACGCTTGCCGCTGTGGTTTGCGCAGGCCGCCCGGCGCGCGGCTTGCGCTGGCGCAGCGGCGCGCTCGCCCGCTCGAGGTTGCGGCAGACGCGCCCCTCGAAACTGCCGATTTGATCGCACCTGCCCCCACGGTCCGTTGAGGGTCGGGCGCCGCTGGCCATCGACCGGCAAGGACCGGCCACAACCCGCCGCTCACATGCGTTTCGATCGGACGTCAGGTGTCACGTGCACCCTGTAACCGGCCATCCGGCTATCAAAGACGAACGCGCTTTCTCTTAAGGTTTGTTCGATGCCTGCCCGTGTCCACAGGCCTGGAGGTGCACGACGGGACGTGTGGGCAGGCGTTGAATAAACCTGAAGGGAGGAAACCGCGGGATGCCGCGATGCGGTGGGAAGCTTTGAGGCTATGGCGATTGATGAGCCGGGATGCCAGGCAGTGTTGCGGGATGCGCAGTCAGGCGGGGTGGCGGATCGGGACTGACGCGTTGACGAAGCGGCGCAGTGGCGCAGTCGGAAGGGCGAAGTGGACGTGGGAGCGACTGCGTGAAGCGACAGGCGCAAACGTCCGCTCGTGGGCCGCGTTGCCGCGAAGCCGACGGTCGGGTAGCACGTCCGGAAACCGTTGTATTCATGTCGGGCCCCGGCGCGTGGGGGGCGCGCGGATCGGTGCGGTGCGCGCGAGGATATCGATGACCATCATCGGCGCGCCGCAGTGGCGGCAGATGAAGGCGGGCCGTGTTTCCCTGACGGCTTCGCGCGGAGACGTGGCGACGCCGGTGGCAACGTGCAGCAGTTCGCGCACCTTCGCGAGTCTGGCGCGGCGCACCGGGTTGGCAAGCAGTCCGTAGTGACGGATGCGATGGAAGCCGCCAGGCAGGACATGCAGCATGAAGCGGCGCATGAACTCGCCGGCCTCGAGGGTCATGGTCTTGTAGCGGGTGCGCCCCTTCGCGCGATAGTCTTTCCAGCGGAACGTGACGCCGCGCTCGTCGAAGGCGAGCAGACGCTGGTTGGAAATCGCCACCCGGTGCGTATAGCGTGAGAGATACGCGAGTACCGCTTCGGGTCCCGCAAAGGGACGCTTGGCATAGACGACCCATTCGCAGGCACGCAGCGGCGCGAGCCATGCGGTGAAGACGGCCGGATCGGTGAGGCTGGCATATTCGCCGAAGAACTGCAGTTGGCCCTGCCGGTGCGCCGCTTCGAGTGCCTCCAGGAAGCGGCGCCGGAACAGGCGTGACAGGACGCGCACCGGCAGGAAGAAGCCGGGCTGGCAGGCGATCCACCGCTGCCCGTCGGGCGACAGGCCGCCGCCGGGGACGATGCCATGCACGTGCGGGTGATGCGTAAGCGCCGAGCCCCACGTGTGCAGCACGAGCGTGGTGCCGATCTGCGCGCCGAGGTGCCTGGGGTCTGCCGCGATGGTACGCAGCGTCTCGGCGGCGATATCGAACAGCAGCCCATAGAGCACCGCCTTGTTGTACCAGGCGATCGCACTGATCGCGGCAGGTAGCGTGAAGACGACGTGGTAATACTCCACAGGCAGCAGGTCGGCCTGACGTGCCTCGAGCCACCGGTGTGCGGCGCTCGCCTGGCACTTTGTGCAATGTCTATTACGACACGAGTTATAGGCGATCTCAACCTTTGCGCAGCCGGAACAGCGCAGCACATGTCCCCCCAGCGCCGCGCTGCGGCACTGTTCGATGGCCGACATGACCTTCAGCTGCCCCAGGCTCAGCGCTACCGTACGGCGCCACGCTGGCCCGCAGGCGCGGAAGATATCCGCGACCTCCAGCACGGAGGGCTCCGCGTGCGGCCGGGCTAGCCGGCGGGCAGGCGGTCCAGTGGACTGATCACCTTGCGCAGGAGATCAGTGGCGACCTGGGTATAGAGCGTGGTGGTCTCGATCTGCCTGTGTCCAAGGAGCACCTGGATCACGCGGATATCTTCCTTCTGTTCCAGCAGGTGCGTGGCAAACGAATGCCTCAGCGTATGCATGGAGACGCGCTTGTTGATGTTTGCGGCCTCGGCGGCCGCATGGATGGCGCGGGTCAGTTGCCGCGTGCTGAGCGGGTCGATCGGATCAAGGCCCGGAAAGAGCCACCCGCCATCGAGCATGCAGCCCTGGGCACGGGCCACGCGCCACCAGACGCGCAGACGTTCGAGCAGGACCGGCGAAAGCATCGCGTAGCGGTCGCGGCGGCCCTTGCCCTGCTCGATGCGCAGGGTCATGCGCTGGCTGTCGATGTCGCCGACCTTCAGCGCCACCACTTCGCTCGCACGCAGCCCGGCACCATAGGCGACCGACAGCGCGGTCTGATGCTTGAGGTTTCCAGCTGCCGCGATGAGCCGCCGCACCTCCTCGGGGCTGAGCACAACCGGGAGCGTGCGGGGCACGCGTACCGGCTGCATGCGCGCCATCAGCTCAGGCTTGCCGAGCGTGACTTCGAAGAAGAACTTCAGCCCGCTGATCGCGGCGTTCAGCGATATCGGAGACACGCCGTGATCGACCAGATGCAGCTGGTAGTCGCGGAGGTTCTCGACGGTGGCGGTATCGGGTGAACGCCCGAGGTATCGGGCGAACTGACGTACGGCACGCAGATAGGCGGCCTGGGTCTTGGGTGCGAACTTGCGCATGCGCAAGTCCTCAAGCATATGGCGGCGCATCGGGCTGACGCGCGGATCGGAGGAGGTCATGATGGGGCTCCTGCTGGAGGGCGAGGCGGATTGCCTCAACCACCAACATAACCACCGGCGCCACTGGCCTCCCATTCGCCGCCAGAGTCGGGCCGCAGCCCCCTACCGCGCGAGCGGTTTAGTCCCATCGGCCATTGCCGACATTCACGCGAGCTGGAGCCCACGTCAGCAATACGGCGGACTGCCGACGTTGTCGGCTTGAAGGAGGAGCGGCACCTTTCCACATCAGCGAACTCACACTTTTGTTAAGCGTTGTTCGACGCCTGCCCATGTCTGCCACCGCGTGAGTACACGACGACGCATGCGGGCAGGCGTTGGACAACGCTCGAGGGAGGAAACCGCGGAGTGGACCAGGACGGCAGAAATTTACGCAGCTATGGGGATTTAAGTGCTCTCATGAACTGCGGAGACTCACAACCTTCAGTCGAAGCGAGGGTTTGGTGGTCACGTAAATGTTCTGCTGCATCCATGCTGCACGTCTGTAGAGGTGTCGCGAGCGCGGCAAGGTCTGCTGGTAGCGACAGGCACAAGCGTCTCCTCCCGCTCGTTGCCGAAGAGCCGACGGTCGGTCTGGACAGCCAGGGTGATTCATCTTCATACGTTGCTTCGGCAAGTGGGCGGAGCGCGAATTGGGTGGCTGCGCAGGAGGATGTCGATGATGATCATCGGCGCGCTGCAATGCCGGCAGACGAACTTCGGGGCGGGAGTGCCCGGTGACGGACCTTCGCTCACAGTAATGGAAGCTGGCACGTCTAGCAGCGCCCGTATCGCAGCCAGATTCTGCCGACGCACGGGATTGGCCAGCAGACCATAGTGGCGAATCCGATGGAAGCCGACAGGCAGTACATGCAGCAGGAAACGCCGCATGAATTCCTGTGGCTCAAGCGTCATCGTCTTCTGGCGCGTGCGGCCGTTGGCCCGGTAGTCCTTCCACCGGAAGGTCACGCCCCGGTCGTCGAGCGCGATGAGCCGCTGGTTGGAGATGGCCACGCGATGCGTGTAGCGCGACAGATACGCAAGCACCGCTTTCGGTCCCGCGAACGGGCGCTTCGCATATACGACCCATTCGCACGTACGCAGCGGCGCGAGCCACCGTGCGAAGGCAGTGGGATCGGCAAGCCCGGCGTACTCGCCAAAGAAGCGCAACTGGCCCCGGCGATGTGCATGGGTGAGCTCTTCCAGGAAGCGCCGCCGGAACAGCCGGGAGAGCACACGGACTGGCAGGAAGAAGCCGGGGCGGCAGGCGACCCACCGCTCACCGTCTGGCGCAAGGCCTCCGCCGGGAACGATGCCGTGTACGTGAGGATGGTGCGTGAGCGCCGAGCCCCAGGTGTGCAGCACGAGTGTCGCGCCGATCTGTGCGCCCAGATGCTTTGTGTCGGCGGCGATGGTTCGGAGGGTTTCGGCGGCAACATCGAACAGCAGGCCGTAGAGCACCGCCTTGTTGTACCAGGCGATCGCGCTGATCGCAGCAGGTAGCGTGAAGACCACGTGGTAATACTCAACCGGCAGCAGATCGGCCTGGCGTGCCTCGAGCCACCGGTGTGCGGCGCTCGCCTGGCACTTCGGGCAATGGCGGTTACTGCAGGTAATGGAGTGAACTCCATTACCTGCCTTATGGGAAGTTCTGTCTAACGGGGAGTTGCAGATCAGGTTCGGCGCGAAACCCACCGGGCGTATCTGGTTTTGTATCTGGCCGGTCGCCATTTAACACCCCATAAAATCGCGGTCCTCCTTTGCTATGGTGGTTTGGCCTTCCCAGGCAACCCTCATAGGAGGATGTGATGCTGGACACCTACCTGGTAGCACCCAAAACCTTGAAACGCCTGCGCTCGGGACCCAGCGGAGTCTTCATTGACGACTTTGCTGACGCGCTTGAACGAGACGGATATTCCGCGGCCAGTGCCATACGTTACCTGCGAGCTGCCGACCATCTTGGTCGCTTCATGCTGGCACACGGCGGTACCCTGGCCGATACTGGTCCACAAACCCCGGAAACCTTCTTTCGTCATCTGCCAACTTGCACTTGCCCGGAAGTAAAAGGTGGCAGGACCGGCCACCACGTCTATTTCGGCGCCAAACGCTTTCGCGAATACCTGATCGAGATCGGCGTCTGCCCGGACGACAAGCCTTCGATTGCAGAGATTCGGGAGCCGGCAATCGTAGGTGGTTTCCGGCGATGGTTGCAAAAGCACCGGGGTGCGAAGGATCCAACCATTCGGCTCTACTGTCGTGATGCCGCAGTGATGCTGAAAGTGCTTGGCGATGACGCCAGCCAGTGGGATCCGAAGCAGATACGTACGTTCCTGCTGAACAGTGCTTGCAGTTGTGGTGCTGGTACCGCTGAAAAGCGGGTCACTAGCGCGCGAGCCTTCTTACGCTACCTCGGGGTTCACGATCTGTGTCGGCCGGGTCTCGATCAGGCGGTTCCGTCGTTGGCGCATTGGCGCCTGGCGTCACTGCCAAGGTGTCTGAGCGCTGACGAAGTTGACCGCCTGATCGCCGCATGCGATGACGATTCACGCAGGCGTCTTCGCGATCGTGCGATCGTCCTCCTGCTTGTGCGACTTGGGGTTCGCGCAGGTGACCTGGCGAACCTTCGCTTGAGCGATATCGAGTGGGACTCCGGGACGCTACGTGTCTTGGGAAAGGGGCGCTATGAAGTTCGCCTTCCGCTGCCGCAGGATGCTGGCGAGGCACTTCTGCGGTATCTCGAATCGCGACCTCGGGTTGCCGGCAGCGACCATGTCTTTGTTAGAAACATCGCACCCGTCAAGCCGCATATCTCAGGCGACGGCATATCTTCGATAGTGAAGCGCGCACTAAAACGGGCCGGGGTGAGTTCGCCCGCCAAAGGTGCACATCTACTGCGCCACACGGCGGCGACTGAGATGTTGCGCCACGGGCTTCCCCTCGACCAGGTTGGCCTGATCCTGAGGCATCGCGGCATTGATACCACGGCGTATTACGCCAAGGTCGACGTAGCGCTGCTCAGCCAAATCGCTCGGCCATGGCCGGAGGTGGCGAAATGATGCCGGCCGTGGAGTCCTATCTTGCCGCGCGGCGTGCCGCCGGATTCAAACTGCTGAACGCAGACTACCTGTTGCGCAGTTTCGCGTGCTTTGCTGTCAAACGCGGTGAAATGCACGTTTGCACGCAGACAGCAATCGACTGGGCCGGCGAGGCTGCGTCGGTGGCCCAGCGTGACGCAAGGCTAAAGACCGTGTGTCGGTTCGCCCGGTACATGCGTATGGAGGATCAAAACCATGAACTACCACCCGCCCGCCACTTTGGTTACCGAAAGACGCGTCGCGTTCCGTTCATCTACACCTGCGCTGACATTGAGCGCTTGATAAACACAGCCTTGCAATCGGGCCCTCGGGGCACGTTGCAACCACAAACGTATGCGACATTAATTGCCCTGCTGCTAGCCACGGGCATGCGGATCTCGGAGGCCCTGAACCTGCGCCTTGCCGACATGACTTCCGAAGGCCTGCTGATTCGAAAGAGCAAATTCCAGAAGACCCGTCTAGTTCCACTGCACGAGACAGCGGTGGCGGGTTTGCAGAGGTATTTAGCACTGCGGCGACGAGCCTGCCCGGGTGACGACCATGTGTTCGTTGATGACGACGGTCACGCGCTCAGATACACGGTTACTTACTGGATGTTCCAGAAACTGCTGAAGTTTGCCGGCATCGGCACCACCCACAACGGCCACCGTCCCCGCTTGCATGAGCTCAGACACACGTTCGCCGTCAGGGCACTGGAGGCAAGCCCGGAAGGCCGAGACCGGGTCGGGCGGCACATGTTGGCCCTTGCGACCTACATGGGACACGTCAACATCAACGCCACCTATTGGTATCTCGAGGCCACGCCCGCGCTCCTGCGCGACATTGCTGTCGCCGCAGAGGGGTTTCTCACCGGAGAACAGAAATGATGCCGATCGCACCGCACATTGTTGCATTCCTTCGTCAAAACCTTGCCCATGAGAGAGGCGCCAGCCAACACACCTGCGACTCCTATGCTTGCACCTTCCAGCTTCTGTTCGAGTTCGCCGCCAGGCGACTCAAGGTTACGCCCTCGTCGCTAGCACTGGAGCAGCTCGATGCGAGGCTGATCAGCGACTTCCTGGAATATCTCGAAGACGCGCGCCACAATTCGCCTGAGACGCGTAATGTCCGGCTGGCTGCAATCAGGTCATTCTTCCACTTCCTTGAGTATCGCGAGCCCGCGATTCTTGAGCAAGCGCGACGAATCCTGGGCATTCCCTATAAGAAAACCGATTCCCGTCTGGTGCCATATCTGCTCGAGGATGAGGTTCGGGCTTTGCTCGATGCGCCAGATCCGTCAACGCGCGAGGGTATTCGGGACCGGGCGATGCTGCATCTGGCCATCTGCGGCGGCCTGCGTGTATCGGAGCTGACGGGATTGCATACCGCCGATGTTGTGCTCCCGTCGTTGAGCATCCGTGTTCACGGCAAGGGCCGGCAGGAGCGCGCGTTGCCCCTGTGGAAAACGACCGCTAACGCGTTGCGTGCCTGGATGGTGATACGGGGAAGTGTCGCAGTACCGGAATTGTTCGTTAATGCACGGGGCGAAGCGATGAGCCGTTGGGGTTTCGCGTATGTCCTTAAATGCCACACTGCGACGGCTAGTCATAAGTGCCCCTCGCTGTCGAAGAAGCAGGTATCACCGCACGTCTTGAGGCATACCTGTGCAATGATAGTACTGCGAAGCACTCAGGACATCCGAAAGGTTTCTCTGTGGCTCGGGCACAGCGATCTGGCGACCACTGAAATCTACACTCGCGCTGATCCAACTGAGAAGCTCGAAGCCCTCAACGCGATCGTCCCACCGCATTTGCGCAGGGGTTCGTTCCGGCCGTCCGATAAGGTAATCGCCATGCTCAGGGCCAAGCTTTAATGGAGAGCTGAACGGGCGCGGAGTTCACTCCGTGCTCGCTCAGGGGGTGCCTTCTCCCCATAGGAAAACACTTCCCATAAGGCAGGAGTTGTAGGCAACCTCGATCTGTTCGCAACCGGAACACCGCAACACATGTCCACCCAGCGCCGCGCTGCGGCACTGTTCGATCGCCGACATGACCTTCAGCTGTCCCAGACTCAGCTGTACGGTCCGTCGCCACAAGGGCCCATGCGCGCGGAAGACGTCCGCGACTTCGGGCACGGCTGTGTGCCGTGTTCAGCCGTTGTTCTGAAGTTTCTCCAGCGGACTGATCACCTCGCGCAGCAGGTCGGTGGCGACCTGCGCATAGAGTGCTGTCGTCTCCAGCTTCTTGTGCCCCAGCAGGACCTGGATCACGCGGATGTCGACCTTCTGCTCCAGCAGGTGGGTCGCAAAGCTGTGACGTAGCGTATGCATCGAGACACGCTTGTCGATGTTGGCGGCCTCGGCGGCGGCATGGATGGCGCGATTGAGCTGCCGCGTGCTGAGCGGATCGACCGGATCGAGGCCCGGAAACAGCCAGCCGCGCTCCAGCATCCGGCCCTGCGCGTGCGCCACTCGCCACCAGACACGCAGGCGTTCAAGCAGCACCGGCGAGAGCATGGCGTAACGATCCTTGCGGCCCTTGCCCTGTTCAATGCGCAGGGTCATGCGCTGGCCGTCGACGTCGCCGACCTTTAACGCCACCACCTCACTGGCGCGCAAGCCGGCACCGTAGGCGACCGATAGTGCGGTCTGATGCTTCAGATTGCCGGTGGCGGCAATCAGGCGGCCCACTTCGTCCGGGCTGAGCACGACCGGCAGGACGCGAGGCACGCGCACGGGTTGCATGCGTGCCATCAGGTCGGGCTCGTGGAGCGTGATCTCGAAGAAGAACTTCAGTCCGGTGATCGCCGCGTTGAGCGACACGGGTGACACGCCGTGGTCGACCAGATGCAACTGGTAGCGCCGCAGGTCCTCGACGGTGGCGGTGTCAGGAGAGCGTCCGAGAAAGCGCGTGAACTCGCGTACGACACGCAGATAACCGGCCTGCGTCTTCGGTGCGAGCTGACGCATGCGCATGTCGTCGGTCATGCGCTGGCGCAGGGGACTGATGGGCTGAGGTCTGTGGGTCATGACTCTGCTCCCGTTGAACGACGAGGCGGATTGCCTCGCCCTTCAACATGAAAACAGAGTCGGCTTCCTCTCCAGAACCACTAGCATTGGACCGAAGCCCCATACCGCGCGAGCGGTTTAGTCCTACGACCCAACCCGGACGCTCAGGTCCTTTGCCGAGAACGACCGGAAACGCGCCAACTGCAGTCGTTTGGCGCCCAAATATCACCTTGTCAGAGTGCCCTCAGTGCCGCGTCCAGCATCGTCAAGCCTTCCACGGCCCCTCGTGCCAATCCCACGCCCCGGCTCAACGGGATGCCACAGTCTCGTGGGTTGATCCGGATGACGCGAGTGCCATTGCGCTCGCTGAACGCCCGAACAGTGGGGATCGTTTTCCCAGCACCGATCTCCACCACAACCGGTCTCTCGACCACAGACAACCATGCATGTAACCGGGCTTCCTGGTACTCCGTGCGCAGAGCAATCCAATCGTAGTCACCGAACATTACAATGTTCGGGCGCGCGAGCGCTCCACAGCGGGGGCAGCGCGGAAGTTCGCTGATAAGTTCGCACTTCATTTCATCGACGATCGGCTGCACGCCATCAGCGGTCCACAGCAGATCACAGCAAACCTCCGCGCATTGCAGAATATGAATCGAGCCGTGACACTCTGCTATGAAGTGTTCATCAAAGCCCGCTTTCTGAAACTGACCATCAACATTGCTGGTAAACACAGCCAGCCCGTGTGGCAACCTGGCAGCCCACTCGCGAAGTATCTGAAATCCCCGATGCGGAGTAGTTTGACGATAAAGGTTGAGTCGATGCCCGTAAAATCCCCAGCAAAGCGTGGGGTGAGTAAATAGTAATCGTGGGTTTGCCATGTCCTGAAAGGTGAGCAGATGATTCTTCAGCGCGGGATAGGCGCGCCAAAACCCGTCTGCGCCACGAAAATCAGGCAGGCCTGAATCGACACCCATGCCGGCACCTGCCGTAACAAGCAGGCCATCTGCTTCGCGTAACCATGTCGCGGCTAGCTTCAGTTTTTCGCGTTCTTCCATTCTATCAACCAATGGGTTCGAATCGTGGATAAGAGATTGAGTTAGACGGCCTCATCTCGTCAAGGACCCGCTGGCAGATCGCTGCGGCCGCTCAGATCGCTGGCGGTTACTCCGTCTGTGCCCAAAACGGACTCGGCAAGTCGCGTCTACGGGCCATCGAGGGCGAAGCAAAGCCACGTGCCGACGCCAGCATCCGGCTGCTCGCAACGACCGCCCAAGGCTTATTGAAGGGGTACAGCTTTCAGGCGATCCAGCGAACTGATGTACTGGACGACGTCCGCAACACCGCACAGTTCGCGCGACTCTGTCCGTCTAACTGAGTGTGCATGAGAAAGCACATCGTCTGAATCCTGACCCACGCGCAACTATTGCTGCCGGTCTAGTCGCTCGGCGCGTGGAGCGTCTGCTGGTGGCTTCAAGAGAGACACGGACAAGACTCGGCGGGTGACTGCAATTGGCCGAGAGCACCAGTTCGATGAAGGTTCTGTGGAGCCGCCGTTCAAATTTCCGACGGCAGCTTTCGGGGGGCTTCCGTAGATGAGTACAGTCGGCCATGAGCGGCCGTTCGAGGTGGCCGTCCAATTTCTATGCCGCTGTCTCAGATGCGCTTCGCGAACGACCGCTTTGCGGCAAGCAAATTGCGGGTGGCACTGCCTCGAGCCGGCCAAAAGCGGCCGGTCGACACCAGTTCCCAGATCGCCGACAATCACTCAAGCTGTTCATCTCGTTGGCTTGCACCGAGCCAAAAAAATTAACAATCACCCAGGATGGCGCCATGTCCGAGGCTCCGCTTCGCTTATATGCCGATGCACAGTTCGCAAGCCCATACGCGATGTCTGTGTTCGTCGCTCTTCAGGAGAAGCAACTGAAATTTGAGCTGTTCGCGGTTGATCTTGGAACCGGCGCTAACCACGAAGAGCGCTACGCTGTCGAATCGTTGACTCGGCGCGTACCTACATTGGCACACGGCGATTTCTCGCTATCCGAGTCAACGGCAATCACCGAGTACCTGGACGAGACATTCCCTGACGCGCCGATTTATCCCCGTGACCGAAATCTTCGTGCGAGAGCGCGCCAACTTCAGGCGTGGCTTAGGAGCGACCTGATGCCGATTCGTCAGGAGCGCTCTACGGAGGTAGTGTTTTATAAGAAGGAGGCTCCGGCGCTTTCAGCCGCAGCGGAGCTGGCAGTGCAAAAGCTGTACTTCGCAGTCGACCAGCTTCTCTCACAAGATGCATCGAATCTCTTTGGTGAGTGGTGTATTGCCGACACGGATCTCGCGGTCATGCTGAATCGCCTTGTCATGAATGGCGACAACGTTCCTGCGAAATTTGCGTCGTACGCGACGCGCCAATGGGAACGAGAGTCCGTGCAGCAGTGGGCCAAGCTAAGCAGACCGCCGCTCTGACCACCGATACAAGCGGCGTTGCTCGGCGCGGGACGGGAGTCGGCCAATTTCGGCCGCTCGACGCTTCGGCGTAGATCGCTAACAATATCTAGTCTGTTTCACAGCAACTTTGAAGACGGGGAGCCTCTATGAAATTTGACTGGCACCGAGACCCGATCAATCGGGCCACCAAAATTGACGAGACTTACAAGAACACGCAAAACGTGCGTCGATTTCTGACGAGCGAATGTGGGGAGACGTTCGGGTTCGATCGTTCCTTCATGGCCTGGATTAAAAGCGGAGTACCCAAGAACATGGGGGAGGTGGCAGACGAATGGATCAGGTTGCGCAAGGTGGGTGTCGAAACTTAACTGCCCTATGCTGAACGCATCAGGCAGTGCGCGGCCAGTTTGAGACATTCGACGACCGCGACGAGATTGCCAACAATCGTTCGCATATCGGCACGGCCGAACATCAGCGTAAGCCAGCTGCCGCTATGACTGCGCGAGCATGAGGTTCAGGTTCTGAACCGCTGCGCCGGCTGCGCCTTTGCCGAGATTATCAAAAACCGCGGATAGCAGAACGTGTCCGTGTTCCGCGTTAGGAAACACGCTTAAGCGCATATCGTCCGTACCGTTCAGTACCTGCGGATCCAGCTGCTTTAAATCGCGCGATTCGTGCAGCGGCAGAACATGTATGTGGGCCGCCTCGGCGTAGTGGCGTGCGAGGCACGCATGCAACGCGGCGCCGTCTGCGTGGCGCTCCAGCAGACGCACATTCAGGGATATCGTCAGCACAATGCCCTGGCGATACGCACCGTACGCAGGGACAAAGATCGGACGATGCGTGAGTCCGGCGTACTGCTGGATCTCCGGGGCGTGCTTGTGCGCGAGCTCCAGACCATATATCTGGTACGACGGTGCGTTGACCGCTCCCGGCCCCTCGTATTCTTCGACGCCCGCACGCCCGCGTCCGGAATAACCAGACACCGCGTAAATGGTGACCGGATGGTTGCCGGGAATGAGTCCGGTGTGCAGCAGAGGACGCAGCAGGCCAACTGCACCGGTCGGATAGCAACCTGGATTGGTGACCCGACGCGCGGTCGCAATGCGTTCAGCCTGTCCCGGCGTCATTTCCGGAAAGCCGTATGTCCAGTCCGGGTGTGTGCGATGGGCGGAACTTGCGTCGATGACTCTGACGGCGGGGTTGACAATGGCGCCCACTGCCTCGCGCGCGGCGCCATCGGGCAGACAGAGGATGGCAATGTCGCAGGCGTTGATGGCTTGCGCGCGACGCCTGGAATCTTTGCGCTCCGCCGCGGGAAGTGTGACCAATTTCAGATCGGTCCGGCTGCGAAGCCGTTCGTGAATTTGCAACCCGGTGGTGCCCTGGTCGCCGTCGATGAAAACAAGGGGAGAGCTCATGCGCGCGATACTCCGGTGACCGGTAAGCGGAACGAGCTCATATCTTCCGCGCACCGCTAGAATAGAGAAAGTTGAATTTCATAACTTCGATATTCAGTTTTTCTGAATCTGGACACCGACATGCGAGAGATCAGCCTGGACCGCTTGCGCACCCTGGTCGCTATTGCCGACCGTGGCTCATTCGCCGACGCGGCGCGTGCTTTACATCTGGCGCCACCAACGGTCAGCCTCCACATCGCTGAACTGGAAGAGCGCATCGGGGCTCCGCTCCTGTCGCGCAAACGGGGACACGTCCGACCGTCGGCAACAGGCGAGTTGTTGGTCGAGCGCGCGCGTCGACTGCTGGCCGACGCGGAGCAGGCGTTAGACGATGTTCACCGCCAGGTTCAAGGTCTTGTCGGACGCGCTCGGCTCGGAGCATCGACTGGCGCGATTGCGCATCTTTTGCCGCAAGCGCTTGAAGTGCTGCGCCAGCACCATCCCGCTATCGATATTCAGATCGCCGTGCTCACCTCGCATGAAACGCTAAGCCGATTGGTGGATGGGACATTGGATGTAGGGCTGGTCGCACTGCCTCAGCCTCCGGTGGCTGGGCTCGTGATAAAGCCTTGGCGCCGTGACCCTGTGATGGCCTTTGTGCCGGCGCATTGGCGGTGTCCGGCTCGCATCACGCCGGAATGGCTCGCCGCTCAACCGCTCATACTTAACGACGCGACCACGCATCTCTCGCGTCTGACTGCGGAATGGTTTGCGACCGGAGGGCACCATCCCGCAGCGCGCATTCAGCTCAATTACAACGATGCGATCAAGAGTCTGGTAGCGGCAGGTTATGGCGCGGCGCTGCTGCCTCATGAGGCCACTACGCCATTCGCCGACGCGCGGATTGTAATGCGTCCGCTGCGCCCCGCGTTGTGGCGTCGGCTCGGCATTGCGCATCGTGCGGGGCAGGTCGATCGTTCCACGCAACATGTACTCGATGCGTTGTGGGATCTGCGATTGGCATAAAAGTTTGCCATCTCCCGCCTCGGTTCGTTCTTGAGTGGGACGGCAGCCTGTTGCACGCCACGACGAACGAACGGCCGCTTCGTAGATATTTGACAGACCGCAACGGGTCGATGAAGGTCCGACGCCACTTCGATCTCACGTAAGCATGCTATGCAATCAGCATCGGACGGCGATCGGCCAAGTGCGGACATTGGACTAAGTCCGCGAGATCGTTGACAATCTAGCGGCTTTCCTTCCTGTTTCGTCGCCCGTCGAACCGCCTAACCTGTCCAACGAGGATACATGCGACTTAACGATGTCGTTGCAGACCGCACCGCCCAATATCAAAGCATTGCTTTTATACTCGCATCCACGTTCTGTTTTGCGGTCGTCGATGCACTTGGCAAAGCCGTGGCGCTCAGCTACCCCGCGAACGAAGTCACATTTTTTCGCATGTTATTTGGGATGGTCCCTGCTGTCGCAGTCAGTATGCGTGGACCCTCGATAACGACTCGAATTCGTAACCTTGACATTCGAGGGCAGACTATCCGCGCCCTGACCTTGCTCGGCGCCTCGACATTGTTTTTCGCAGGACTGCCTTATCTGCCGTTGAGCGAGGCCGTCGCAATTGTCTATTCGGAAGCGATTTTCGTCATTCTTCTCGCGCCATTCCTGCTCGGCGAGCGTTTGTTAGCCCGAAACGCCATTGCTGCTTGCATCGGCTTCGTTGGTGTTCTTTTGGTGGTGCGACCTCAAGGTAGCTTATCGAATCTTATCGGGCCCATCCTTCTGCTATCAAGCGCCCTATGCGGCGCGCTTTCCATGATTCAAATCCGAAAACTCAAAACCAGCGACGACTCCGGCATCACTGTTCTGTACTTCACAGCTTTCGGGACTGTGGTAACCGGCTTGTCTCTTGTTTTTGCCTGGCGCACTCCGACACTCAGAGATCTGGCAATCATGGCATTGCTGGCTGTTTTCGCGACAGTGGGCCAGCTCCTCTTTACAGTCGCGGTAAGGCGGGAGAGTGCAGCAGCGTTAGCACCGTACACCTATACCAGTATCATTTGGGCCACGTTATTCGGCTTCATCGTATGGGGCGAGACGCTGAGTTTCTTATCCATCGTTGGAATAGCATCAATTATTGGATGTTCCATCGCTGTGGCGATCCGCGAACAACCTCCTGAGGGACCAGAGGTTTAATGTCGAAGCGAGTTCGAGCGTAGAGACCGCTTAGGTCCCGGCCAAGTTCTGCCCCGACTGCCGAGCGGCCGTTATCGAGAAAGCTGAAGGTCCCTACTGGGTCGGTGTGAGCCCCTCGGCGGTCAGTGTTGCCCCATGCTCGGCGTCGGAGCACCTCGCCAGGGCCGTCGCGGCCCGGCGCGGTTAATCCATACCCACCGCCCGCCGCATTGTCGCGGTTACGCCCTGCCGGGTCTGCCAGTAGCCATGCCACGGGTCATCTCTCAGCGACCGTTGACGCTCAACGGCCTTGCGCATCGACCATTCATCGCCGCGCGTCACCTGCTTTAGTTCGTCCCACGAGAACGGCATCGATACGCCCATCCCTGAGCGGGCCCGCACTGAGAAGGCGGCAACCGTGCTCGCCCCGCGACTGTTGCGCAGGTAGTCGATAAAGATTTTGCCCACGCGGTTTTTCGGCCCGAGCACTGCCGAGAATCTTTGCGGCACGACCTTAGCCATGTGCTTTGCAACCGCGTGTGCGAAGGCCTTGGTCTCGCTCCATCCCTGCCGGCGCGTCAGAGGAACAACAACGTGAATGCCTTTACCGCCGCTCGTCTTCGGAAAGGAGCGCAGGCCGATCTCGTCAAGCACAACCTTCAGAAGCTCGGCAGCTTCCAGCATTGCGGTCCATGGCAGCGCCGGGTCCGGG
This sequence comes from Paraburkholderia sp. BL27I4N3, assembly GCF_003386115.1. Lineage (NCBI taxonomy): Bacteria > Pseudomonadati > Pseudomonadota > Betaproteobacteria > Burkholderiales > Burkholderiaceae > Paraburkholderia > Paraburkholderia sp. BL27I4N3. The sequence goes on along the minus strand of NZ_QREJ01000002.1, from coordinate 174,222 downwards.
TCAAGATCGAAGACGATGCGATCGGGGTGTTCGAGATCCGGCGCCACGGCGTTCCACGTGTGTAACTCAACGACGGACATCTGCGCGAGGCCCACCAGCGCCTGGGGCGTGTTAGCAACGAGCAGCGGCGGATGACGCGGATGCAGTTCGGTCGGCAGCTCTTCAATGCCGGGAATGCCCGATCGCTCGCTGTGTTTCTGGAAGAACAGTTCGCCCTGTATGCCGTCTGGCGCCCGCACCAGTGCAAGGGGACGGTTGTGTAGATACGGCAGCGCCCACTCCGCGATTGCCGCATAGTACTCGACCAGCTGCCGCTTGGTGTGCCCTGTCACCTCGTCCAGTACCCGTTGCGGGTTCGTTATGCGGACATTGCTGATTTTGAGGCCGCCCTTAGCCCCCGGCACTTCGCCCGTCGACCCTGTGTCCGCTTCTACGGGTTCATCGCACTCCACGGCTACCATCGGCTCTTCGCTGACCTCGGACGCCGGCTTGTCATCCCGCACGGCATGGAAGACCGGATGACGCACCTCGCCGCCCGGCGTCCACTCCAGAAAAGAGCATTCAACGACGATAGATGGGTCAAGCCAGACGGAGTTGCGCTCCTTGTCCGGCTTCGGCGGGTTGTAAAAAGCGGTGGCCTTGCGGCGCACCGACTCTACTCCGCTCAGAAAGGCGGACGCAGCGCGAGATGAGAAATACGGCCTGACGCTGCCTGCATAGCGTAAAGAGCCGTCCTTCTCGTACACACCGAGCAGCAGCGAATGTACGCCCGAGCGCGCGCCCTTCGCGCGCGTGAATCCGCCGACGACAAATTCCTGGCGAAGGTAGCACTTGATTTTCACCCAGGCTGCTGACCGCCCGGAACGGTACGGCGCGTCTCCGCGCTTGCCAATGATGCCTTCAAGTTTCATCTTGCACGCCGACGCGACGAGCGACACGGGGTCCTGCGGAAAATCCTGGGAGAATCGGATTGCGCCGGACGTGTGTTCCGCCATCAGATCTCTCAACAGCGCTCTGCGCGTTCGCAGCGGCTGCTCGCGAAGATCGGTTCCGTTGAGCCAAAGCAGGTCGAACACGAACATGACGATCTCTGCGGTGCTGCGCCGGTCGACGGCGTTCTGCAACGCGTTGAAGTCGGGCTGACCGCTTGAATCGAGCACGACGGCCTCGCCGTCGAGCCACGCGTCATCGACCTGCAGCCCATTGCAGGCATCCGCGAGACGCGGCATCCGCTCGGTCCAGTCATGACCGTTGCGGGTGAAGATCGTAGCGACGCCCCCGTCGATACGGGTCATCACGCGATAACCGTCGAACTTGATTTCGTAGGACCAGTCGCCTCCCTTCGGTGGCCGGTCCACCAGTGTCGCCAGTTGCGGCTGCATCAACGCTGGCGGGCCCGACCCGCCCCGCGCTCCCGGTGGAACGACGGCGGTTCTCGCCCGCCCCCGGCTCCAGCGTCCCATCTCACACACCGGCCTCGTGCGGCGGCGCATCCATCAGCCACTGCTTCATTTCCGGACGGCTGCTGAATACCGGGTCCGCCACCCAGCTTTCAAAGGCCGGTCGCCAGTCTTCTCAGACGTAATCGTCCATGTCGAACTCCTCATCGATGGTGCCTGTCCCCCGCTCACATAGGAACGCGAAGACCACCGAATAGCCGTTCCAATACGCGGCCATGCAGTCGCTCAAATCGGCAGTTGTGCCCCGTGGCAGATCGCGGAGCATCATTGCAAGCTGGCGTACGAAATCGTGACGAGTCATAAGGCTCCTCCCCTTCGCCCGTTCCCGGGCAGAAACTCACGCGTTGCGGTGCGACCATCGTGGCCACAGCAGTTTCCATGCCGGTGCCGCCTGGGCGCTCGACAGGATTCAGTTTTCTGATAGTGCGCCGATAACCAGTGAGCCGCATCCGCCCCCTGACACCAGATAATGGTCTAGTTGTGATCGAAGAGGCGAACTTGACAACCCATTCTCGCCAGTACGATGGAATGACACCCATCGGGAAATTTATGACGCGACGCGCCCCCAATCAATCTCGAAGCATGAGCACGCATCTGAAAATCGCAGCAGTCAAAGCCCTAACGGGTGCCTTTTTCGTGTCTGCCCTCAGTCTGCAAGGCGCAGCGGCCGCCTCTGCGGGAGAACGCGGCGCGCACATCGGCTGGCATGTCCGTCAGCCAGCAAGGTTCATAGTCTCAGGCGTATTGCGACAGGACGGAACGACGGACGTCATCAAGCCGATCCATGCCATCGTTGCCGCCGACGACGGAGAGGCTGCCGTTGCGATGTTCTCCGGGACTGCGCGGAAACAATATCCGGGCTACACGCTGATCGCAACGCTTGCTTCGCCGGTGCCCGCCGCAGGCACGTGCGAAAACAGCATTTAAGTCTCGACGCAACACATCAATGAGCGGCCGCCCAATGGCCAGCGAGTCGCTGGCAAGTTTTTTACCTTAACCACACAAGGATCAAAATGCGTTTGTTGCTCGCTCTCGTTTTCCCGTGGCTGCAGTTCTTCACTATCGGCCGCCCCTTTGCGGGAATCATCTGCCTGCTGCTGCAGATCACCCTGATAGGCTGGATTCCGGCAGCAATCTGGTCGGTCTATGCGCTGAGCCAGTACAAAACGGACCAGAAGATCGAACGCGCGCTGGGAAGTCGCGGATGATCGGTGCCATTCGCGGCCCCATGCGCCGGGTCGCGAGGTGATTGTCGATGGCCAGGCGCAGCCGCCTGGTATGGAAACGGAAGCAGGAATGTCTACGGTTTTGGTATTGGATCAGACCGGCGTGGCGGCGTCGAACTGCTCGCCTGAACGTGCAATGGCTCTAATCGGGAAGGGTGCGGCCGAACTGGTCCATATGACACCGATGACGATCAGGCTCACGCGGCCACTGGGAAACGGAGCTCCATCTTCTTCACGCAGACCGCGAGACGTCACTAATCCCAGTCAGAAGAAGCGGTCATCGCGTCTAAGGAGCTTACGTGCCCGGGACGGGAGTAACTGCTTTTACTGTGGTGCCGCGCTGGAAAATGAAGACGTCACTCTTGAACACCTGCTATCAGAGAAAGACGGAGGCTCGTCGCGGCTCGCCAATCTGGCGCTGGCCCACAAGAAATGCAACGAGCTCGCCGCGGATCTGCCGGTCGTCGAGAAGGTCCTGCTTCGTGAACGTCTGCGTGCCGCGAGAACCGCGGCGCCACCAGACCGCGCCGGGTAAGCCCGGATGGGCGGTGGCGGCGCTTGACGACCGAACCGTCTTGCCCGCGGAAGAAGAAATGTGAGCAATGGGTGGGATCCGCCCACGTCGCTAGGTCGAGCGTCTGTTAGAGGCTAGCATCGTCCCGCGACATCGATGGTGACCGCAGCGGCAGTCGTATTGCGCGCGCACGGCTGCCGACAGGCGGCCCTCTACCGAGAGTCCATAGGTGATGAAAAGCTCCTCGCCCGGTCCGATATCCGAGACCGCATGAATGTGCACCCTTCCATCGGACTCAACAGCTTCGCAATTGGCGACGCAGGAGTGGTTGAGCCAGCGCGCGCTGTTGCCGCCAAGTGAACCGTCGATGACCCGCCCATCGGATAGTCCGAAAAGGAAGGTGTGCCCCTCCTTGCCGAAACGTCGATGGCGGGTTATCGCCTGCTTCCAGCTCATAACGGTGCCGGCGTACTCAAGGATGAGTTCGCCCTCCCTGATGGGGCGTAGCACAAAGACGCCGCGACCGTGAACGCCGGAGCGGCGGACAGCAATTCTTTTCATCAGTACCTGTTGCAGTGAATGTCGAGCGTGCGCTCATTGGTGTGGCCCGGCTGCGGACTTGACGGCAGCTGGAGCCTGGTAGAATCGTCCATCATAACCAACGAAAATTCAACGAAATGGAACGTTATAAGGACCTGCTTGCGCAGAAGGAGCAGCTGGAGAAGCTGATCGCCGAAGCGCATAAGAAAGAGGCCGGTGCGGCGCTCGAACGGGTGCGCGAGGCCGTCGCGGAGTTCGGCTTCACGCCGGAAGACGTCTTTGGGAAGCGTAGCGGGAAGGCCCGTCGGGCGGCGGCACCGAAGTATCGCAATCCCGGCACCGGCGAGACCTGGAGCGGGCGCGGCCGCGCACCGCGCTGGCTCAAGGATCAGGACCTCGAACGCTTCCTCATCACCGAATGAGCGGCGCGCAGTACGGCCTTGCAAAGGCCCGAATCTATCTCGCGGGGTTCGACGTTTTCCGCGTCGATGCATTCGACTACGGTCGCGCGCTTCAGCGCATGTGCGCGGACGCCGGATTCGAGGGCCACTACCCGCTCGATGCACTGGCGCCGGAGGACCTGTCACCGCAGGAAAAAGCTGCGTGGATCTATCGCTCCAACCTCGCTGCGATCGGACGCGCGGATATCGTCATGGCCAACGTGGCAGACTTTCGCGGCGCGGGCGAACCCGACAGCGGGACCGCGTTCGAAATCGGGTTTGCGGCTGCGCTTGGGAAGCCCATCTGGGCTTATCGGGAGGATCTCGCCGCGTTGCGCGAGCGCGTGCCATGCAGCGCGACACAGCTCGGCAATATTTGCGAACGTGGCTATCTGGTTGAGGACTTCGGGCTTCCCCTTAACCTGATGCTCGCATGCGCGGCAAAGATCGTCCAGGGCGGTCCTGCCGAGTGCCTGCGTGCAATCTCCGCCGCCTATGACACCTATGAGGGTGGGAGAAGAGCCCCCTCCTCCTGCAGGCTGAGTGGCGGATCGGAGATTCGCCAGCCGTAGGGATGACGCCATTTCAGTATATAAGGTGCTGAATGCCATGAACGAATCGCATCTGTGGACAGCGGAGCCGCATACCGCCTACCTGCATTGGCAGACGACGGACGCGGCCGGCGCGGACCGCCGTCGGTTCTCCCAACGCTCGATCGTGCAGCACAGGGCGATGTTCGACCGGTTCCTGCGCCATCTGGTCACCCGCGGCGTGGCACTCGCGACCTTTGGGCCCGAGCACCTTGAGTCGTTCTTTGACGACGTCGAAAACCGCTGTGCGCCAGGGACAACCACCCGGCTGCGTTACGTCAAGCTGATCGACCGGCTGTGTCGCCATCTGGTCGACGTCGGCCTGCGTCACAGCAATCCGGCGGCAACCTTCGCGCTCTCGGCCGCGTGGCCCGAGGACGAGCCCGAACCGCTCTTTCTCGATACCGACGCAGACACCGCCCTGCAAGGCTATGTCCAACCCGACGCCGGCGACGATGGCCGCCTGTGCCGCAACCGCGCGGTCGTAGCGCTGCTGCTCGGCGCGGGCCTCACTGCAGCCGAACTGCGCGGCGCGCGATGGCGCGACATCGTCATCGAGGGGATAAGGCCGCAGGTGTCCGTTCCGAAGCGAGGCGCACGCCTTGAGAGAACTGTGGCCCTTCCCGCGTTCTCGACGCCCGCGCTTGCGGCATGGCAACGGCTTCATCCGTCGCCCGACGGCGCGCTTCTTTTCCCCGCGCCGCGCACAGACGACAAGCCGATCAACGATGTACTCCTCGGCGCGATAGTCCGCGACGCACTGGACGCAATCGGCTTTGCCGCGCCGGACATGAGCCCACGCGTGTTGCGCAATACCTTCGCGCGTCGTCAGCTGCTGTCTGGCCGCACCAACGAACAGACGAGCGCAATGCTGGGTCTGGCCAGTCATCGCACCGTTATCCGCATCCGCGACACCATCAGCGCCCAGACGACTTGACTTCGCTTCCCACTCCGTAGGCTGGTCTTGCCAGTTCATCCGTACCGGCACAACGTTTGTTCGGAGTGCTACATGCCATACAAGACATCATTCACGGACATGGCCTATCCCGATGAAATGGGCCGGCCATGCGCCCTTCAGTTCCGCATTGCGCTTACCGCTACAACTGAGCGTCTGGCGATTGTCCATCTGCTTGAAACGAAGGCCGAGTACCAGGGTCCGATGGAGTCATCCATCGTCCGGGACCAGATCCTGAATCGCATTCTGGATACTCACCTGCGCGGTGTTCCGTTGAACGCTATCCGGCTCGTCGTCGAGAGCGGCGAAGAATCGTCGTTGTTTCCAATCGATTTCGACGTTGGGGACTACATCAAACGCGGCAATCCCTATGAAGCGACACATGTCACCACTGGTCGCGGCCTGTTCCGGGAACGCGTCGCGATCCGGTCCGAGTCGGTTGTCGCCGGGCGCACCCGCGTACAGACCAGCCACGCCGAGCCTGTTGCCGTCCCGCGCGACATTGCCAACGCGCTGCGCTAGGCGTGTCACGACGTCGCCCAGCGCGCAAGCTGGAAAGGCGGTGCAGTTAAGCCGTCTTTTGCGAGCGCGTTCATGCGGCGACCTGCCAAAATGTTTGAGAGTTTCTGTATCCGATGACCTGCAACGCACATCACAGCCCTTCGTTGCCCACCACCATTCGAGAGCGCATGAAAACAATCAAGCCGACGAACGAGCAGCTCGACACACTCGAGACGGTCGCCTCCGGCGCGACGGTAAAAGTGAAAGCGTACGCCGGCGCCGGCAAAACCTCGACGCTCGGGATGATTGCGGAACGGTTCAGCACGAAGCGTGGCCAGTACCTCGCTTTCAACAAGGACATTGCGACCGAAGCCAAGCGGAAGTTTCCGCGCAACGTTATGTGCCAGACAGTCCACTCGGTCGCCTTCCGGGCCAGCGACAAGGCGCTGACCGCGCGGCTGAACCTCCCCAAGGAGCCGCCTCACCTCCTTGCCGCCCGGTACGGGCTCGGGCCCATCCGCGTACCGACGATTATCGGCAAGAATGTCGAGCTATCCGCCTTCCAGGTTGGCCGGCTCGTTGCCGACGGAGCCGCGCGCTTTTGCCGGTCCGCTCAGGACGAGCCCCAGGCGTGGCACATTCCGGTGGACGAGATGATCACGGAGCAGTCGGCCGACGAGTTGCGGACGATGCTGCTGCCGTTCGTGGAGCGCCACTGGAACGAGAGCATCGACCCACAGGGGAAGACCGCCATTACCCCGGACACGTATCTGAAGACATGGGAGCGGTCGCGGCCGCAGATCGGCGCCGATTTCATCCTGTTCGATGAGGCGCAGGACAGCGACGGCCTGATGCTGTCGGTCCTTCGTCGCCAGCAGCACGCTCAGGTCATTTATGTGGGCGATCCGTATCAGCAGATCTACGAGTGGCGCGGCGCGGTCAACGCGATGGAATACATCAACGCACGGGAGTGCGCGCTCACCGAGTCGTTTCGCTTCGGACCGCACTTTGCCGCGCTCGCTTCTCGCATTCTGAACCTGCTGGGCGAGCGGGTACCGCTTCGCGGCCAGGCCAGCGTCTCATCGACCTTCTTCGAGGAGCATGACCCAACACGGAGCTTCGACGCGATCCTCTGCCGGAAGAACGTGACCGTCATCGGGACCCTGGCAAACGGCCTGCAGTGCGGCCACAAGGTCGCCGTGCGGGCGAACATTGAGGAAATCCTCGCATTCGCCGACGGCGCAGACCGCCTGATGCGGGGCCAGCGGACCTTCAGCCCGGCGTCGCTCGCGTTATTTGAAACATGGCGCGACGTCCAGCAATACGCAGCTAGCCACGCGGGTCGTGACCTCCTGCCGGTCGTCCAGCTTATCGACCGTGAAGGCACCGCGTATCTGCGCGACCTCCTGTCCCGCGCCTCTCCGGAGGCGGAGGCCGACTATGTGGTCTCAACGATTCACCGGGCGAAGGGTCTTGAATGGAACCGCGTGAAGGTCTGCGGCGACTTCCGCTTCAAGACAGAAGATGACGGCCGCACCACGGTGACCGATGAGGAAAAACGCCTGCTGTACGTCGGCCTCACGCGAGCCCGGCATGAAATGGACGTCTCTGAACTGCGCAACGATCTGCTCAAAGTTTTTCACGACGCCGCTCCGATCGAGCCGGGGCGGTAACCGTTCGGTCTTAAGGACGACACCTTTTGGCCAGACGCGCGCCTGGATATACCCTAGAATCACCGCTCAATCCAGATCGTCAGAATGTGATGGCAGGTATACCGAAAGGACAATCGACCCGACGACCGGAACGCTCCGTCATCCATGAAGGTGTATTCGACGCGCGCGAGCCAATTACGCACGGAAGAGAGAGGGAGTACGGCGATAACCTCGCGAGGTATGCGACCAGGGGATTCCCCCGACTCGACCTTGGCACATCGCTGACGCCTCAGGAGCCGCCAGGACGATCGAGTGCGAGTGCTTGCGCACGAAGGTCTGCGACACGGCCTATCGCAGACGAAAAAAAGCCCGGGGTTCCAGAGGAACCCACGGGCTGATCAAGACACTATCGGCGCTCACGTGTTGAAAGTGAGGCGAAACTGATCGCCGACTATCGACACGCGATGGTGCGTTATCGGTACTACTGTCTTCACATCATGTTTGATAGAGAAAAAGCGAGCGCTTGCTTGGAAGCAGCGCTGACGGAACACGAGGACGTTTTCGTTCCACCAAATCGTGAGCCCGAAGCTTACTTTGATGAACTCGAGGCCGACATCCGCGCATGCGTTTGTGAACCGTTCCTGCTTTCAGCCAAGGTCGAAGAGCCGGCATTCCCGTGGGCGAATGCCGGCGAGCAGATTTCTGGATACTGCGTTGCGCGAAGAGATGGCTATTGGCTTGTCTATCAGATTACCGAACGACGTTTCCTCTGCTTTTGGGGAGCAGGCGAAAACCTTGCCGCACACGGCGTATACGGTTCTCCGCTGTACTGTTGGTCAGCCTGACGGGCGACCACAAACGGGAGATCGACCGCCTGGACAATTGGCCGAGAGCCGTATTAGGCTGCGCCAGTCGCGATCCGGCTCCGTGGGGCCATGAGCCGACGGTCGATTGCGTTACCGGTCGGCCATTCAGGCGTCGGCTCCGCCTCCGCGACCGGTCATTCGACTGTCGAAGACGAACGCACGTTCATCGGCCATTGCGTTCGTTAGGCCGATCTCGGGTCTACGACGGCAATGCGGCGGAATGCTTCCCGTGGCTCCGTCTAAGAGTTGGACGGCGGCTTCACGTACGCGAAGGCCGGGTCGATGCTGCTTGACCTGACGGACCGTACGGTCGAGCAGGCGGATCTTTTCGCCGACACGTCGCCCCGTCTGGATCGCCTGAGGGCGGCGTTGGACGCGGTGAACGACCGGTTCGGCCGGCACACCATCCGCGTGAGGAACGTCGATGGCCGGTAGGCTTACCACATGAGCCAGAACGCCAAGACGCCCAGCTACGCCACCGAGTGGGAAGGGTTGCCCACGGACCGGTGAGCCGACACCCTGCTGCTCCGAACTACGCCCTTTTCCTGATATAGTTGCCGCTGGCTGTCGCCGCCTGCCGCACGCGCCCTCCAGGGCATGACGAAGACGATGTTTCACCGCACCCACCCCATTCAATCGTCGTTGTTTTCGATGGGCGGTCCGCAACGCGTGCACCGGATGTACCGCCCAGGAGAAAGCAATGGACACTCAGCAGTTGAAGCTGCTGGCCGGGCTCGTCCGCGGCCTTTTGCAGCCCTCGCATCCTTCCGTTGGCCACGGCCAATCGCTCGATCTCATCGCAGCGCTCCCCGGGCTTCGTAACTGGCCCGAGGTGATGGCCTTTCCGGATCGCGTCGCCGCGACCGAACTGGACACCACGTCGACCGGCCGCTTGGCGTTTCGCTTGAAAAAGCGCTTCGCGGTCGACATGTCGCCGCAGGAGCTGCTCGCTGCCCTGTCACCCCCCGGGGTGGTCGTCAGCCGCAGTGCTCTGCAGGTCTGGCCGGCTGGCCCCGTTCCTGGTGTCTACCTCACCACCTCACAGGACGCCATCGACGCCCTGCTGGAGGTCTACGAGGACGCCACCGACGGCGCGGTCGTCTACGCCGAGCGCGCTGGCAATCAGTGGGCCGGGAGCATCGACCTGGGCGAGTACGGCCTCTGGTCGTCCGGCTTGGACCGAGTGCCCAGCGGCACGCTGCTCATCGTCGGACCATTGAAGCTGGACCAGCAATCGTGGAACGACGCGGGCGAGCGTCTCGAAATGGCATGCAACCATGCCCTGAACTCCGGGCATCGCATCGCCGTGCTTCTCGACACCCCCACGCCTGAATCCGCCCACGAGGATGTCCGCTTGCTCGTGACGTCGCGCCCGGACCACACGGATCACGATACGGCGTTGATCGGTGTTGTCACGGACGATGGGGAGCTGGAACCGCGCACGCCCTTCGCGCGCCAGTGGCCCCGCGTTGAGCTGGTGCCCACCGCGGCCACGCCGGACGCTTTCCCGACCTCGATCATGGGTCCGCTGAGCGAGGCCCTGGCCGGGAAGACGAGCGGCCTGGTGCTGTTCGGGTCGGGGGCCATCGACGAGCATCCGGCCATCCATCTTGTGGCAGCATCGCTCGCCCTGACCGAGCACGCGGGCCCGGCGGCTCGTGTAATGCCCCGGCACCGCTCCACCCCGTCGAAGGACTGGGACGTGCCGGAAGCGATTCGCGCGCTGCCATTCCTCCCGTCGATCGAAAGCGCCTACGCCCAGGGGTATCGCCGGATCATCTACACGCCAAGCTCTAGCCGTTCTGACCAATTGCTTGGCTTGAGCAACGACGCGCTGCTGATCAGTGGCGCCTACGGCAGTGATCTCGCACAGGTGTTCATGGCCTCGTCGCGCTACGGTGGTGGGAAGGACGAGGAAAGCCTACTGAGCCGCATCATTGCCATCGCCGCCACGGTCGACATGCCGACGGGCAGCAGCGGCACCGCGTCGGTCGCCGATCTTTACATCGCCAACGGGCAGGCCGTCGGAACGCTGAAGCGGTTCAAGGAGGTCGACGAGTTCATGACCGCCCATCGCTTGGTGCGTTGGGAAGACGAGCTGACACGCCTGCTCGATGCCGGGTCGGTCACGCATGAAGCCGTCAAGGAAGCGTTCCCGCGCAGCCATGGGATCGAAGCCTTCCTGGCCGACCACGCGGCGACGCGTTCGGACCAAACAGCGTAAGCCGAAAGGGGGCGCGCCCTCTTGCCCGACGCCCCTCCAGCACCCACGGGGATACTCCATGGACGTAGCCTGGTTTCTCAACCGCCGGCTGGCTTTCATCCGCCAGCTCTACACGACCTCATCGGCGCCGTTCGTCGATCGCCGGATCAAAATAGAAAACGAGGAAGAGCCCTGGATCCCTCCGTATTCGGAGGATGGTGAGCCACCGTTCGAGCTTGAATGGCAGGAGGCCAGTGACTCGGTCGACGTACTGGGCCACACGTGCCTGTGCCTCGTGGCCTCATCGTTGCAGGCTTACCTCCAAACGCGAGTCATTCTCCACTGCGAGAAGCTGACCGACGCGGAGCGCAAGCGGGTGTTCCGAAACGGATGGATCTGAGGCTACAACATCATTTTCACCGAAGCGTTCGGCATCCCCCTCGCAGACGGCCCCGTAAGCTTGGACGTCCTCGAAGACATCGTGCTGACGCGCAACAGCATCCAGCATGAGGTCGAACTCACCTCGATGCGTCCGCGCCACGCCGACCGAAAACCCGGCGCCGCGCCCTCGGTGTTTCTCGATGCCAGCGAGGTCGAACTGCTGCACGGGATGGACCAAAGCACGACAACGTGGCTCGCCCCGCCCACCGTGCACGTCAATCAGGAAACGTTGGAATCATCGATCGACACCGTGGAGCGGTTCGTCGGCTGGCTTGACGCAGCCATCGAAACCAAGCTCCATAGACGAGAATGATGGAGTGATCGTCCCGGCTGACCGGACCTTATCGAGCGCGGTCCCGGCCGCTACACGAATACCCACCAGCAGGGTCGCCGTTCGTCTGACGCCGCTCGTGCTTGCGCCGCTATGGCCGAAGACGAGTCCATAGATGAAGGCGCGGTACGGCCGTTCCACCCTGATACCTGCCGTTGGAACCGCGAAGACCCGACCGCCGGCAATGGGTCGACTCCTGCCCGACGCAGACCGATCGATGGCGGGCGACTCCCCCGGTTCTACGTCGGACCGGGTTCGGCCAACTTCCGACACTGGCCGGCGTACGCGCGCGGACACTCGAACGGCTGCTCCTCCCTCCCCAACGGACCTTCAAGCGTTGAGCCGAATGGCCCGACCGCGCTTGACGGGGCGCACTGTACTCACGGCGATGACGTTGATTCGCGCAACTGAAGTTCAAGGTACTCGGACGACCATCTCGACCTCAAGTTGATAGTCCGGCGTATACAGCGCCTGCACGCCGATCGTGGTGATGCTCGGCTTGCCGCCGCTGAACGTGTCCCGAAGTGCCGTGAGCGCCTGTTGGAAGCGACCGGTCGTCGCGTTCACAACATAGAGCCGGACCATCACGACGTCGTTTGCCGAGGCGCCCAATTCGGTCAGCGCCTTCTTGAGGTTAGCGGCGACGATGTATGCTTGTGAGGTGAGATCCGGCGGCAAGTGCTCCCCATCGGGGGCGCCTCCGACCTGGCCTGACAGGAATGCCAAGCGGCCGGGGTCTGCCACGCTGATCTGCGCGAACCCTCCCGCAGACATGTCCCATAGAAAGGAAGGGTTATGATGGGTTACCGGTGCCGCAACGGCTTTCTGTGGTTCTGATGACATCTTTCTCTCCTGTAAGGGATGTGCCGCGACACCGGACGCGGCTGGTAGTACACGCCGGTCCGGTTCAGTCCAAATAGCTCGCACTGCCGCTTCGCAGGCAGCTTCCCACTTCGCTCGATCATCGCTTGCCGCTCGGACCAGGGAATCGCCCGAGCGCGCGACCTAAAAGATCAGGGCCGTACCCGCGTAACGCCTTCAGAGTTGCGACCAACCGCCATCGACTGGAAGTTCCATGCCTGTCGTGAAGGTCGCATCGAACCCGAGGTAGAGGACCGCCTTCGCAATTTCCTCTGACGTGCCGAAGCGCTTCATCGGAATCATGCCGATCGTCTTCTCCCTAACCTGGGCGACCACGGCTTTATCGGGAAACACCTTGTTGAGGATCGGCGTGTCGATGGGGCCGGGCGTCACCGCGTTGACGCGAATTTCGCGAGGAAGCAGCTCGACGGCGAGCGTCCGGGCGAGTGATCGCAGTGCAGCCTTGGCGGCTCCGTAGGTAGCTTGGCCCGGCAGTCCCTTGACGTTGGCGACGGAGGTCGTGAGGACGACGGAGCCTCCCCGATTGATCAGCGGCGCGAACTTCTGGACCGCGAAAAAAGGGCCCTTGGCGTTCAGGTTGAACATCTCGTCATAGATGGCTTCGGTCACGCTCCCAAAAGGCGTTGGAATGCTGAACCCGGCGTTGACGAAAAGCAGGTCGATGGTGTCGAACTCGGTCTTTACCTGAGCGGCCAGGGCGTCGATGTCGGTTAGCGACCGCGCGTCGCTCGAAACCACGATCGCGCCGTCCCCAAGCTCCTGCTGCGCCGACTCCAGGCCCTCCTGCGAGCGGCCGGTCACCAGAACGCGCGCGCCCCCGTCGAGGAGCATCTTCGCTGTCGCGAGCCCCATGCCACTCGTGCCGCCGATAATCACCACCTTTTTATCCTGGTACCGGTTCATATGTGTTCTCCTTGAGAGGGTTAGGGTTACTTTGCCGATACTTAGCTACTTTGCACTACTATTCATTTCAAAATACCGTATGGCCCGTGGGCGATCATGTAACTACGCAATCTCCCGCTGATTCTGGCAACTGCGACCATTTCGCCGCGACCGGCGCGCCTTCAGGACACCGCGCGTAAGGATTCCGCGTACGACCAGTTGACGCCAGAGACGTTGACGACGGCCTGCCACGCGGCTTCTTGATTAGCGCCATCGAGGAGGTGTGGGTGTAGCTGCGCCTCAATTGGGCCTGAGAACTTCCCTTGAGCGGAGGCGAAGAATTGCCCTGAGACCTCGGTTCCGAACTTCGAGGCCTGGATATACCGGCCCGCTGCCGTCTCCGGCGTCTGATTCATGCCGGGAATGAGGTTCGCGATCGGGATAAACAGATACTTCACGGCTAGGCTAGCTTGTCGCGAAACGTTGGTCGCAGTCGCCGCACCGGGCGAGACAGCGTACACGGCCATGCCAGAGGGCAGCCGCCGCGCCAGCGCTGCGACCCACCAGGCGACGAAGAGCTTCGCGTCGGCATACGCATTGTTGGGCACATACTTCACGTTCGGCCCGTTGCGAATCAGGGCTTCCATAGCAGCGGTCAGGTCGCCCTGGTGGTATCTGGCAGCGAGTGCGTCCACGTCGGTGTACTTGAACATGGGTACGCCCCCTCGGGCAGGCTCCGCGCTGGTGATGACAATCCGCGCGTTGGGGCTCAGCAGGTTGGCGCGGAGCAACCCGACCGTCAATTGATGATGACCGATGAGCGGGGCCTGAGAAGCCTCGACGCCCTCCGCAGTGATCACGCGCGCCTTGCCAGGAACCATCCCTGCATTGAGCAGTAGGAAATCGATCGGCCGACCTCGCTTGACGAGTTCGGCGAGCGCGGACAGGACGCTGGCCGGCGTGTCCAACTCCAGCTCCAGCGGCGTGAAGACCTGTCTTTTAGTTTCCGCCGCGAGGCTAGCGGCCGTTTCCTGGGCCCGAGCCAGGCTACGGCCAGTGACGATGATCTCGCGCCAGCCCTCTCCGGCAAATGTGCGGGCAGCCGCATAACCGAGCCCGGAGGTGGCACCGGTGACGAGCACGATCGAATGTTCCATGGGCGTCTCAGTGGTAAAGGGAAAGGGGGAAGGTCGAGTCGTGAGGCCACGGACGACTTGCTAATTTCGAACTATTCAGTTATATATTGATGCGATGACGAGTGTCAAGGAGTTTTGAACCAAATGATTCAAAATGCTGCCAGGCCGAGGGGCCGACCACGCAGCTTCGACGAGACAGGGGCGCTGGAAAAGGCGACTCAGGTATTCTGGTCGAAAGGCTACGACGGAGTGACGATTGACGATCTCGTCGCCGGGATGGGTGTGGGACGGCCGAGCCTGTATGCCGTCTTTGGGGACAAGCGGGCGATATTCTTGCGGGTCCTTAAGGCGTACGCGGAACGGAAAGGCGCATCAGCCGCGAAGGCACTCCTCTCACCACTGAGTCTTCGCGACTCGATCACGGGCTTTCTGAGGTACGCCGTCGAAAGTGCGACCGAGAAAGGGTCCGCCCGGGGCTGCCTTCTGATTTGCGTCGCGCCGCTTGTGGACGACCCTGAGGTCCAGCAGTTCCTGCAAGATGCGGCCGCTGGTGGCACCGCGCTGGTGGACGGTCGTTTCCGGGACGCAATCATTGCGGGAGAAATCCCATCTGGCTTTCCCGTCGCCGCGCGCGCAACCCAAGTCACGGATTTAGCGCGTGGGCTAACCATGCGTGCGCAGCTAGGAGTGCCGCGCAAGATGCTCCTCAAAGATGCCGAGGAAGCGGCCGACCTGGTGCTCCTGCCGCGACGCATCTGACGGGTTATTGGACAAAAATTAATTGAGAAATGACCACGACAACTGACATGTGCGGCGGATCCGGGCGTTTCGTCGTCTGATGAACAAAGTGGCGACGTGGTCAATCGACTCCAGGCGCGCCGATGGGAACGCAACAGTTTTTTTTACTGCGGCAGTGCGGGACGGATATTTCATTTTCCTTGGCACGTGCTGGTTGCTCGACGCCACTCTTGCTGAAAAAATCGCCGCAACTTCAGCGACGCATTTTTCATTATTGGTGGCACCCGACAGGTACAGTTCTCTTTCGCGGCGAAACGGAATTCGTGAGACTGGTGCGCTTTTCGCCAGACAGGAAATCGAAAATTGAAAGACCGACCGCCTTGATCGGGCGCAACCACCCACGATAGTCGACGTCCGTTGTACAACCGGAAGCTACCGTTCAGGAGGCAAGGTTGGTGAGCGTCTCAGAAGGGTCGGCTGCGGTCCTTCGCTTACTCCTTTTCGGTGAATAAGAGCGCGCCGAAATGAAGAGGCCGGTGGAAACACCGGCCTCTGAAGTTTTTATGTATTACGATGTATAGATACATACCTTGCTAAGATAGCGAAATCCTCTATCCGGCAAGGCGGCCAGCAGACCATCCGCTCAACTATGCACCGTTAAGGTATTAGTCAAGCGATCCCGTAGGGGTATAAATGCAGGCTAGGACGACTCCACGACCCGGATATGCTTCATCCAGGTGACGCCTGACGGAAGACGCCTGATGAGGGCCAGCAGACCCGCGTCATCGTGATTCCGCGCCTCGACAAATGCGTCGTTAAGAATAGCGGCCTGGAGGTAGAACAGAAAAGCGAGCGCTCCGGTGCCATGTTCTTCGGCTACGGTGCCAAGAGTTTCAACTTCGTCCAGAAGCTCACGGACAAAATTCGAAGACAGACTCGCGCGATGCATCGTCACGATGGCCGCCATCGCCAGATCCGCGGCGGCGCCCAGGTCGTTCTCCGGAATGTCGGCGGCTGCGATTGCGCCGGAATCGGCGAGACACCGCATCACGTCGTCTGAAAAATCAGTGCAAGAGTAAGTCATTTGGCCCGCTCCACAAGAGGATTGCCGGGGCAGGCTCCCCGTCCGGGGGCTTGCCCCGGCGGGTGAGTAAAAGATGCGTCAGAGGTTAGGTCGGCACACAGTCGCCGTGACGCGAGTCGCGTCGCGTGCCCGTGGACACGGCTACTTTCAGGCGCCGGTCGAACGGCGACGGACTCGCGCCAGATGTGCGTGTCGCTCTGTGTGCCGTGGCGGACAAAGCGGCCGCCGACTGCTGCTCCCAGAACAGGCATGCAACGGCAAGCAACGCGCCAATTGCAGCGGCGGTAGTGATCTGCTTTTTCATGAAGGCTCTCCATGCGAAAGGCCCCGACACTCTTTCGAGGTCGAGGCCTTGCGGATCAGGAACAGGTTTTCGGATGCGCGACCGGAAAAACCAGCACGCGACCATCGTTGCAGAGAATGAAGTCGCCCGGCTCACCTCGCGGCTGCTGGATGACAATCGTCGATATGTGTCTCGACGGCTGAGGCTGGGCCTGCGGTTGAATCGTGCAGGCACACAGCGTCGAACTGCCTGCTGCCAGAAGCAGCATCATCAGGTTTTGCATTTAATGAACCCGGTATGAAAAGGAGAGCCGCTTACGCGGCCCGCGATTCGAGAGGGATGCTGGCGTGGTGCGTTACCCATTTGCCGCCGACGAGGACGTCACGCAGAAGCGTGCCGTTCAGGACGTAGGTGTGGACAGTGCCCGTGCGTTGCATTGCAGGCCGAACGGAGACGGTGACCGCTCCGGTTCGTGCATACATGTCGTACTTCTGTTTCATGGCGTTCCTCGTTGAAAAAATGGCGAGGGAACGCCCCTGTGGGGAGCGATCCCCACAGGGTTGAAAGATAAATTGACGCTCAAACGGCAAGCGCCTCTACGTCGATAACGGCGTCAGCTTCCGCAACCAGGTCCGGCGTTTGCGAGATGAAAAACTCCCGCTCATAGCCGCCCTGCCGCAATACCTCCCGCTTCATCCGCATGAACTGCAGCTTGCGCTGCGGATCCAGCGGACCGTCGGACTCATCGCTGAACAGCGTCTGATACGGCTGACCCGCGTTACTGGCCAGATACAACGCAATGCCGCGCGTCAGGCATTCGTTGATCCAGACCTTCTGGCCACCCGACATCACCGTCACTGCCTTGGTGCTGTCGATATCGGCGTCGTGCACGAGGATTTCAAATCCCTCGCGCAGTTCGCCGCTTGCCAGTGCACGTTGAGTCTGGATCTCGACCGTGAAGCGCATGCCATAACAGGCAAGCAACAGGTCGTTCACCATCTTCGTCAGCGCCGGGCCTGCATCGTCGATCGTCAGGGCAATCACACCTTCATTGCCCAGACCCTTCGCAAGCAGCTTCCAGCTGGCGATCTCATCGGAGATGCGGTTCGCACGCGACTGCGTCGCGTCGAATCCCGCCAGCTCTTTCGCGATGGCCTGCCGCTCGACTTCACGCGTTGCCTGTGAACGGATCAGCGATTCGATCCGCGCATCGGCGGCGGTGATGCCGTCGCGACACTGCGTCAGTTGCCGGTCCAGATCAGCAATGGCAGCGGTCACATCCTCGACACCGAGCCGCGCAACTTCTGCGTCGAGCTCGCTCACCTGCAACGACAGGCTGTCCTGCTGGACCTGTCGTCGCTCGCGAACAGCTTTCGCCTCGGCTTCCACAGCGGCCAGTTCTTCACTGGCCTTGCGAACGCCTTCGGTTGCTGCATCAAGTAATGGCTTGCGCGCAGCAAGATCGACTGCCGCCTGCAGTTCGCCTCGTGTGGCCGATATCTGGTCGGACAGCGTCTTCAGTTCGGCGCGCCGCGTAGCAAGCTGCTGCACTTCGGGCGTCAGACGGTCCACCGCTTCGCGGCTCGTGCGAAACGCAACACGGAGGTTGTTGAGCGAGATGCGCTGCTCGGGAACCTTCGCATTGGCCTCACGCGCCTGGGCAAGCAGAGGGCACGTGTTATGCATCGCGTGACCCGCACAGGGAACGGCAGCAATCACGCTAGCCTGCTGTTCCAGAGACTTGAGCAACGACGCCTTCGACTCACCCTCGGACGTGAGCCCGTTGATGCGAGAAGTGGCCGCGGTCAGTTCAAGCTGCTTGCCTTCCAGTGCCGCGATGGCCTGCTGCATTGGCTCGACACGCGTCTCAAGGGCCGCCAGACGTGCCTGGGCACCATCGCGTGCAGCGGTAGCACCCAGGATGGCATCACGCTGCCCAATCACCGCGTTGTGACCGGCAATCGCCTCGCGTAAGGCCGACAGTCGCTGCGCAAAGCGGCGATCGTCAGCCACGCTGTCGTTCGCCAGCGCCTGCAACGACGAAGCGATCTGACTGCGCCGTCCGGCCAGTTCCCGCAAGCGCGCTTGCGCATCCACGTTCGCAGTCTGTTTCGAAACCAGAACTGCGCGCTGATCGCTCAGCTTGACTGCGCTCGCATTGAGTGCCTCCCGGCTCTCCCGAGCCGCGACGAGTGACTGGACATCTGAAGCGATGGCCTGATCAATCTGCACAACACGGTCGCGCTTCGCCCCGAGGGCAACAAGCTGCTGGTGCGTAGCATCGAGCGCGCGGCCGAGAACCTTCACGACGTCGCCGGCTTTCGCCGACAGCGCGCGCAGATGATCGATATGCAGAAGCTCCGCGAGCAGCCCCTTGATTTCACTTGCGCCATAGGACGCGAGCGGTCGACGGTTCTGCGCGGAAAAGACGCTGGTGAAGAAAGACTCCAGCGAACCGCACACCGACTCGACGCACGCATCGTAGGTTTCAGCTTTCCCATCTGACACAGTGCCGTCTCCGGTCTGCATCGGTTGCCATGTGCCGCTCGGGTCGCACCATGCAAGGAAATACTCAGCCTTGCCGGTTTTTCCCGGTTTGCGGAATGCAAACGACGAGCGGTAGTGGACACCGCCGTGCTCCCATTCGAACTCCTTGAGCGCTTGCGATCCGTACAGGTGGTCCCAGTACGAGAAACCGTCGACAGAAAGCTTCGTTGCCCGCGAAGGCATGATCCGGTACGGATGCAGGTTATCCATAATCGTGGATTTCCCCGCACCGTTTGGACCCGTCAACGCGATAAGGCCTGCTGGCAGCGACGCGAGATCGAGTGAGACGCTCTCTCGCTTCATGCCGTCGCGCACGCCAATGAAACCCGTCAGGGTGAGCTTCAGTGGGCGCATGAGGCGACCTCCGGATGCGGTGCATCGAAGAGGTAGTCCGACGGCAGCCACGGCACATCGTCCTCGTTGGCGTACATGGTGCCCACGACAGGATCTGCCGCAGTGCGCGACGCGGCCGACGCCAGTGCCGCAGCCGACTTTTCAGCGGCCAGCTGCTCGGCGGCAAGCTTCTCTGCCGCCTTCGCTTCAAGCGCGCCCGAGACAGCTTCCTCAACGAGGTCGCAGGTCTGCGCGTAATCGGCGCTTGCCTGCCGCAGCAATGCATCCCAATTGTCATGACCGGTCAGCACGCGGAGCTCGCGGGAGCCCCACTGATTCGCATAACCGCTGTTGAACGACCACAGCAGGTTCTGCATCTGCACGTCCGGCACCAGCGCCAGATCGGCACTGACCGAATCAATGCGTTCGGCGAGTACCAGCAAACGACCCTTCTGCGCGATTACCGCGCCGCGGCTCTCACCGAAGGGCTGATGGAAAATGCCTGCGCTGAATCCGGCGTGGACCGTGAGGACCTTCTGGATGTCGCGAGCCGCACGTGCTGCCGAAAAGTGCCGGACCCATCTGGCGCCGGCGGGATAAAGACCAAACATGAGGACACTCCGAAGAAAAATCGGCGGAGTGCATCCCCTGGGGGGATGATTCCCCGCCAGGGTTAAAAGAAAAAAATGGATGCAGCGAACTGCGATCGATGCGTCAGCGACGCGGGTAAATCCTGTTCCGGTATCACGCGAGCAACGTGTTACCGGAACACGACTCGTGTTCCGCGCGGGAGCGCCTTGCAGGCCGCTCCCGCTACATGGCGGCTATGCCGCGAAAAGATCATCATTGAGCCAGTCCAGCGTTGAAGGCTGAGCGCCGGCAGGCGTCAATGCTGTGCCCGAAGCTGCCAGCGCATCCGGAGTCACCGCAGTGACCGCAGCGGCCGCGGGATGCGACAGCACAGTCGCAAGAGTCTGCGAATCAGACCGCTCACCCGGCTGTGAGTCGATGCGCGCCAGAACGCCGGCTGCAATCGCCTCCACCTCACCCGAGACAAGCAGCTGCAAACGCTCCTGCAGCGGATCGGCATCGACGGCTGCCAACTCAGCCCAACGTGCGAGCTTTCCGTCGACCGTCGTCTCCAGACTGATGCCCTGTGCACGGCTGCGCACGACAGGCAGCACCCGCGATTCGACCTTCAGGCCCGCGGCACCGGCAAACAGTGCCTTGATCGCTTCACGATCCACGCCCTGCCGATGCTCCTCGTCGACCTGCCAGCGCACACGCACGAACTTGTCAGTCGCGTCGGCAGCGATTTCAGCGAGACGCGCCATATCGGGCGGCCCGTCGAAATCGACACAGACCATCTGCCGTGACGGCGTCGCGATGAGCGTTGCTCTCGCCTCACCAGGTCGCACATCCCACGCGAGATAACCCTTCTCGCCCTCTTCGCCGTAATGAAACCGGCCAATCGAGCCGGGATACGCGACCAGTCTTCCCTCACGCGCCCACTGCTGCGCCTTGTGGATATGGCCGAGCATGAACCCATCGCATTCGGCCTCGAAGAGCGCCGTGAGCGAGAACTCATGGTCAAAGCCTGCCATCACCACACCATGCTCGGTCGTGCAGCCATTGACGGTGCCGTGCGAGACACCCACCGTCGGGATACCCGCCGCGCGAAGCTGCGTGTTCACGCGGCCTGCCGCCGCCAGATATGCGGCAAGCACATCGCCCAGTTCCGTACCGGCTGCGAGCGCGCCAACGCTCGCTGCCAGTTGGCCCTTGTTGACCGTCGGAAGGCAAGTGAACACGACTTCGGGCTTCACGCCGATGAAATGGCCCAACTCGTCGTCCGAGAATACCGGGCCCGCCGAGGCCCAGAATCGACCGTCGATGAGCGCGACCTGCGAAACACGATCGGCAATGTGCACCTGATGAGCGCCGCCCATCAATGCAAAGTTGTCGAGCGTGCCCGGAGGTTCGTGAGAGAAGGTGCCTTGCAGCATCAGTACGGGCATCGCGTCAGCGAGCCGGTGCACCTGGGTAGCAAGCGCGTGCAGGGACGGCGCATGAGCGTCGAGCCGATGATCGGTCGAATCGCCGGAAATGACACCCACCTGTGCGCCGCTCGCGATCGCGTCACCCACCGCAAAGCTGAAGCAGCGCTCGGACTCGGCAAGATTGTCCGGCGCGTAATGCAAGTCAGAAAAATGAGCGAGTTTCAAATTCGCCTCCGTAAAAAGCACAAAGGCCGCCCGAAGGCAGCCTCATGGATGAACACCCGCGAGGGTGTGAAGAAAGGATGATCAGTTCATAGCGAGCGCATCGCGTACCCGCATCAGCGTGATGCCGAGCAGGTTCTGTCCACGCCATTGCGACCGGTCAGTCAGCCGTGGGTCGCGCTCGCCTATGCCGATGCCCCAGATGAGATCGTAGGGACTGGCTTCGACAAGTTCGGTCGGCGCCGTGGCGAGCAGGATGGACCTGAGCCCCGGGTTCTGCGCGAACTTCTCGCGACATCCCACGAAGACAATCGACTCGCGCTTCGCTTCCCAGATTTTCTGATCAAAGCTGGCCACCTTGCGGCCTATCATCTTCTGGGTCATCGGATCGCGAGTGGCGAGAATCCTTGCAGCCGACTTCTCGTCGCTGAAGAGCTTCGCTTTGGAGAACATCATGAACTGTTCAACGCTCGTGAACGCAACGTCGTGATAGGTGAACTGGCACGGATGCCAGTTGCTGAACACATCGTCCGCGCCAAAAAACGCGGTGAAATTGCCGATCTTGCGCACAGGACGACTCCTTGAAACCAGACAGAAAATGGGCCGCCGGGGCGGGCTCTTTTCGATGCGCAGTTGCGCGGTCGAAAGCATTTGAGCAAACGCGGGCTTGCTGAAATGTTCTCGCAATCGAAACGGGAAGGAAACCAGCCCCGAAGGGCTGGCAAGGATTGAAGGAACGTCGGGTCAGTCGAGAAACGTCGGTTGTCTGGCCGCGCCGATCTCTCGATCGAACGCTTCACGGTCGGTCAGTGCCTGCACGAGTCGCTCGTTCATCTGGTCAACGTCCTGCTCGCGCTCGATCCAGCCGCGCCCGAACTTCGTATGGGCGTAGACGCGGAAGTCCTGTTTGCGATCCTCCGCGCTCAGGCCAAGCCGTTGCAGCAGGTCGGACATCCGGTCGCGCTTATCTGCAAGCGTTTCCGTCGATCCGGCAGTCGCCGGCTGTGCGGCAAGCACGTGTTGCAACAACGGACCGGTGGTAGCCGCAGTGCCTTGCCCCGCTACAGGGGACGCGGTGGAAACCGCCGCTGCAGCTTCGGCCGCGCCGCCTTCCGTCGCACCGACAGCCGCACCCGCTTCCGGCTCACCAGACATGTCCATCACGGCACCGTCAGCAACCGCGTTACCGATCGCTGCATCGACTTCGCCGCCGAGCCGCACGACATTGCCGGATGCTTCGATCAGCGCTACCGCCCGGCTCGCCGTTTCCAGCGCGGAGGGCGCATCATCGGCTGCGTCGAGCAACGCACCGATATCGATGTCTGCATCGAGTACCGTGAGCATCTGGCTCGCTCTCACTGCCTCGCCGTGCTCGTTGATCCGCGTAATGTCGAACTCACGTTTTGTGATCCAGAATCGCGTGCCCGTCAGTTTGCCCCGAGCAAGCTGCACCGTCTGCATCGCCGAGTAGGCCTTCTGCAGAACGTAGATCGAGTTCGTCGGCAACTCAATCAGGCCGAGCCCCTTGATGTCCGGCACCGCGAACACGAAGCTTGCAGACAGATTGCAGTGTCGCGCCTGATACTGCGGGCACTGTTCCGGATCGCAGATGCCGTCCGGAATCGCCTCATCCTGGCGACGGATGACGGTGCGTCCGCCGAAGTGCCGGACCGCACGTTGTGCACGCGGATCGCGCTCGATCTTTGCATACGTCATGCAGTAGCGGATTCCATCGCGCTCATACTGGGAGAAGAACTTCCGACCATTTGTGCCGTATACGGTCATCTGGTTCGGCAGGTTCTGCATCCAGTCATTGAACGCGAACAGTACGGGAAACCGGTAGAGCTTCACACCGTCACCGCGGTCCTCGCCGTAGAGCCGGAGGATTTCGCCGGCCACGTCCGGATTATTGAAGTCCGAGCGGCGGCAGGTGAAATATGCGGTGTTCTTCGGCACGAGCGCGTTTTTAAGATCGCACTTCGATTCAATCACTTTGGCTATCGCATCGAACGGATGGCCTTGAGCGACCATGTCGTTATAGATGCCGATCGCCTGGGCGTTGCCTCGCGCCTTTGCAGTGAGCACCTTGATACCCGGGCGGATATGCCCGATAACGGGCGGCCGCAACGCGCGTTCCTCAACGACGCTGCGAGCAGGGCCATTGACGAGATTGACTACGGCATTCATGAGAGTTTTCTCGCTAGAAAAAAGATGGCCGTGGTGCGCAACTCGCTGGCTGACTGCTCCAGTTCGTGTGCTGCCGCGTCTCCGCGGCGCTCGGCTATGTGGGAAAGAAAAACGCGGCGGTCCGGATCGCTGTACTTCGCGACCTGGGCGACCTCGCAACGCGCCCGCCATGCTGGCGATGCGGTATCTGCAGTGGCGCGCTCCTCGGCAATCGTGTGGCTGATCGCTTCGGCGATGCGCTCATCAAGACGGTCTGGGAGCAAGTAAGACCTCCTATGGACAGGACAACAGGACGAAAAAAAACGCGTCCCTCGGAGTGAGGAACGCGTTTCGGGATTCGATAAAAATGACCTGAGCGCCACAACCCTTCTGGGGTCGTGGCGCTCAGGGAGCCGAGGGCT
The DNA here is from genome assembly GCF_003386115.1 of Paraburkholderia sp. BL27I4N3. NCBI lineage: Bacteria > Pseudomonadati > Pseudomonadota > Betaproteobacteria > Burkholderiales > Burkholderiaceae > Paraburkholderia > Paraburkholderia sp. BL27I4N3. Next base: position 149,808 of record NZ_QREJ01000002.1, on the reverse strand, counting down.
CATATACGAGGACGCGAGTCGTCCTCGCGCAGCATGGTCACGCTGCGCAACAGCCCATTTTCGGAGAAATGCATTCCGCCGCAGGATCACGGTTCAGTCGACTTCGATCGTTCTACCCAGACGGGCTCTGGAGAGAGAACACCCGATGTCCGGGTCCGAACGATGTCGCGGCGCAAATGAATGCGGCCGGCGACGAGTTTTACGACTGAATGAATGGGGAGCGCGGGCGAGGCGCTCATCAGAAAGAAAATTCCACACCAGTAGCCAACTGGTCGGAGCATGCCTCGGGGTAAAGCTGCGGGCACGGCTTGGTACAGAAGATGGACTCCGGGCTGGCCGAGGTCATGTCGATGCGTCAGAGACGCGAGAAGTAGAGTCAGTATTGCGCAAAAGTGAGCTCGCATAACCCCGAAAGATCGCGAAAACAGCGCAGCTTTTGCCTGGGTCAATGTGTGCTATCGCACGCAGAATTGGAGGTGAGAGAGACCACCCGAAAAATACCATGGCCGCAGTTCCTGATTTCCTCCCGGAGCCAGAGCGCCCGGACAAAGACGTACTCACAGCCGACAGCCCGCCGCTGAGCGGGCTGAAGCCCATTGAGCGCCTGACCAGTGACACGCGTATCGCGCGGATCAATCCGGAATCCGATACAACAACGGTCCTGCGCTACAGCTCGCAGTTTGCCCGCGACTACATCCGCTCCGACTACAACTTCTGCGCGGCAAAGATTGCCGTCGCGCGAGGCGGTAAGGTCCGGGCTCTTGAGAACGCATTGCGGGACACGGCCGAGTGGCTCCGGAAGACCGATGGCTGGCTCGCGCGTCATGAGCTACGCGCGATTGATATGCCGCACGAAGAGATCGAGCTCGTCGTTACGCGCCCGCTCGCCGGCTTGCTGGTTCGCTGCCTCACGCAGTTCGACCGCATCTTCGTCAAATCGCTGGCGGCCGTTGTGATGGGAAAGATCACGCCTGAAGCACGCGCCCGGATGCTTTCGAACGCGGAACGGCGGCTTAAGCACATCGTTCAGGTTTGCATGCCTGACAACGACCAGTACGAGTTCGACGGCGAACGCCGGGGCTCCTGACCGCATCATCCCGTCGTCGACTTCGCCGGCACTTGACCTTGCTGCCGGATGGTTACGCTCGGCCGATCACCCTGTTGGAGAGGAAATGGACATCAGAGAAATTCAGGCGCTGCACGCGCAATATACTGCTCAGCCCGTCATCATCGATCTTTCACGCCATGCCGCGGCCATGCCGATGCTGCCCGCGCCCGAGGGCTCAGCGAGCGGTTCACTTTCGGCCCGCGCGCTCATGTCGAAGATGCGCAGCGCCGGACGACCCGCATTGCTCGTGCTTGCTATCGCCGCAATCGCCGGTGCAGGTGGCGTAAGCGCCGCCCGGATCTGGCAGGCGATGCATGCGACGGCTCACGTCCCGCACGACGCGCAGACGCCCGGCCGACCTGCACCGGCAGTGGCCCAGCAGCCCGCATCCGCTGACATGCCGGTTAACGCCGCGCCACCTCGACCATTGACCTCCGGCGAGCTCGACACTGCACTGACGGGCGGACGCACACCGCTCTCGCATGTCGATCCAAAGGCCCTTGCGGTTCCGACGCCAGTGGTGGTGGCGCCCGCGCATGACATACAGCCCACCGCAGTGACGCAGGCGGCAGCTTCGCCTATCAGGGCGACACACGCGACAGCAGCCCCGGCCCAGACGCAGCCACAAGCTTCTGCACCCGTCGCTGCCCAGCCCGCCCAGCGCCAGGAGTCTGCAGCACCCGCCGCGCGAGTTGCCGCAAACACCGCAACGAACCCAGCCTCACAGGCCGAGAGTGCCCAGCCTGCGGCGACGCGTCCCGCGTTGCGTCCTCTTCATCACATCAAGCCACACCGTGAACCGGCTTCTTCAGTGGCCCACGACGCTCCCGCAGCGCCACCTGCGCAACCCACCGCACCGGCCACGAAGTCCGGCGATGTTCAACTGTTCTGATGAGGTCTCCCATGAAATCGCAACCACTTAACGTAACGTTGCTTTCCACCGGACTTTCGATCCACGGAAATGTCATCCTCGACCACGGTCTCAGCAGTTTCGGCATTGTCGACGGAAATGTCGTCTCGAACTCGGGGCTGCTTCACATCGGCCAGGGCGGAATCGTGAAAGGTCAGGTCGAGGGCGAGCACGTAAGAATTGACGGGACGGTTGAGGGCGACGTACACGCGCGAGGCGTGCTCGAGATCAACGGCCGCGTGAAGGGTAACGTCTACTACTACGGCACGATCCGGCTGGGTCCCCGCGCGTCGCTCGAAGGTCAGATCAAGCGTAAAAGCGAACTGACGATCGAAAACTCCAGCAACGTCCAGCAGCTATCCCGTGCGGCCGCCGGCAACGCGTAGCCCCGCCGATGTATCGAAAAGTGGCGCGAACAGCGCCAGACGCGGTAGCGATGCCGCATATCGGAGAGAAGGTAATGAAGATCACGACAACGAAAATCGGCGCAGCACTAGTGTTGACGGTTGGAGTAGTTGCTGTAAGTGCATCGACGCTGATCACCTCGCTCAACGAAGGCTCTGCGCTCGCCATCGGAAGCATGGCTACAGCTGCCCGTCTCCTTGGAGATACGACGCTGTCAACCGACCTTCCGCGGATGACAGCATCCGATCGTGAGCCCGCACTGTCGCAGCACGGTCTGTCTTCGGAAAGCGCGCTAGCGACGAGGATTGGGAAGACACGCGAAGAAATACATGGCTATCTGGACCGCCAGGAACATATCCGAACTGTGGTGAACTATTCTTACGGATTCCTGTATGCGTCGCTGATGGTGCTTGCAATTCTGTCCGTTAAAATCGCCATGGTTCCTCGCGACAAAGAGCCCAGCCGTGACGACGCAGCGCATGCGTGACAGTTAGCTCTGCAAGGGGCCAACGATCTCGTCTCCGCCCACAAACCCTGACAAAACACCGAAAAATGCAACGGGCGCTTCCTCAACAAGCGCCCGTTTTTTTGCTAACCGTCCGATCGAACGCGTCGTCCCTGTTTCCATAGCTACGCCACTCTTAGCGAGCCTCGGATTCGATTACAAATCGTGAGACCGGGTTCTTCTTGATCGTAGCGATGGTGAGTGTGTCCCGGGCGCGCGTCATGGCGACATAGAAAAGCCGACGCTCTTCCGATTCAGTACCCTTCTCGTCGGGAACGACGCCTTCCTCGGCGCGAGTGATCCACACGTGATCCCATTCAAGGCCCTTCGAACTGTGCATGGTCGTGAGCACCAGTGCACCGTCCGCTGGCTTGTTGTTGTCACGTTTCAGATACTCGATGCGCTCGCCAAACGTCCCGGTCAGGCGCGACAGCACATCGTATGTCGCCTGTATCGCGCGTTTTGCCTGATCGTCCCGGGCGTAGGTCATCATCATTTCGAGTACCCCGTCGAGCGCCAGCGAATAGAACTTGCGTTCGGACATCTGCGTCCACTCCGCGAGCCGCTTCATGAAGGCGCGATACGCGCTTGCCGTGTCCTCCGGCAGGCCGAGGGCGACGAGGTCCTTTTTTGCTCGCTGGATAAGCTCGGCGCCCATGTCCCGGTGCAGTGCACTGAGATGCGTCGAACTCATGCCGGTGTACCCAAGCACCGCGTCCAGCCCATTCTGCTTGCGCCCCTCGACTATCAGCAGCAGGTTGCACATCAGCGCGCCCTGAGGCCGGTTGAGCACAGAACTACCAGATGCACGATAGTAAGGCACACCGTGAGAGCGGCAAACGGCTTCGATCGGATCGAGAATGCGATTGGTGCGCGCGAGGATCGCGCACGAGTTACCCGCGCCGAGTAGGGGTTGGAGTTGCTCGACTGCGGCCACAGCGTCCGCGTACTCGTCGTCAAAGCGGCGCGTGGCAATTGCGCCCCCGGCGCCGCGTTCGGCCTGCAGCACCTTCGCGACGCGCTCGACGTTGTTCCGGATGACCCGGTCGGCCGCCGACAGGATCTCAGTGCGGCAGCGGTAATTGCTGCCCAGCACGACGCGTTGGGCACTGAAGGATTCCGCAAAGCTCTCCATGCCGCGAAACCCGAGCGCGGCGCGAAAGCCGTAGATGCTCTGGTCATCGTCACCGACAACCGTGACGTTCGCGCCCGCCCTTGCGTGAAGCTCGACCCACCGATATTGCAGCGGGTCCGTATCCTGGAATTCATCAACGAGCAGATCGGTGAACCCGTATGGTTCGATGTCCCCGCTTTCCATGCCAGCCACGGACAGCCGCAACATGTCCTGAAAATCGATCTTGCCGTTGCGCGTGAGTGCCTCCTGGTAAGCATGGTACAGCTGGGCGTCGGGACTGTTGGCGTCCACGCGTCCAAAGTTGGTCTTGATCCGCTCGATGACCGGAATCACCTCGTCGACCTTCCATTGAAGCCCAAGCTCTGCAAGCACGCGCGCGAGAAGACCTGCGCGGTCCCCATCCGTCGCAATATCGCGTTTTCCCAACTGTCGGTTCGCGAGCGAATGGAACGTCCCCGCAATCAGACGGCTTCTCGCGCCGGCACCGGCCAATGCGAGGATCCGGTCGCGCAGCTCCACGGCCGCGTCCTTGCTGAACGTCACCGCGCCGACAACTGCGTGCGGATCGGCAAGAAGCAAGGCTGCCTTCGCGGCAATAGTCTTCGTCTTGCCCGCGCCCGGACATGCAATGGCGACACAGTGCCGGCGTAGCTCCGCCACCTCGCGCTGCTGCGGATTGAGCCCATCGAGCATTGTGGGCTCCGGTTAGCGGCCTCGCACCGTGGTCATCAGGCGCAAGTGGGTCATGTAGCCGCGCACGCCGACGGGATGGAACTTGCGCAGGAAGCGGGTGGTTTCTTCGTCCACGTCCGACTGATCGCGCACGCCATTCCAGACCAGGAAGTCGAAGTGATCCATCACCTTGTCGAACTTCAGCAGGAGCGAGAGAACGCGCATGGAAAAGCGCGAGTAGGCTTCGACCTGGATGTCGAGGGAAGGCTTCGTGACCGTCGGCGCGAACACGATGTCGCCCTGCTCCCTCATCCTCCCCTCCGTCTTCTCGCGGAAGCCGGCGGCTACGTTCAGTTGCTCTTCGACGTAGGCTTCAAGTTCGCCAACCTGCTTTTCAAACCAGGCGGTGACGGTGCCGAGATCTTCCGTGCCGAAGGTGGATCGCCCAAAGCGCTGCAGGTTGATGCTCATGCGGTTCAGATACGGCCACCACTGCTCGAACAGCGGTTTGAGACGCGTATGGTTCAGCCGCACAGTGGCCTGCACGACGGCAGCGCCGGACAACTGCCTGTTCATCAGTTCGCGGCCGATCTCCCGGCGGCGCTGCACGATCGCTACACGCTCTGCCGGCGAGAGTTCGCGAAACAGCTTTCGCGTACGCGCGACCTGTTCGCGCTTTTCCGCGGCTTCCGACTCGCTGATCATCCCTTCCTTCTGAAGGGTGTTGGCAGCGTCCTCCATCTGCTGGAGCTCGGCCTCAATCTCACCGCCGTCCGCGCCGTCGGTAACCAGACTCGCCGGTTCGACCGGGGTAGCGTCCCCCGCGGTCGCGCTAACTCCCGCTGGCTTTGCAACAGGTTCAGTGGCGGCGTCTGGCTTCGATTCTTCGGTGATGGCGCTCATATTTGTGTCCCTTGGTAAGTGCACGCGCCCGCGCGCGGCATGAACTCTATTGTTTGCGCGGCAGACGTTGATCGCCGCCGAAAACGTGGGCGATTTCTAGCCGCTTTCATCGCAGCTCATCGTTGGACGGCTTCGTTAGAGGCAGCCGGGAGCGCAGCGCACACTGCGTGCAACGGCGCTCTAAGGCCGACTGCGATATGGGAAGGCGTTTCTGGCTGGCGTGAGACGACTAGCGAGCGCGAAAGCCAAGGAGGGGGGCAAGACAGGGATCGAGGGGTGAAAACACGTCTCGGACGAGCCGGCTCACGGTCTTAACTGGGAAAGCTACAGAAAACCGTATAGCTTTCCCCGGTCGCTCTACTGATACGACGAGGCCGCTTTCCACAAAAGCGCGCCCAAGATCGCGGCCACCGCGATCCAGCACTGGGCGTAGATGGGAACCGGCAGGACGAGCACGGCGAAGGAGACGCCGAATACGAGCAGGATGCCATGCCCGGCCAGATGGAACGACAGCGGGCTTGCGAAGCCCGCGGCCGACGCCTTGATCTTGCGCCGGACCGTACCGTCGACGAAAGCAGCGACACAAAAGACGAGCGTGCCGAGAATGAATAGCTTCATCACGGTCGCGCGATAGACCACGCGGTAGATCTCCAGCCAGAAGTTGTGCACCCAGGCTTGCGCGAGGTCCGACATGCCGCCATCACTGATTTCTCCGCTGCCGGCCGCGTTCATGGTGGACCGCACGAGACCGCTTTGCACAAACCAGCGCCTGAAACGGGCGTTGGTCAGGGCTACGGCCTCGTCAGCCCGGTCGGCTCCTACTATGGAGACGACGGAATTCACTTCTTCGTCGTTGATCGAAAACCATGAACGGTCGGGTATCGCAGGCATGAGCAGTACCGCTATCAGCGGCACGAAGAAGAACCACCACTTTATGTGGGATACAAAGCGGCTACTGGCCATAGGTGTGGACACCCCACTCCAGCAGGTTCGTGACGATCCTCGCGAGAATGTAGATTGGGAACGCGACGAGCCCGCTTAGGCCCAGCCAGAAGTGCACGGGCCGGCGCGTGACGAACAGGGCCAGCGCGTAGACCATCGCGCCGCTGCCCCTCGAAAATTCGGCGGGCCTCGGCGCGTCGACCTCGTCCTGCGCCCTCGCGGTGGACATCGCGCGCCGCGCGACGTCCGGCTCAACCCGCGACAGCTTCGCTATCAGGAAAAGTGTGGGCGACATCATAGTCCTCGAAATAGAGCCTGAAATGCTCGCCGGTCAGTGCGCGAGCCGCTAACTGGAAAGCAGCCGAACGATGCGTAATGGACTCGGGGCATTGCTCGTCGACCATTTCGGTGCCGAGCGCCACATGCCGTGCCTCGAACTCTGTGACCGGCTCAAGCATCGGCGGCCATACGTGATAGCGCTCGCCGTCCCGGGCGACGTACCGGCGCGCGTAAAGCAGATGCGCGCCCGCGAACAGACCCTGCATGAATGCAATATGCGGATTCCCTGTCTTTCGCGTCCGTTTGTACGCCGCGAGGCCACTGTCGAGCATCTCCTTGACGAGCGGTTCTGACTCGCCAACGAACTTCTCCCCGATGAAATCGGCCACACGTGCGCAGGCGAGTTCAAGCTCCGGCGCCACCGTGAATACCGGGACGAGGCGGGACGACAGCTTGTAGTCGCGGATGATTTTTTTAAATACGGCAGACATGCGTTTGGTTAGCCTTGAAGGATTGGAATACGTCCCTGATACACAGCTGCGCCCGAGATGCGCATGAAGTACTGCAGGTTCGGAAGTTTATGTATCAGACCAGTGGGAATCAGAGGAGCCTTCTCCAGTTGTAGCGAACGGGAAACCCCGCCGGTGAATTCACCAATGTGGGCCTCACTGCCGGTGCTCGTGCTGCCAGTGATCGTCATGTTGCGAATAGCGGTTTCACCGACCTTGTCCGAGAACCACTGTGCCGTATCACTGTCCTCCAAGCGTAGAATGATCTGGTTGTTCAGATTGCCCAAAACCTGCAGCATCTTGGCCGCATTTCCAAGGCGAGCCTCCAGGTCCGCCCGCGCCTGAAAGGCGACGAACGCCTTGAAGCCGGCGCCCCGCCCCTTGTTCAATATCTGGATCACCTGTTCGTTGATCGCCTCCGCGATTTCATCGATGATGAGCACCACCTCCGGTGGCGAATCGTAAAAGTTATAGATCGAGCCGCACACTGCCGCCACGTCGGACAGGATCATCGATGCGATCGCCTTCTGCACGATGTTGTTCGATAGCGAATCCAGGCCCATATAGAAGACGGCCTTCTGCTTGATGATCTTGTCGATATCCCAGATCTCGCGCTCGTCGTCGAAGTCGTCGGCCTTTGGCGCGAGCATCAATCCGGTCTCGCCGGTAGCGAGCATCTGCAGCAGAGGAAGGGCCGACGCAATGATGCGCATGTAGTGCTCGCGGTCGTGCACGTGCGTCGCGATCAATCCGTCGATCGCTTCATGTCCGCGCTCGTGCGCCGCAAACCGCGCGGTGTACAGCGCGATCATGGCGTCGATAGGTCCGGCGCCGTTGTTGCGCGCGCCCTGGCGAGTCGTTTCAGTTGCGACCTGCTCTTCCCAGTCCGATAGCCCTTGCTCCACAAAAAAGCGCCTCAGGCTTTTCTCTAGCAGTGTGGTGATCCCCGACTGCGCATACTTCAGGATTGAGCGCAACGTTGGCTTGTCGCCGATGTACAGTTCGCCCTTGACGGCGCGGTCGATGAACAGGAACGCAAAATCCCGGAATGGTCCCTCCTCCATCAATTGGGCGATCCGGCTCGGGATTTCCGAGGGCTGCGACCAGTTCTCGATCGGATTCAGGCGGATGGACTCCGAGGGCTTGGCCTGATTGAAGTACAGAAATTTGCGGCCGGATCGCGCGCACTCCTTCTCGACCCGGCGCTTCCACTCGGCATCGTTCTTCGGGTCTACGATGATAAGCACGTCGCCGAGGTGGATTACCTGGGTGGAGATCACCTCGTACGTGCGCGTCTTGCCGGCACCGGTCGTGCCGCCCACCAGGGTGTGGCCGCCCATCGCCTTGTAGTGGAACGGAACGAGCGCCTTCTTCGGTTCCATGCCGTGTATCCACGAAGAACCCTGAGGCATGACGTCGCGGATACTGTCTTTGGGAGCGAAGATGCCCTCGATCGCTTCCTCGATCCTGCGACCCGTCTTCGTCTTGTTCAGCCATCGCGGCAGGCCCGGTATGTCAGTCGTGGGCATGCGCAGGATGTCGTGCGCGATCTGGCAATGCTTCTGGGTCCATTCGTAGCCGATGCCCAGGTACATTGAGTTCGCCTCTTCGCGCATGCGCTTCTGGACCTGCAGCAGCCTGGGCACCTGCAGCGTCGTGAGCCACTTGGTCGAAATCGCCATGCGGAACTTGAGCGCGCTCCAGATTTGCAGGGAGCGCACCAGCAGGAACGAGAGACCAACAAGCATGAATGCCCACGCGTAAGGCATGCCGGAGATCGGCAGCAAAATGCACGCAGCGAGCCAGAAGACGGCCGCGCGGAACTCGTATATCGGCCGGAAATGGTTGATGTAACTGGTCACGCCGGTCGCTCCAGAATAAGCTGGCCCGCCCGAGGGGCAAGGGTAATGTCAGTAGAGCCATCCGCAACCATCAGACTTCGCTTGCGCATGTGCTCAACGAGCGTGCTGGACGCCAGCCCGTAACTACCAATAAGGCGCTTGCCAATCACCAGGCCCTTGTCGTTCCACTCGACCTTGGCTGAGCCCGCGATGACGTCTTCCCGCAGTGCGACGAACAGTTCACGCACGGAGTTGGGTAGGCCCTTCAGCACGTCGTCAAACCCTGCTGGCGCTTCAGGCCTCTCGCGCGTGTCCGCCGCGCGAGGAGTTGCGCGCATTCCGGTCGGGTCGACCAGCATTTGCTCCGGCGCGGTGGCCGCCGGATCCGTCCCTGGTGTGATACCGATGGCTTCATGCAACGACTGCGCGCGCGCCGCGGGAGAAGAGACGGCCAGGCGCTCAGATGACGGGCTTGCCGATCGGCCCAGAGAAGCACCTTCCGCCGCCTGCATCGGAGTTGGCGCGACAGCGGCATCCGACGGCGAAAGCGACGCAGACGTCCCCTTGACTGTGGCGGCCTCCGCTGCCGGCGCCTCCGGAGCACCTTGCGGTACTGAGGTCGCGGCTGACGGTGATGGGGACGGCGAGGCGGGCGTGGGCCCCGGCGCGACAACTGGCTGCAGTTCAGCAGCCACCTGTACGGCAGAGGGAACGGTATAGCTCACCGGCGCGAACACGCCCCGCTGCGCCTTCCGGTCCGACTCGTCCGCAACGTTGACGGCCTCACGCACCACCTTGTGCAAGAGCGTCTCGATACCTTGCGGATGCGGGATTGGATTGATCGCCCCGAACGTCTCCGCGAGCACTTCGCCATCGAGCCCTGCAAGCAGCTGTGAGCCGATCAGCACCTGCGCAAGCATGCCCGTGCGCATGCGCTCGACAGGCAGCGGCACCGGCCGGACCACGATCCGGTAAGGCGCATTTCCAAGCCACGGCTCAAGCGCGCCGTGAACAGACGGATTCCACTCAACCCGGTCAGTGTCGCGCAGGATCTGGAAATACCGGTAAGGCTCATCCAGCCTCGAACACGTTGCGCAAAGGAATACCGCGTAGTTGTACTGCGGCTCTATCCGCCTGCGCTGTTCTGAAGGCAGGTTTGTACCGAACTTCCGCCCGCTGGCGAGCCGCATCGCAAAGAAGGCGGTTTCGACGGTGCAGCGAAATGCCCCGCCGGCGTCATGGTAAAGCTGCGGGCTGAGCGGGAGCGTGGAGAACCACGCCGCACAGCCGCGCAGCACCGAAAGCCATTTGCGCTCGAACTCAGCCCTGTTCGGCTCGTTGGCGCACTGCGTTATCAGGTCAATACGTCGCTGGTGCTGCTCGATCAGTGCAGCTGCGCCAGGTGCAATGCGTTCGCTCATGGTATCAGCCCGCCCGTAGCTGCCCGACCGACCTTCCCGACAATCGCACCGCTCGCATTCGCACCCCCGCCAAACATGCCCGCGATTTTCGGAATCTCGAACGACACCAGGAACACGAAGATTGCGAGGTCGAACACGTAGCCACTTGCCCCTGTGGTCGTTAAGCCTTTCCCCGCTGCGTCCTGGACCGCTTCGATGAGGCTATGGGTCACGAGGCGCATCAGGATCGCGGCAACGACGACGTACATGCCGGCGCTGATCATGTAGTCGAGCCACGTCTTGAAGTACCCGCGCGTGAACGACGAGAAGCCGAGAGCGAATGCGATCTGCCCCATGACGACGCCACACGCGAACTGCAACTGCCCGAGGTTGATGAAGAAAGCGAATACGACCGAGGTGATGGAGAGTACGATCCACGCGAAAAACAACGGCACCATCGCAACGATGACCCCGAGAATGGCGGTCCAGCCGGCGCCAGAGAATGCCTTGGCGATCGCGTCGAGAATCTGCCCTGCAGCATTACCGATGATGCTAAGCGTGCTCGACATGTTGGCCCCGCCGATCGTCGTCGCCAGCGTGAGGAACCATTTGTAGAACCCCGGCCCAAACTGCGAAAACTCGATATAGAACGATGCAAATATTCCGAGGATGCCGACCTCTTCGAAGAATGCCAGCCATGCCATAACCGGGTCTTTTGTCGCCGCAAACCGCACCGCGGCCAGGACGAGCGTGATAACGCCGAGTCCTCCAGCAAACTTGTCGGCCTCCGGTTTGATCTGCTCGCTGATCGCGACAGCGGTGTCCATCACCGACGAAAACAGCGCGGTGATCTTGTCCATCGCCTGCTTGCTACCGGCCGAAAACTCGCCCGGCTTCACGTACGAGCTCGCCGTTGTCGTCGCGGTGCTGCCCGACGAGTTACCCGGGACGACCGTACCGTCGGGAAGTACCTGAGGATCATCAGCGAATGCCGCCGCCGGCGCGCAGAGCAGCAGGACGGGAAGCAATACGGCAGCGATGATGCGTCTGAATTCATGCCACATGTCGAGACCCGCCGTCCTAAAAGCCGTAAGCCGCACGCTCGGCTTGCTGCTGATCAAGGAACGCCTTTGCCGATGCGGCCTTGTTCTTGTCATCCGCGTTAGACGCCGATTCCTGCTGTGCCTCCTTCTGCTGCTTGCCTGCCGCGAGTTGGAGCATGTCGCTCATCTGGCTCGAGACAATGTCGAGGTAATGGGTGGTCAGTTCTGCGGTTGCCTGTGCGGTCGGAGTCAGCGCCATTTGTGACTGCAGATCCTGCCGGCGTTTCGCAAGCGTCTGGATATGCGTCATCACGCTATTGCCAGTCTGCAGAAGCTGTGTCGCCTGTTTGTCGCGCTGGTTATAAAGCGAAGCCATGTCGGCAAACCACTCGGCATTTGACTTGCCCGATCGCGAGATAAGCGACTGGACATGGTTCAGCCACTGACCGCCGTCCTGAAGGTCGCCGTAGAGATCCGTTGCCGTGCTGGCCAGCTTTTTGTAACTGTCGATGTCACCCGTGATCTCGTCATACTGCGCTTTCATGGCGGTAGGATCGAGATTGGTCGCCTGCAACAGCTGGTTTGCCATCATCTGGTACTGGTAGGCGATATTACTGTCCTGGTAGACCTCGGTCTTTATCGACTTCAAAGCCGTAATCGTGTTCTGGATCAGGTTGGTCGGATCGATGACCGTCAACTGCGCATAAGCGCCCTGCGAAAGGAAAAACGTGAGGCCGACGGCCGCGGCCAGGCGTACAAATAGTTTTTTCATGGTTGGTCCCCGTTGGGTCAGTCGAGCGTCATCATTTCTGCGAGGTAATTCTGTTTCCAGTTCTGCGCACCGGACTTGAAGTGCTTGTCCAGCACCGCCTGTGCACGCCCATCGGACCGAAGCACAGCGAGCGTTTCTTTCGGGAAGCTCGCCTGCAGCATTCGGGTCTGGGTCGGCGTCACCCATAGGTAATCGCGGTTCGGAACCGCGTTGGCCACCATGTCGATCTGGCTCATCGTGAGACCGAACTTGTCGCGATAGAGGTGGAGGTTGTTCCTCGCATCGGGGTTCGGGAGATAGAGGATGTTCGGGATGTTCTCCTTGAGCACCTCAAAGTCCGCAATCCGGGCGACCTGGGCAAGCGATTGCGTCGCCATCATCAAGGTAGCGTTCAGCTTCCGGATGGTCACCGCCCACACTTCCAGCCGTTTGTAGAAGCGCTCGTTCTGGAAGAAGAATCCGGCCTCCTCCACCTCGATAACGGTGTAGCGCCTGCCATCGAGCCACTGCGCAATGCGGTAGAACGCGTAGTCCATGAACAGCGCGGCACCCACCGGGAAGTTATTGAACAGATCGCCCATCTCGATAGAGATGTCATCCGACAGTTCGAATGCGTCTTCGGCGTGGTCAAAAAACCGGCCGTTCTTCTCGCCCTGTGTCCATACAGCAAGCCGGTCGCGCAGCTCAATGGAAAGCAGCGTATTCAGGAACGACAGCGTCCAGAGTTCGGGGCCGTAGCCGTCCCCGAGCGTCACCACTGCGTCAAAGATCTCCCGCTCCTGCAGCTTCGTGCAACGGAACGTGTCGTCCTCGATTGCCATCTGCACCCACTCCGCGACATAGGGGTAGTGTTTTTTGTCGTGCAGCAGGGACAGTGGATTGACCGACGTGGCCGCCTCGAAACGTCCGGTCGCGTCGATGAAGCGCCCGCCGGCGAGCACGGTCGGAATACGCGTGGAGCGGTCCTTGTCGAAGCGAACGCGCCGCGCACCGTGTCGTCCAGTCTGCGACATCAGGAAGTTCAGCATGATCGACTTACCCATGCCGATTGGACCCAGCACGAGCAGGTGTGATGCGCCACCCGGGATATGCAGGTTCACGCGCTGCAGCGTCTTGTGACGCGTCGGCAGCATGGTGAGCGGACCGGTGCGTCGGCCGGACTGCTGTGTCAGCCATGCGTTCACGTCGCTGCCTTCGGCCACGCTGCGAACTGGAGCAATGTCCGACACCGTTGCGGTCTCGACAAACTGCAACCGCCGCTGCTGGTCCCATCGGCCGGGCATGGTGGAGGCCCATGCCGCAAAGAGATTGTCCCGCTCGATGATGACGCCGAAGCCGGCGTTACCGACCCGACCTACGACCTCACGAGTCGCGTCCTCGCATTCCTGGACACTGTTGCCGTAGACGACCACCGACACGTTGGCGAAACCGAATTGCTGGCCTTCGGCCTGGATCTTCGCGAGTGCGTTTTCCGCCTCTTCGGCGAGGGTCTCCCGTCCCTTGTCGTTCTTCTGCTCTTCCTTTGCAAAATACGCTTTGACCATCGCCCAAGGATTGAACGCGGCCATCTTGTAGAACTTGCGTATCGTGTCGACGTACCCGCTCGCCTTGCTCGTATCGAGAAAGCGGAACATCACGCAAACGTCCAACTCCGCATCGACCTCGCCTAGCACATCAAGCGCCGCCTCCTGGAATCCCATCCATTCCTTGACGGCCACTATCTTGGCAAAGCGCTTTCCGTATGCCGACTCGAACATCAGCATTTCGGCGCCGATCGTGATCTCGCTCTCAGTCAGGTGAGAGTCGAGCATCGTCACCGGATATCGAACGCGCCGCGGCGGCACGGAGGGGTTCGCCGACTGATGCAGGAAGGCCAGTGCCGTCTGGAGTGAAAGCCGCTTCATCCTGAGGCGGGTAACACCCCCTTTGAATGCGTCGAGAACGCCTTCAAAGCGTTTGATATCGGAGGTCAACCGTTCGAGATCGAACACAAACGCGCTGCGCGCGAGCAGCGAATCCTTCAGGGCCTCGATCATGGCGATCAGCATCGACTTCCCACCCACCGTCATGTGATAGGCGATCTTGTCGAATACCCGGTTCACGCCGGTTTCGGGCGTAAAAGCGAGCGCGAGGGAGTGGGAGTTGCGGAAGTACTTGCCGCTGCCCACATGTCTGCGGTTGATTTCATCGATGTGCGCATCGATGTCGGAATTGAACTCACCGTCTATCTTGCCCTGAACGCGTCTGTGAGACAGCCGCCACCACGCCGTCACGCGATGATCGAAGTTTTTGCAGGCGTGGTCCAGGTTGTCGCGCGCGGCCGAGATATCGCCGACATTAGGCGTGTCTGCATCGACGCCTTCGAAGTCAAAGACGGCAAGCAGCGAGCCATCCTTGTCGAGGATAAGCTCGGGAGTCACCATCGTGGCCCACGGGGCGACCTCCTGGATTGACCGGACGGCGAGTCGTTTTTTCAGCATGGAAGATCCTGATCGAACCCATAGGGGCGTTTGAATCGGGCCGACGACTTCGACGAGGGCCACGGCCGATAGACATCCGCGTAGCGGTTATAGACGAGCATGACCTGCCGCCACCACGGATCGCGTGCACTCTTCCAGCGCAGCAGCCAGTGCACCCCGATACCAACGACAAGAAATGTCGGGGTCGTGCTGGCGTAACAGAGCAGCACGGTCATCGTGCCGTTGGCAATCGCGAGTCCGCGGTCGGCGCCGCCCATCTGACGGGGCAGCGAAAGACCGCGGCTGACCTTTGTCGGCTTACGCACAGGTGTAGCTGATGTGGAAATGGTTTTTCATGATTGGTACCGCGCATGCGGCGATGCCAATGCCGACGAAACATGTAGAAATCACCTTGACGATGGTGCTTTCAGAACTGCCGATAGCGACTGCGGCCAGGATGATCACCACGCAGCCAATGACGAAGAGCCACGGACCGCTGATATACGCGGAGATCAGGCAGATCGCGTCGGTTGCAGATCCCAGGTCGTCCAGACTCACTGCCGATGCAAACGGCGCAAATCCGGCGAGGACGGCGGCAACCAATGTGGTGCGCAATTCGCGGCGCGTCAGGAATCGGGACCAGATGAACTGACGCATCGCGTCGACGGTCGTGCGAGCGGCCGCGAAAAATTGTGAGACGTACTTCTTCATGCAATGACTCCGGTAAGTTAAAAAACGCGATTGAGGATGTAATCCCCGTTCTGAAAGCCCTTGATCTCGACGATCTCGGATACGTGACGCAACTCGCCTGAGCGGCGAAGATGAATGACGTAGTGGAAGCAGTCCGCGATAGCCTTGCGCATGTCAGAGAGCTCCCAGCGACTACCCGTCGGGATACCCAGCATGGCGAGGCTCTCAAGCCGGCTCAGCCCGCCGCGGGCGTCGTTCGAGTGGATGGACCCGAGGCCGCCATCGTGTCCGGTGCTCAGCGCCTGGATGAAGTCGTACGCTTCGCCGCCACGCACCTCACCAACGATGATTCGATCGGGTCGGAACCGCAGGCAAAGTGCAACGAGTGCCTGGGTCGTGACACCTTTGTCCGGATTCGACAGCAGGCGCACCAGGTTCGGCACGCGCAGCTTCAGTTCCATGGTGTCTTCGATGCTGATGACGCGCTCGTCGTCCGGTATATCCGCACCTAGCGCGTTGAGAAACGTCGTCTTACCTGTCGAGGTGCCGCCCGCGACAAGGATGTTCTTGCGCCGGATAACAAGCTGGCGAACCGCTTCCATGAGCGACTCGTTTTCGATGCCCGGCTCAAAGAGGTCGTCGTCGTTGCGCTTGGTGCGTGCATGAACGCGGGAGAAAGCCCCCATCGCGACGTAGTCCTGCAACGAGAGGTTCGACTCGCGGTGCTTTCGAATTGACAGCGCATGGCCGTCGATCGCTGTCGGCCTCATCACGGCGGCAATACGCAGGCCCTTGTGACCCGCGTTGATAATGCCCTGCGAGGTACCTGCGCGCGCTGACTTCTCGACGGAGGCGGCTAATGACAGGATCGCGCCATTGAGGGTCGCCTGGTTAAGAGCCAGGGGAAGCCGGTGCATGGCCCCGCGCCGCTCTACCCAGACGCTGTCGAAATTGTTGATCATGATTTCGGCAACGTCGGGCGCTTCGAACTGTTCGCGCAATGGAAGAACAGACTCGAAGAACATCCGCACCGCGCTCTCCTCGAGCGGGCGCACCTTGAGCAGGGGATTTTCGGTATCTTGAGACATGCTGCTATTGTTCAGACTGCCTGCTTGCGCGACGCACGGAAAGAAGCATGAAATGAGACAGCTTTCGCGCGCGGCGAGCTTTCGTCGCTGAACAACCATAGACTTCCACGGGGCGTGTGCTCCGGCCCGCGGTCGGACGAGCCGGCTCACGGTCTTAAGTCAGAAAGAGCCCCATAATCGTGTAGCTTTTGACTCCCTTGCGAAGGGTATCGTCTGTATGGAATCCGACTTCGCACTGTTTAATGTTCCGCTTGATGACCAGAAACACTCACTACTCGCGACGCCCTCACGTCACCCACGCGCGCCGGGGCAAGACGCTGTTATTGCCTATGCCTCGCGCGGCGGCGGATGAACTCTCTCTTCAGATTCACCTTGCCCTCGATGCCATGCGGCGTGGGAAAGGGAATGTGAGCACCGCCCAGACACTGTGCCAGGCGATGATTCTCGTTGGTCTGTTAGCAGATCTAGGGTACGGCGCTACAACAGTCGAGCAGATGCGTAGCGCCGAGACAGTTATCTCGGAGGCGTTCGATCGAGGGTGCGACTCGGGCGTCTGGTGTCTCGACGAGGCCGGCTTCCTGCAGTTCGCATGATCGCGACCATGTACGACGAGCAGCTCCGGCGCGCACCCATGTCGGCGATGGCCGAAGCGAGCAACCGTCTCGACCGGTTCCGTCAGGGCGCGGCGTTCGAGGCGACAGCCTCCCCTCCACGCCAGTAGTCACAATCCGGGCGCAGAGAGACGCTCATCCACGCATTGCCAGCTTTTTCCACCAATGCAAAGAAAACTCCTGGCCGTCGGCTAATTCTTTTGCTTCAATTCCAGCCGATAGCAACGATTCTTTTTCCTTGGATCGAGCTTTTGCGGTTGCAGATAGTTACGCTCGATGCATTAATTTGTCGGCTTTCCGTGGATGAGCGGCCTTCTATTGCACTTTATGCAATAGGACCGTTAGCCGGCTCACGGTCCTCGCAATGGGCAAAAACCGCGTTTCCCTTGCCCAGCAAGGCTTCCACGCCAGCGGTTGCTCTGACTGACCTTGTAATTTATGGAACCGCCTCGAATTCCACATATCGATACGTCGAGGCAAAAAAAAAACCCGGCTGCACCAGCCGGGTTGGGTTCATGAGAATGGGCAAACACAAAGCCGCTAGCAGATGACTTCAACCGTTTCACCGAATGGCGCCTTCTTTGCCCGTTTAAGCGGCGTGGTCGACGCCCAAAGAACGGGATACGACGGCGCTTCGTCGGGGAAGCGGCCATCCATGTCGGTGAGATACACGAGAAACGCCGGATGAATGCCTTCCGCTGCGAGCCGCCTGAACGGCTCGACAAACGAAGTGCCGCCTCCGCCGCGAACGGGTTGCAGTTCGAAATCGACTGCGTCGCCGCGCTCGAAGATCTGCAACTGGGTCACGCGCGTATCGCAATCCATCACGATCAGCCGCCGCGGCCGCACGCCGTCATTTACAGCGATTATTTCCGCTGCGAACTGTGCCTGCGTTTCGTCCCAGACCGACCCACTTGAATCGCGGACGAACACCGCGTCGCCTACCGCCGGTTCGTGCAGCGAGGGCAGATACAAACCCAGATGCAGATAACGGCGATTCGGCATCACGTAGCTGTAGTCCGTCGGCGACGAGTCCTGCGCAAAGCGATGCAGGATTGGTCGCCAGTCGACGGCAGGTTCGACCGCCTGCGCGACCATCCCCTGCAGCGCGCCCGGCATGCCCCCGCGCATCTGGGCAGCCTTCGCGGCCTGATGCACGGCAACCTTCCACTCGGCCTCCTGCCTTGCACGATCATCCGCGACATACTGACGGACCTCGCCACACGAGAAAGTGGCGTCGTGAGAAGGCGGCGAAGCACTGGGGCTAGGGTTTGCGGACGGTGTGTTCGCGCCGTTCGCGGATTGCGGCGGGCTGCTGCCCCCGTTCGGGACCCTTGGCTGGGAGCCAGACTTCCCTGCTGGTTTGCCACTATCCTGCTGCCCTTGACCCTGCTGCTCCTGCCGTTCCTTCTCCCTGCTCCGTTTCTCCTGCGCGAGGATGCCGTAGATCTCCTCGGCCGACTTGCCGGTGAACCGCGCATCAATCAACACGCCCTTGGGCAACTGCATGCCCGCATCGATGATGATTGGATTGATCGCGTAGTCACACGCGTCGTTCCATAGATCCGGGTCGCGATCACCCTGACGCCAGCAGTGGCCGCCGGCCACGTGCAGTACTTCATGCGCCAGAACCCCGCGCGTCTCAAGATCGTTCAGTTGCGATAGAAACGATGGGTTGTAGCCGATCGAAACCGAGTCGGTCCAGAACGTTTTGCACGAAGGATCTTCGACGACCTTGAGCCGCAGCGCCAGCGCCCCGAAAAACGGCTGGTCCAGCACCAGCGCGGTACGCTGCTTCGAGATACGAGGGTCCATAGCCATCTCACGCGACCAGACGCAAAAGCGGCGTCTGCTCCTGAGTCGCCGGCTCCTGATCGATCATCGGCTCCGGCGTGCTGCCCATGAAGGCCGCCATCAGGCCTTCGATTTCCTGGGCCTTTGCCGCAACCTGCGAGCGCAGCACACGCGACTCCTTCAGATCCGCTCCGGTGTGCACGGCAAGGTGCTTCTTCGCCTGCTCGAGGATGTGCGTGAGCTTCGGGTCGTTGCTGAAATTCAGCTTCGGCAGGAGCTCACACAGTTCGCGTACCTGATTGGTCACGTCCAGTCGCACATTGCCTTCCGCGTACAGCCGGTCGGCAAGCTTCGAGGTGGCTTCGTAAAGGCGGCCGACAAGATCATTGTTGGCCGTCGAGATACTGGCCAGAACGTGCTGGTCGATATCGGTGCGCAAAGCTGACAGAACGTCGTCCGGCAGGTCGATCCCAAACTGGCCCGCGTCCGGAAACGGAAGCACGGCCATTTTGATCCCGAACTTCCCGGACATCTGCGCGAGGCTCGGGTAGTCCGCCTCGTTGAACAGCCCGTTCAACTCAGCACGTGCCTTTTCCTTCAGGTCCAGATAGTCCGTCAGGAAAACGGACACGGCCAGTTCGAACTCGTCCTTCAGCTTGCGCATATGGTCCGCGAAGTCCATATAGACCATCGTCGGCAGAAGGCGCACGCCCAGCTGGTCGTACTTCAGCGAGTGGTCATAGTAGTACGAGCGGATGCGGTTACCGATCGATACCACCTCCTTGTAGCTCGGCGCATGTTCAGGCATCAGACGCTTGTTGAAGCGGCCGATACCCTTCGTCTCGTGCGACTTCTCGACTTCTTCAGTCGCCTTGACGTCGAAACAGCGTGCCTGCCAGGTTGAGATCGTGACCGACGACAGCATGACTTTAGACTTGATATTGGTGATGTTCATGGAATGACTCCGGTAGATAGATGAATGGATGACGCAGAAAGAAAAAAGCCACGGCGCGCGCGAAGCGGGCCGTGGCAAGGAACAACGGATGAAGCGTGAAAAAAAGGCCGGTCAGCCGCGGATGATTGATCCGAGCGGACCGCTCTGGGCACGAATGAACGCGTGAGTGTTCTGCAACGTCGGTGTGCGCCGGATGGCGTCACGCGCGAGCAGTGCGCCGAACTCGCGATGTCCGGCGTCAATGAGCCGGTCGTTGTAGGTCAGCACACGATCGAAGTTGCCTTCGGTTGCATGCGCCGCCAGCGCGGTGGTCGTTGCGAACAACGCCGCCGGCGTTTCCGGAATGGGCGCCGTGTCGGGCGACAACAGGATCGCATCCGGCGAGGGCAACTCGCGATAGATGCCGAGGAAGGCAAGGAGCTCCGTCGCCGCCCCCTCTCCCACCGTTCCGGCGTAGGAGGTCAACTCGAGCGACTTGGGAACCACGTTCATCGTCTTGCCGACGAAACCCCAACTGCGCGGGCTCGGCGAATTCTCGATGTCGCGCGTCGTTTTGCGCACGGACAGCAGATCCGGTCTGAACCGTAGAAACGCAATCAGCTCGGCCGGTACGTTGTGCCGCACCGCCCAGTCCGACCAGCCCTGAATCGTCGGAATCAGTTGCACGACAGTCGCGAAACGCGAAATGACGGGGTCAAGAATGCCTGTCACACCCGCGTTGTCATTGCGCCGGTTAGACGCAGCAACGAACGTGACATGATCCGGCAGGACGTGGGTTCCGATCCGCCGCGCCAGCAGCAACTGCATCTTGGCTGCCTGAACCGCGGGCGACGCCTGCCCCAGGTCATCGAGAAACCAGATCAGGGGCGTCTTGCTGTTGACGGCCGCCTCAAGATCGCCAAACGGCAGGTGGCGTGCTGTCGTGCCGTCGGCAGACGGAAACGGCAGCCCCTTCGAATCGGTCGGATCCTCGACCACCGGATGGCTGATGAGTAGAGCGTGACCGGTCGCTTGCGCAACCTGTTCGACGATATCGCTCTTGCCGATACCCGGGCTCCCGGTAATGAGCACCGGCAAGCGCGCCGGAACATAGGCCGTAAGGAGTTCGGTCAGCTGCGCTGCAGTGACCTGGTTGGCAGGCGCGTGATCGGCGACAGCAACAGATGCAGCAGCGTTATTACGTGCGTTCATAGGGTTCTCGCAAAAAAGAAATGCCCCACGAACCAGCGCCCCAGGGGACGTGGTCCCTGTGGGGCGAGTCAGGTGTGCCGCTATCGCAGCGGGTCGATGCGTCGGATGACGCGAAAAGAAGGGGGTGTAGCTTACGTCTGCGCGCCAGCCAGAGCGGCCAGTTGCGCCTCGTTCAATGCTTCACGGGCCACGTCGGTCTCGCGAAGGAAAATCATCCTGCCGTAGAGATTGGCAAGGCAACGTGCTTCGGCACACAGCACCAGCACATCCGTTTCGAACATCGACGGATTGCGGTTGCGCCAAACATTGATCGCGGTCTCGATCTGTGCGACCGGGATGCGGGCGGCTTCAGAACCGCTGTTCAGAACAGTCATGGGGACCTCACTGGGAAGCGCCCCGGCCATCGCCCGTAGGAGATCGCGTTCCCCGGGGCAGAGTTGTTGCCCACGCAGGGGCGGTTCGATGCGTCAGGGACGCGGGTGATATGGACAGTTTATGCAGCCGTCGTTACCGGACCTGTCCGTATGCTGCGCAAAATCACCACCCTTAGGCCTCGCCCGACACAGGTTCACACTCGGTGCGGACGAAAAAAAACCGGCGCATAGCGCCGGTTTGAGACAGAGAAATGTCGAATCAGGACAACGACAACGAGCACTGCGCGGACAGCGTTGCATCGATGCGCGCATTCATCGCGCGTTCGCGTTCACGAAATACGCGCGATTTTGCTTCACCGACACCGTTGTGCTTCTCGATCACATAGGAGAACGCGGACGGTCTTGCGGGTCCTGGCCAGCCGGTCCATTCCTCCATGATCCGCGCCCGCTGATCGGGTGTACACGCGAAGTACTCACGACGCGAGCGACGCCATTGCTGTGCGTACAGATCCCGCATACGCTGCTCGGCCTGCAGGAACAGCCTCTCACGACGCGCCAGCTCTTCGTCGAGCGTGCGTGCGGGCGGAAGCTCAAGCTGGTCGCTGAACAGGGGATACGCCTTCGCGAGCTTTTCCAGCTGTCGCTGCTCACGGCTAAGGAACAGTGCCTGACGGCGGCTCGTCCAGGAGAAACCTTCCGGCCGGGCCTGACGGTCAAATCGCATACGCCCTCCCCTTACGCAGCACGGCGTTCGAGGACCGCTCGGGCATAGGCTAGCGTGCCGTCCTTGGCCTGCTGCAAGCGCCGTCCCTCGTTAAGTGCCGGGTTCACCAGTGCGTACTGAAGAATCGCACCAGCGCGCCAGTTGCGGATCTCGCTGAAGCCCGATGCGATCGCCTCGTCGACATGCTTGACGCCATCGATTACCACGCCGTCGTTGCGCTTGTAGCGGGCGCCAAGCGCCGCTTCCTTCGCACGCCGTGCTTCATCTTTCCGGCGCTCTTCAAGCTTGCGGTCGGCATCGGCCTTTTCCCATTGAACCTGGGCCGGCTCGTCGAAGCCACATAACGCGAAGACAGCCCGGCGCCGCGCTTTCGCTTTGGCTCCGCGCAGTTTCACGCCATGAAACTCCTCGACGGCACGCTTGCTGCTCTCATTTCGTTCATCCGTCGTGTCCAGAATGTCCAGCAGCCTCGCAATGTCGCGCTTCTCGATGGCTGCAGCCAGGTGATTAGCCCACTCGTACGACTCGCGCCCGTGTGAGAGAACCGCCATTTCGCATTCGAGCTTGTGCCGGCGCGCACTCATTCGGCCTTGCGCACGCTCCATGTCGGCCCGGTCCACTGCCTTGTCGCGCCGCGAGTCCGCCTGCAACTGGCGCAGCCTCGCAGCGAAGTCGTTGACCGGCCGCCCGATCGCAACGGGCGTGTCGAACATTGCTGGCAACGGCTCGGCGTTCACGATCTGCGCATCGAACAGAGCATCTTCGACCTCGATATAACCTGCCGTTTCTGGCAAGCCTGCCGTCGCGGCAACGATCGCGTCGAGGTTTTCCGCCGTGAGCGACTGCTTCGCGTGACGCATGATCGAACTCACCCGTTGCAACCTGCCGGCAGAAAACCGGCCGCGAACTTCTGGCACGTCGAGAAGCGGTGCGGCCCACTCGAGGTCGTAGCGGAATGGCCGTTCCATCGCACGGTAGTCATCCATTACTCCGGTCGGGACGTCCTCGTTCCGAAGCAGAGCGTAAGCAACGTGCACCTCGTGGCGGCCGTTCACCTGGCCGCCGGCCACTGCTGGACCGCCGGAACCAAAGCCAAAGCGCGCCATCGCCGCGTCATGGAATAGCGACGACAGATTGAAGAATTGTCGAGCATCCCGCGCGGCCGCTTTTTCGGCATCGATCTGGTTCGTCGACAGGAAACTCTGCGGCGCACGCGCCAGCTCGAAGAGGCCGAACAGCTCCTCCCAGTGCGCCGGGCGGATCTGCCACGGACGGGCCTGCTCGCCATAGGCGGACAGCCAGAACGCGTGAACCTCGCCGAACAGCCGGGCGACGATCTCGACTGCTGAGCCTGCACACCGCAGCGCCAGCGCGCCGTTGTAACGGGTCACGCTTGCCGGAACGGCGTCGCTGAACAGCGAAATAGACGATGTCTCCGTCTCCTTCACACGCTCGCTGGCGAACAGGGCAACGACGCCTGCGAGCGTCGCGACGGTGAAGCTTTCGCCGGGAATAGACAGTTGGTACATGAAGTTGGCTCCGCAAAAAGAAAGGGCCAACGTCCCCGGATGGGATGTTGGCCCATCGGGGTTCAGGAAAAGAAAACTGGTCAGTCGATATCGAGCATGCGCGAAACTACCGCCGCCACCGCCCACGCCTGCGAGCGTGACAGCGACTTGATGCGGATGAGCGGGACGCTCTTCCACAACTGGGAGTCACGGTCCGTGACGAGTTCAATCAGGTCGACCCGGATAATCCACCCTTCCGAATTGCCGCGCTCGACCGACAGGGTCAAACGACGGTTTGACTGCTCGACAGGCCACGGCGCCAAGGGCGGCAGGCCAAACCGGTCCGGGCAGTCCGCGTCGATAAAATTCGCGTGCGTCACCCACTCCGGCTCGATCTCCGTCCGCCGCAGGGCACGGGAAATCTGCTCTACGACACTGCCGACGGTCGCGCCAAGCGTTTCAAAGGGTGCGGTCGCCAGCGCGACCGGCAAATCAAGGGTTTCGGACATAGAGGGCCCATAAAAAGCAAAAGGCCGCACCCGAAGGTGCAGCCTTTCAAGAAAAGACGGACCGGTTAAAGCCGGTCCGCGTCACAATCAGCGGGGAACGCGCGGATGCCGACGTTCGCGATCCGCCTTTCGGCCGAGGTCGCTCATGTGCTTGCCATACGCACAAATCGCAATCGTCAGGATTAGCGCAACTACACCGAAGCCCATAGTCATTCTCCGTTCATGGAATCCATGCCCTCAGTAAAGGTTAGCACAATGATCGCCGCGAGCGCTGCCTCGTTGAGAACAGCGCCCC
Organism: Paraburkholderia sp. BL27I4N3; assembly: GCF_003386115.1. NCBI lineage: Bacteria > Pseudomonadati > Pseudomonadota > Betaproteobacteria > Burkholderiales > Burkholderiaceae > Paraburkholderia > Paraburkholderia sp. BL27I4N3. Next base: position 125,186 of record NZ_QREJ01000002.1, on the reverse strand, counting down.
ACGTCCAATCGCTGGTCGAGTGCCAATATCCAACGAAACTCACTAGCGAAGCGACGGTGAGCGCGTGGCAGAAGCGACCGAACTGCTGCCTCTGATCCTTGCTCCACGCCTGCCCGAGCGGTATGAATGACCGCTTTCGATCGACGTTCGCGACCGGAACACTGACCGAGAAACTACCGTCCACGCGATGATCGAGCGGCGCATCCAGGTCGTCGATCAGAGCACTTACAACCGGCGGTGCCTCGGTTGCGCCCAATTCGCGTAAGAGAGAAGCAAGGCGCTCGGACGGAATTACTTGCCCAAGCTCTCGGGAAAAAGTCGCCTGATCGGTCACGACCATGCCCGATGGGTATTCGACAGTGATCTCGACAATTTCCATCGACATCACCTATCGGCGTTCGCCATCAAGACCAGCGGCCAGCCGCAGGCCCGAAAGCAAGGCATCGTAGCCTTCACGGGACGACAACTGCTCGAAGGGCACCGCGTTGTCCACACCGCCCGACATGTCTGAGCGACCTCGGCGGGTGCGAAACGACACAGCCACCCTCTGTCGCTTCGGTATGTCAGCGACCTCCAGCATGACCGCCGGCGTGCGCAGCGTGACGCGGCAGCCGCGGCCGCGACGCGCCGGTTCGGTGACGATCTCGTGATCGTGCGGACGCAGACGAAGATCTCGCGCCACCCGGCGCAACATCCGCGTCGCGTGGTCAGTTATTGCGGCGTCCGACGCCGCTCCCGAACTGCGGCGATCGGCATAGAACACCTTGGGAACTCTCAACATACGGACCTCGAAAAAAAATGCGAGGTGCCCTTTCGGGAACACCTCGCGATGAAAAGACAGGCCGGCGTATACCGGCGCGTACAGGAAGGAAGCCAGGTCAGTGCGTAACGCGCAGACCCGAGTTGGTGGAAATGAGGAGAACGTGATCGCCCGGCGCGAACTGCTGATCGTCGGGTTGAGCCACAACCACATCGCGCCCTGTGCTCGTGTGCACGATGATTTCAAGACCTGCGTGATGCGACAGCACCTGCGAAACCTTCTGCGTGATGAAGCCGGATGCGGCTCCGGACAAGGCGCCGGCAATGTAGCGACCGGTGCCGTTGCCAATCGTGCGTGAGCCAAGGAAAGCACCGACACCCGCGCTGATGAGCGACGTCAGCCCGGAGTTGTCCTGGCTGGCTTCGATCGTGATTGCGCGAGTGCGGAGAACCGTTCCCTGTTCAAGGGAGCCCGCGTGCTGAACGTCATACCGCTGGTACGTATTCGGCGAACCGAAGTCGATACCTGCGCAAGCGGAAAGCATGGAAGCGAGAACGAGACTGACGATGATCTTGAACATTTGATTGCCTCAACGAGATTGGGGCAACCGTCCCGTCAGGGAGGTCGCCCTGACGGGAAAAAAAGGTGTTTGGTTCAGTGAGCCATAGCAGGGCGAAGGCTCGTGCTCCGTTCGCGAACAGCAAACCAGCGCGCTGCGGTGAGCAGCACGACCGAGAGCGGTGCGAGAACGAAGACAAACCAGAGGCCGACGCCTTGTATGAACGCGCTGTACGCGTAGCCGTGTCCGGTAACGGACTCAACCATGAGCGCAGCGAATGACAACTGATGCGAACCGACATGCGCCAGATAGGTATCGAGAGCAGCCGGTCCGGATGCGCGCAGCAGATCGAGTTGACTCTGCGCTTCGAACGCGCAGCCGAAAATGACCAGTGCGCAGCCCGTTAGAGCGAGAGCGGCGGCGACGATCAGAACGAACTTGGACGAAACGGCCGTGGCCGTGTGTTTACGATTCGACATGGAACAGCTCCACAGAAAACGGGAGCCGGTTCCCGTTGGGATTGGCTCCCAAAAGGATTGGATGAGTGCGACAGGTGGTTTCACCTGACGCATCGGACAGACGCGGTTACGACGAAATGCGGGTGAGGTAATGCAGGTCGACGCGACCGCTTTGGACGAGCTCACGCTCGGTATCAAAAGGGATCTGGTGATCGAATTTCACGGTTGCTGTTCCATCTTCCCAGACATACAGAATCGTGCCCGAGTAAGTCCGGATCGGCAATTTCGCAATGGCTTGCGCGACGACACGTTGGTTTTCGCGGAAACCCCACTTCTCCGAAACCTTGAGGGGACTGGCCGAGATTGCCAAAGCCTTGACGAGTTCCGGCGAGAAAGTGACTTGCTGCAACATGGTGCGGCTCCAGAAAAAAAAGGAGCCGGTCCCGTTGGGATGGCTCCCAACAGGGTTGGCAGACGGGTTTGAACCGTCGTGGAGGACCGACATTGCCGGTCAAAGGTTCGAGCACACCAGCAAGCTGGAGTGTTCTTTCGATGCGCAGAAGCGCGGGTGATAGGGTGAGTCTAGGGCACATCTGAGCCGCCGAAGCCTGGAAACCTCGTGGATCCAGCCTCGCTTTCACCGATTGGGGGTACCCGGCTGTCATCCCAGATCATTACCCTGTCGGCACTGCGCCGCTTCGCTGCATAAAACGGTTGCCGGGCTCGCGCGCTTTGTGACCACCACACCGGGGGTTTATGCGCTGCTCGATCAAAACGCGGTCGTCGCGATCGGCGTTAGTGGCGGAAAGGACAACCTACGACGAGGCAGTGCTGCTCGCAAGCGTTCGCACCCGCGTCGCGAAACTCGTCGGCATTGACATCGGGCACGTGACGGCCGACTCGGTCGTACAGCGATATGACGAACTGCTCGCCACGCGCAGCTCCAGGCAACCAACAACGCGCCCACGCGACGACGTAACAGGTGCAGTCACGACGCAAGCCGCGTTCGCCTTCTGAGACTACGCGATCGGACAGCGGGATTGAGCGGACGAAAAAAAACGCCATTCCCCGGAGGGAACGGCGCTCGTCGTCATAAGTTCAGTACAGCGTCGCCCAAACCACACGTTTTTGGGCTTCGGATGCACTGGTACAACGCAAACAGCGGAAATTCAGCCTCGGTGGCCGAATGCGTCCGGCGATCTCTACCGCGCGCGTTGGCCAAGCAGCCGGACCGAATACGCCCCAGCAATGCTGCCTTCCATACCCGCAACGAGCGCCGCGACTGTGGCCTCGATCTCGATATGAGGCATGCCGCTGGGGAATATCGCAAAGCTACCCGCCAATACATTCTCGCCCGCGCTGGTGAATTCGCCGTTCGTGAGCCACCAGCGATCACACTCGCGCTCGAATCTTAGCCAAATGCTGGCCCGCTTCGGCGCTACAACGGTCTGGAACGTCTTGCTGAACGCATCCACGATCCGGTCCTTGTCCCAGCCGTGTTGCGCCAGGCTATCAATAATCGCTTGTTTCATGATTCTCCGGAAAAAAAAAAGCCGCTTCCCGAAGGAAGCGGCATATCAGATTACGGCGGATTTTTTCCGGCTCCTGCGAGCCTTCTTCTCCGCCAGCTTCGGCGCTTCGTACCCGAAGCGAGCCCATGCAGCAGGATCAGTGGCAACCGGGTTCGTTCGCCCCGTTGTGAGGTTCACGAATACCGCCGACCAGTCGAGCGACCCGGTGCGAAAGAGCGTCCACAACAGATTGAACGCCTGCACCGAAATCGCCTGGTTGATGACCAGCGACTGCTTGCGCAGTGCGTCGGCCATCGAACAGGAAGGCATATCATCGCCTTTATCATTCTTCGCATTCAGCAGGTCCGGAAACAGGTCGCCCACATGGGGTAGCCTGTCATGCCGTTGCTTGCCGAACTCGCCAAGAATGACCTGACCGCGGTCCGTCTCATTTCCACAGTCGAGGTAGTAGCGGCACGATCCCCGCTTTGCGGACTGCACAATCGCGTGGCGCGCGCGCCGGGTGTCGACGCAACCGATCACGAGGTCCGCCTGTAGGCGGACACTCGAATCGACACGGCGTGCTTCGGCCACCCAGCGTGTGCCCATCAGGTTGTTGAGCCGGTTCACAAGCAGCAGCGCCTTGTACTGGCCAACATCGTTCGGATAAAACCCCTGCCGGCCGACATTCGTTTCGCTGACCGTGTCATCGTCGTACACCGTGCATTCGATTCCGCCCGGGTGTCCGAGCTCGATCATTGCGTGATGCAGGCGCGCGAGGCTTGGTAGCAATGCGCTACCGGTGCCACCCGCCCCCACGACGACCACCCGCCAGGCCTGCGTGAGCATGTGTTGGGGGATGCAGTGTCTGATGGCGGTGTTCATGCCGTCACCTCCGCTTCCAACGCCACCTGCCACGTTCCGGGAATTCCGCCCTGCTTCTCGAAAATCCCCTTCACACACAGACGGAATGCCATCGACGGCGAACGATCACAATTACCGAGCACGAGCGCGAGCTTCACGTCATGCCGGTCATCATCGTTGTCCGTGCGAGAGAAGAATGCCCCGCCCGAACCATGCGAGTGGCAGTCCACCACAACGCTTTCGCCTTCATCCAGCAAGGGTCGCTCGTACCTGAGATGACCCGGACCGTGCGACAACGAAGGCAACGACACCGTGCGAAACTGGCCGGTGTGCCGATTCCAGACGATCCACGCCCCCGCTTCATTGGGCAGCGCAGCGTGCGCCATCCGATAGAAAGCAGCGACGTGCTCCGCAGGTATGGCGCCGCACAGCAGGTCCGTCGATTCGGCGACCTCCCCGTAAGGAATCGCGGTGGCCACGTCATACCGCGCGATGCGGCGAACCACACGAATCCACGGCCGCTGCACTTCGAGCCAGATACCGTTGGCGGCAATCAGCAGCCGTTCACCGTCTGTAGTCATGGGTTCCACCGCCTCACTGCGCGGCACCATAACGGACGGGAATGACTTCTGCAGAACCGTATCGAGTGCGTTCATGCCACACCCCCAACCCGACCATTCACCAGCGCCAGCGCCGCAAACTTCGTTGGCACAAGACACTCCATCGGGAACGCTTCGCCGAACTTGCCGTCCAGCATGTCGCGCCAGAAAGCGTATTCACCATTCGTATAGCTCACGCGCTTGCCGCCCGCGTTCGGATGGGTGAATGCCGACTCAAAGAAACCCGCTTCCCAGCGGGGGATCGACGCAACGTCGACGCGCTTTGGAACACGTGCAGTCCCAATGCAGATGCCGCCGTTGTCCCAGGTGTTGAAATAAGGCGGCTCGAACAGCTTTGTTCCGGCGGTGGGCCGATCTGCGTCCGCGACTGCGAAGACGCGAAAACCGACGTTCGACGCCTGAAACACGAGGCCGGGATGCGGCACGATCGCCGAGCGTTCGCCAAGCGTCGCGCACTTGAAGAACACCCGACGCAACGCCGGCGGGCACCACCACGTAACAGCGGCGGGAGACATCCCCAGCACTGTTGGCGGCAGAAATTCCGCTTTCGGTGCAGCGTGTTCCGCGAGCTTCGTCAGCGCCGAAATGAGCGCGTCACGTTGCAACGGCCGTCCAGCGCCGATCGTGGGACGACCTTTTACAAGAGCGATCGGGTGCGCCGTGGCGAACACCGTTTCGTCAGGTTTTGCGCCATAGAGCAGCAACGCTGATTGCAGCGACACATCCGCGCTGGCGCGGCCAGTCGTAATACCGGTCATGGGAAACTCCTTAAAGAATATGCGTCACGAGCGCCAGCAGGCTGTCGAGACGTTTGAGGATGGAAAACGCGAGCGTCCAGTCGGCGTATTGCCGGCGGATCGCACGCGCGTTGTCGCCCAATGCGATAAAGCCGTGATAGGTCGTGACCTCACCGCTCTGGGCTTCGCTATCGAAATGACAGTCGAGGATGTCGCCGATGAACTCGTTGCCATCGATAACAATCCCGCATCCCGCGTAGACGGGGTTCGTCCCATACGAAGCGTTAAACAGCTTTCGTCGGCGCGTGCCGTGCATCAGGCGGTTAAGCCTGAGCAGTTCGGTGCAGACACGCCGAACCGTTCCTTTGCTTCTGTTGCGCAGGGTGAGCAGCTCGTCATCGGTCAACGCCTGACGAAGCCGCCAGCGACCGCCCGAGAAGACGGACGGTTCCGCATCCTCAGGACAGAGCATTGGCCTGACCGTCGAAGGCAGATACGCTTTTCGCGCCTCTGCGTCTTCGCCGAATCGCTCCTTGAGCATCTCCGCCGCATCCGCGTCGGAGATGCTCTCGTCGCCTTCCCAGTACCAGCAAGCGAACTCGTACATGAACCAGTCCGGCGTACGCAGCCAGACCGTGCGCCAGGCAGCACGATTGATGACAGACATGACCGTACGCAGGAGCAACGGGTGCGCCGCGCGTAACCTGCCCACCATTGGCCCGAAGGAACAGAGCCACTCCTCGGGCGACTCCAGCGTAAAGAACAGCGACGAAGGATCTTCGTCGTTGTTCGCGGTGCCCGTGTGCTGGAGAACATCCCGCACTGCGAGGCTGTCGAAGAGACACGGTTTTAGCGTGATGCGCTTGAGCGATGCGGTTTGGCGCTTCACCCAGGCAAAAAAAGCCTGCTGGAACGCGTCCCCCGCATCAATCGGATTGCTCACGTCAGCTGCGAGCAACGGACCATGCAGGAAATGCTTTCTGGCGAGTCCCGTCAGGGAAACGTCCGCACGCCACTTCACGCGCGCCTCGACAGGAACATCGTCGGCGACGTCCGGAAGCGTCAGAAAATCAGCGGCAGATCCACGTCGGGCAACGGCAGCGCGTGGCGGTTGCCACGACCCACCGGCGCCGAAAGCGAGGTGCGAATCAGTTGTTGCAGGATCGAAGAGCATGAGCGGGCTTCCTCGTCATATAAAAAAACCGCCCTCTCGGGCGGTTCCTGGTTGAATGCCGCATCCTTACCGGACAGGGCCTTGAGCAAAGCGTCTCTACGCATGGGAGCCTTTTGCACCCGCCGCGCGGACGAACGTGTAGCGCATCACCGTGTCCTTGATCTCGGGCCCGTCTACGGCGGCCGTCGTCAGTTCCGGATACTGCGCGGTGTAAAGATCGCGAACCTGGTCGGGCGTGAACGCGGGGCCCGGATCGAGCAGGTTCATGCCGTTGTAGGCAAATTCGCGGATCACTGCGGCGATGGAGATGGACATGGGAAATCTCCTTAACCGAGAAGCGACAGGAGATCCGTGCCCTTCGGCTCGGACGATGCGGATGCGGGTGCGGCTGGTGCCGATGCGGGAGTCGAGTCCGACGCTTGCGCCTCGTCTTCGTCTTCGCTCTCGTCTTCGTCCGCCGCGCTGTTCGAAGCCGGCGCGGGTTGCGCCTTTTTGGAACCGCCCTGCAACGCCTTCTGCGCCTTGCCGACCTGCGACTTCTTCGCTTCGTCGAGGATCGCCGCCGTGACGGCAACCTGTTCCTCGAGCGATTTGTGCGAACCCGCATAGGTCAACAGTGCATTGGCGAAACCCTCGTCGAGTTCAATTGCCGTCGCCGTGAGGACGAGCGGCTGGCGCAACGCCGGGCCCGTCGCGCCGTGCGGCACGACAAACACCGCCAGCTGGTCGCCGGACGCCTGCAGGGTCATCACAACCTTGCCGGACGAGCGCACAAGCGCTTCAAGTTGCTGAAACATAAGTGACTCCAGAAAAGTGAAAAAGCCGCGCGAGGCGGCGTATACATATAGAGGGGGAACGGGGCGCTGAACGCGCCCCGCCAGATCAGAACTTCAGAACCTTCGGCAGTTTGCCCGCGTAGTCGAAACCTTCGACCTTGAGCAGTGCCTCGATAACTTCCGGCTTGGATTTCGCGAACACCTTCTTGAAGTTCTCGCCGAGCGCGGCACGAATGCCAAGCTCATCCGCGAGAACGGTCATTTCGGACTTCGTGATCAGCTCCAGAAACTCCTTGTCGAGCGTCCAGTGCTTTTTCAGATCCAGCTTGTGCGACTTGCAAAGCTGGGTGAGGTTGGTCACCTCGAGCCCTTCGATCGCTGCGAACAGCATTGCGATCATCAGGTCGGCCTGCTTGCTTTCGTTCGTCGCCTGCACGGCGTCGATCGCTTTGGGCAGATTGGCGAGCGGTGCTTCACCCTCCGCGATCCGCTCGAAGAACTTGCGGAACGACGCGTCATCGATCTGACGGGCGTGGCCACTCAGCACGATTGCAATCAGGTACTGGCGAGCCAGTTCGTGATTCATGCCGATGTCCACGCGCAGCGCCTTGCGCCAGAGCTTCACGCGATACGCCTTCACCTTCTCGGACTCGGCGATGACCGTGACCGAGGGATTGGTGGAGGACGGTGCACTGGCTGACTTGCTGCCCGTGCCATTCGCGCTCTTCGCCGCCGGCGCCGACTTCGCGCCCTCGGCCTTCTCCGGCTGTTTTGCAGCCTTTTCAGCCTGGATGCGAGCCGCCACCTTCTTCATGTTGCAGACGGTGTCGAAGCACTGGCCGCGATAGACCTTACCGACCGAATCAGGGAGGCCGCTCACTGCCGCGCCGTAATTTGCGCAACCGTGACAGGCTTTCGCCTGTTCGAGACCAACGCCGTTCGTGCCGTCGACAGCCAGTTGCACGCGCGTATTGTTGTCCCCTGCCCGCACGATACGCACGGTCTGGAACTCATCACGCAGGCCTGCCGCTGTCGCTTCAAGCTGCTTCTCCGTTTTCTCGTTGAAGCAGGTGCGGTTAGTACAGTTTCCCGTACCGATCGCTTCGCCAAACATCTGTGCCTGCGTTGACGAGTTGTGCGGGCACCCCGCACAGTCCGTCTTGTCGAAGATGGCAGGAGCCAACGCGCACGACGCCGATTCCACCAGCTTGCGCACATCAGCGGCCGAACGCTTCTCAGCGACAACGACAGGCAGGACCTTGTCCTGATTCTCTTTCGAGAGTGCCGCCAGCAGTTCGGCGTGAGCGATATTGATCTTTCGCTCGCTCAATGCATCGAGCACCGCCGTCGAGCAGTTCAGCAGCGCAAGGCGGCTATCCAGCGTCGCGCGAGACCAGCCAAGAATCTTGGCCGTCACGTCGCGATCGCCGCCCTGCAGACCGAGCAGCTCCGCAGCGTCACGGGCTTCCTCGGCGGGAGACAGGTCGTCGCGCTGGATGTTTTCAGTAAGCGCAATACGCCGCGCTTCGACGTCGTCGACGTCCTTTACGACGATGGGCATCGGAAAGTCTTCGCCGTGAGCTTCCATGGCGCCGCGATAGCGACGGCCACCAGCGATCACCTCGTAGTCAAAATCGTCCTCAACGACCGGACGGACGATGATCGGCGTGTCAACGCCGTGTGCCCGGATCGACTCAGTCAGCTCCGACATCGCCTTCGGATCGAAGTACGTACGGGGATTGCGACCGATTTTGATGCGCTTGAGGGGAGCAGTAAGTTGTTGTTGCATTGCAGGTTCTCCGGAGAGGGAACCTGCCCCCGGTCGGGAGTGGTTCCCGATGGGGTCAAAGATGAAAAGCCGGGCAGTGCCGGCGCGGTCGATGCGTCAGAGACGCGGTAGGTATGGCTAAGATAACGTCTTAAGAAGCCGCGTCCAGACCGAAAAGATTGAGAATTCCGCCCCGCTTTCGAAAAAAAAGGCCCACCGTTATCGGGTGGGCCTTGCTCTCAGAAGAGGGTCAACTGGTCGATCGTGTCGAACACGGTGCGCTCTCGCGTACCGCTCGCCAGCGACTGCTCGAAAAGGTCGGCTAGCGACATTCGATCGCCCGCGCTTCGCTCAACCACGGCGGTCACCAGATCGCGTTCCAGCACCGCCACGTCCGAAGTCTCAGCTTCAGCCGCGAAAGTGGCCTCCGCATCAATCTTGTGCGTTCCTGCGGCTTCCGCCACGGGTTGCCGTTCAGGAGCAACAGCCTCGCGAAGCAGATCCGCTTCGAGTCGCCGCCGCAGTTTGAACGTCCAGCCGCCGAGAATGTGTGCCGGCGTGTACCAGGTGCCCCACACTTCCATCGACAGCGCGTTGCCGTGCACGACCGTTGCAGGTACATGCAGTAGCGACAACTGGACGTATGTCATGTGCACGCAGCAGGCATCAATATCAATGCATGTTGCGTGCATCGCTTGCTGATAGTTCGTGCCAGCAGCGAGCAGCGAGTCTGCGGCCGCGATTACCATGCCACCCGCACCACAGGCCGGCTCACTCACCCGGATAAAGCCGCGGCGCGCAACCTCCGCACCGACGTCTCCCATCACCATCATCGACATCATCCGGGACACGCTGTACGGCGTGAAGAACTGCCCCGTCCGATCGTTGCCGAGCCCCAGCATCATGTAGGTTTCGCCGAGGACGTCCGTCAGTCCACCGCTAACAGGCAGGCCGTCGGACGTTTGCTTGCCGAGCACCGCGACGCGTTGTTCAAACGACTCGACAAGCAGACCGAGCATCTGCGGGAACCGGTCAACTTCGTCCCGCTTGTACTTTCCAACGATGTCGAGGTAGCGTTTCTCTCGCGTTTCGAACTGCGCGCGATCGACACTGTTGCTGATCGCGAGCGCGCTCAGTTCCACGAAGTCGGAGAACACCGCGTGAAGACGGTGACCGTGAGAAAACGACTGGATGAGTTTGACGAGTTCCTTTTGCGCGGAATCGGCAGTCAGGTCGTGTTTGCGTTGCGCAGATTTCTTGCTCACAGCGAACACTCCCCCGCGCCGAGTCTCGCGCGCAGAACCGCATACAGCCAGTCGAAGTCGGGGACCTCGCCCAGCGCAAGCGAGCGCTCGATATCGAAGCCGGCTGCCTCGAAGATCGTTGCACGATGGATCACCGGCCGCTTCGCCCCGACCGTAAATTCGTCGCGAGCCTTGAAGATAATGCGCATGGCCAGCGTCTCGTACGTGCGCCGTAGCTCGTCGACCACCTGGGTGGTAGTTGGCACGCGCACGGCGGGGTCGTGACTATCGCTAAAGAGGCGTTTTTCAGTTGCCGCGACTGCACTGTAGTGACGCCATGCAGCAGTCTGGGCGTCGATGAAGGTCTGGATAAAGTGGTTAAACATGCCGGATTCCATAGGTAATCCGGGGCGCATCCCCAACGGGGTGGCCCCGTTGGGTGAGTGAATACTGCTGGCTAGACGCGGTAATGAGCGGCACGCGACGGCGCCGCTCGGCGAAAGGACGGCCCCCGGTGATCGAAACCGGAGCGGCAGCGACCAGATGGCGTAGCGCTGCCGCGCGGAACTGTGGCGAGTAACGCTTTTTCGCGCCAACGATCCGCAGCAGCTGGTCATGAGAAAGACCATGCGTCTGCCAGACCATCAGTCCGAAAGAGAAAAGACGTTGGCGATTCATGCGAGCTCCTACGATTGGACGGGAGCACGCCCGCAACGGGTGTGGAGCCCGTCGGGGTAAATGAAGACCGCCGGCTTGTCGCAGGCGGGTGGTCGATGCGTCAGGGACGCGAGAGATGCAACGATGGTATCGGGTCGAGCCTGTCATGCACGCTCGAATGAGCACGACTTTGGCGTGTCTTTCGCCCGCAATCGCGCACGAATCAGAGCGAAGATATCCACAGATTCGTTTGATAACTCTGTGGATTACCTGGCCCTACGACCCCTTCTAGCCCCGCCCATAGGGCGATGCGAACAGTCCACCTCTAACGCGTGCAGGAGCGACGCCCCCGTGAGCCGGCTCACGGTCTTAACCGCAAAAGCTCCAGAAAACCATATAGCTTTCAGCCCGGGACGGAAACCGGAAAGCGGTGGCGATGCACCGCAAAGACGCGTGGATCTCTGTCCCTATCGGGCGCTTGACTTCCCTGAGATCGATACAGAATCGGTGTGGGCGCGATTGCCCTGATGCTTACTTATAGGAAAACCACAAATGCTCAAGACCCTCCTCGCCTGTTCGATGACTGCTTCTCTCTTTTCTGGCGCGAGCGCCGCCCTCGCTGCCGACGGAGCGCCGACCTCCTACACGCTCGAGTACCGGCTGGCTGGCCCGACCGGCGAGGTGGTGGAAACGGGACGTACAACGCTTTCGCGACGCAATCCCGTCCAGATGATGACAAGCTATGTGCGTGTGAGTTACGTCGCGTCCTGCCGCCCGGACTCGGGCCTCGTCAGTAACGAGCCAAAGTGCGACGTCGACACGGTCGATATCGGCAATACGCTACAGCTTGCTCTCGACGATGCAACTCCCGAGACGGTGTCGCTGACCGCATGGGTGAATCGCGAGACGTTAGACGGCATGCAGACGATCCAGCACGACGGCTTCGCTACACAGCGCCCACTTTCGCACGGCTGGAGCGACAGCAAGACGGTAAAGGTCACGGCCGGCGACTCCATAACCATTGCTCTGCGGGACCAGTACAAGCTGACGCTGCATCCGCTGCGCGCTACGGAATGAGAGTCGGAGTATGCGGCAGGCTTCCGCGACCGGTTCCGGAAAGCGACGGCAAACGTGGAGTCTTTTGCTTTCCGCCGCCTGCGCCTGCGGCAGCAGAATGACTTACACCAGCGCGCGCGGACATGAATCCCGAGCCCAACCCAATGCCGCAAACCTCATCCCAGCCGAAGGTGGTCACGCCACTATGGAGGCGACGCGTGCGCTACCCCGCTGGGAACGCGCGGCTCCGCGAAGGCTTCGTCACTCGCCATGACCGGATCTCCGGGACGGTAATCGTGCTGGACGACTTCAACGGCTCGTTCTGGCGAGGGCCGGACACCGACGTTGAAGTCATCGTGTGAGCGCGCGGTCCTTTCCTCACAGCCAATCAGACACAGACCACTGGATACCCTATGGCAAACGCTAACTACCCTGTGAACTCAGCCGGCAGCGCGGCATTCGTCGCAACCGTTTCAGCATTGGTTTTTGCATTTCTTGTCCCGACCTGCAGCGCTGACGGAGTCATTCAACCCGCGGTTGTTGCCGTCCTGGCCGGCATCTTCGCTGAGATGTCCCGGCGCCACGCGGTTCGCAAGCTCGTCGCGAGCCTGAACGCGACAGACCCCGATGCGCTTCTTGCTGTTTATATCAACGGTGCGCAGGTCGGCTCGATCGCGTCGATCGACGTCATTTCGCTGAAGCTTGACTCACTTCGTGATCCTCGAAACTACGCGGCCCAGTTCGCGAACATCATTGGATTCGCAGGTCGCGGCACGCTTGCCGCACTCATATTGGTGCCGCTGATGCTTTTCTGGATCTGCGTGGTCTCAGCGTGGATTTCCCCTGCTACCTTCCAGACTACGATGTCCATGATCGCCCGTCTGCAGCCGGCAGATCTCGCGCGTGCTGCGACCCAGATTCTGGTTGTAACGCAGATAGTATTCATGTTCGTCATCGCAACCAGCTTCAGCTTCGGCGTTGACCTTGGGCTTGCGAACGTCTTTCGCAGCGCTGTTCACCGTCGCATTCGACTCAAGATCAATTGCGCCAGCGAAGGCAAGCTGTATTTCAGTCCTGCGACCCGCACGGTCGGCCGTGTCCAGCCAGCGTGAGGCGTCCATGTTCGTTGAATTCGTCATCGTGCCGATCGTCGGTTGTCTCCTACTTCTGACGGCCGCGTGGCGCGCTCTGAGCGCTCTGGCATCTGCCCTGCACTGGTCATCGTGGGCGCCCACCGCTGTTATCGCGGTTGTGATCGCGGGTGTCGCAGGAACACTGCTAGGGCTCGGGCGACTGCACTCGCTTCGAGAAGAGATTCGCATGCGTCGTGAACACAGGGAACAAGTCGCAATGGAGCAGCGTTACCCCGGCTGCCACGTGCTCCGACTGTCGAACGGTAACTGGTTTCTGACGGACAGATCTACGGGCCGCGAGTACCAGCCAACCGAGGAAGCGCACCACTCGTTCACATTGGGCAGAACGCGCGACGGCTCGAGCAGATGGCTGCAGCAAATCTCCGAAGATCTGCGCGCCTCCGGGAAAAGCCGTTCGAGCCGGTGACTTAGCCCTGTCCCATATCCCATTCAAAGCCATGGCCGCCGTTGCGGCCATTTTCTATGGCGGTCCATTATGTTCAACGTGAGTTTCGACGGCGGCACATTCCCGCTGACCGACGTCCAGGAAAACCCTGCCCGGTACGTGAGACGCCTTGAGCGCGCAAAGGTCACACCCGGCTATGCCACCTGTGAGTGCGCGACCCAATCCCCGCCTCTCCAGCTCGTGATTCGCCGTTACGGCTCTCTGCTCCATCTGGCCGGGTGGCCGGACGACGGTCACCGGCATAAGCGAGGCTGCGCATTTTTTAAGGACCCCGACGTCACAAAGCCTGTGAGCGGCTCTGACGCGAAGGCAGCAATACTCGCGACGCCCGCCGGGCTGAATGTCAAACTCGACGCCTCGCTTATTCTGCGGGAAGCGACTACCGGGTCACGCGGCTCGCCGGCGACGCCGTCTAACCGCACGACCCGCCGCTCGGCCAGCCTTCTCGCATTCCTGCAGACGCTATGGGCCGAATCTGGCCTCAACCAGTGGACAGGCACGACGACATCCCGTCATTGGGGGCAATGCAATGCGCAGCTCCTCGCCGAGATCGGCACCGCGCTCATCAATGGCGCCAACGCTCAGGACGTTTTGCACATCATGCGCAGGTTTGACGAAGCCGATCGTGCGGCAATCAACGCTGAATTCGACGCCTTTATTAGTCGCCTCGACGTCAACAACGGGAGGACTAAGCGAGGACTGGTCATCGGCGAGATCAACGAAGTTTCGCCCACTCAGTATGGGCATGCATTGAGCCTGAGGCAAAGCGCACGGAAGTACTACGCCAGCACAGCCCTCGTCGATCACGCGGCGCGGACGTATCCGCACGCGTGGCGTGCGCTGGGCGATCGTACCGCGCGCGTCATTGCCCTTCTTCTCGTTGAACGCACCCCGAAGGGACACCTGAAGCTCGTCGACCTCGCGGCCATGCTTTGCTCCCGAGCTTACCTTCCATGCGACTCCATGCCCGAGGTTGCTATGGCCAATCGGCTGGTCGCGGAGGGCCGTGATTTTCAGAAACCGGTTCGTCTGAACGACGGCGACGACATGCTGCCGGACTTCGTGTTGCGTGACACGCCCACCGACACTCATGTCGAGGTCTACGGGATGAACGGTGTCGAGCATTACGAAGCTCGCAAGGAACAGAAGCGTGCTCTGCGATCGGCACGACAGATCCCGGTCGTCGAATGGAATGTTGATCGCGAGGTGCTCGATGCCGTCCGGCTCCCGCCGGCAATCAAACACCGGTAGCGGCTACCGCGTGCCCCGCTCACTTGACTTCCCAATGAAGCGAGCACACTCACTTCATACCCGCCACTGTGCGGGCGACATAACATCGGAGTTCGTATGCAAGGCAAGTCGTTCTTTCTGGACCGCGCGACGTCGCGCTCCCTGGACTGGGTCGGGCGATTTCCGGCGCTCGGCTGCGCATCGCATGATCCGCAATCCATTTCCAGCGGTCGACAGGTGGTCGTGGCCTCTCTGCATGAGGATGGCGTACGCTGCGTCTTCTTCAGCGCCGTCGGATCGGTGCTCGATTTCACAGCCACGTGGGGCGAACTTGAGCGGGCGAAGACGTGGTGGTATTTCGTCCAGCGTTGGTATTTCTGGATTGTTCCTGACGACCGGACGCTTGCCAGGATAAACGTCACCGCGGGCGCGCTGGACCATATGATCGCTCCCTCCCTTCACGACGCTGCGAACGACGAGGCGCATCTAAGATGGCTTGATGGTCTCGAAGCACGCGCCCGGCGCTGCGGCACCCTCGCAGCTTCACGTCTGGAATTCGAAACGGCCTGAGGATAACCGGACATGGGCACAAGCACCGCGATTGAATGGACGGACAGCACGTGGAGTCCGTGGGAGGGCTGCCAGAAGGTAGGCCCGGGCTGCGATCATTGCTACGCGGAGGCGATGAACCGATGGCTGCGTAGCGGAAGCAACTGGGGCCCCGGCGCACCGCGACGGACCTACAGCGAGACGCACTGGAAAGAGCCACTGCGATGGAACGCCGATGCCGCTAGAGCCGGCCGTTGCAGGAAGGTTTTCCCGAGCGTATGCGACCCGTTTGATAATGCCGCACCGGAAGGAGAACGGAAACGTTTCGCCGAACTCATCCGGAGCACCCCCCATCTCATATGGCTACTGCTTACCAAACGTATCGGCAACGCAGGGCCTATGTTGAAAGCGATGTTTCCCGATGGGACGCCTGAGAACGTGTGGCTCGGCGCGACAATTGTCAACCAGGACGAAGCAGATCGCGACATTCCCAAACTCATTGACGCCCCTGCCAGCATCCGGTTTCTCTCGATGGAGCCGTTGCTCGGAGAAGTAAGCCTCTACGACTGGATCGGTCCGTGGGGTAAGCCGGGGCAGTTGCAGGCGCCACCGATGATCGACGGCGTTTTCGTTGGCGGAGAAAGTGGCCGCGGAGCGCGCCCAATGCATCCGTCCTGGGCGCGCTCCCTGCGCGACCAGTGCGACGACGCCGGCGTAGCTTTCCACTTCAAACAGTGGGGCGAGTGGGCACCAGGAAACAGTTGCGCTGGCAACGACCTCATCGATCGAGACCGGCGCAATATCGCCAGCGGATTCTTCGAATACGACGGTCGCTGGCACTTACTGGGGCCGAACACATTTCGTCAGACGATGGACAGGATCGGCAAAAAGGCCGCCGGTCGTCATCTCGATGGCCGTCTGCACGACGATTTCCCTCAAAGTAACCCTATCGCAAGGAAAGGTCCTTTCCAAATGTAAATTCGGCTTCTCGCGCGCGCGGTGTACGACGATAATTCAAACCAAACACCGACGCCCCCAAAATGTACGAACAGCTCTATCCCTGCGACCACTGCGGTGGCCGCGGCACGGTTGGATTCTCCCAACGTGTCGTCGCTGAGATCGGCCAGCCCGGCTTCGACTATGGAAAGTTTGGCCGCGAGGCCGGGCCGCCAAAAATCGGAGACGTCACACCGCGGCCCCCATTCGCCCCCCAAACCGAGAAGCTCGCGTGCGTTCACTGCGCCGATTGCGGTATGTCGACGCCCTGGATACCGATAGGCTCGGACGAAGCAGCTGCTCTAAACGAGGCAGCGCGGATCTGGAACAGGCGCCTCGCGCGACCGAAAGTCACGGAAGGCGACCTGCGCGATCTGATTGAGAAGGAACTGGGTGCGTGCGACATGCAGATGGTCATCGACATGCTTGCCCGCAACGCTGACGACTGGGAAACGCGCGGCCCCATCTTTTCCACGCTCGCGCAACGGCTGGTCGACGCCAGCGTTTCAACGATCGAGAGCTGGCCGATAGACCCGGTCCTGCAGGACGCCGCCCGATACCGAAAGCTTGTCCAGCTTGCGAAATGGGTAGATATCGACGGCCAGCGCTACGTCCAGTTCCCGAAGATCCCAACGCCACCGGAACACGACGATTGCCTGTTTGAAGACCGGATCGCACTTGCGGTTGACGGAATGCCGGACCGCGACCGCTGGTAGCGCATATACCCAGATGCCGCGGCTCTGGTCAAGGGCGATTCTTTGAAGGCGAGCCATAAAAAAAGCCAACGCCAGTAACAGGCGTTGGCCCAAGACCTTTAAACACACACCGGGCAGGGATCAGCTGCCTGGTGCCCCGGATTACGGCAACTCGGCGCCGGTTCTTTAGCATCCTCGGTATCGATGTTGGGCTCGAAGGAACGCGCGACCAAGGTTATCGGCGCGCGGCGCCCATCTTTTATTGGTTAGGACTCTGCGCTGGTGCTGATGCTGGTGCTGTGTCCAGCGTCCGCAGCTCCACGTCTGCAAGCGGGATCTGGATTGTCTTGCCCATGTCGTAAAGCGCAACGCGATCGGGCGATTGTGCGACGACAAATCCCCGCGCAATCTCTTTCCCGTTACTGATCGCTTGATAGCACGTCATCCTGGAGTGCTCACAACCCTTGTCAAATTCCCGGATGTCATTCTTCGCGACGTCCTCACCAACCGCCTGACCTATCGCCGAGGGGATCGATATCAGCGGAGGAACAAACAGGCAAAACCAAAAGGCGCTAACGAGAAAAAATAGGATGACCATCACCATCCCAATGTATTTGCGTAGGCGCGGGCGGCCTGTCAGTAGTGCGCGCGCTCCCTTTACACGGACTTTGCTACTGGCGAGAAACGGCGATATCACCGCGAACGCAACAGGCAATGCCGCAAAGTAGATCAAAAACACGACGGTCATAACGAGTAGCTTCGTCACATGTCCGCCAAGCCAGTTCTGAAAGAGGATAGTCGCGTGCAGCCCACCCCAGACGGCCAGCACGAAATGTGTTGGGTGATCCGCCGGAAAAGCGCCGTTGAAGACTGCGAATTTTCCTAGTCTTACTGTGTCACATAATCAGTTGCGCAGTCCATTGCCGGCCAATGCCATCGTTGCATTAGCCGTAGTCCAAGCAGGATACGCAACGTGGTAATGGAATCAGGAACGTGGCGTTGAGCGCGCTGGACTGCCCCTGGGGAAGTAATCCGAGGGAAGGGCAGGCAGCGCCCGTTCAAGGAAGTTTTTTTTATCGCGTCCATCTGATTGCATTCGGAGTCGCTGAGCCATCAGAAATCCATATGCAGCGATACTCAGTGTGGCGTGGTGGTGAAAGCCACGCCAGCCTCGCCCTTCATAGTGACCGAGCCCGAACTCCTGTTTCAGGTCTTGATAGTCGCGCTCGATGCGCCAGCGCATCTTGGTTACGAACACGAGTTGCTTAAGTGTCGCCTCCTCGGGGGCGGTAGCGAGAAAGTATTTGAGCGGCTCCGTATCGCCATCAGGCCATTCGATGAGCAGCCACTCTTCATCGCGAACGGTACTTCGCCAATAGTCGCGATGTGCAGGACGAACCCGGACGGCGGCAAAGCGGGAGGAAAGTGCCGCGTTGCTGCCTTCCCGCCAGGTGACGGTCTGCCACGCGTTCACGGGTAATTGCATGGCCAGTTCCTTTACCGCGATCGGTTCGTGGCCGGGCCCTCGGCGCAACAATGTCGGTGGCTTGCCACGCCCGCTCCGGGGCTTGGGTGGAAGTGGCGCCGTACCCGGCGCCCACACAGAGGTGCCCGGCCGGACGCCTACCGCGTACAACAAACCCAGTTCGGTCATGCCCTCGCGGAATGCGGTTTCGTCGCCGTACCCAGCATCGGCCAGCACGATGCCCGGGGCAACGCCGGATGCTATAGCCTCGCGAAGTTGGGCCAACGCAATCTGCGGCTTGGTCACGAAGGCCAGATCGTCCGGAATGCCCGCAAGACGGGCGCGTTCCCGGTCTTCAATCCATTCCTTGGGGACATACAGCTGCCAGGCAATCGGCAGGCTGCCGCGTTGCGTCGCAATCGACAGGCTCACGGCGATCTGACAGTTGTCCTGTTTGCCAAGTTGCCCGCAGTACTGACGCGCCACCCCGACCGAATGACGCCCCTTCTTTGGAAAACCGGTGTCGTCAATAATCCAGTAGTAACCAGCTTCTTTAGCAGCGTGCGCGTCCAGCGCGGGCGTCACCCATTCGCGTACCCGCTGCAGGACCGCCCGGTCAGACCATTCTGCCTTGGCCACAAAATGGTGGAGTGACTGGTGCTTCGCACTCGCGTGAAGCGGATCAATGTGCGCGGCCATCGGCTCGACGCTTTTGCGTGACAACGGCATTACCAGGCCCGAACAGTAACCCCTGAGGCCAGCATTGCGATCGGCGTGCCCTAACGCTTGCGCCAGATGATTCAGATACGCGTCAAATTCGTCGACATCTTCTCTCATCGCGATCGCCTGCAGTCTGTATTATTCAATACTACCAGGTATCGCTTCGCTGCAATTAGATTTTATGACACAGTAAGACTAGATAGGCGTTGTAATAGGCGTCGCCGAGTGAATAGGCGATGCCCGCCGCTACCAGCCCGAACACTGACGCGATAACTGCCCAAGGCCAATCGCATACTTTCTCGAAAATCGAATCGCGAGGCGGCTTGCCGTCAGTCGTCGTTATAACGAGGTCATCTTTGGGGGACTTCATCGACACTCCTGAGTGAGAGACGTTCGTTAAAGAGGCGGACAGTGGCTGCCAGCCCCATCCACAGCAGAAAAAAAAGCCGGCTGCAGGAGCCGGCTTTGAAAGTGGTTCTGGCGTTCCCGAGGGCCCGCAACCAGAACCAGAGAGACGTTTTATTGTGCCTCCTCCCCCGTCACGCGCAGGGAGTGTATGAAGCGCTCTTTCTGGTGTCATTCTTCGCGTCGCGCATCGGCCCCTGCGAGGGCATAATGCGCCCCCAGAATCCGGTACAGCGCTTGCCTGGAAATGCCCAAAGCGGCCGCCGCATGGCTCTTGTTTCCATCGGCACTCGCCAGCGCCGAGCGCACCTCGTCCACCGAGGGTAGCTTTCTCTGCAGCCGGTCCTGCCTCGCGAAAGTGGACAGGTATGCGTTTGCTTTGGTCACCCGGCTATGCCCCGCCGCTTCCACGACCCGCCGCATCGCCTCTTGATGCAGCTTCGGATCGGGCCGCCCATCCACTCCCTTGATGGCCGCCGGCACGCCAGTGGTCTCTGTATAGAGCGTCTGCAGATACTCATGCCGAAGGCCGTGACTCGTAATGCCCATCCCACGCCTGGTGATGCCATGCTTCTCGAGAACGTAGTAATACCAGTCACGCCATTGGCGTAGGGTTCGGTCGGCCGGCACTGTCGATCCAGTCAACCCGTTACTGAGCGTCGCCGCCTCTTCCAGTATTCCGATTTTCGTCTCTATCGGGACCTCGCGTGGCCGGCCACCCTTCGTGCCACGCGTCACGGCAAGCAACCGTGGATTGCGCGCGGCCTCAGCTGGACGGAGCATGAAACTCTCCTCGATGCGCAAGCCGAATGCGGCCTGCAACTTGAGCTGGACAGCCGTATGTGGGCACGTTCGCGCAATCTGCTCGATCTTCGCCGCAGCGTCGATGCCATGTGCTATCCATGACTTGTCCTCCGTCGCCACATAACTTCGCTTGAGACCGAGAGCATCGCGGTCCGCATAGTCGTCAAGCGAGCCGACCAGATTCGTCTTGCCCATCCATTGCGCTAGCGCGCGAAGATAGGTCAG
This sequence comes from Paraburkholderia sp. BL27I4N3, assembly GCF_003386115.1. Lineage (NCBI taxonomy): Bacteria > Pseudomonadati > Pseudomonadota > Betaproteobacteria > Burkholderiales > Burkholderiaceae > Paraburkholderia > Paraburkholderia sp. BL27I4N3. The sequence continues at coordinate 104,314 of NZ_QREJ01000002.1, read as the reverse complement.
CTTGTTTTCAATGGTGCCGCCAGTCTGTCCGGCCGCGACCCACGAACTGACCAGAAACGCCACATGCTTGTGTTTCAGAGACCACGGCGTCCGCAGGAAAAAGCCGCCGTCCAGTAGTTCTCTAAAAGCCTTGCACAGTTTGGCCACCCGATATTCCTGCGTCTTGATCGACAACGCACGGCCGCTTATCCGCGTGGTGCTATGAACGCGCGCCACATTCTCGTCAAAAAGCTTGAGCAACGCATCCCGGAGTTCGGGACCAAAACCATAGCTATTGACGATTGCCCTTACGTTGAGAATTGCCGCCATCCGAAATCCTTTGCAACGCTGCCGCGCTGCTTTCGAGACATTATCCGACCCTACGGTCGCAGCATCCCTACCTGATGCTGTCACCCGACCGCACGGGTTTGCCCTTCGTTGCCCGCCTCTCTCAGCGGCTGCGCCGTATCCCCGGCGCGGGGCCCTGCCTTCCAATCCTTTAGCGATTCCATCCGATCGACCAGACACATGGGAAGAGCATGCGTCCGACCGTCCAACCTGCTGCCTGCCAGCATGAATAGCGCTTCGCGCAATCCACCTCCGACGTTTCGCGCGTCGCCTCGCGGCGCTTGCGCTTTGCGGATCGCTCCGCGGTGTGCAGCTTCGTGGCTACCCTGCCAGCACTACCGTTTTTCGGTTACGTGCTCCTGCCGGGCAAATCCCGTTACGCGTTCTTGTACGGCCGCGGTACGCCGTTTCTTCTTCCGTCAGGGAATCGCGGAGATCCGGTCTTTCCGGTCCGCAAGGCTTCCCCCGCCCCCAAGTCACTCATCTCCACCGCGGTGTATCGGGTTTCGTGAGAGCACCCAGCCGTAGCTGTAAGGGCGTGTTCAGACGCCGCTGAGGCGTGGAAAGTGTCCGGTGTCCGGTCTCTCCACATGTCCTCAACGCGTCACAACGCGGCCAACCGCCGCCAATCGTATGGATATCGCAGTGTCCGGGGGTCCTCAACGTGGACCACTATGGACTTGATCTGACTCAGAAAAAGGCCGCATCAGTGTGCGGCCCGGTCAGCTTGGTGTTCTATGGCCCGTTGCGGGCCTGGGTGTATGGACGAGCGAGTGCCTCGCACTCTTTTTCGATGCGTCAGAGACGCGGTAGGCGTGCCTAGCATAGACCCGGATTGGCGCCACTTTCCCGTCAAAAGCTGGGCGGAACCGGTCGGCTTTCGCCGACTTGACTTCGCCAGCCTCTGGATAGACTGGAAACCAGGCAGAACTGATAGAAAAGTGTCAGTTCTATCGATAGTCCCGGCGCATCGCTACGAACTGACACTTAAGTATCAGTTATCTGATAGATCGCCGGCCCCTCGCGCCGAAGGCGAGTCCACTGGCACTTATCTGTCAGCTAACTATCACTTCGACGCGTGGACCACCTCAGTGAATGGAGTCATCTTGAAAACTTCCGTCTTCGCAATCGACGTTGGCTACGGCAATACCAAATACGCTCACCGTGCTGCAAGCGGCACCATCGCTACGGGTATGTTTCCCTCACTCGCGCCGCTCGCCGCAAGCCACGCGCTTTCGGGTTATGGCGATAGCGTGCTCACGACGCGCAAGGTTGCTACGATCGTGATCGATCAGATCGAATACGAGGTCGGCCCCGACGTATCGCTCACAGCCGCCTATGGCAACACCGGCCGCGCGCTTTCGAACGATTTCGTGGCTTCAAATAACTACGAGGCCCTGCTTTTTGGCGCGATCCATTTCGCGGGCGTAACTCATGTCGAACGGCTGCTGCTCGGGTTGCCTGTTCACACTATGAGTAAATATTCAGGCGCGTTGCGCGACCAGTTCACCGGGACCTTCGATTACGGCCCCGGTCGGGTGACGATCGAAAAGGTCGTGGTAATTCCGCAGCCGCTGGGCTCTCTCGTAGCGGCATCGGCGAACCGTCAAAGCGAGTTCGGCCGCGACAATGCGCACCTGGTCATCGACGTTGGATATTTCACGACGGACTGGGTCTACGCCAACGGCTTCACTATGGATGACAAGCGCAGCAACGGTATGCCAGGCGGCGCATCGCAAGTCTACCAACGCATCGCGGAGCTCATCGGCAAGGATCAGGGCGAAAAGGTGGAGGACGTCGAACTTATCGACAAGGCACTGCGCGAGAAAAAGCCGTTTTTCTTTTACGGCCAGCCCATCAATCTCGACCCATATCTTGAAAAGTCTCAGCCCGTCATCACCGGTGTGGTCGAAGAAATCAAGAACAACGTCGGCCCGTTGACCAGTGCGCGTTCGATCGTGCTGTCAGGCGGGGGCGCCCCGCTGTACGCGTCCGCGATACGAAAGGGTTTCCCGCGTGTGGCAATCGAGGTCATCGAGGCGCCGTGCACCGCCAACGCGAAGGGCTTCCTCATTGTTGGCGAAGCAGGCCTCGCCCGCGAGCGCGCAGCCGCAAAAGCATGAACGGCAAGTTCGACATGAAGCTGGTCATCGACGCGGTAACCACCCCGCTTCTGCATGCCCGGCTGAGCGAGGCATCGTCGTATCGGGAGCGAGCGGCGATCCTGAGGTCTCTGGCGGAAGCCGCCTTGCGGGAAAGCGCCGCTTCGATGGGCAAGTCTACCTATCGGGTAGCTCCGTCAGCCGCGGTGCCGTCCTGGGACGGGACTCCAGCGGAGCCGCAACGTCAACGGGACACGCGGCCCAGCGTTGCGACAGGCACAGCTTTGAGCTCAGAGCCCGTGCCCCCGTTCGTGCCCAACGAAAGTGGCGAAGCTCAGGCTTACGACGTCCAGGGAATCGGCGAGGCGTTCGGTGCATTCGGCTGAGCGCGCCTTGACTTCTCTCCCGGAATGCGAAGATAGGTCATGACATCGGGACACGCGGCGCGCCGCGCCGCGCACCGGTGCAACACAGCGATGAGGAGCAGTTATGCTTGAACTGATGGAAATTCTGCACAACGGTCTGCCACTGAGTGAGCCGCGCTCATGGCTGCTGATCGCCGCGGTTGCTGCAGCGTGTGTCGCGGGCTGGTATAGCGGCGACGTCGCAGCGTGGTATGCAAACCGGAATAACGAGGCTGAGTGATGGATGCTATTGACCTGCTGGTACCGTACTACAGGAAGTTCACCGCTCTACCCTTTCTCGCGCGACGCGCGATCATCTTCGCACTCTCGATCTTCGTCTGGATCGTCGGCGCGGGGCTGGTGAACCTGCATGTGAATGCCGACTTCTGTGCGCTGATTCTTATTGCGGGCGGTGTGGGCGCATTGTGGTCAACCGAGCTCTGGCGGCTCTGGAAACCCTTTTTCTATCTTGTAGTTGTGTGCGTCGCGATCATGAAATGAATGCTTGCGATGAACAAAAAAAAACGGCTCCACCATACCTGGTGGAGCCGTTTTGCTTTACATGATCAGTGCGACCGGGGAGCCGCAGTAACAAGAATGCGATGCGCGCAAAAGTCCCACGCATCAACAAAGGACTGGTCGCGGCACGCATATGCGATATTGCCCTGAGCGGTGCGGTCAATCACGTCGAACGCGACCGCCTCCGACTTTCCCACGCGCTGACGGCCACCTTCTGCGCCGTTCGTTGCGACGATTGCAAACCCACCAACGAGAACCTGGAACGAAGCCATTTTCTACTCCAAAGAAATTGGCCCGACGAGACACTCCCCGATGGGGAGAATATCCCCATCGGGCGGAACTGAAGAAATACGGCCGAAGCCGCGATTGAAGATCGATGCTCGTTAGACGGCAGCGAGGTGTTGCGTATCGGATTTCGGCGCGCGAGATATGTCCGCTAGAACAACATTGGCGAGACGCGCACACCATTGGTCGGTGAAATCGGTTCCTCGCACGCGGGGACGATGCACAAAGACAGTAAAACCCTCTGCCTTGAGGCGCTTCGCGAGTTCGAGCCCACCTGCGACGCCTATCGACTTTCCCGTCTTCGGGTCGATGTCGTCGAAGTCGACGAAAATATGGACAACGCGGATACCCAATCCATCCGGCACCACAAACTGACGTAGCAGTCCGATATTCAGGCAGTACCACATTGGGACACCGGACTCCATATATGCAGCACAGGCCGTTTCCAGACCCTCAGCCACCCCGATTTCGCCGTCTACAGGCTCCATCAATCGCACGGCGCCACCCCGGAGGGGATTGAGCGTCATGTCGTTCAGCTTGTTGTCGAGAATCTCGCCATCGCCCGACACGATCCGCGCTTTAGCTGGCGTAGATCGCTCCAGAAAGGTTCGGTGCAACGTACCGAGCCGGCCATCGGGCAATTCGAACCGGGCGAGGATGCCCGGCCAGCTGCCGATAGGCTTCTTCTCATGCCGGTACTCCAGCATGCCAAGCCGCAATGCCGGCGATGATGCCATCCGTAATCCCGGTACACGTGCGCCGAGGTAACGCATCGCGAGATCGCCGCTCGATACGGGTTTTGCTGAATCCCACATCGAATTGAGGCGGTTTGCGATAAACGTCGCGTCCGGCTTGCGTTTCGGCCGGGGCGCCTTGGCCACGGGAGCGCCATTGAGCGCACGCGGTGCAGGTCCACCGTCCAGTTGACGCATCAGCCGATACAGCCCGATGCTGTTCAGGCGGGTGATCAACTGGAGGCCATCACCTGCCATAGCCTTTCCGTGATCGCATTTACGGCATACCCAATCGCCACGCCCACGCTTGTTGTCGTAGGTGAAGCGATCGTCTCCGCCACATATAGGGCAAGCACATGCTTCGCCGGTGAGACGGTCTGCAGGCACGCCATAGCTCACAAGGAGCGAAATCCATTGCTCCGGGGAACGCGAGAACCCGGCCAACGCGCGCTGAAGCCACGCGTACTGGTCTGGCGTCAGCTCTTTTGCTCGTACAGTCATGAATCACTCTCCTTTAAGTGAGTGGGTTTGGTCGGTGCCTGAGACAGGCGTGAAAACGCGTGCTCAAAAAAGCTGCCCGCGCGCGAGCGGGCAGCTTTTTTCAGCAGACGTGCTATGAGGCAAGAGAATCAGCGAGAACCGCTGGGCAGGAAATGCGTCGCACGACACACCCGAAGGTGTGCCGTTGCGATGGTGAGGAGATACGGGAGTGAAGGGAGAGGCTGGTGAGCCTTTACGGGATCAGATGGCCGACCACGCTGCGCGCGTGTGAAAACCATGGAAGGGGATGTCGTCATCCATGTCATCGAATCCGCCGCCCGCTGGTGCTCGCATACCGCCACCGCCACCATGCGAAGGTTGCGGAGGATGAGCACGAGTTCCAACGTCATCAGCCGCGCGGGATCCAGTTGACCGGGACGCCGGCGCCGGGCGTTGAGCGCGTCCACTGGTTCGCTGCTCAAAGCCACCGTCGCCATCGTCTTGACTGCTACGACCGCCAAGCATCTGCATCTGCTCAGCCACGATCTCAGTCGAGTAACGATCGGTGCCGTCCTGCGCCTGCCATTTGCGCGTGCGAATACGGCCTTCGAGATAGACCGCCGAGCCCTTTTTCAGGTATTCCGAAACGATCTCGGCAAGCCGACCAAAGAAGGAAACACGATGCCATTCCGTTGCTTCCTTCATTTCGGCCGACGCCTTGTCCTTGTAACGGTCCGTTGTGGCGAGTCGAATGTTAGCCACAGCATCGCCGCTAGGGAGATAACGCACTTCCGGGTCAGCGCCGAGATTGCCGACGAGGATCACCTTATTTACAGATGCCATTTGAATTACCTCTATTTAGTGATTGACCAGAGCCATTTGTCCCACATGACCGGCTTGCCATCCTTGACCATTGCCGAGCCATCCGCTCTGATTGCAGGCACCTTGATCTTGCGAAGGCGCCTGACAGACACAACGTCACCGACTACGCACCTGCATTCCGCTATGGCCTCCTTCAGGCCCTCGCCTTGCAGTGTCCGCTCGCCGGACGTGGTGTCGATATGAATGGCAAACGATTTGTAGAGCCGCCCGGGTTTCTTTCGGTCGGGAAACTTCTCTTCGCCCCAGGAAACAATCCGGCCAACCACCGCAGACGCGTCCACCGACTGTTCGCGACGCCGGCGCACCGGGCTCACGTCGCCGGCGTCGAAGCGTTCTTCCTCCGTCTCCGGAAGTAGTGATTGCGAGCCGTTGCCGGAGACTTCCGGCGTCGCCTTCACTGCAGGGCTCACGACAGCGTTGTTTCCCTGACGTATCGCGGTAGCAATAGCGATCTTGAGCGGGCAACGATGGACAGCCACCCTGGACCAGTGAGGCTCGAGGTCAGGCACGATCTTCATGCCAAACTCGGTCTCTTCCGTGTGGTCGTCAAAAGCCGGCGTGAACTGGACGATGTGGTCGCCCTCGTTCACAAACAGATGCAGCGTATCGCCTATCGTTACTACCGTTTCGTTCCCGGCGCCCTGTCCCACGACGCTTGCGGCTGTACCGTTATCAGGAGCGGCAGCCGCGGTCGACGTCATCGGCGACATGGCTGATTCTGGTGACGACTGTTGGTGGGGATGTTGAGTGGCAGATTTGCCTGGGAAGAGATCCGCGAGCACGCGGGTGAAAAGTGTCGCAGTGTTTCGCACATAGCCTCCTACAACAGGGTGCCGAAGCACATGCGGCGCAGCTCGAGAAGATCGCGCTCAAGCAGCGGCGTGGTCAGGATCACGTCCTGCATCGTCTCGGGATCGACACCATTGACTTTGCACACGTAGACATAGGGCAAGGCGCCCTCCCAGTAACCCATGATCCATCCGAGGGTTGCGCGATAGTCATCCAGGTCGATCTTGCGATTGCGAAGGCGTTCGGACAGCAGCGCCGCACAGTCCATCAACGACTCGGGCACGCTGTCGCCGCGACGACTGTCGCTCGCTAGCGAGATCAATGCGTCGACCATCTTTTCGCGCACTGCTGCGCCCCACAGATGCGGGTCAGGCAAAGGCTCGGGCTTTGAAGGGGTGACAACTACCGGCGAGGATTCGCCGAACATGTCCAGCTGCCAGGCAGCCACATGCATTTCCATGAGATTGCTCCGGTGGTGCCGGCAATCTCATGTCCCGTGACCGGGAATGGGATCCCGGCGGGGTTCAGTTGCCGTCACCGAGGCGAAGGCCAAGGTGACGGTAGGTTGTGGCGGTGACCCGACTTACTGGGTACCGGTCTTGAAAGGAATGATGACGGCCGACTTTGCGTATCGCTTCATCGGCACCGGTGCCGCAACGCTGTCGTTCGATGCGGTCGCTACAGGCACGTCTTGCACGCTCCCGTTCGCGGCCATCTGGCGGGATGCTGCGAGCTTCTCCGCTTCGGCACGCGCGGCTTCGGCTTCTGCCTCGGCTGCTTCGATCGCCTTCGCCTTTTTCTTCATCGTCACCATCAACCAGCGCATGCTGAGCAGAAGGAGAAATCCGACAACGGCGAACGAGATCGTCGCGATGTACACGACGAAGCAGAGCGCAAGCAGCTTCGCTGGTGAAGTGATCGCGTTCTTGAACAGGACTTTCAGCATTTTTCTCTCCAGAAAAAGTCACAAGGGAATGTCCGGACAACGTCCGGTGATTTCGATGCTCAACGAGCAAGGAAACTCGGCGCCAGGCGCTTTCGTGCGCACCCGGTTGGGGGCGCGCACGGAAGGGCCAGCGTGTCGCGAATCAGGTGGGAAAGGTAACTGGTAGGCGCGCGAAGACCTGCACGCACGTTCGATGCGTCGAGCCGACGCGGGAGATAGAACGAGATTACCGGTGGCTGGGCACCTGACAGGCCCGAATGCTCGCAAACTTCATGCGGCTTATGTTTTTCGCGCCTGGCGCCCCCGATCCGGCAGGACGAGCCGGCTCACGGGCTTAACCCTAAAAGCTCCAGAAAAACTGGAGCTTTTGAGGCAATAACGAGGATCGGGAGCGCAACCGCAGAGAAAGGTGGTGTCGCCTCGGCAGACGTTGCCATCGTCCGCGTTAAAACCGGGTATCCGAACGCCCCGGCCGCTTGACTTTGTCATTCTCCTGGCAAGCTTGACTCACTGTCTGACATCTGGAGTGAGTCATGAGTACAAGCCTGTTCGTTCTGGCCGCGATAGCCTACTTTGTATGGCGGGCCTTGCGCCCACAGCGTCCGAAGCTTGGCGCCCGCGGAGCGTCGCCGATCCCCGCGCTACGAAGCGACCGCAGCGGCGACGAGGGGGAGGCACGCGTGCAGGCGGAGTTAGTCGAGGTCCTGACCTGGCTTTGCGGTAGCAACTTCTATTTGCATTCCGGCCCCATTCTGCTTAACCATGCGCCCGGCACCGAGTTTCCCACCGCCGAGGTAGATCATCTGGCCATCACACCCTTTGGAATTTTCATTTTCGAAACGAAGAACTGGACGGGTTTGATCAAACCAGGAGCCAGTGCGGATGTGTTGATACGAATTGGCGCCGATGGAGAGCCACAGGCGCGCAAGTCCCCTCTCAGCCAGAACCGCTCGAAACTCGCGTTCCTCCGCGGGACGTTGCCACCGGTGTGGCCAATAGAAGGCGCGGGCGTATTCGCCAACGACGGGTGCGTTCTATCGCCGGACCTACCCGTCAGCATATTGCGTCGGACCGACCTCGCCCAGTGGCTAAGGGACAGACGCGCTCGGCATGCTGCGGGCACGGCCGCCGTCGTAGACGTGGCCAAGGCGTGGGCCGCAGTGCAGCGAATCGCGAGTACAGATGAACTGGCCCTCAGAAAGCATCGCGAAAGACCGAGGGTTAACCCTAAAATTTAAGTGATTCTTTCCTAAAGTTTCGGTCGCTACTGCCGATCCAAATGTTGCCGCATGTATTCATCTGATGATTAGACGAATGACGCGTATTTTTGCGCCGCTTTTCGGGGTGACGAACGCGAAACGGAGCGTATTCTGGGCTGGGATTCAGGGGAACTGAAAGACCTCGCGAGTCAAGAGTCAGACGCCCGTCCGGATTCGCGCCAATAGAACGATCAATCAAAAGGCTTCTACTATGAAGAACGAAAAATACCTTGGCCCTCCTCAGACCGGCCGCCTTCTGGCCGAAAGCGCGTCTTCCATCCTGACGTCGTTTGGCGCCCCACACGCACGGCGTCACGCAGCATCGAACCCACACTGCCGGAAATGAACGTGAGCCATCCCAAAGAACTTCAGAATACCAACGAGCCTGATTTCGACCCGACCTTGGCTGAGGGGGCCGACAACAGCGGTGACCTGTCGGCGGTCGGGTCCGCACCACTCGCTTTTGCTCATGTACCGGACGAAACCGAGATCGCGCAGACGGTGCGCCAGTTCTTCGGTAGCGAAGTCCCGGAGTCGCTGCGGGCAATCATCGCGTCTGAAAGCAATGAGATTGCGCACTCTACTCGGAAGATCCTTGAGGAACATATGCGCATCGGGGGCATCCTCTTCAATCTGCGCAGTCGGATCGAGGGCCACTATGTGGCGTCCCTTGGTGACAGCCGGCACGTGCGCAACAAGGCCGCACAGGCCTTCTACAAATACGTCGAGCAGGTGTTCAGGAAAAAACACGACATCGTCAAGGTATATATCCGTTCCTATCTGCGCTTTAGCACCAACGCCGGCGCCGTCGAAATGCTGACAATCACGGACATGCAGTTGCTCGTAAGCCAGGACGATGAGGTCATCGACGCTGTTATCGAGGCAAAGAAGGAGAACCCCGACCTAAGCAAGCGGGAAGTGAAGCAGATCATCGAGAGCTACAAGACCAAACTCGCCGAGAAGGATGCGAGCCTCGATGTGGTGAAAAGCCAATTATCGGAGGTCGTCGGCCAACTCGACGACGCTCGCAACGAAAACCAGTATCTCACCGAAGAAACCAAGCACCTGCGTCTCCAGATCGAGCAGGACAAGGAAAAGAAAAAGAGAACGATGGTGGACCTCGAGGTCGCGAATCGTTCTGTCAGCACGATGCACACCGAGATATCCAAACTCGAACGGGAACGCGACACCTTGCTGCGTCAGCTCGCTGAAGCAGCTAACCGGGTCCAGACGAAAGAGGTCGTCGTCAGCGGACCGCCCGAGAACATCAAGCACCTCCAGGAAGCGGCCGACGGCCTCATGACTCAGGTGAAGGAAGCGACTTCGCAGATGGAGAGCCTGCAGGCAGAGGTCGCATCGCTGGAAGAACGGCGCAAGCAGCAACTGGCCGAGATCGAATCGAAAGAGACTATCGAGCGACACATCCGGGAACTGATGGTCGACTTCGGCTCGTTCATGCAGAAATACAAGACGACACAGCTTCTCGTCACCGCCGGCGGATCGGTCGCACCGTTTGCGAATCTTTTCGCAGCCTTTGCCGATCACGTCGGCAGCTTCCACCAGGAGTTACTGGCTGCAGCCAACGCCACGTGATTCCCACCCGCCGAGCAATGAGAGATACAGGTAGTAGCAATGGAAAATAAAGAAAATTATCGCGCGGTCGACCGTCTTTACGTCCCGGATTGGCTCACCGAACAGATCCAGGTAGCGAACTTCAACATGGTTGACCACATGAAGTGGCTGCTGCAACAGGACAGTCGCTTCAACGAGGTGTTCAACGTCGAGCTAAAGGATCTTGATCAGCTCCAGTTGAATCAATTGTCCCTGCGCAATTTGTTGCGCGCACCGTTCCTGATGGCGGAGCCGACCCTTCAGACTGTCGAGGACTGGCGCTGTTTTGTCGACGATACGGCGACGACGGTGGCGGTAGACATCCTGCGACGGAAGACGCCGGAACTCGACGCTCTGGCATCGTATGCTGTCGGGCACCAGAACGTGGCGTTTCTCTCGCTTGCCACGCAGATTCTCAATATGAGCGTGCTCGCCGCGCCATTGCTCGGCATTACGACCGACGTGGCCAAGTACCTACTCACCGTCCCCTCATATCGGCTCAATCTGGCCTTGCAGCGAATGAATGGCCTTCCGCTGTTCCGCTGGCGTTTCAGCAGCCAGTCGTTCTGGTACGAGTTCGCGGGTAGCACATTGACCGACGAGATGATTGCGCATCAGATAATGTTCACGTCGCCGGCGCGGGTGGGCGACCTCCCCAGTGACGCGCGATGGGGCGAGCTTCGACTCGGCCGCGCAAAGAACGAGGCTTTCGCGGGTGCCCTGCTCGCGTATGGACTGCGTGCATCGACGGCGACCGCCCTGTTCAACCTTACGCAGAATCAGATGCGCGGGCTCTATTTTAAGATTCACGGTAAAAGCTCGCCCTGTGGCAACACCGCCAATTCCCTGCCATGGTTCGTCGAAACTCCGCAGCATCGACTGCATGCGACGGTCTATGCGTGGCTCTATCGTTCAGCGGTTGCAATGGGTGCTTTGCCGCCAGAAGCTTTGATCGCGACCAATGACGTCTACGATCGCCTGTTTGGCGGTAACCGCGTGATTTCTGCGGATCGTGGCTGGAACCTGATCCGGTCAATGGCGGCCGATGCTCGTCTCACGATCGCGCCTTGCCGGACCTGCAGCACACACTATGTCGTCTCGAATAACGACGCCAAGATCGAAATGCATAACCGGTTCAGTTGTCCGGCATGCCAACAGCAGCTCGGCATCAAGCGGCGCGCCGCACGGAGGAAGGCCAATGACGCCTGACACCGCCTTGAAGGAGTTGCCTGCGGGGCTCGTAATTTTCAGTACTGACGGCAAGGCCCAGTTCGGCTGGCGGAATCCCGAAACGGGGGTCTTTCACGCCGAAGACGACGGACATGTGATCGCAAACGCTGTCGGCGCCGTTGCCTGGCACGCCGGGATCATGCATTAGTCAGGGAGGCTGGACTCCGATGAAAATGCAGGACTTCGACTACCTTGCGCGGGAGAGTAACGCGGCGTGGCTCGATGGACGCGGCGACGGTCGGTTCGACCGCTACGAGCAGTTCTATCAGAGTGAGCGGGCTCAAACGGCGGACCAGTTTAATCTCGAGAAGGTCAACGAGGAGTACAGCGATTGGTCGGCAGCGCGGCCTTCGCGCCTCCTCTCCGCTCTGAGCGCGCCCTGGTTCGGTCGCGTCGCTATCGCCCTGTTCAGCTTGTACATGGGCTGCCACCTGGTACCCGGGTTCGCCAAGGCAATGCCCGAAGCTACGGGTGCGGCCCTGGTGGTCGCGTTCATCGGTCTTCGCATATTCCACCGGCGCCGCAAGCGTCACTGAGAACCCGCCGCCGGCGGGTTTTTTATCGTTTGGGCGCATGGAGCTTAACTCCGGCCGGGAATATCCGTTAACCCATAGAATCACGGCCAAAATTCGGGCAGCGGAGCTAACCGGCCACAGTAGGTTCAGCAACCAGCGGCGACTTGACTTTCGTTGCCGATCTATAAGATGAAATCAAGGTCGCGCAAGGGGCACGGCCATATGAAATCGAGGAAGCACAACAATGAAACAGAAAAATATTTCAGCACTGACCGCCGTTTCTTTCGCCGCGGCCATCGCACTGTCAGCTTGCGGCGGCGGTGGTAGTAGCGGTAGTACGACAGGCGCGACTCCGCCGGCAACATCACCGTCTACCGCAGGCAACCTGCAAACGTCGGTGCCCGCAGCAACCTATACTGGCGGAACGGCCCAAGCGACAATCTTCGCGCAACTCAACGCCTATCGGTCGGCGATGGGTGTTGGGCAGCTCAAGCAGGACTCGGTTCTCGACACGTCAGCAAACGCGCACGCGCTTTACTTGGTGAACAACTTCGCGAACGGCAACATCACGAGTGTTACGCACAATGAGATCTCGACGTTTGCGAACTACTACGAAGCCACACCATTAAGCCGAGCCCGCAAAGCTGGCGCCCCGGCAACCGAATGGATTGGTGAAAACGCCGCGGTCGGGCTTAGCCTCGCGACCGGCGACGCAAACGCGGCGAGCTGTCTAGGGCAATACCTCAACACGGTTTACCACCTTCAGGCGGCGACGTCCGTTGAGGAAACGATCGGCGTTGGCTTTCAGACAAACGCTGGTCAGGCAACATACGGTTGCGTGCTCGACTTCGGTCAAACGACAAACGTCAACGGCACCCCTATTGATAACGGGTTCTACGCTGGCGGTGGTCAACAGATGGCGACTGACGTAAGCGCGGTAACGCCTTATCCGAACGAAACCAATGTCGCCCGTGCGATGGTCGCTGAAGCGCCGAATCCCGCTCCGGATCTGCCGTCCCCCGGCCGTCCCGTGCTGTTTCGCGTCACCGCCGCAAGCGCAGGAGACGTATTAACCGTCACGAGTTTCACTCTGAGCGCCAGCGGATCTGCGGTCCCTGCTCGGATCATCGTTCCGTCTGCAGCAATGACGGGATCGACGGGCACTACGGCTGACGTGAACAACGCGCTGTTCGCGGGCGTCGTTGCTCTGCTCCCCCTAACTCCGCTCGCAGCGAACACAACCTACACGGCGACTTTTTCGGGTGAACGTGACGGAAAGCCTGTCAATATGACTTGGACATTTACGACAGGCTCGTAAAGGAGGCAGGCCGCGCGCGGCCGCGTTCGCTTGACACAAGGAAAGCGCCCTTTCGGGCGCTTTTTTTCCAACTTCTCAGTGAGGATGGCACGCGCCCTGCGAAAAAAGTCCAAACACCGCGTCCACGCGACCGGCCGGGTTTATCGCGCAAATAACACTTCCGCGGGTGATTTGCCCCCCCGAGTCGCAGCCGTTTGAACCGGTAGCGTTCCACCCATACAGCGTGTCGCTTGGATACTCCGAGCGCTGCAGAACCAAGGCCGCATTATTTGTGACGTCCCCAACGTAGCTCTGGATCGAATCGAATACTCCGTTCGCCTGAGCGGCAGGAAAATTGGCTTGGCACACTGAAACCGGATCGAACGCCGGTGGCGCGGGCGGCGGTACCGCACAGCCGAGACCGACCCAGCTATCGCCATCCCATGCGGGTGCCGAGGTTTGATTAAAGCCACTCGGACAAGTCGGAGGGGCCTGATAGTTACAATGCGGCGCAGAGTATTGCGACCCGATCCATTGCGCCGCTGCGATAGTCGTCCAGCCTGGCTGGTTGGGACACGTCGGCGCGGTCTGCCACGCGGTCGTGAGGTGGCCAACACAGGTGGAATCCTGATTGTTCACAGAGCACCGGACAGGCCCTGCTACGGCTGCGCTGCCGCCGAGCAATACGCACGCGACGAGGCCGATCCTGACGAACACTCCAATAATGCGCATCTCTAAACCTCTTCAATAAGTACAGAACGTAGTCGCGACGGCCGTCCCGTTTATGATGGTCCCGCTGCCGTCGGTGATGTAGACCGTCCACGGACCACTTCCGGCCGTTGGATAGTTGATGACGGCGGTCGGGTCCGTGTACATGCTCTGGCCCGTCACCACCAGTTGCGGTGTCCCGCCCGCAGGACAATTCGGATTTGGCACGTATGTACCGCCGCCGCCCGGTATGTTCGTGTAGCCGTACCAGAGCTTGGGACCGCCGATCGGCATCCACTGCAGAACACCCGACACGTTCTGACACGACAGCATCAGGCCCGAGTTGTCGCTCGCGCCTGTCATCGCGCTTATCTTCGGGCAGGCTACTCGCGGCCAGCCCACGTTTCCGGTGGAGACGGTCGTACCAGCGCTGACCGTCGTACCGGCGGACACCGCCCCGCTCGCCGCGATGGCAGCAGTCGCGCCGATGTTCGCCGCACTGACAGTGCCTTCCGCGTCGAGGTTATGGACGTTGTGAAGGCTGACGTGATTGACGTTCTGGTCGCCGGTCCACGTCAGCGCGCCGTCGCGCCGGATGTAGACCGAGTTGCCGTCCGACGTCGGTCCGTTCGTCGCGAGGACCACGGCAGCCGGGTTGCCCGACAATGGGTTGGTCGCGTTCCATGCACCATTGATGCCGCTAATGGTCCCAGGGTTCTGCATCTTCGAGAAGCCGAACGCGTTGCCGCCTGCCTGCGCGATGATCGAAGCGCCGATCACATCCGGATTGCCGCCACGCGTCACCGGCTTTGACGGGTACAGCACGTAGGTGACATGGCAGTCCCCTGCACTCACGGAACACGTCGACGGTCCGACGCTCATACTGATGACGTACACCCCGCCCCAGAACGGACCGTTCGCGTGCGGTTGCTGAAGGTTGCCCTGCGTGAACAGATCGTTGAGCGTGGGCAGCTCCGTCGCAGGCACCACCGCAACCGGACCGTTCTGCGTGAGCGTCGCGTAGTTTTTGGTCACCCAGTTACCAAGCGCCGCGTTGATGACCGCCTCGTTCTGACCTTCGGCCGTCAGCACCTGGTTGCGCCGCTTCGCTGCGTCCTCCTTGATACCTACGACCGTCATCAATGCCGCAGCGACCAGCACAACCACCATCTCAACGATGCTGAACATGCCCCGGCTTCCTTAGTTATTGTGCGTGGCGTACATGCCGATGCTGGCGGTCGCACCCGCCGAAGCGCATGCGGTACCTGCAGTCGCACCGCTGAACGGTGTGTTCGGGTCGTACACGGTTGTCCCGTTGACGGTGACTTTCGCATAAGCCCCAGCGACAGCACCGATCGACAGGGAGCACACCGTACTTGGCACCGGATACGTCACGACCATGGCGTCGTCAGTCGACGCGATCGTTCCAGGCACCGCGGTCACCGCACCGCCAAAAATCCCCGTAAGCGCGCCGGTGGACGTGTTCACGCGCGAATTCGCCGAGTCAAATGCATGGTTCTTCGCAAGCGTCTGCTGCGTCTCGCTTGAGAAATCGACGTCGCTCGAGGTGGCGTCCTGGATGCCGCTGCGAAAAAGCTGCGCTTCGCTCTTGAACTGATGGGCGTGGATACGATCCATCACGAATGAACGGCCCTGATAGACGACAAGCGCGAGCAGCGCCGCGCCAGCCATCACGGCCGCTCCCTCGATCAGCGACAGTTCGCCCGACTGCCGGCGGCGGCGGCCCATCCGGGTCAGTGACGATTTACGCTCTGCTGAGGCCGATAAGATCGCCGCGGTAGAAGCGCTTGTCTTTCGCATCGTGTTGTTCACGTTCATTTATTCCTCAGTAATTGGCGCCAGCCGACGATGACGAATCGAAGCTGACAGCACCGGTCGCAACGTACGACCCGATGCCGAAAACGAAAAAGAGTGAGACTGCAAAGCCGAGCAGCACGTAGTGCGTGATGCGGGCGTTACGGCGGACCGTCGCGACCACGCGATCCAGTGAGTTGCGACCGAGCGACTTGATCGCCTGCACGAACTGGTCACGACCGGCCGCGTCCGCAATGGTGTCCATCACCGTTTCGGAAAAGATGCCGGTGTCGAGTGCGCGCATCGTCTGGTCCGGACGCTGGGTGAGCCTGCGGCCCATCCGGTTCAGATGCCATTTGAGCCACGGATCTGCCGTCTTCGTGAGCCGGTCGAGGGACGCGCGCAGCGTGAGGTTCGAGTCGAAGAGGCCCGCAAGCGAGACGATCAGCAAAGCGGCGCGCAGATCGCGCCGGTTGCGCCACATCAGCGGCATCGAATCGACCTTGTTTCGTAGGTGCCCAGTCCAGCGCTTGAGCGAATGAAAATATCCGAAGACAAGTCCGCCGACGATCGAACCGCTGAGCCACCAGTAGTGGTACGCAAAGCTGTCGAACGCATAAAGCACCTGCGCAAACGGGGACCACTCTGAAACCGGCCTCGTATCTTCAACGGCCGGAAAGATCGTGCCGCCGAACAGCATCGCGTACAGGTACATGTAGACGATCAGCAGCGCCGGGTAGGCCATCTGCAGCGATGTCGTCGTGGCCAGTACCGCTTTCGCGTTCGCCGCCATCTCCGCGAGTTCGAGGCCGCGGATCGCCGCATCCTGTTGCGTCGATGCACCGGCGATTTCCAGCAGCGCGTATTCGTCGGTCGGGATGTACGGCCTCATCGCGTTCGCGAAGTTGTCCCCCGCCACCATCCGTTTGGCGATAGCCTGGAAGACCGGCCACGCCAGTCCCTTGCGATTGCGGTGGCGCTTCTCCAGCGTCATCAGCCGCTCGTGCAGCGTCTCCCGATTGCGCAGACCTTTCGCGGCCACATCGAGCCGCGTTTCGCGGTAGAAGCCCTCGCGCAGTTTGCTGAAACGCCAGACCGCCACGCGCATGCGTTCTTTCTGCGGCAGCATCATGAAGACTGTGTAGACGAGTCCCTTGATCACGACGGCATCCTCCCGTCACGGTCTGCGAAAACCTTGTACTCGTCGAACGAGCGCATCGTCGTATCGATGAAGCGCGGGTCGATGATCCCTTGCGACGCCTTGTAAAGCGCGTGCTCATAGATCGTCTTGCCCGTCATGTCTTCATCGCCAAATCCGGACACGCGCGTCGAGCGCCATACCCTCTCCGCGCCGCGCCAGTCGCGTACCGCCACGAGGTCGAGGAATTCCAGCGTCGGCCGGAAGATCTCCATCGCAAGCGTCTGCCCTTTGGTACCGGCGGCGACTTTGCCCGCGCGGGTGAAAAGGCCCTTCAGGCGGCAGTGCTCGCAACCGGCTTCATCGCGACATGCCATCGTCGACGTATCGAGCCCGAACTTCTTCTCGAGCGTGTCAACCTGCGTTGCGCTCAGCACGTCACGCGCGGGAACCTTGCAATGCGGGCACAGCAGCGGAATCAGCTTCTGGTTGGCGACGGCGTTGACGAACTTCTCAGAGGACATTTCGTCCATCGGCAACTGCAGACGGCCACCTGCGAGCCGCATGAATGCGCCGATCGCACTGTCCGCGTGCAGGGTTGTTCGAACCGGGTGACCGGTCAGTGCCAGCTCCGCGACGAGAGACGCCATCACGCGGTCGCGGATCTCATTGACGGTCAGGTCATCCGGGTCCATCCGCATCAGTGTGCGAATGACCTCTGCCCCTTTGCGACTCGCGTCCTCGTCCGACTCGTCCGGCCGGCGCGGTATCGAAATTTCCGACAGCCACGGATGCGGATACTCCGATGGTTCGCTCACGACATACTGCTTGCGCAGGTCGCGCGACGACAGCATGTAGGAAAGTGCGCGCAGCAGTGTCGATTTCGCTGACCCGGTTTCACCGGTGAAAATCGATACCCCGCCACTCACGTTGCATAACGAGTCAAGGATCTTCAACTGGCTGCGTGTGAGACCCATCTGGTCCGGCATCAGCAGCTTGAGATTGCGGAAGTTGCCGTCGAGCAGGCGCAGCGCAACGTCGAAGCCGCCAACGAGCGGCGAGCTCTGCCAGCGGATGTTAAGGATGTCCGTGTGCACAACGAGCGGAATCATGGCCGACTGCGGCGCGCTCGGCTGGAATGTCTCGCCCGAATTCGTGTTGCGTGCAACGAGATCCTGATAGGACGCGGACAGGGCGCGGCGCACCAGCGACTTGGACAGTTTGCGATAGGTGTAAAGGTCACCGTTCACGCGGAAACGCACTTCGACGTCGTCGTTAAAGTCGCGGTACTCGTAGTGGATGTCGCCGGCACCATATTCATGTGCGGCCTCCGCCACATCGCGAAACGTGCCAATTGCGCGCGACGTTTCCGGGACGACGGCCGCGGAGCGATTGCGCTCGCGCCCGTAGATCGCGGAGATGACTGCCTCGCCCGCGATCATCTCTTCATGTACCTTGATGTCGGCGCGTTCGAGATCCTTCAGGTACGTCGGGTACAGCGCCGACTCGTGGAACGCCTGGGTCGTCACGACGATCGCCATACCGGCCTGCACTTCCACTGCGACGAACTCGCGGCGAGCCGCATCGGTGATGCGCAACGTTGCATCGGCGCCGCGCTCGCTCAGAATGCGCTTGAATGCGAGCGCTTCGGCCGACAGCAGTTGCGGCAGGCCAACCGGGATCAATTCCGGTTCCTGCTGCACTACCGGCTCGGCACGCGCATGAACTTCGTGCACCTCGTCTGCCAGCGGTGCGGATGCATTGCCATCATCCAGTTCGGGCTGTTCCGGCTTGGCGCGCAGGTCAGCCTCCGGATAAGCTGGACGACGCGCATCTTCGGCGGCGACTTCAACCGTTGCCTCGATGTCGTTCGTGGACGTTGCGGGCGCGGCGTCAGCAGCAGTGGCAGAGAATCTCGCCTTGCCATCATCTACTGGTCGCTCGTCTGCTCTCGCTGGGGGTTCGTTCCCATGCTGGCCGAACATCTGGGCGTCCGCTGAAGGCAGGGTATCCGGATCGCCGTCCTCGTGCGCGTCGACGTCACTAATGTCGGCCATCCGCAAGCGCATGCCGAGCGTCATCGGTTGCCCCGGCTTCGCTTCCACCGGTTCGGCTTTCAGCTTCGTGGCCTTACTCGCGAAGCGCGGCTCGCGGTCCGCGACTTCTGGTGTCGCGGCCCCCGCCCCGGCGATCGGCATGGACGACGCCGAGTCCTCCGAGAAACCCGCCCGAAACGCGCGCAAGCGCCCGAAGATGCCGCCAGTGGACGGCTCGTTCTTTTCGATTCCAGAAAACATACTCATGAGTCAGCCTCCCTTGTTAGCGAGCAATAGCGGAAAGAGGAATGTTCGGCGGCAGCGGGCCCGACAGATCCGGCAAACCTCTAACCGCCAGCCCGCTCGCCCCCGATTGCTGGGCGTCCTGCGCGGGGGTGCCGCCACTGATCGTTTCGGTCCATGTACGCGCGCCCTTTCCCGCCCCGTCAGCAACGGTCACCACGAAGCCGTCGACGCGCTTCACCATCCAACCGTTAAGAAGCCTGGCGCCGACGTGTGCGGGATACGATGCATTGCGATATTCGTAGAGCACGGACTGTCCGCTCACGTCGCTAAAGGCGCCGACGAACCGCACAGGCTCTGCGCGCGAACGAACGGGCGCCGGTTTGCTATTGACGGAAGGCGCAGGCGCATTGACGGGCGCCGCCGCCGGAGCGGCGCCATTCAGAGCCACACCACCGGGCAGCGCACTCCCGTTGCCCGCCAGTTGCCGCGCGATGGACGAACGCGCGATCCGGTCCACATCCTCGATGGAAAGGCGGGACTCTGCCGGCACCGTTGCCGACGCAGGCCCAGCGGACACAGGCGTGGCGGTCGCGGACTGTGACGCTGCGGACTGAGAGACTCCAGGCTGCGAGGCCACGCCGGTATGAGCAGCTGCATCGGCCACCGGACATTCCGTGCTCAGGTCGAGGTCTGCCGACGGCGCATGTGAACCGACCGCCTGTGAATGCATCGCCTTCGGCTTCGGCTGGGCATGGACGGCGACCGAACCAACCATCAAGGCGCACGCGAGCGCCGACAGGACTTTAGTTGAGAACATAGTATTTGCCCCTGGCTGTGAAATGGATGCCGTTCTGGATGACCGTCCCGCCGTTCTGCGATGTATTCGCGCCAGCCTCTCCGAGCTTCAGCTCAACGGTCATCGTGTCCAGTGTCATGTTCGACGGCAGCCTCGCCAGCAACGGCGATTGCCACCGGTATCCGCTGATGGTCCATTCGCCCACGCGGATCATCTGCGCCGGGCGGGAATCGTTGGCACCCACCGGAACGGCAAGAAGTGGCTTCGGAGGCTCGAGGTGCACGGTGTAGCCATAGCTGTCGAGTTCGAACGGCTTTGCGGAAAGTTTTTGCGGCGGTGTCTGCAAGGCGTCGATCAGTCCCTGCTCTGTAGGCCAGTTGCCTTGGTCTTTTTCGGCCACGAACGCGACTGCGGGAACCTGAGGACCGCGAGCCCCGGCATGCAGACCGTCCGCATCAAAATGCAGCGGGCGCATCGACTCAGGGGCCGCCTGACGAAGATCGTCGAAGCTGCCGCCATACCGGCGCAGCGTCAGTGCGCAAGAGCCCTGTGTGCCGCACACCGCCTTCTCGAACACGAAGCCTGCAACGACCGTTTCGCTGTTGCCGAGCGTCGCAAGCAGCGCGGGCGCAAGCAGATTCGCGCGCGGCATCTTTGCGGCAAACGTCTGACGCACCTGCAGCGCGTATTTCTCTTCGAACGACGGCTCGCGCGGCGCCGGGGGCGTCGGCGGATTAAGGATATCGGCCAGTTGAATACCACCAAATACGAGCGCGGCACCGATCACGACGATGGGCACAATGGATGGCACACCGGCGGGCACCTTGGCCACGCGGGCGCTCTTGCGCGCATCGAGCAGTGCATCGGGGCCAAACCTCTCGTCGACGTCCCTGACGTCCGGCCCGGCGCCAAGCGTCGTTAGCCGCAGGTTCAGCTTCAGACATTCCTGCTCGATCGCGAGCTTCCGTTCGTGGGCCTGCGGTACCGGCAGGACCTCATCGCTGCGCACAACACCGCGCACAACAAAGACCACGTGTACGCGCTGATCGTCCTGAAGGAGAACCACCGCGGCAGCCTTGCCCTTGACCCGGTCGTGCTGGGCGATGCGAGCCGCTCCTGAGTAAAGCTTCGCGCCCTTGAGTTCGGCCATCTCGGGTGCGCAGAAGCCACCGATGACGTCCTTGCCGATCCTGTACTCGACATAGTGCGTCGCGCCGAAATCGTCGGCATAGCGGCGGCGCTCCGCCCGCATCTGCTTTGACGGGTACGCGCGCCACTCGAGCCCGAAGATGAGACGCGCGTTCTTTTCGCGCGGCAGTGGATCCGTGATGTGCATGCGCTCGCTCACATCGACGGGACGACCGAAGCCGTCAGCACGATGACCTGGAAGGTTCTCGCCTTGTTCCACAGGCCCGTGATACCGGCGATGCCGCCGTTGGTCGTGCTGTCAGCGTGATCCGTCATCTCGCCATAGAGCACCACCGTCTGCCCGTCGGACAGCGCGACGATCTGGTCGTCCTTGCTGCCGACCGTGTGCGCCAGCTGGATCGTCTGCTGCGTCTGTCCGGAGCCGACCGACTTCTCCGTGAAGGGGCCGTTCAGCTTCGAACTGTCGCTCCAGTAAGCCAGCACGATCTGGTTGTGATCGTTCACCGACGGCAGGATGTTCACGAAATCGCCTGTCGTCACCGTGCCCGGGTTCAGGCCGGGAACGCCGCCCGACGTCGCCGTCAGGCTGCCTGCGGAGGACGTCGTCGATCTCAGGTAATCGTCGCTCTGGAATGAAGCGATGGACACCGGCAGGCCATTGAGCGTGAGCTTGGTCTGCGTGTTGTCCTGCACCGTGCGCCCGTACTGGTTCAGTGCGTTGATGACCGCATTGGTACCGGAGAACGGTGCATTCGGGCGGAGCACTGACATGCCAAGCGTGCCGCCACCGGACGACAGCGACGTGGGTGACACGAAACTGATTGCGTACTTCGCAAGACCGCCCTGGATCGCGTTGAACACCACATCGGCATTGGCGCCCGCCTGGGTACCGCGATTGAGCGCAATCTGCAGGGTGCGCACGCGGATCGCCACCTGACGCGTCGACACCGCGTTTTCCTGCGCGAGCAGCTTGCCCATCGCATCTGCGGCCTCGCGCGTGTCGTGCACCATGACGAGACGGCTCTGCGGATTGACGTTAACGCGGCCCATCGGCGAGCGCAGCTTGTTCAGCGCGTCAGTGATCGACTGGATCTGGTCGAACTCACCCTGACGGCCCGTCGAGGTCTGCGCCGAGAAAGAACCCGTGTCACCGCTTCCTCCACCGCCGCTGCCATTCGCCTGATTGCCCGTGGAAGTGTCCATGCCCTTGGACATGGTGGACTTGATGGAGACCTTGCCGGGGATCGCGGCGATCTGGTACATGCGGGTCACAAAGCGCGTGATATTGATGGTCGAGCCGTCGAACGACCAGTCGAGCCCCAGGTCCTCCGTCATGCGGGTCAGGTACTCGCCCGCCGGGCCGTCAAACACCTGCGCATAAACCGGCTTCTCATAGTTGGTCGTGCCGTTTCCACCCGATGGTGACGACGATGACTTGCCATCCGACGATCCACCCTCGCGCGGCACGAGCGAGCTCCGCGGCACGAAGACATCGGGACTCAGATGAACGGCATACCCCGTTGCGCTTGAAACCAGGTTAGCGATCTGGTTGATGTCGAGGTTCGCGGGCATCGTGATGCGCTTTTCGCGAAACGTCGCCGGCAGCGTCGCTTCATACGCGACGGGCACGAGGCGATCGCCGAGGAACGCCGTGGGCACATCTTCAACGAGCGCCATCGAGCCGGGCAGATTATTCATGGCAGCACTCGCCGTGCTGTTGGCCGAGTCGTAGGCCGAGTTGACATCGCCTTGCGTGACCGCGCAGCCGGCGATGACCAGCGAGCATGCGGTCGCAATGGCAGACCTCAAAATGAAAGCGTGGCGCATCGGTTACTCCTGACAGTTGGCCGCGCGTGCCACGACGCGGATGACGTTGTTCGAATGACGGCAGATGCGGGTTGGCACGCGCATGTGGTTTGTCGCTTTCATGACCTGTACGAGGACTGACGTAAAGTCGCCTGAGAAGGTCGCGTTGAATTCGAGCGGCAGGTCATCATCGACCTTCCACGCGAGTTGCCAGCCCTGCGTCTGCAACCAGCGGTCGAGGGCGTTGCGCAGATTGCGATCCGATGGCGACACGGAAAATGTCAGCGCACCGCCGGAAGCCGCTGTCGCTGCCGGCAAAACAACCGGTGCCACGGCCAGCGACGCCGGGGCGGCAGTGAGGGGCAAGGTCGAAGCGCCGGTAGCGACAACGGGCGGCTCGCCGGACACATTGGCGGCCGGAACACTGGACAGAACCTGCCAGCCGTCACCAGCGGGCGCGCCGACGCGCGACTGACCCGGGTCGTTCGCCGCGCTCGTCCATGCGGGCGCGGCCAGCAGGAGCATGACTGCGAGAACGCGCGTGATTACGCGCACCGGGTCATTACGTTCGATGGTCACATTCATTGTTGTTGCCCCAGCCGCTGCAGGCGGCGATAAATGGCGTTCGCGTAGATCAGCTGCTTCTGTGTCGAGACCGCGTTATAGGCACCGACGGCCTTCCATGTCGGCCCAAACTGCCGGATGTTCGATGCAAGAATCCACGTGCCGACGTAGCCGTTCACACACGCGTTGAAAAGATCCTGACGGTGGATTCCGTAACGCGCGAGTCGCGGAAGCCACGATGAATTGATCTGCATCAGGCCGATGTCTTCGGTACCGTTGCTGTTCAGGTTCACTGCGTTCGCACGCATCCCCGATTCGTGCTGTGCAATCGCATGGACAAGCTGCGTACTCACATGCCGGTACGCGGCAGCGTCGTCGAGGCAGTCGGCGTGCGCGAGGGGCCCGCACAGTGCAGGAGCAGCAGCAACGAGGACAGGAATCACGCGCATCATGATTTCGCCACCGCAGCCGTGGCGGACGCTGTCGCCGGTGCGCCCGCAGCGGGACGCTCGAAATACTTCACGTCGTGACGGCGCGTGACATTGACGGTGGTGCCACCGGCCGTCACGATGAACTGGTCGGCCGTGCCGTTGAACATGTAGTAGCGGCCCTTCTGCTCACCGGAGCCCAGGTGTTTGACGTCGCTCACATGCACCTGGACGACGGAGTCGGCGAACTTGAAGAACGTCTGGCCGTCGCGGTCGAACACCGCCTCAAGATGCGCTGCGCTCGCCGCATCAAAGTCGTACACCGTACCCGCTGACCGGGCCACCTCGACCGTGCGCGTACCATCGGAAACGAGCATGCGTTCGGCGCGCTCGACCGTCACTACTTGAGCACCATCGTCCCACTTCGGATGCAGCGACCGACCCTCCGGCGTCCTGAACGTCAGTTCGGTTGCAGGCTTTGCCGCGAACCGGATCTGCGTGTGCGTGTCGTCGCCATCGCGGATCGCCTGTGCGCCGAAGTACTGCGCGAGCATTGAGGGTTGCGGCGCAGGTACGACTGAACCGCCTGCCGCGCCTTCCCTGGCTGCAACCATTTGCCCGATCGAATCCGCTAGCGGTTTCTGACCAGCCGCGTAATTGAGCGCACCGGACTTGGGCGCTTCGCGATGCAATCTGACATGACGCGCCGTGAAATCGACGTCGGCGTAGAGGCCGCTTTGCGCCATCAGGCGATCAAGCGCCTGCATCCAGTTCTCGGCGGCCCGGGTAGCGAAACCAGTGCTTTCGGTCAGATCCACATCTTTCTGCGCCGCGCCAGTCCAACCTTGCGGTACCAACGCCTTGACGATCGCCGCGATGGGCATCGAGCCATTCAATACACGCACCGGCTCAAGCGACCCGTGCGAGCCGATCAGCACAAGTCGATTCGTGAAGCCGTCGAACGCAGCCGGCTGGTCGTCACGCAACGTTGCGAGTGGGCCACGCGCGCCAGCGCCGATAAAGGCGTTTGCTTTGGTCCAGCGCGCGCTGGCCGAGCGACCGGCCACCGTGTACGTGATCGTTTCGGGTGTACCGTCGACAACAACATACGGCCCTTCCTGATGACCGCCTGCGGCAGTGATGACCTGGCCGGCGCGCGGCTGGATGTACGTCTTGGATCCGTCGTTGAAGATGAGCGCCGGGCGCTCGGCAATGCCACCGGCGATCTCGTAATCGAAGTCAAACGGGTCGGTGTTCGCAGCGTGCGACGCGATCGCCACCGACAGCGCGGCACACGCGAAGGCTATGCGGGAGACGGTGTGCTTCATAGTCCGGCCTGGATCTGATTGAGGTGTCGAGCGAAGCGCGCGAGATACGCCTGGCCCGGAACCGGATTGGCGCTGTGGTAGTAGGCGATTGCCTTTGCAACCGAATGCGTCTTGCTGTAGTTCTCGTTGAGAATGTCTTCAGCAACGCGAATGCTCGTCGCCGGCGCGAGGGCATCCCAGGGCGAGGCAAATCGCCGAGCGTGGTATCCCCAATTTATTTGCATGATCCCCACGTCGAAGTCGCTGCGGCCGTGCGCGATCAACGACATCACCACGCGATAGGCGTCTTCGCGTGTTTTGAAGAAAAAGCCTCGCCCGGCGATATTCAACGTCCACGGCCAGGCCCGACCATTGAGTCCCGATTCGTTCAGCGCGATACCCGCGAGGACCTTCGGATCGACACGGCTGTGCATGATTTCGAACGGCGCGACCGCGCCCGCGCACGCCCAACCTCCGCGTCTCTCCGTGATAGCTGCCTGTGCTTCTTCATCGAGCGTCGGAGGCTGGAGCCAGCCCTTGCTCACGAGCAACCGGGCCAGCGATACCTCGCGCGCATCCACCGCCACGGTGATTCCGGTCTCCGGATTGCTCCCGACCGGCTGACCAACGAGGTGCGCCGCCCACGATTCGAAGGCCTGGAACCCGCAATAGAACACCGGCTTGCCATCGATCGCCGCGATTGTCCGCGCTGTGCCGTTGGCGAGCACAACACTGGTCGGGCTAATGACCTCTTCAATCGTTGCGGCATGCGCGACCGGAAGGAACACCGCGATCAGCAAGCCAAGAGCAGATCGCTTACTGATCATGGTACGGCTCCATGTAAATGTCGCGATTGACCTTCAACATGAAACGGCGCTTACCCGGCTCGTCGGTGATCGTCGGCGGGATGTTCTTGTAGCGGTCGAGCACGGACTGCGCGGTTGTCGCAGCGACCTGTCCCGCCGTGCTGCCGACCTGCGTGACGCCAAGCGGCCCCGTCGTTGTGGAGGTGTCACCGCCGTCGAACTTGCGCAGCAGGACCGCGACGAGGAACGATGTCCCAAAGATCTTCAGGAAGTGATTGTTGACGTCGCCGGAAAAGCCCGCTTTCCCATCGGCATCGGCGCCTTGCGCGCCGAACAGCGGCACGTGCTTGCCGTTCGGCAGACGCATCTCGGTAGCTGCGACGAGAATGCTTTCCTGCCCAGGCTGAATGTCGGAACTATAGGGGGCGGTGATCATGCTCCCCTTCGGAATCATCAGGCAGTCGCCACGGATGCTGTCGTAGACGTCCTTTTCGACGACCAGCGCAGCCGTGCCGGGCCGGTCCGAATTCAGCCCTTCGATTGACAGCACCGGGATGTGATGCGGGGGCGACAGGACGCAGCCGTGCGCCTGCCCGACGAAACCGGTACGCGCGAAGTCCTGACCGTCTCCAGACTGAGCCGCGGCATTCCTGATGAAGGCGCCGTCGTGGTCCTGACTCGAGTAGGCGCGCGCCCCCTGTTGTCCACCAACGCCAGCAGCCGACAGGGCAGCTGCCACCCGGTCACCTACCGAGCCCGCTGCCGCCTGCTGCGCCGCGGCCTGTTGTGCGGCGACCTGCGCTGGGGTGAGGATCCCCGGGATCTGCGGTGCCTGCTGGGGGCCGGTGTCCTTGACCTTCAGGCCGGCGCGGAATATCGGCGCGGCGAAGACCGCGTCTGAGTCGGCCTGCGACTTCACCTGCTCCGTGTGCTGATCGCCGAGAAACGTATCGGCGTTTAGCGCCGGTGATGCGCCAGTGCCTCCGGCCGGTTGCGATCGCGGCGCCGCAGCCCGAGCCTCCGACGCTGCCTGGCGGCGAGCCGCGGCCATCTGGTCGTCTATGGTCTTGTTCAGATCCTGGGTGTTGTTCGACTTGTCGACAATCTCGGCCTGCTTGGCCTTCTTCTGGAGTTTCGCTTCCTCCTCGGCCTTGTTGCCTTCCTGCACCTGATAATAAAAGCCGAGCGCGCCGATAACGACGGCCACCACCACGCCTGCGCTGATCAGCACATTGCGCGGCGACTTGCCCTTCACGATCGTCGCCCGGTCGCTATCCGGTTGTCCGTTCTGGTTGGCCATAACTCAGCTCAAAATCCGAACAGGCCCGGACGCCCGCGCTTGATGGTCACTTCCTCGTTCGGCGCGCGCAGCACGATTTCCTTCGCCATTTCCTGAATGACGATGTACTGCCCGCGGCGGATGAAGTTCGGGCTGACGACATCACCGTGATCCTTCACGATCGGAACGCAAAACGGGGCGTCGGCTGGCAGGCGCAGCCAGACAGACTTGCCATCGTCAAACACTGTTTCAGGCCGAAACGACGCAGAGCCAGAAACGGTGTAATCGAAGTTCAGCTTGTCCGGAGACACGCCAATGGGACCGGAATCGCTAGTTGAGCTCTGGCCATCGCGTGACTCATAGCCGGCCTCCTCGCGTGCACGCACCTTTGCCATCAAGGAGCCCGGGTAATTGAAGCGGACGGTCTGATAGAACAGTCCCCCCATCGGCGACGAGACAAGCGTCATATCGTATTCGCGCAGGTTCGTCGTCAGGTGCAACGTGTTGACGAGACCGGGTTTGATCGGCTTCACGAATACATGGTTACCTCCGTCGGTGTCGACGATCCATTGCACCGAGTCGCCCATCGCTGGGTCCGTGGTCAGCCGCTCACCGGGCGCGAGTTCGATGGTTGTGTTCTTCAACGGCGCGGTCATGATCCGGTAGATCTGGTCCCGGCTGTACGGGAACACCGCCATACGCGCATCACCGGGCATCGTGACCGGATCGGTGCCAGCGTTGTAGGGATTAACTGGGCTCATCGGATCGCTCATGGCGTTCGCAATATCGAACGACGCACCCGATGGCGCGCCGCTCTTTCTCGCGGCACTGGCGGACTGACACGTAGCACCAAGGCACAGCGCGGCGGCCACCAGTGAGACAAGCGTTCGGCTGGCATTCATCATTGGGTCTTCTGCATGGAGAACAACGGATAGAAGAGCCCGAACGGATTGCGGCCGAGAGCGTCTTCGGCAGTGGGCGGGACGATCTGGTAGCGGAAAGTCAGCGCGTATTTCTGCACGACCGGCTTGTCCGTTGGTGATTGCGTCGTGCTGGTTGTGAACTCAACGACCGCCGTCGAGTCCTCGAGCAATGCGACGTTGAAGACACGTGGCTCCCGCACGAGCTTGGGGTTGAGCGTGATAGCCTGAAACGGAGCGTCGGCCTTGATCCAGTCAGCGAACTGGTTACGCGCATTGCCGACCATCATGGCCTTGACGGCATTGATGTTTCGCGCCATACGCGAAGCCTGGATATCGTCTGTCAGTACCGGCTCAATCGTGAACCAGCTCTCTACTGTCTCTTTCAGCGCGGTACGGATCGCCTGGTCATCCGGCTTATAGGCCGTCAACTGTCTGACAACCGCATGGCCGTTAGCGTCGGACGACACACCGTAAGCTTTAACCACGGACGGCGGCGGATTCCGGGTGTACACCGCCCCACCGGCAACGAAGAGCAGAAAGAAGGCGAATAGCTTCCAATGATTCGCTTCAGTTCGCAGACGTGCGCCCATATCGAAGATGAGCCCTTCTGGGTCCTCTTCGGAATACCCACCTGGTGCGGTGGAGAGTGCTATCTGTTTTTTACTGCGGAATAAACGCATGACGATCGGTCCATTTGTGCCGACTCAATTGGATCAGCGCGGGCCGGAAGCCAGCCATGCAAAAGAGATGCGATTTGTGTCCGCTTTCGGGATGCCGCGAGCAGTCCCTCGCTGGACGAGCCGGCTCACGGTCTTAACGAGGAATGGAGCTAGAAAATCGCGGGCTTTCCCAGCCTGAGTAAGGTGGCTTTGCCAGTAGACTACGGAAGCAACCGCCCAAGCCCGGTTCAATAAACTCCGATGGTCATGTGCCGGCGGGTCATGCGGGATCGAAGGCGAAACCACTTTAAAATCAACGTTACATTGGTCACTCAGCCTGGGTTGGCCGCGCGATTCCTTCGAATAGGCCCGTGAGCCGGCTCACGGGCCTTTTACGTTCTCCGCAATAAGGTCCGTAGTCAGGCTGCATCTATCTGCCGTTTATATCATTCAGTGAATCTATGTCAGAGGATCACGACGGAGTTTCCAGGTGTAGTGGTCAAGCCTCTTTGGACACCCACAAAGGGGTTTTTCAATAAAAGTCTGCGATGTAGCCCGCGATGTCGCGGCGGGCGACTTCGTGGCTGCCGTATTCCTGTTCGCAATCCATTCACTCTTCAGGCTTCTGAAGAAGCGCTCGACCACCGCGTTGACGCTCCTATGTCAAGTGGCAAGCGTCGAATCGGCCAGATCGGCGAGGATGAGCGGGCTGTTCAAACGATGCCGGACCGTCTTGCCGGACGACACCTGCAACGGACTTGTGCCGCAGAGTGCAGCCAGCGCAGCCTCGCTTTTCAGGCGTCCGGGATTGTCTCCCGCCACAGCAACCAATACCGCAGCGGTCTGAGGGCCGACGCCGAATCTTTCCAAAGGCGTCTGACATGCTGGCTGGTCAGGCTTTCGAGCATGCTATCGAGAGCCTTGAGCTCCTCTGCCAGCGTCAGCCAACGCTTCGCCAGCAACCGCAGCGTGGTCGTGAGCGTTTGCAACATTGGCGTTTTGCCCAACGAGCGAAGACGTGCGCAACCCTCAACGCGTTCTGCAGTCTTCGCTTTCAGAAGACGCTCACGGATTTCCTGAGGAGCGCTCACGAGCAAAGCCCGTAACTGATCGATAGCCTGTGTCTTGGTCTTGACCGCGCTGCGCCTCGCAACAGAGACGGCGCGCATCGCTTCGGCGGCGCCAGACTGTTCCTTTGGAATAGCCGTAGCTCTGCCGGAAAGAACCGCGCGCGCTGCGTTCTCAGCATCAGTGGGATCGGACTTGCCTCTGGACCAGCGCATCGCGCGATCTGGGCGATTGACTTCAAGCACCTAGATCTCATGATCGCGCAGCAGGCGGGCCAATCCCGCTCCATAGGTGCCCGTCCCTTCAATCCCGGCGCGGCGTAAAGGGCCGAACGAATTCGCCCATGACAGCAGATCAAGATTGAAGTTGACCCGCAAAAACGGACGCCTATCCTTTCGAACAGGAGGTGCCGAAAATGGGCAAGCATCGGACCCCGTACCCGGCGGAATTCCGGGCACAAATGGTGGAGCTGGTAAGGGCCGGACGCACGCCGGAGGAGCTGGAGAAGGAGTTCGAGCCGACCGCGCAGACCATCTACAACGGGGTCGCACAGGCCGGTCGCGATGCCGGCGTGCGCCATGACGGATTGACCACCGCCGAGCGGCAGGAGCTTTCACGGCTGCGCCGTGAGAATCGGCAACTGAAGATGGAAAGAGACATTCTCTCTCACGCAGCGGCCTGGTTTGCCCGGGAGACGGGAGCCGTATCGCCGAAGGATACGGATTCATGAGAGCAAACCGGGCCCGCTGGCCGATTTCCATGATGGCGCGGCTGCTCAGGGTCTCCACGAGCGGCTATTACGGCTGGCTGGCAAGAGAGCCATCGGCGCACGCATGCAGTGACGCACAGTTGCTGGCGTGCATCCGCGCCGTACATGCGAGCTCGCGCGGGAATACGGGGCGCCCCGTATTCACGCGCAGCGCACGCGTGAGGGCGTGCACGTTGGGCGCAAACGGGTGGCGCGCCTGATGCGTCTGGCTGACCTGTGCGGCGCCAGCCGCCGTCGCTGGAAACCCACCACCCGTCAGCGCGTGGGTGCGCGGCGCGCGCCCGATCTGGTACGCCGCCACTTCAACTTCGCCGCCGCCAAACGTGTTGTGGGTTGCTGATACCACCTACATTCCGACAGGCGAAGGGTTTCTGTATCTGGCTGTTGTGCTTGATGTATTCAGCAGGCGCATCGTTGGCTGGGCGATGTCGAACCATCTGTACACCGAACTTATGCTGCGTGCACTGAACATGGCGTTGTTGCAGCGGCGTCCCGAGGGGGTGATCCACCATTCGGACCAGGCCGCCCAACATACGTCCATTGCCTTCGGGCGACGTTGCCACGAGGCAGGCGTGCAGCCATCCATGGGTACGGCCGGCGATGCCTACGATAACGCCATGTGCGAATCGTTCTTCGGCACGCTTGAAGCAGAGCTGCTGGTGCGTGAACACTTCGCAACCCACGAGCAGGCGCGCACGTGCATCTTCTGGTTTCTGGAAGGCTCGTATAACGTGCGCCGCCTTGCTCACCACTCGAATTCGAAAACCGGCATTCGCAGGATCAAACCTCATCACCGCGCGGGTTGCGCACCGCCGGGCAGCGTCATTGTCGTAACAGGCGACCCGCCGCCCGGCGGTGGACAACCCGCGATTCAATAAGTCAGGAAGGGACAACGCCACATTAAACCCAACTGCAAATCCGTCCGTTGAACCGGGTCAATCTTAGATATCCCGCCGTGTCTGTCGACACCGATAGCGTTCCGAGAAGCCTGCCTGTGTCGCTAATCACAGCCCCAACATGCGTATTCAGGTGCGCGTCGACACCCAGAATCACTTCGGGCGGATTCAACCGGTCGTCGCAACACCTTTGATCGAGGAGGTGTTGCATGGGAAGATGTGCAAAGCAGGTGTATCGGTTGACAGGGCGAGGAGCGATGTACTCGCCGGGCGCGCCATCACTAGGACATGAGATCGAGCGTCGGTTTTGGCAACAGATTGCGACCGGCATTACAAGCGAGAAAGCAGCGGAGGTGGTAGGCGTCTCTCAAGCGGTGAGCTCGCGCTGCTTCCGCTATCGTGGCGGCACGCCATTGTGCATGTCAAAACCTATCGCTGGTCGATACTTGTCGTTCGCTGAGCGAGAAGAGATAGCATTGCTATCTGTCCAAGGCCTCGGGGTGCGCGAGATCGCCCGGCGTATCGAACGCAGTCCATCAACCATTTCGCGAGAGCTTACGCGTAATGCGGCAACACGTGGTGAGTGCCTCAAGTATCTTGCGTCGGTCGCGCCATGGAAGGCGGAAAGGTTCGCTAAACGGCCAAAGCCGGCGAAGCTGGCGACTAATGCACGGCGACGCCAATATGTACAGGAGCGTCTGGAGGGCAAGGTACATGACGCTCATGGCGGCGCAATTGCCGGGCCCAGGCAGGCACCGTTCAAGGCGCGAAATAAATTGCATCGCGGCGACCGAAAGCGGGTCAACGGCTGTTCGCCTGAACAAATCGCTAATCGGTTGCAGGTAGATTTCCCGGATGATGAATCTATGCGTATCTCTCACGAAGCCATTTATCAAGCGCTTTTTACCCAAGGGCGCGGCGCGCTCAAGCGCGAGCTGGCGGGCTGCCTGCGCACCGGGCGCGCGTTGCGCGTTCCCCGAGCGAGAGCGCGTGCCAAGGCGTGGGCGCACGTCAGCGAGGAGGTGATGATTTCCAGTCGGCCTGCAGAAGCGGAAGATCGTGCGGTGCCGGGCCATTGGGAAGGCGACCTGCTCATTGGCCTGAACCGATCTGCCATCGGGACGCTGGTGGAAAGATCAAGCCGTTTCACGATGCTCGTCCGCTGACCCGCACAGCCCGTGGCAGCGTGGTACGAACGAAAACACGAATGGCCTTCCACGACAATACTTCCCGAAGGGTACAGACCTGTCCCGGTGGAATGCTCGAGAAATTCAAGCCGTTGCCAATACGTTGAACACCAGGCTCCGAAAAACGCTCGGTTGGAAGACGCCTGCTGAAGCGCTGGACGGGTATCTCAAATCTGTTCAACAATCCAGTGTTGCGACAACCGGTTGAATCCGCCCGTCGCGGATCTTTTCGACGCAACGCGCGATCCGATCGGCGCAAGAATCAGCGAACTCGCCGAAAATACGACCACATGGATGGCCGCCGCCGAAGAGCACGAAAGCGTTCTGCATGCGCTGCAGGCAGGCGACCCGCTTGCCGCACAGGCCGCAATGCGCTCGCACCTGAAGTCTTCTGAAGAGCGTTGGGTGGGAAGCGACATGACGAAGGTCGCACCGGGCGATGCGGACGCTAAAACGACTCGCGCGCGGCTGGGGTGAGTGCAAGCGCACGTGACAGCGGAAAGTGGCAGAACAACGGGAAAAAGAGTCGGCCTGGTCAGTCCGCGGCCCTGTCGCGTTATTGGCCGGCGCGCATCTTCTTTTGCTTCGCGAAGACGTGGGTACAGAACGAGTCTGCGATCACCTTGTCTTTGACGAGGACATTTTGAGGGCTCAGTTCTTCGCGTTTAAGGCCCTGCTTTTCGATCAGACGCTGTGGCATCAGGCCTCTGATGTAGGAGTGGAACAGATCGCGTTGAACGGAGGCGTCGGCCGCTTCGAAAAATTCCCTGCCGATCTTCACTTCGACGGCGATCTTCGCCCTGGCGACTTCATTCTGAGCTTCCAGGCTGGCATGCAGCTTTGCCTCGGCCGTACTGCGGGAATTAGCTTCGTTCTTGCCTGTTTCCCGCAGGTTCGCCCGAACCGACACCATCTTCCTGTCCGCTTCACCGATGCGATAGTTTCCAGCGAGAGCCTTCCACAGGTACCCCTTAGGGCTCGACGTGATCTTGCCTTCGTTCAGGCGGTGCCGCGTGTATTCGACCGCCTGCATCAGACGTGCGTCGGTCCATTCGCTCCGGTTGTGAGCAATGCGCTCGAAGTCTTCACTGCTAAATGCAAATTCGTCATGGAGGACGAGGTACATCGAATCGTCGATGCCCGCACGTGCAGCGTCCGCCCCCTGCTTTTTCGTGAAGCGGAAGCGCATTCTCAATTTTTCCGGTGGGAGTCGGTCGCCGTTCGCTTCCCAACTGACGTCGAAATCGGAAACCTCATTGAGCTGGGTGATTGCCGGCTCCAGAAAGCGCTTTTTGAACTCTTTGACTTCTCTTCTGGACTCGCCCACTTTTCCAGGCCACTCCAGAATCTCTTCATAAGCGAACCATTCCGTAACGCCGTGACCTTCACACGGAATCAGGCGGTCGTAAATGGCTCTCGAAAGCGACAGCGAAAAAGCTGTCGACGCCCGCAAACTGAGCCAATGGGCTTTGTAAGGGCTAATCAGGTACTTGATCACTCGTCCCGACAACAAGACGCAGACGAGGCCGCGATCGATGTAGCAATCGCCGAGCAGGCTAATCGTGCCCCACGCGTCTTTGTCTGTAAGTTCCTCGATCGACGGCGCAGTCATGATTTCGACGCGCGCCTTCGCCGCAGCCCTCATCTGCGCGACCAGATGGCTATGGTTCCGACTGTCGTAACGCATCAACCATTTGAAGTAATTGATCTCCGCGGTGAAGGTGTACACCTTGTCGTCGATCAGTTCGTCCGGCGCTTTAGCTGCAACGAGAAAATAGGCCGCATCGAGGACTCGACGCGCGGCGATACCGAGGCCGCCGACTCTCGTGAAGATGTTGTTGCGCAGAAAACCGATGTCTCGCGATGCCTCGCTGATGGACGCGCCTTGACCGGACATGTCTTCATAGATGTCCAGAGCAAGCTGATGCGGCGTGACGGGAAGGCTGTCGTTTTCCATTTAACTCAGTTCCATGCCGGGCACTCTAGCAGGGACGCAAAACGTGTCAACACAAAAACCACCCCGCTAGAAAGCGGGATTTGGAACGCTGCTCGCCGCCCGGAAGCACGCCGCACAAAAACCGCCTCAGCGACCGCCCAATTTCCACCCCTCGTTTCACAAGTTCCACCCACGCGGCCCCAATTTCTGGCCCCAGCAGCACAAAAACCGCCCTCGCGAGCACAAAAACCGTCCCTATTCACAGGTGGTCGTGTTGATTTGTAAGAGATTTTTAGCGCCTGTTTGTTTGTTTGGGGGTTTATGTTTTAAAAAAATACAAACGGACAGGAGACGTGGCTGCAATATCGCAGATGTTTTCTGGCGGCGTACAAAATCGTAACGCCTTGATTTGTATGGGAAATTCGCGTCGGGCCTTACGACGCACAAAAACCACCCGGGGGTGGTTTTTGTGCGCGTCATTTGTTAACCACGTTTGTGCAGAGAATAGACAGCTTCCTTCGCCGTTTCTTATGGCTTTTTGAGCTTTCCCAAGTGCGGTTCGCCGTCCGGAAAGTGACGAAATATCAAAAGCTTAAGGCGGGTTTCTAAAAAAACTTGTCTAATTTAACGGATAGCGGGATTGTTTACGCACTTTCGTGTATTCTGCGGTTCAACGTCAAAACACGGAGAAGTGCAGAATGGCCCATGTAGGCACCTTACCGATGGAAGACCGAAAGGTCACTTTACGCGAAGTCGCAGATTTCGCAGATAACCTTGCACCGTTCTCCGACAATCTCCGGGAACAGATTCTGGCACCACGTCCACGGAAGGAAGCTCCCATCTACACCATTAGCGAGCTTGCGGAAATGTGCAACCTCACGCGCCAGCAGGTGCAATATCTGGCGACCAAAGCTGACTCCGGGCTTCCGGCGGGCACGTTGAATGGTACAGGGCGCAGCCGCACATTCACGCTCGCTGAAGCACGTGTGTGGATCAAGTTAGCGTCGGATATCTACCAGACCCGACTTGAAGAACCGGACGGCAATTTCCGTGGCAAGGTGCTGACGACCGCCCAGTTAAAGGGCGGTTCGGCTAAGACAACGACCACAGTCTGTCTGGCTCAGGCGTTGACGCTCTTTGGTCGAAAAGTCCTGCTGATCGATCTGGACCCGCAAGCGTCGGCGTCCGAACTGTGCGGCCTCTACGCGGAGAAGGAAATCACGGGCGAGGATACAGTTCTTCCTTATATCTACGATCAGAACGTCGAAGGTGGCCTTACCGCACAGGTTCAGTCGACATACTGGAACGGATTGGACATTATCCCCGGGCACACTTTCCTGTACGGCGCAGAGTTCCTCTTGCCCGCTCGGCAAAAGACGATGCAGGGGTACAGGTTCTGGTCGGTGTTGCGTGAAGGCCTGGAGCCGCTGCGGTCGCAATATGACTACATTCTGATCGATACGTCGCCGTCGCTTTCCTATATGAACCTGAATGCGCTTCTCGCCGCGGACGCATTGGTTATGCCGATGATCCCAGAGAATCTGGACTTTATTAGTTCGCTGGCGTTCTGGCGGCTCTTCTCCGACGTGGCGGAGGACTTTCTCCCGTACGAGGGAGATAAGGTCTACGACTTCATTTCGGTGCTGCTTTCAAAAGTGGACTACGGCAAGACATCGTCCGCACCCGTTGTGCGGCAGTGGGCGCAGAGCGCCTACGGCCGGTGGCTGGACCCGTTCGAGATTCCGGCAAGTTCAGTGATGAGCGGCGGCGCACTGTCCTTTTCGACTGCGTTGGACATTGTCAGCACGCACTCGAGTGCGAAGTCATTGCAGCGGGTCAAGCAGCCAATGATGCAGTACGCAAAGTGGCTCGACGATATGTTTGTTAAGAACTGGAAGGAGTCAGCAGCATGACCAATATCCGCGAACAACTCCTTGCAAAGACGGCAAACCTGGCAACCCCAGCTGATTTTAAAGGCGAAGTCAAAAAGGCTTCCCGTGGGCCGCAAACAATGCCTGGGATCACAAGCGCGTTGGCTGTCGCGCAATTGCGAATTCAGGAGCTGGAGAGGCAAGGCACGGCGACAG
The DNA here is from genome assembly GCF_003386115.1 of Paraburkholderia sp. BL27I4N3. Taxonomy (NCBI): domain Bacteria; kingdom Pseudomonadati; phylum Pseudomonadota; class Betaproteobacteria; order Burkholderiales; family Burkholderiaceae; genus Paraburkholderia; species Paraburkholderia sp. BL27I4N3. Next base: position 67,331 of record NZ_QREJ01000002.1, on the reverse strand, counting down.
AGATTGCCGTCGACGATCTCTCACCTAATCCTTGGCAGCCGCGGCGGCAATTCAATGAGGCAAAGCTTGCTGAGTTGGCAAAGTCGATAAGCGAAGTTGGATTGCTGCAGGCCGTTACTGTCCGGCGTGTCGGGGATACATACCAGCTAGTCGCCGGGGAACGGAGGTGGCGCGCGCACAAGCTGGTCAATCGGCCGACTGTGAAAGCTGTGGTGATCGAGTGTACCGACCAGGATATGGCTGCGCTCGCACTGATGGAGAACGTCACGCGCGACGACCTTTCCGACTATGAGATTGCGGTCGCGGTGCGTCGCGCAGAGTCGGAATTCCCCAAGCGGACGCGTCTCGCTGACGTGATGGGCGTGACGCGCAACGATTTGTACCGGTTTCTCGCATTCGACGATTTACCCGACTTCGTCAAGCGCGACCTAGATTTGAATCCGTCGCTGTTGGGGGGAACGGCGGCTCAGGAGATCGTCCTTGCGCTCAAGCGAACTGGCGATGCAGGGATGGCAGCACTATCCGAAATTTGGCCCCTCGTTGTATCGGGGGACTTGGTGCAGAGCAAGGTGGCGTCGGCTATTAGCTCGAATGTGAATCGTGCAACCAATGGAAGTGATTCGGGAGGCAGGAGCATTTTGAAGATATTCGCCGGCAAGACACAAGCCGGAAGTATCACGCGCGATGGGAAAGGTTTGACGTTGAAATTTAAGGCGGGGATGCTGACGGATGAGCAGGAGGCGGAGATCAGAGAACACATCGGCAAGATGTTTTCGCTTCGTCCGGAGTGAGTGAACAGACCCGCCGATCGGCGGGTTTTTTGTGCTGTTGGAAAGTGTTCGGATCCGGACACTTTTTATCGGCAGCGTATCGAGCTGTTCGTATCGCATAGTGTCACGAACCTCCGCGTACCTCCTTACCGCCTGACTTGTTGTTTGTGGCCGGCTGGGGGACCAAATATCTTCCTTTGGTTTGCGTCGGCCCACGCGGTACGCCAGAGAGTCAATCAGAAGTTGCCGGATACTGCGGCGAGCGATCGAGGCGTTACTTGCTATAACGCACGCAGAGTTCGGACCGGCGTTGCCTTGCAGTATCCACGCGATGAGCCCGAGTTGGCGAATCGTCCGGATCCGGACGATTCTCGAGGGAATGCATATCGAGCTGTCTGTGTCGCACATTTTCAGGATCTCTGCGCTATCCCTGACCGCGACAAGCGCTCTTTTGAGGCCGACTAGTAATTGAAACGTCAACCTTTGAATGGCGGCCTCTGGCGCGGCGTGAGCCGGAGGTCAATCTAAAGTGGTCTCAAGAAGACGGCGGTCGATCGCGGCAGCGCTGGCCATTGCACGCCAGGATGAGACACGGCATGGCGCGCAGCCACCGCGCGGCGGCCCGAGCCGGCAAAGTGTCCGGATCCGGACACTTTGCCGGCTCACGATAGGGATCTCTGCGACGACAATTCTCTTGCGGACCATACTTCTGCCCTGCGGCCCCCAACTGAAGCACTCGGCCTCAAGCCATCCTTCCCGCACGCTCAGCCGAACTACGATTCACAGAGAGCGTATTGCCTCGGCACGCTGTTCACCATCTGACCGGCTTCGTTTGCAATGCTTCCCATCGGAGGCAGACCGCGTAGATAAAACGGCCCCGCATTGCGTCGAGTAAGTATCCGACTAACTCGGGACGCTACTGACGTCGTGCTCGTTCCGCGATCTGGACATCCTTCACGAAGCTTCGCTGCGCATGGCGGCTCACCGACATCTTCAGCGACGGTGTGGGTCACAATCGCGAGGGCATCCGAGCGATACGGGGGCCATTTGTCCGTCACGTCTGCGGCGAGCCCTCCGCGACCGCTTCGTGGCGTAGATGCAAATCGGTAAAAAGTGTGCTCTCGCGTTTCTCCCCGCGTGCCAGCTCCCGACCGAGAAATCCACGCGCAAAACCGACTTGAAATTGATCGACAATGTGTCTTACACGGAAGCGCTGTTCGAGCATGCCTGCTTTGCAGAACGACCGGGCGTCTGATCTCACGGCGTAGTTATCCGCATTCGGAATCTCGACTTTATCGTGGGTGTCACGTCCACGTGACCAATCCGGCGGTCGTCACGGCATTCCCGCCACCGCTGCGCCGATGAGCGTTTGCAGATGCACCGGCACTTGGAGTGGCGTAAGAGTCAGGGAGGTGGGAGGCTTGTCCCGAGTTCGATGGCTTGGCCCTTTGGCATGGATGACAGATTGAAAGGTCCTTTATTTTCATCCGTCTCCATTGCTCGTCTGCCGACGCTGTATCGTCAGTCGACCAGTTTCCGCATAATGACGTCCCTCTCGTGCTACCCGGCATAGGCGGAGTTTCCGTGACCAACCTTAGCCAATCGCGCAAAAAAATGGGCCATCGATGGCCTCGGTCTGACTGTGATGGGAGGCATTTGGATTGAGCGGGCAGACCAAGTTGCTGCGAACGAAGCGCCTTCGCCGAAGGCTTGCCTGACTGAATACACAAGGCTTTGTAGCCCCTCAGGAGGGATGCGGAGACCTGTGCCCAGTCCGCGTAGCGAGTCAATTACTTACCCGACGAGATCCAGTGCGGCATCGTGAGCAACTGCGGCTTAGCTTTGGTAGTAGACGCATCGCCGGGCACTGGCAGCGACGATACCCCGAATTCATAGAGGCTCACGTGTATCGCGCCGCGCTACTTTACTGCGAAGAATCAACGCAACTGTGGCCGACAAATTGGTCTGCTAAAAAGCAATATCGAAACGTACAGGACGGCAGGGCAACGCCTATCAGCAGCATGATTCATAAGCAGCGAACCGCGCTTTGGCCGCAGCCTGCACAGAGCCGCATCAAGACACGGCCACGGCGCGCAAAAGCGCGAATCCTCGCATGAGCATGAGATGCGCATCCCGAGCGTGTAGGCCGAAACCCCGTACCTCATTAGCAACGTGTTTGAATCCGATCTGATGGGAGACGTCCGAGAAGCACCAACGACGACCAAATCCCCTTCGGTCTCAGCCGCCGACATCTGCGCATAGGATCGCTTTACCATGACGGCAAACATCCGTGCTGGCCAAGCTCTGAGGTGTCGAAATTGTCCAACATGCGCGATAAAGCGGATCGCGGTGGGCACATTAGGTAATCCTAGCTCGCCATTCCAAAACCTAGGCAACACCATCGTGATGACCTACGCGTTGTAGGGAAAGCGACCGAGCCACACGCCTTGAGCGATGTGAGACTATGCGGTTAACCCAAAGACAGTGATTAACGCGAACTTGCGGATTTGATTGGTACCACTAACTATATCCGTCCTGGACCGTGTTTGTGAATCTGAGGTGGGGTGCACACGTACGAGCGAAGGCGTCTATGATTGTTGCCCCCGTGAAACATTGAGCCCCAAACGGTAGAATAGCTAAAAGCCAGCACTTTCGGGCGTTCTGGGGCTTAATTGCCAGTTTTTCTGCCCACTGTTTCACGGTTTGGGCCAATTTGAGGGGGCGTACGCCTCGCCAATCCTTGCCTCCTCGGTGCCAGTCCCTCCGGACGATGAAACGTATCAAATGCGACGTAATTTGTAATCGAACATACGTCGGTTTAGTTCAGGCGGCTCCTGTCGTGCAGCCACCTAGCCAGTTCCTCGATTGAGCGCAGTAACCGGTTGAAATAGTGCGCCGGCAACGGGCATTATTATTGACCGTGGACATTACCTCCTCCCCTCGCGTTCATGGATTTCTCAGCTCGGGTTGGTGCCGTCGACATCTGCGCGGCTATCCGATCAACGTGGAATGCGTTGCCTCTACGCCTGCAAACTCATTGGCCGGACGAAGGGCGAACGCCAACCGTAGAACGTATTAATTTTGTCTCTGTTGCGTCATTAAATGTGTCATCTCGCGTCGGCGGAGTAGAAATGCAACTAACCGTCGGAGATAGCAGAGACGCCCAGTCGCTTCGCCACAAACCAGGTCGGCATGGGGAAGGGCAGTCCGCTGCCTCCGACTGCGACGATTACCCGTTCGACACACCCGGGGCATCACTACCTAGTCGTAGAAGCACTTGACGCCTGATGGCGAGACGGTCTCGCCTGCACATTGCAGAAATCGGCGAGGTGACGGTCTTCGTTGATCAGCACATAGCCCGGTCGCTCGCAGAAGGTGATCACCTTCGGATTCGCCTCGAGTAGTAACCATTGTTCAAGCAACGCAAGACGGTAGAACTTCGCGCGGCGCGCGAGTTTGGGGCTGAAGGCTTCAAAGCGACGCGCGCCGCGTGGACGGCCAAGCGTCATCGGCCTGGTTACCTGAAGGGTATCGGCCATGAGGTCAACCTCCTAAGGACGGGATTCGAAGTATAGGAGGTGAATTGGCAAATTTAATACGAACATATGCGAGTTGACACTTTTCTGCCGCTTCGAAGGGACATAAAAGTGTCAACTCTCGCGCGTTCTGGCCCGCCGCTATTGGCGAGGGCCGGTGACGGATTCATTACATCCTACGATTACTTCGGCCGCTCGCCATCTGTCCCGGAGGATGGATAGCCGATCGACGCCGCCGTTCTGTCCGGTCGCACAGGCGGTGCTGCGGTGGCGTACGAAATGGGAAGGCTTTGGCGTTCCCGAGGCGCTGCTGCATCCACCGCTGCACGGTCCGCTCGGGATCGTCGTCTGGCTTTCGCGTTATGCGCCGATCGCGCCTCGCGAATGGAGCGAGTCAACGAGCCGATGGCTCACGCTACATCTGTTCGCAATCGCATGTCTCGACAGTTTTCACACTTTCCTCCATGAAGCGCAGCAGACGCGCAGTCACGAGCGCGTTGTGTGGCGGCCGTTTCCCGTCCATGACTTCCCGCAGCGCGAAGTGGTCGCGGGGCGCGTGACCGGCCCGATGATCCCGCACGATTCCGACTGATGTCGCTCCAGCTTGAGCGAGGTATCCGCGTTTTGCCCAGCACCGCACCCGGCGGCCTTGCACATGAAAAACATCATGCACGGCTTTTGTTCGCTATCGGGAAGGCGGGCGACGGACCGGCTTCGTCTCTTTCGCCTCGACCTCCGGAGCACGTCAATCAGCCGACGGCACCGGGATACAGCGTTTCGGCTGTGCTGCCGCGATACGACGCTTGCCCGGTCTTCACCCCCGCGAACACCGTCGAAGGCGATCCGAAATCTGTTGTTGCCGTGTGAGAGTCAACGCAGGCTCTCTCTGGAGAACGGAGTTGCAGTAAATTTTATGACGATCTGAGAAGCCTGTATGTAGCAAGCAAGCGACTGCACTCGGGCAGCCCCTGGACCGATCGCCCAACCCCAACGGCCCATCGCTCGGCGGTGGTTGTTATGGACGACGAATGATATGTGCGGTGCTCGTGCTATCGAACTTGAGGTAGTTACGCTCAAGCATACCGATGCAGCAGCGGCAAACGCGGACTTCGGGGCGGAGCCGCCTCTCTCTGCGCAAAATCGCAGCCGGTAGTGAAATCCATCATCACCAGTCCAGCCGATGTTTTTCTTCCGTCTCCCGGTGACGGGTGTCGTCGTCGCTATGAAGATAGATGCTCGTCGTCGAAATCGATGCGTGGCCGAGGTTGTCTCGCACGAGTCGCAGATCGAGGTTGCCGTCGGCCATGTGGGATCCGGCGCTGTGCCTCAGCCAGTGTGCGGATGCACGCTCCAGATGCGTCGCTCGCGCGGCATAGTCTTCTCCGCGAAGCCTTAATTTGTCCGCTGCGCCGGCAAAGATACTTTTAACGATCGAGTGCAGCGCGGCCCGCGTGAGCGGCTTCATGGATTTGCCAAGCGGCAACACCAGCGGCGTGTCCTCGTGCGCGGATGGCAGCGGTGCGAGCCCGCGCTCGCGCCGGTACCGCGCGAGTTCGACCATCATCTCGGCGGATGCGGGGACGAGTCGTTCCTTGTCGCCTTTGCCCAGCACCTCCAGCCACCACCGTTCGTTCCCCTCGCTGTCGCGCCGGCAGAAAAACTTGCCCATCGTGTTGCCCCCGACCTCCGATATCCGCAGTCCACCGAGGTAGAGCAGGGTAAAGAGCCATCGAGCGCGCCAGTAACGTTCCTGTTCCCGGTCGCTATCCCGCGGCAGGCCGTCGATATAAACCTTCACTTCCTGCCAGAGGTCGCGCTCCAGGTAGCGGGTGATGCGCGGCGCCTGGCGGCGGGACCGCTGGCGCGACAGGGACAGCGGGTTGCCGGCAAGGTAGCCCGCTTCGACAAGCCATGAGAACAGCGCATTGAGGATGACCATCGCCTGACGCTGGCTTGAGACTGCGAGCGGCCCGTAAAACGGTCGCCAGCGCGGATCGTGACGCGGAAACTTGCGCCCCCCACCTGACACCCAGCGCGAACGTGGTTGAGGATCTCCAAGAAATACTCTGTAGGCGAGCAGGTCCTCGTGCGTGAGTGATGACAGAGGCTTGCCCAGTTGCACAATGGACCATAAGAGGAGTCGCTCAGCTTCCTTGCGATAGTTGTCGAACGTAGTCTTTGTGTCGACGACGCGGGCCAGCCATGCGCGTATCGCGCTCAGGTCGTCCGCTGCGGTGATCTGCTGGCGCCCGTTCGCCCGGTTGACGCCGTGGCGACCGTCCAGGTCAGGCGGCAGGTCAAGCGCATCGAGCGGGAGTGGAGCGATAAGCTTGGTCGTCATGGTTTCAGCGGGGAACGGGCAGGAGCATGCGTCCCCGCGATTGTCGCACGCGTGGAAGCTCTTTTGACACTACAGGCATATTGTCTAAATGTCCTAAGGATCGTTTTTGTGTCGGGGAGATATTCTGTGGAGGAGCCGCCGTCTTTCTGCTGCTCCTCTGGATAGGCGCGCACGCGTGCCTAGTAGACCAACCCGTCGAGCGAGACAGTTTTTGTAGGTTTGAAGAACGCAGGCACAGCGTGGTGACGTCCAACGTCCAACGCCCGCAGCCGTCCATGTCGCGTCCGGTAGTGTCGACAATTGCTTTCCGTCAAATTCAAGAATCTCACAGCGCGCGGGCAGTGCATTCTTCACGCCCCAACTGTTCGTCGTCAGGAAGTTGACCGAGCCGGTCGCTAGCGACGCCATGGCCACTCAGACCAAAGGCTGATTTGCGTCGAGTCAAAGCAGGCGACAAGACGGAAGGCGATGGGAATATGCATCGTTCGCCGCCCCATGGCAAAAGGCGCGTGTGCCCGACACAAGGCGATAAAATGATGGCTTTTTCGAAAACCTACACGGGATGCGCCATGAGCCTTGGAAATATCAACGATGTCGCTACATTCGTCGGCGTCGTCAAGGCAGGGAGCTTCACGCTAGCGGCAAAGCAGATGGGCGTCACTCGTTCGGCCGTCGGAAAGGGCATCTTGCGACTCGAAGAACGCCTTGGCGTTCGTCTCTTGAACCGTACGCCGCGAAGTCTGAGCCTTACCGATGACGGGCAAGTCTATTTCGATCGGTGCAGATTGATATTGGACGACTTGGAGGAGACGGAGACCGCAATGGCCTCGCGGCGCGGAACGCCATCCGGTCGGATTCGGCTGAGCTTGCCAATTGCGCTGGGCCAAAAGCACGTGATGCCGGTGCTTGAAACTTTCCTCAAAACCTGGCCGGAAGTTAGCGCTGAGGTTGGATTCACTGACCGATTCGTCGATCTTATCGATGAGGGCATCGATATTGCCATCCGCATTGGCGAACCTCGGCAAGACTCTCGATTGATCAGCAGGACGGTTGCACAGCAGTATGTCCTTACCTGTGCGTCGCCCGAGTACCTACAGACTCGTGGAATTCCTAAAACCCCTACGGACCTGAACAACCATCAATGCCTGTTTTTTCTGAGCTCGGGGCGCCCCCAGCCCTGGATGTTCAAAAGTGACAAGGGGCCAACTGCGTTTTCTTCTGCTACCAGTCGATTGCTAATGGATAGCGGGGAGGCGTTGAAGGCAGCTGTGGCAAACGGCGTCGGCATCGCAAATCTTCCTTCCTACAACATCGAAGATGAGTTGCGAAAGAAGCGGCTGATACCGGTGCTCCAGGATTATCAGGTAGCCCCAGAACCCATTCGCGTCGTCTATCCGACCCGACAGCATCTGTCGCCGAAAGTACGTGCCTTCATCGACGCCTTATTCGAGACGTGGTTCACGCCTCCTTGGGAGTTGGAGCGCTAGCCTACAATTAAAGGTCGAACCGGCAAGCTAGCGCTGACCGTCAGGAAATGTAATCCACCCTGGGTTGTATTCACTCCAAGTCAACTTCCATTGGTCGTCTACTCGGCGAAGTTTCATTACGTAGTGCGCGCCATATAGCGGCTCGCCGTCTACCTTGGCGGCCCGCTGAGGAATTACGCGACCTACTGTCATCGTTGCTGTGCCGTTTTCTTCGTCAGCTTCAATGCGCAATGGCACTCCGAAATGTTGCATCCATGGCCATGGACGACGAAACTCTTTCAGATGCGAGACGATGCTGCGCAATCCTTTGAGGATGCCAATCGGCGCGAAATTCCCCGCCGCGTCATCCATATAACACTGCTTCAGATGCCCAAAATCGGCCAAATCGAGTCCCCACGCATACCGGGCGTAGACCTCTGCGATTTGCTCTTTGACTGTGCCGACGATGGACCGCTGCGGAAATTGTAGCCACGGTGAGTCGAGTTCACTGACGACAACTGGCACTGGATCACCTATTTTCCATTCTCGATTACCGATAGGCTGTCTCCAGCCGGTCACGATCTTTGCATCTCCTTCCAACCAGTTCACATTCAATCGGAGGGTGGAAATACGCCATTCGCCCTCAAGCAATTCCAGTTCGAGAACAACGGTAGCACCGAAAGTGAGGCTGCTGGGTCCGCCGCGTGGAGGTACAAACTGCCCATATATATACGCGCTAGCACAAGCTTTTGCGTCGTGTCCCGTGACATAGTGATTGGTGGAATTCAAACGCAAATTCGCGCGCTGCAGCGTCGCGTCGATCAGCTGCTCGGCAACCCCCGCGCCACCCAGCGCCTCACCATGCGCACTGCTTGTGAACGCAGCGTCAGACGTGAAGAGTTGCCTGAGTTCGTTACTGTTCCGCGTCGACCACGCATTCAGAAGCATGTCTAGCGCCTCAAGGATCCTTTGCCGTTCGGATATGGACCGCGTCATCACACCTCCGGCCTTGCGACTTTCCCGGCCGGAAAATGCGGCAAGACGTATTCCGCTAACTCTTCCATCGCTTCTGCGGCGGGTCGGCGCAGCGGCTTCAAGTTCAGTGCAACGTGAGAGATACCGAGTGCTTCCTGTTGCTTCCACAAATCTATGAGCGCATTGCGGCCGATGCGAACGCCATTGGACCCACGTTGCAGTGGCAGGTTCGGGTTTTCGTCCAAGTCGAAGAATGTGGCATACCCATACGGCTTAAAGGTTTTCCCGTCACCTGCTTCTCGCCATGAACGAATAATCTCAGGCAGACGCGCGAAGTCACTAATATGCCAGATCCAACCGTCGCTGTTCTTTGCGATCCAGGCAATATCTTGCCGGGCGCGGCCAACAACGATAGTTGGGACACGTGAAGCAACCGGCCGGGGGATCAATTCAAGTGATCCCCTCATCTCGCCATAGTGTTCGGACTTGAAGGTCGGAAAATGCTCTTCGCTGACGGTTCGTATGATAGAAAACGCCTCCCGGTACCGTTCGCCGCGATTATCATGGTTCACGCCAAATGCGGGATATTCGACCGCACGGTCGCCACTCGACAGGCCGAGAATGAATCGTCCATTCGTTAGCTGGTCAACTGAGGTAGCCTGCTTTGCGACAATTAGTGGGTCGCGCAGTGGAAGAACGATACCTGTTGTCCCCAGAGCAATGCGCCGGGTATAAGCTGCGAGGAATCCAAGGTAGACCATAGGGTCCAACATCTGGCCCGTGTCCCCAAAGGTGGGGTCGTAAAACGGGACATCTCGCATCCACAAGGTCGCAAACCCGGCCTGGTCGGCTTTGACCGCAAGTTCGACGTGGTTCTCGAGAGTAGGGAACGGAGAGTCCGGATAACCTTCGAGCGGCATAATCAAGCCAAAGGTCAATCGGTCTGGTTGGAATACCTGCGCGAAGCCAGCATGGCGAGCGAGCTCGACGGGGAGGCTCCCCGCCAGCGGGATAGGCGAAGCAGAATTACTCGACATAAAAGCAGAAGACTCGGCACGACTGCGTCACGCCAAGCTGGTCCTCCATTCAAGGGTGGCGGATGTCGCTACAGGAAATTCACCTGGCATCTGCATCGCGCAGGCACTGTTGCATGAACTGAGCCGCGTTCGCCAGTGCCTGCTTGGCTTCGGGCTGCTCTGTCGACATGAAATGCCAAGCGTGGAACATATGCGGCCACACTTCCAACGTCACCCGGACGCGATTTTCGGCAAGATGTGTCGCCAAACGCATTCCGTCAGTCAGCATTTGTTCCGCTTCACCCATTTGAACCATGATCGGGGGAAGACCCGTGACATCCGCAAATACCGGCGACGCCATAGGATGACCCGGCAACGCATATTGCAAGAACTTGCTTGCCAGGAAGACCAGACCTGCCTTTGTATTGAGGGGATCGATTCCTTCGCGATTCGTCATCGAGATGCCGGTATGCTCGAGATTCGCCCATGTGGAGATTGAAACCCCGCCTGCCGGCAACGGGAGCCCCGAATTACGGGCCGCGACCATCGTCGTCACTGTCAGTGCACCGCCGGCGGATTCGCCAGCGAACACGATCTTGTTTGCAGCGTGCCCATCGTCAAGCAAGCCCTTATAGAATTTCAGTGTGTCGTCAATCGCGGCCGGGAATGGATGCTCGGGGGCCAGACGATAGTCAGGCATGAACACCTTAGCGCCCAACAGCTTTGCAAAATTGCCGCTGATACCGTGATAGCCGGCGGGCTCGCCCACGATATAGGCGCCACCGTGGATGTATACCAAGATATCGGTGGTCTTGATGTCGTCGGGAATGGCTACTTGGCCTGGAACGCCGCCGATCACAATATTTTCGAAGGAAACGCCGGCAGGAGCCGGGTTTTGGGCGAGCATCTTGGTGTAGGAGGCCCGAACCTCGGTCATGGTCGCCGACTTATTCTCGCCAGTGAGGACGGGACCCAAGTCCACCAAACTATTTCTCCAGCTCTCTACGAATGCGCGCGATTTGTCCGTCAACATGTCCGTTTCTCCTGTGAGTACTGAACATTGGTTCAGTCAACTGTTTCGATGCGCCAGAATAAACAGTTCGATGGGGAATGTGCTTCCCCATAACAGTGACGATTCTTGGACATTGATACAACGGAGATAAGGTGGAGGAGCTGGCCAGTGGAGTATGGCCGCTCAAAAAACTGGATTGCGCGCTCGCCCTTACTGCCCGGGGACGACCGATGAAAACGGTCTGCGATGTTCTCGCGCTCTGCTTTGGCAGCCAGAAAAACCCGATCCCCGGACTGGCAGGATGGTCGCCGCGCCCAGCATACTGACGACTCGGAGTTGGTCGCTGCAATCCACGAGCAAGTGACTGTCTTGCCGACCTATGGGTATCGAAGAGTCTGGGCACTGCTGCGACCTAGTCACGAGATGAACGGCGCGCCGTGCGTGAACGCCAAGCGGGTCTATCGCGTCATGCGCGACTATCAGTTGCTGTTGCGACGTCCTGGCCAACGTCGCGATATCCGTCGGCATGATGGACGCATAGCCGTTGACCGGAGCGATGTCCGCTGGTGCTCAGACGGCTTCGAGTTCCGTTGTGACGATGGCTCGCCGTTACGCGTGACGTTTGCGTTGGATTGACATGACCGGGAAGCCATCAGTTGGGCAGCCACTACTGGCGGCCATAGCGGCGACGTTGTGCGTGATGTGATGCTCGCAGCAGTCGAGCAACGCTTCGGCACGACTCGGACAGACACGCCCATCGGATGGCTCTCGGACAACGGCTCGGCTTACATCGACCATCGCACGCGCAGCTTTGCTCGCGAGTTGGGTCTGGAGCCGTTGACGACGCCTGTTCGTTCGCCGCAAAGTAACGGCATGGCCGAGTCGTTCGTTAAGACGATCGAGCACGATTACATCGCCTCTATGGACAAGCCAGACGTGCCAACGGCGCTCGCACATCTGGCTGGTGCCTTTGAGCGAAAATAGAGTCGCTAACTCTCGTTTCATCCGCTGGCGCCAAGAACTTCCATGACCGTTGATCTAAAGGCCTACCATTTGGACGGCGTTGTCTTCGATACGATCCCAACTAAGGTCAAGACCCACTCCGGGTTCCTCGCTGACCAGCATATGGCCGCTTTCGATAATCACTGGGCGTAGCAAAAGCGAACTCAGCGGGTCCGCTCCGGATTCGTGCGGAATCCATTCAACGCCTTCCACCTGAGGAAAAGCGCAGGCCAGATGAACATGCAACGGAGCGAAAACATGAGGCAGAACGGTACATCCTCCAAGATGGGCCGCTGCCATCGCTGTTAGCGCTCCCGTGATCCCGCCGCACGTAGTGGCGTCCACACGCAACACGGAAACTCCGCGTGCCAGCCTGCCAAGCGAGCGGGCGTCGACAACGTCCTCCCCTGCAGCTATCGGCGTGCGCAGACGGCTTTGCAATCCAGCCGTAAATTCTACGTCTTGCGGCACAAACGGATCCTCGAGAAACGCCAACTCGGCGTCGTCAATCTGGTTGCAGAACTTGAGCGCTTGAGTCATTGACGACCACGACCAATGTGCGTCTGCCGCGACTTGTCCCGGCGCACGTTCCGCCACCGCACGAACGTATCGAAGATCGTAGGCTGGGTCATCTCCCTTCAGCATCACCTTTACCCGAGAATATCCTTCGTCGATTCGCAGTGACACTTCGTCTGCGATCTCGTCTATCGAGCGAACGTCCATGTAATAGCCAGCGACCGCCGTGACTGGAACGCTTTGCCGAAGACCACCTAGCATCCTGTACAACGGCAGGCCAGCCGCTTTGGCCGCGATGTCCCAGAGGGCGATATCTAGCAGGCTAATGGCACGAGAATAGAATGGCCGGGAGGTGGCGTTGGCCTCCTCAAACGCATGGAGAGGTGCGCGGCGAAGTAGAGGATCGGTGCCAATCAGACCACTCGCGACGCGAGAGATTGATTCTACAAGCGGGGTGCCGCGAGGATAGCCCAACGCATCGCCGCCGATGCCCGAATCGGTCTCGATCCGTACTGCGACGTAGTCGCGAGTTCGAATCTCAACCGGACCCAGGCGCAATGGACGCGGGAGCGGTATCTTCACTTGCGCCAACATTATCCGGGAAATCTTCATGATCGAGAGGCTCTCTATCGAAGGACAGGTCTGGCATAAATCTTCCTCGCGCTCGGGGCCTAAGTGCCTGGGTCCCGAGGGGGCGGGCAACTGAACCGCTCGACTCGTCGCGAGCTGGCGATGGTGTGCGACCGGCGCGCTGGCAGTTCGCTGAGGGCAGCGAACACCACGTTGGCGCACAGCCGCAACATAGATCAGGCAAACTCTTCTGCGATTTTTGTTTCTGCCAGTGCCTCCTTTGGCCATTGCAGAAAGAATACGCAGAGTGCGCCGATGAGGGTGATGCCGCACAAAACGTACAAGCCGGCAGCGGTGTTCCCTGCAACCGTATCAGCGAAATTCTTCACGGTCGGTGCCACAAAGCCGCCGAGCAAGCCGATGCCGTTAATCAAGCCGATACCTCCGGCCGCGGCGACCCCGGAAAGACGGCGAGTTGGGAAAGTCCAAAGAACCGGCTGAACAGCAATGAACCCCGCAGCCCCAAAGCACAGTGCGATGAGAGCTATAACTGGTGTACTTTCGGCCGAGACACCGATACCGATACCACTTAGGGCCAGCGTCACTGCGGCCACTACCCGGTGCGCTTTGAAACGATCAGCGATACGCGGCACGCAAAACGACGCCACAATTGCGCAAAGCCAGGGTATGGCTGTTACCAGCCCGACTTTTAAGCCGACTTTTTCACCGAGAAGGTGAGCCACCTGGGTGGGTAGATAAAAGGTGACTCCGAATACAGCCATCTGGACGACGAAATAGACGAAGGTGTATTGAATGATGCGTGGGTCTTTGAAGATGTGGCCTAGTTTTACTACGCCGTGGGCATGTTTTTCGGTCGTCTCGAGTGCCATTGCGTTCACAAGAGCATCCTTCTCAGCCGGCGTCAGCCACGTTGCATCGGTCGGCTTGTTGTCAAGATACCAGTACGCCCAGACACCCACGGCGGCAGCCATGAGGCCCTCAACCATGAACATCCACTGCCAGCCATGAAGGCCGCCTACGCCGTCGAATTCCAGCAGAAAGCCAGATAGCGGACCACCGAGAATGAATGCCAGCGGCGCACCGAAATAGAATAAACCCATGATCCGTCCGCGCACATGATCCGGGAACCAGTACGTGAGGTACAGAATCACCCCGGGGAAGAATCCGGCCTCCGCAGCCCCCAACAATAGACGCAGAGCATAGAAGGATTTCTCTCCCGAAACGAACATCATCGCGGCCGATATCAGACCCCACGGAACCATGATCCGACACATCCAGATTCTCGCGCCGAACCTGTGCATTGCAAGGTTGCTAGGAAGCTCGAGCGCGGCATAGGTGAGAAAGAAAAGGCCGGCGCCCATGGCAAACGCAGCGTTCGAAATCCCGGTGGCCGCTTGCATGGATTCCTTCGCAAACCCGATGTTCGCTCTGTCAAGGAAGGAAAGGACATACATCAGCAGCAGAAATGGCATCAGGCGCTTGCACGCCCGCCGGATTGCACTATCCAGTATCTGCGGCTCGAGAACGTGCCCGGTCTGTAACGCTTTTCCTTGATTCGTCTGGTTTGACATGTGTCTTCTCCTTGGTAGTCTCGAGGCCGGCCGTGGGCTCTTCGCGTTGCACGGCAGCCGAGATTCAACCGGGTGTACGCGAAGCAGGCGGCTACGTTTTGATTGAAAAAATGTGGAGCGACGTAAGCGTAATAATCGGTTACGAGTCGTGCGGGCCCAGGATTCGCTCCACGAACGTGGACTCCAACTCAACGCCGACGAAGCGGGCAATAGCGACGATCTGGGCGTACAGCATGTATTGCCCATGGTGAACCTCGCAGGAATGCTTCCTGGCTTCTGCAAGAAGAGGGGTGTCTCCGTCGCGGATCACGGCTTCACAAACCAGTGTGCCCGGACGAAGTGTTTCGGCGGGCAGAGGTAGTGGATCGCTATCCCGTAGGCCAAGCGACGTTGCATTGATGACAACGTCGAAATCCGATGCGTCAGCAGGTCCTGCCTGTACGCCTACGCTCGCCGTTCCCCGCTGGACGCAAGCGGCAAGCTCGACGGCTCTGTCTTCAGAGCGGTTATGGATTACAAGTGTTGCAGGTTGTTCACGGGCGATCGCATAGGCGATTGGCTTCGCCGCACCGCCGGCTCCGAGCAAAAGAACCCGCTTGCCCCGCACGGAGTGACCGCGTTCGCGCAGTCCTGCAACGAAGCCCGTCCCGTCAAAATTGCCACCAATCCATAGATGCTTGTCGCGGTCGTAGCGCATCGCGTTTACCGAGCCGGCCTCGCGGGCCGATTCGGTCAGTTCGCCGCAAGCTTCGAGCGCGCGCTCCTTGTAGGGAATCGTGACCGCCATGCCCAGATAATTTTGAATTGCGGCCGCACAGGCCAAAAATGCCTTCATGTCCTCATTGAGAACGTGGCAGGGAATGCACACGGCGTTTAGCCCTTGCTTTGCCGCCGATGCGTTGAACAGCTGCGGTGTGCGCACATGGCTGATCGGATTAGCTAGGATACCTACGATTCGGGTGTTGCCATCGATGATCACGATATTCGTCCTTCGAACATTCTTTTGCGTGCGGTCGCAGGCGCCGGCGTCGGTTGCGTCAGGCAAAGCTGTGCCGCGCACGCCGGTGAGGTTCGCTGCCTGGCGCTACGGTGTGAGCGTCGCGGTGACCATCGCGTTTTCAAGAAAAGCGGCGGCACCCTCGATGGCCGCCCGGCCCTCCGGAAGTATCGCAGCGTACATGTGCCAGACGTGAAACATTTCGGGCCAGACTTCGAGCGTCACCCTCACCCTGTTTTCGCCGAGGTGGGTTGCGAGACGCATAGCGTCACTTAGCATTAGTTCGTTCTCGCCAATTTGAATGAGGATCGGCGGCAGCCCTCGGACGTCCGCAAAGACAGGCGAAGCCTCGGGCGTGTTGGGTAAGGCATTCCCTAGGAACGTTCTCGCGAGGAGATCGAGTCCTGCTTTGGTATTGAGCGGATCCAGGCCCTCGCGATTCATCATCGACATACCTGAGTGTTCGAGATTCGCCCAAGGTGAAATCGCGGCCCCCGCTGCTGGAAGGGGCACTCCCGCGTTGCGCGCCATGACCATCATTGATACCGTCGTGGCGCCGCCCGCAGAGTCACCCGAGATGACGATCGACTTGGGGTCGTTGCCCTGAGCGAGTAGCCAGCGATAGGCCTGCAGACAGTCCTCGATCGGAGTAGGGCAGGGATGTTCCGGAGCGAGGCGATAGTCAGGCAGGTAGACTTTTGCCTTCAGTGCCTTGGCAAAATTTCCGGCCAGGCCGTGATAGCCCGCTGCTGCGCCAATAATGTATGCGCCGCCGTGAATGTAGACCAGGATGCGGCCCGGGACCACATCTTCGGGCGTGACTACCGTACCGGGGATACCCCCCATGTCCACCTGCTCGATAGAGACTCCTTGAGGTGTGGGGTGGGCGGCGAGCATCTTGATGTAGTTCGCTCGGAGTTCGTCGAGCGAGACTGTAGCCTTCTCGCCCCGCAGAATCGGCGCCAGTTCGATCAGGCTATCGGCCCAAGCCTTGAGCCGTTGCGCTACGAGTGGATTCGTAATCATGTTCACTCCTGTAAATAGTATGGCCAGGTAGTAAGCTGTAGCAGATCCCGCGAGCACTGCTCTAGGAGCACAGCGATGCCCCGCTTGCTGGAGCTCGGGCCAAGCCTCGATCTCGCTAACCGCGCCATCGTGAAAAGGGTATTCCTTGCTGCAAGGCCGTCCGTGCCACTACTGCGTCGCTTTGCGTTCTGCCGGTTCGACCTTCGGCCTGTCGGCACGGTCTTCAGCGGCGCATGATCCCGGTACTGGGCTAACGGTGTCGGTGTCACGCACCGCGCGTCACGTCCCAGGTTGGCTTCCCGGCGGACGCCGCCGTGCCCGTGCAGGCTTAAGAGGGGAGCCGGAAATTCTGAACGCGGCGATACGTGTCATCGATTCCGGCACACGCATTCGAAGCGCCGCGAGCGAACTCGCGGCGTCAACGACTGCTTCGCTTATGCAGCTCGAATGCCGACTTCGTGCAGGAAGCCGCGCACCGCTTCATTGAACTCGTACGGATTTTCGATCATCGGGTAGTGGCCTGTCTGCTCGAGAACCGCGATTTTGCTGCCCGGAATGCGAGACGACGTTTCTTCGACCTGTTTCTGGGAGACAAGCCAGTCGGCATCGCCGCGAAGTAGCAGAACAGGAGACTTGATGTTCCCAACCACGTCACGTTTGTCGAAGTTCGCGTAACCGGTCAGATCCCCCCGCATTACTTCCGGACAGGTGCGTCGCAGTTGCCAGACAACCTCGCGCGCGCGGTCAGGCGGGGTGCGTTTGCCCGTCATCGACTTCGACCAGCCCTCCAGGATCTGCGGGCCGTTGAGCATCAACATGTCCAGCAGGAATTGAGACACCGTGGGGGTAAAGTCAGCCCCTTCCGAAGAGATGATTGCACTGTACGCGTCTGGACGGCGGGCACCCAATTCGAGGACCAGATTTCCGGCCATGGAGCAGCCGATAATGACTGGCTTGATCAAGCCAAGCTTTTCCATCACCTTCTCGTTAAATTCAGCGTGACGGGTCAGGCTTTGAAACGGGCCATTCGCGGGCTCAAGCGACTTGCCGTGCGCCGGAGCGTCGATCGCAATCACACGATATTCGTCGGACAGGCCATCGAGCACGTGACGATACATCAGTGTGTCCTGGCAGGCTGCGTGGAAGCAGACGATAGGTTGCCCTTCTCCGGCTTCCTCGTAAAAGATGCGCAGGCCGTCGATATCGATGTAGTGTCCCTTGGTCTGCTTACCAGAGGGCTTGGGATCTGGCGAAAATGACACCGGAGCTGGGGCAGGCGATCCAACGCGCTTCATGGCCTGAAACGCGAGTGCCATGACTTTCACGTTGCGCAAGGCCGCGACTGCATTGCCGCGAAGCGAAAATTGACCCAGGCCTGGTGACGTACCTTCGAACCAGTCCGTCTGGTCGGCTAGCAGACGCTGCCATTCGGCGTCGGGCGCCGCGACCACCACGTCTGCTCCAAGGGGGCTGGCTTCTGGCTGCACGGACACGACCTTCCCGCCAAATACGGCGATCGTCGCCGACCCATTGTCGTGCTGAAATTCGATGCGGCCTTCGAAGTAGCGTGCAGCATCGAGCCATTCTTCATCCGCGTTCAGAACCGTCCGATATTCATCCCACCATGCGCTGTCAGGGAATTTGGCCATCATTGTCTCCTAAATGTGTGCGCTCCGGAGCGCCTTAAAAGCTACACGCCACGGCTCGTGCCGTGCGCGCTGATGAGACGTCGCCTCGCCTCGTTGCAAACCATGATCGAATGGAACGCGGCGCTCGGTGCGGGGCGACTTGGGTCACTGCATTCACCAAAAAAAGCAGATTAACTGTCGAATATTTAAAAGGACTACGAAATACGTCACATGGAAATCGACGAAACTTTTTTATGTTGAATACGGGTGCTGGTTCTTGCGGCGATGCGATTGACTATTCAACCGGCCATGAAGAGGCCGCCGTTGACGTGAATGACCTCCCCGTGGACGTAGCTCGCCATGTCACTGCATAGGAATACAATCACCGAAGCGATCTCGCCGGGCTTGCCGTGCCGCTTCAGCGGAGTGTTGGCCAGCAGTTGATCGCCCTTTTGCTGTAACAATTGGGACGTCATAGGTGTTTCGATGATGCCTGGCGAGACCGCATTCACACGCAAGGTCGGACCGAGTTCGAGTGCGAGACTGCGCGTAAAGGCAATCAACCCGCCTTTCGATGCGGAATAATGCGCGTGACTGTAGCTACCGCGGTGCCCGGCGACCGACGTCAAGTTGACGATCGAGCCGCCTTCACGCATTGCCGGCAGCGCGCGCCGTACCAGGTAAAAGACGCCGTCCAGATTGATGGAGATGACGCGGCGCCACTCTTCGTCACTCATGTCTTTGACAAGCCGCTCGGGGTAAATGCCTGCAGCCGGAACCAGGAAGTCGATGCCGCCGAACCTCGTCTTCGCCGTTGCCACTGCGCGATCGAGGTCTGCCGGGTGCGACGCGTCCATCTTGACCACGGCAATACGTTCACCTTCTGGATCCAGCGCGTCAGCAAATGCCTGGACGCCTCCTTCGTCGAGGTCGCACAGTACAAGACTTGCGCCCGCCGCGTGAAACTGGGAGGCGACTTCTTTCGCGATGCCTCCCGCTGCCCCTGTCAAAAGCAAAACCTTATCCGCAAAGTCCAGCATTTCATCCTCCTTCAAAAAGGTCTTTATGCTTCTCCAACTCTAGCCGCGTCCGCCGAATGTGCCCGTGAAGAACCCGTTCCGCTTCCTCCGCGTCCCGACGTTTAATCGCGTCGACGAGAAGGCGATGTTCGTAGTTGATGATCCAGCGCTTTTCCATCCCTAGCAGCGCGGTGTATGCCCGCCGATACTGCTGGGTGGTGTTCCAGAACCGCTCGACCATCCCGATCAACGACCGCATCTCACACGCCTGGTATGTCAATAGATGAAACTGACGGTCCAGTTTGAGAAACGTGTCGATGTCGCTGTTGTTTTCGATTTCAATGCTGAGCTGCTCGATTCTCTCGATGGTGTCATCACCAAGCCCGGCGATGCTTTCGAGGAGAGCCAACGGCTCAATCCGCTCGCGAATCCTGTAGATCTCCACGCACTCCTTCAGGTCGAGTTTCGAGACCCACGCGCCGCTGTTTGATTTAAGCAAAACGAGACCCTCGGACTCCAGAATCCTGAATGCCTCTCTAACTGGCAGGCGGCTTGCGCCGAACTGGGCCGCTACTTCCTCCTGATAAATTCGGACGCCGGGTGCCAACTTGCCGTCCAGAATCGAATGTCGGAGGCTGTTTGCGATGCGCCGGCTGGCTACAGCTTCATCCGCGCCAGTTATTTCGAACGTCTCGCTCATACAAGGTCCTTCAAATCATGTTCGCTCCCCGATTACTTCGCCGGGTCGCCGGGATGCCAGAGCCGGACATTCGTACCGGCCTCGTAGGCCTTACCGTGCGGGAAGCTCACAAGTTCGAGTTGCATGCCCCACGGCGTAAGAAAGTATACCCAACGCTGCCCGGCGCTCGCGCCCTTGCTGCTCGTCGGCTCGCCCAATACTTGAACGCCTCGTTGCTTCAGGTACTCGACGGCGACGTCGAGATCCTCCACGTAGAAGCCCAAATGATGGCCGCCTACGTCGCTGTTACGTGGCTGCCGGGTATTCTGGTCTGGCGCCGCGTACTGGAAGATCTCGAAATTTGGGCCGTGTTTACATCGGAAAAAGCGAAGCTCCTGCATGACAGTTCGCGGATGGACGTTCAGGTGGGCCTCCATCCAGTCATTGTCTGACTTGAAGGGGCCAAGCGAATAGACCAGTTCGCAGCCGATGACGTCGACAAAAAACCGTGTCGCTTCGTCGAGATTCGGGACAGTAAACCCAATGTGCTCGGTGCCACGTAGACCAGGCAAGCCCGATTCGGCGGTGTTGTCCTTTCCAGTCACTTGTCCGTCTCCTTTTCTCATTTCCATCAGCTGCTCGGGCGTGACTCGGCTGTGTGAAAGTTTGCACAGCGTGTGTCGCACCGTTGAAGTCACTTTAATGGATCCACGGAAGTTTTCAAGCCCGGTGAATACCCTTAAAAAGCCGATTTATCCTTGAACATGGATCCATGATGTGACAAAGTGAAGTTGCGCGCTTCACGAGTCCCGTCTGTTTTTGCACTGCAAAGCGTCAACCAGGGGCGCGCACTGAGAGAAAGTGTCCATATGAAGGGGCACATCAGAACATTCACTGGTTTCGCTACAAGGAGACACTTGATGAGCACTTCGGCAACCGAGAAAGTTGTTCCAGATATGGCCGAACTCCTCGCGGGCTCGCCCAAAAACTGGGGCAAATGGGGTCCGGATGACGAAGTGGGCTGTCTTAACTACCTGACGAATGACGAAGTCCTTCGTGGTGTCTCTGCTGTGAAGCAGGGTAAGACGTTCACGCTGCAGGTCCAGATGGGAAATCCTGCCGGCGACCCAATGTTTCCTGGTCGAAAAGATGTGCAACGTGTGAATGTGGTGGACCGCGGACTGTACATGTGTGGTTGCGGACCGCGCTTTCCGGGAAACCTGGAGTACGCGGACGACATGATGGTGATGTATCTCCAGGGGTCCAGCCAGTACGACGCGCTTGGCCACCTGTGGTACGGCGACCAGATCTACAACGGTTATGATGCGATGACAACGATTGGCGGCATGAGGAAAGCGAGCGTATTGCCAATTGGGGAGCGGGGCGTTGTGGGGCGTGGCGTTCTTATCGACATGGCGCGGCATCGCGGAAAGGATTCATTGGACAGGGGCGAAACGTTTGACCACCAGGATCTGATCAATGCCGCGTCGGCACAGGGCTGCGAAATCCAGAAGCACGACATTCTCCTTATCCGCACGGGCTGGATAGGCAAGTTCTACAAGTCGGACCGGGCTGACTTCTATAAAGACTACATTGAGCCCGGACTGACCTATAGCCCCGAGCTTGTCAAATGGTTCAACGAAACCGAGATCCCGAACCTGGTGACAGATACGTGCGCCAACGAGGTCACCATTGACCCGGAGTCGGGCGTGGCGCTGCCGCTCCATAATGCGCTGATGAGAAATCTCGGGGTGGCGTTTACAGAAATTATCGCGCTCGATGATCTGGCCGCCGACTGCGCCGCTGACGGACAGTGGACGTTTCTTTACACAGCCGCACCGCTCAAGGTTGTGGGCGGATCTGGAGCGCCGGTGAATCCTATTGTTATTAAGTAACTCGCTCTGCCGGGCGGAAGGTTAGGGCGACGCACGACCTTCGCCACGACAAGACGTACGTGTTTATTCAGGAGATTGAGTCAAATGCCGGAAACGATCGCTCTTTCACCCGCGGCACCGTGGGTTGAATTTCGTACTACTGATAAAGACTGGGACAATGCGGATCCCCAGCTTCTGGGTACCATGCTCAGTCAGCTTCATCTGATCCGGGCATTCGAAGAAACCGTTCTCGAACTCGCCGCAGAGGGACTGGTGCATGGTCCAGCCCATTCGAGCATCGGTCAGGAGGGAGGTGCCGTTGGGTCCATTCTTCCGTTGACTGCGCAAGATGGAGTCAACGGTGCGCACCGTGGGCATCATCAATTTCTGGCGAAAGCGCTTAGTTATGTCGCGCCTGATGGGATCGACCCCATGAACGCGGTGACGCCGAAGATCCAGAATCTCCTGCAACGCACATTAGCGGAGATACTGGGCCTCGCCCAGGGCTTTTGTCGAGGGCGAGGGGGCTCCATGCACTTGCAATGGCATGAAGCCGGAGCGCTCGGTACAAACGCGATTGTTGGCGGTGGGGTGCCACTCGCGGCCGGCGCCGCGTGGGCGCACAAGTTTGCCAAGACCGATGCGGTCGCAGTGACTTACTTCGGTGACGGCGCAGTAAATATCGGCTCCGTTCTCGAATCGATGAATCTGACCGGCGCATGGAAAATCCCCCTCTGCTTCTTCATCGAAAATAACCGCTACGCAGTATCGACCACAGTTGAGGAATCGACGGCTGAGAGCCGGCTATCGGCACGTGGTCTGGGTTTCGCAATCCCGAGTTGGCGCGTTGACGGGATGAACCCACTCGCGGTTTATCTTGCCATGCAAGAGGCGCTGAAGCACATGCGAGCCGGTAACGGCCCGACGGTAATCGAAGCCGAGGTCTACCGGTTCTTCCACCAGAATGGGCCCTTCGCAGGAAGCGCTTTTGCGTACCGCACCAAAGAAGAAGAACAGGCATGGCGCGAACGCGATCCGTTGCTGCTTATGGCAGCTGAGATGCAAAAGCGCAAGATGATCCGCGCCGAAGAAGTTGCGGACCTGCGCAAGCAGGCACAGATCGCGATGGCTGCGGCCGCAGCTGAACTCACCGAAGCAGACGGTGCGGGCAAGGTGGGCAAACGGCGAATCCGACCGGACCTCTGGCCGAGGCCTGACTTTCGTGACGTCGGCCTGCGCGGGGATCTGAGCGAATTGAAAGGCGCGCGCACCGAGGAGCAAGGTACGTTCAAGGGCAAGCTGGAAAAGCGCAAGTTTATCGACCTTGTGGCTGATGTAATGGGTCGGCGGATGGAAACCGACCCAGGCATTGTTGTGATGGGTGAAGACGTTCACCGCCTGAAAGGTGGGACGAATGGCGCCACGCGGGGTCTGAAGGACCGCTTCCCGGATCGCGTCCTCGGAACGCCGATCAGCGAAAACGCATTCGTCGGGCTCGGTGGCGGAATTGCGATGGACGGCCGCTTCAAGCCTGTCGTCGAGTTCATGTACCCGGACTTCATGTGGGTGGCTGCGGACCAGGTCTTTAACCAGATCGGCAAGGCGAGGCACATGTTCGGCGGTGACAACAGCGTGCCGCTGGTACTGCGAACCAAAGTGGCGATGGGTACCGGCTATGGGTCGCAGCACTCGATGGACCCGGCAGGTATCTTCGCGACGGCCCCCGGTTGGCGGATCGTTGCCCCCTCGACCCCGTTCGATTACGTCGGGCTCATGAATGCGGCACTCGCTTGCAAGGATCCTGTCCTGGTGATCGAGCATGTTGACCTGTATGCGTCGTCAGGTGACGCTCCGGTTGACGATTTTGACTACCAGCTTCCGTTTGGGAAAGCGGCCATCCGGCGTGCTGGCTCCGAGCTCACTGTCCTTACTTACCTGTCGATGGTCGCTCACTCGCTGGAAGCTGTTGAGCAGACGGGTATAGACGCTGAGGTGGTTGATCTCCGATGGCTGGACAAGGCGAGCATTGACTGGAACGCCATTGAGTCAAGCATTCGCAAGACGAACAACGTCCTGATCGTTGAACAGGGTGCGCGCGGAACGTCATATGGCGCGTGGCTTGCCGATGAGATCCAACGTCGATACTTCGATTGGCTAGACCAGCCTGTACAACGTGTCACCGGAGGCGAAGCGTCACCGAGCATTTCCAAAGTCCTGGAGCGCGCCGCGATCGCCCGGACCGAGGAGGTGGTGGATGGGTTGCGACAGGCTATGCGGGAAAAGGGCTTGACTGCCGCCATTAGCTAGCGGATTGCCGGGCTGGCTCGTTTTGGAAGGTAAGGATGCTGGGTGATGCTGAAAACACCATGCCAGCTTTCGATTGAGACGAAGGAGGTGCGGATGAACACGGCACAGAAGTCGCTGCGTTTGCTGGTCGATAAATGGCTTGCACCGACGCCGACGACGTCGATCCGGATTACCCGCCTCGGCCGGAGGAGTTCGAATAGTCAGCGTTGCATCCGCGTTGAGACGGTGCGGTCACACGGCCCGTGTGCGCTGTTCTTCTTTAGGCACCGAGACGGCACGTGGCGAGTATTCCCGCCCGGAATAGAACGACCGGCGATGAACGCTTACAACCAAGCACCATGAATGACCCATCTGTATCACATCGGTTGGTTGTTACACCTTCGAGGAAACAGCTTAGTGGAGTTCTTGCCGTTGTAGGCGTCTCCATTCTTTCCAGCAAATTTATCGAGTCTTGTTGCATTCAACAGGGAATTTAGAAATGGCGAAGATTTTTCGCATGCCGGAGGTCGCGGCAAACGCGACTCATGCGGTGCTTCAGAGTTGGACCAAGCGCGAAGGCGATTCGGTAACTCAGGGAGACTGCATCGCGGAGATAGAGACTGACAAAGCGATGGTCGAAGTGAACGTCGATATCGATGGCATTCTTGCGCGGGTCCTCGCGAAGGATGGCCAGGAAATTGCCGTCGGAGCCCCGATAGCGGTTGTAGTGGCTGCAGGAGAATCGACTGACATCGACGCGCTGCTCGCCGGATCGGCGGTCCACAACACGGCCGGCGTCGACGCGAGTACGCCGAGTGGCTCACCGGCGGGGGATTCTCCGTCGAACGTAGAGGCAACTCCGCTGCGATTAGCAGATGAAGGTGCGGCTGCTTCCTCCGATCTGCATCCGACCGTCCGGGTATTTGCCAGTCCGCTCGCCAAGCGCATCGCCCGGGAGCGTGGAGTCGATCTGGGATCGGTCAAAGGATCGGGCCCGAATGGTCGAATCGTGAAGCGGGACATCGGAGCCGTGGTTGAGCGCCAGCAGGACGTCTCGCTCACACCAACAGCACCGACCGGCGGTGCACAACCAGAACTGCAAAAGGTCGACTTTACGGAGATTCCTCACACTGGAATGCGTCGGGCCATTGCTCGCCGGCTCAGTGAAAGCAAGTCAAGTGTCCCGCACTTCTATCTGAGTGCGGACTGTCGGGTCGACAAGCTAATCGGGCTGCGTAGCGAGGTCAACGACAGCGCGACTACAAAGGTGTCGATTAATGACTTCGTTGTCAAAGCTGTTGCCGTAGCGCTCAAGCAGATCCCCGAGATGAACGTGACATGGACCGACGCCGCGCTACGTCGCTACAGCCGGGCGGATATCTCGGTCGCAGTCTCGACGGATACTGGCCTCTTCACGCCGGTGGTTCGCGGCGCGGATAGCAAGTCACTTTCGGCCATCAGTTCGGAAATCGCAGAGTTGGCAACACGGGCGCGGGCGGGACGGCTGCGGCAAGAGGAACTCGAAGGCGGTAGCTTCTCCGTGAGCAATCTCGGCATGTTCGGTACCGAGGAATTCGCGGCCATCATCAATCCACCACAGTCGGCCATTCTTGCCGTTGGTGCAGCGATTGCGCGGCCCATCATTGAGGCGGGCAAGGTGGAGGCGGCGACAGTCATGCGGTGCACGCTGTCGGTTGACCACCGTGCGATTGACGGAGCACTCGCGGCACGATGGCTAAAGCTGTTTGTCCAGCTCGTCGAAAATCCGTTGTCGATGTTGATCTAGGTACACAAGATGAGCAATGAACAATTCGATGTTGTAGTGATTGGCGGAGGTCCAGGCGGGTATGTCGCCGCAATCCGTGCCGCCCAGCTTGGCATGAAAGTGGCACTTGTTGAAAAGAGCGAACTCGGCGGGATCTGCCTGAACTGGGGGTGTATCCCCACAAAGGCACTCCTCAGATCCGCTGACATCGTTCGTCTGATCCGTCACGCCGCAGACTTTGGCGTACGCGCGGATGTCCAGGGGATCGATCTGGATAGCGTAATCGGGCGGTCACGGAAAGTTGCCGGGCAACTACAGCGCGGCGTGACACACCTCATGAAAAAGAACGGCGTTTCGGTGCACAAGGGCCACGCCCGCCTGAAGGGGCAGGGCGTCGTGGAAGTGACAGGAAAGGATGGAGTCACATCTTTGATCGCCTCAAACATCATTCTCGCGACGGGAGCTCGTCCTCGCCAACTGCCCGGTCTCCAGCCGGACGGGGACACTGTGTGGACCTATTTTGAAGCACTGAGGCCCTCGCGATTGCCCACGCGGCTTTTGATCGTCGGCGCAGGCGCCATCGGTATTGAATTTGCCAGCTTCTACGAGACCCTCGGTGTCGAGGTGACGGTGGTCGAAATGGCCGAGCGGATCCTGCCAGTTGAAGACGAAGAGGTGTCGGCTTACGTTGCGGATGCTTTGACCCGGCAAGGCATCCGTCTGCGTACGGGATGTCGTGTCCGATCGAAAGCGCGTACCGATGACCTCTGGCACGTGGAGTTCGACGGACCAGATGCAACGGCAATCGACGTCGACGTAATCCTGGTTGCTGCGGGCGTCGTGGGCAATGTGGAAGAGCTAGGGCTGGAGAACACCAAGGTGCGTGTCGACAGGAATCACATTGTAGCGGGTGATTTTGGGGTAACTGATGAACCTGGTGTCTTCGCGATTGGCGACGTTGCTGGCGCTCCATGCCTCGCGCACAAGGCGAGCCATGAAGGTGTCGCGTGCGTTGAGAAGATCGCCGGGCTGGACGCCCACGCGTTGGACGTAAATAGCGTACCAGCGTGCACCTACAGCCATCCTCAGGTTGCGAGCGTTGGGCAGACTGAATCGCAGGCGAAATCGTCGGGGCGGGCCGTGCGAATCGGGAAGTTCCCTTTTTCCGCGAACGGCAAAGCCATCGCGATGGGCTCGACTGACGGGTTCGTGAAGGTGGTATTCGACTCCGAGTCGGGTGAACTTCTCGGCGCCCACATGGTGGGCGACGAGGTAACCGAGATGATTCAGGGTTACGTCGTCGCGCGGCAACTGGAGACGACCGAGGCTGAATTGATGGCATCGATTGTTCCTCATCCGACGCAATCGGAAGCCATGCACGAAGCCGTTCTGGCGGCGTATGACCGTGCCTTGCACATTTAACTGCAACGAAACGAAATGGAAAACAAAGTGCCTTCTCTCAAAGATCCAGAGCTTTTCCGTCAGCGAGCATTCATTGCAGGCGTTTGGTGCGAGGCCGACAGCGGCGAAAGTATCCAGGTGACGAATCCGGCCGACGGAACGACGCTAGGCTCAGTCCCCCGGATGGGGGCGGCCGAGACTGCCCGCGCCATCAGTGCAGCAAATGTTGCCTGGAACGCCTGGCGCAAGACGTCCGTTAAGGAGCGGAGCCGCATTTTGCGCCGGTGGCAGGAGTTGATGCTCGAAAACATCGACGATCTTGCCGTGATCATGACAATGGAGCAGGGTAAGCCGCTCGCGGAAGCGCGCGGAGAGGTGCAGTACGCAGCGGCGTATTTCGAATGGTTCGCCGAGGAAGCAAAGCGTATCTATGGAGATATGATCCCGGCACCCGCGAACGATCGGCGGATCGTGGTTACAAAGGAGCCAATCGGCGTGTGCGCCGCAATCACGCCATGGAATTTCCCGGCGGCGATGATTACCCGGAAAGTGGGCCCAGCTCTGGCTGCGGGTTGCCCGATGGTGGTGAAACCGGCGTCACAGACCCCGTATTCCGCACTGGCGCTGGCGGTGCTAGCAGAGCGCGCAGGTGTACCGGCCGGAGTTTTCTCGGTCGTGACCGGCTCCGCTGCAGCGATCGGCGGAGAGATGACGCAAAACCCGGTCGTCCGCAAATTGACCTTCACTGGCTCCACGGAAATCGGGCGGCTGCTGATGCAGCAGAGTGCGGAAACGATCAAGAAGGTTTCGATGGAACTCGGCGGCAATGCGCCATTCATTGTTTTCGAGGACGCGGATCTTGACGCGGCCGTTGAGGGCGCGTTGGCCAGCAAATATCGCAACACCGGCCAGACGTGCGTGTGCACGAACCGGTTTTATGTTCACGATGCGGTTTACGACGCCTTCGCTCAAAAGCTCGTTTCAGCTGTAGCGAAATTGAAGGTCGGTAACGGTCTGGCGGACGGCGTGGCGCAGGGGCCCCTTATTGACAGTAACGCGGTCATGAAGGTTGAAGAACACATTGCCGACGCGCAGGCACTGGGAGGCGCAGTCCTGTGCGGAGGCAAGCGCCATTCGCTGGGGGGACAGTTCTTCGAGCCGACCGTCATTGCGAATGCCACGTCTGAAATGAAGGTCGCGCGGGAGGAAACGTTCGGACCGCTTGCGCCGCTGTTTCGCTTCGGGACGGAAGCCGAGGTAGTCGCCGCCGCGAACGACACGGAATTTGGCCTGGCGAGCTACTTCTATAGTCGGGATGTAGGGCGCGTGTTTCGGGTGTCGGAAGCACTTGAGTACGGTATGGTAGGAGTCAACACGGGACTCATTTCTAACGAGATGGCACCCTTCGGCGGTGTAAAGCAGTCCGGGGTCGGGCGCGAAGGGTCGAAGTACGGTATCGAAGACTACCTCGCGATCAAGTACACCTGTATTGCGGGGATATAAGGTTTTTGATCGAACTGAAAGCTTGAGGCGAGACGCCAATCTCGCCCCGTTGGAACGTTGATACAGCATTATTCATTAAAAAGATGCGGAGGAGATTGTGAGTAATACTAATGAAGGTGTAATGCCTGGAGTAGGGGCAAGAAGCCCATCCACCAGCATATCCAGATACTCATGGATTTCGCTGCTGATGCTCTGGTTGGTATTTGCGATGAACGCAAACTCACGCCAGATGATCTATCTGGTGCTGCCCTCAGTTATCAAGGAATACAACATCGGTGCCACCACGATCGGTTTCATCACGACGCTGATTACAGTGTCGACCGCGTTCCTCGCGGTTCCTGCAATGGTGTGGGTTGATCGTGGGGGGCATGGGTGGATGCGCAAGTTCCGGCACTTACCGATCGTGGTGGCCTACACGCTCTTCACCTTCCTGACCGGGTTCAATGTGTTGACTATCACGCTCTGGGGGCTGGTCGGATTGCAGGTACTTTCCCACATGTTTGGGGGAATCGGAGAGTCAATCGAGGTGACCGCGGCCGCGGAGTGGTGGCCGGCGGAGCGTCGAGGCCTCGCGCTCGGGATTCATCATACCGCCTTCCCTTGGGGAACGCTGCTGGGCGGTTTCGCGATCAGTTGGCTGCTGTCGACTTACGGCGCCGAAAACTGGAGGTTTGCCTTCCTGCTTTTCCCGATTCCCACAGCTCTGATTTTCATCGGCTATTGGCGGTTCTGCTCCCAGAAGCGGTACGACACTTTCCTGAAACATCTGAAGACTACCGGTGAAACCTCACCCATCGCGGGCGACGCCCACTCGCATGTAGATGTCGCGCCGGGAGCAATTCGTCGGGCGATGGCTAATCCGAATATATCGGTCATTGCCCTCGTGTCCATGATGGCGATCGTTGGCTACTTTGGACTGAGCTTCTGGCTGCCACAATACCTGGCGTTCGTTGCTCATTACAACTTCGCCGAGGCAGCAGCCTACAGCGTAGTGTTCACGATCACCGGTGGACTCGGGCAGATCGCCTGGGGTTGGATCTCAGACCGCGTTGGCCGGAAGATCTGCCTGATCATACTGTTCGTTTGGCTTACGTTTGCGTTTTATCTGTTCCAGTTCGCTTCGTTGAGTCTTGGCTGGCTGATAGGCGTGCAATTGTTCGCGGGTCTTGCCCTGAACGCCCCTTACACGCTGCTATACGCGATGGCCTTCGATTCCGCTGAAAAGAACGCGACCGGTGTGGCGATCTCCATCATCAACACTGGATGCTACGCGGGCGGGATCGGTCCGCTCATCATTGGTGCGCTCATCACGTTCGGCGGTGGCTACTCGAATCACATTGGCTACGACTACGCGCTCTACTTCGTCATGGGCTTGATGGCATTCTCTGCGCTACTGATTGCCCTCTTCACGCGCGAAACCACAGGGTGGTTCCGGAAGCATGACCGAGCCATCGTCGCGCATGAAACCTGCAATCTGAATTACTGACGAATGGATGAAGTCAAGGAGGCAAACAGAAAATGTTTCAAATAAGGACTGCTATTCAATAACGGACTCGTGAGCAGGTGACGTTGTTCAGGATCAGAAGGTCTTGAGAGCGCCGGCTTTCAGTTCCGATCCGGGAGGACCGCAGGTGCACGACGTATGGACGCGATGGGTCGCGTCGTGCACCCTTTGAATGACGCCAAACGCCGCGCTTAAACCACTCGGCAAAGGCCCGGCGGAAGTTGTGTTCGTTCAATGGTTCAGGAAGACGATCAAAGGCTATCGAAAAGCCTACTTAACCGAACAGGAGACAAATCATGTTCAGCTTTAAATCAATGATCTCTGGTGTTGCGTTGGCGGCTAGCGCCATCCTCGGCCTGAGCGGGGCCGCTTTTGCAAAGGATCAAGTTTATTTAAGTATGAGCTACATCGGTAACGATTGGCAAGCGGAAGCCGCAAACATGGCCCGAGCGATGGCTCTACACCCGAGTATGAAAGACAAGATCAACTTCGACGTTCAGGTGGCGGGACCGAACGCACAAAAGCAGATCCAGCAGATCCACGCCATGGTTCAGGCGGGCGCCAAGGCGATCATCGTCTATCCGATCTCGCCGACCGCGCTTAACCAGGTTGTGAAGGAAGCGTGTGACAAAGGTGTAGCGGTATTCGCGTACGACGCGGAAATTACGGAGCCGTGCGCGCATAACGTGCACATCGACCAGTATGCGGCGGGCAAGGAAGCGGCTGAGTGGCTTGTCAAGAAGATGGGCGGTAAGGGGAACGTTGTCTACATTTCTGGCGTGCCAGGGACGTCGACGGATTCAACGCGTACCAAGGCTTCGATGGACGTGTTTGCGAAGTACCCAGGGATCAAGGTGATTGCTCAGGGCGTTGGCATGTGGAGTCAGGCGGTCGCGCGTACGGAAATGTCCAAGATCCTTGCAACGCACCCGTGGGACCAAATTGACGGCCTGCTGGTGCAGGCCGGGTGCTACACCATCTTTTCCATGCAGGATGAAGCAGGCATTCCAGACGCGAAGAAGAAATTTTGCTCCGGCGAAGGTTCAAACGGCCACCGAATTCAAATGCTGAAGGCTGACGCAGGCGTGACTGGTGCCTCGGGTACCTACCGGCCAATGGCTGCCCAGAGCTTCTCGTATGCGTCGCCACCGGTATCGGCCGCGCTTGCACTGAAGCTGGCAGTACAGGTGATGCACGGAGAAAAGATGCCGCACGACATTATCGTTCCGTTGCCGCAGGTCACGAATGAGAACGTCAAGCTTTGCAAGGAAGGGACGTGGGCTGAAATGAAGGCAGGGTGCAATGTCTTCCAGCCGTCCGTCATCTCGAACCCCGGCTGGTTTGCCGAGATCTTCAATCCGAACACCCCGGAAGTCGGACTCGCGGCAGCGCTGCACGGTCAGCCCGAGAAGTAAGCCGGATAACGGCCACAGGTAACCAGGAGGCCATATGTCTTCAATTTCCATCGCAATTCAGGTCGAAAATGTCCGTAAGTCCTATGGACCAACGGTCGCCCTGGCCGGTGCCAGCTACTCAATTGCCGAGGGTAGCGTGCATGCGCTCCTCGGTGAGAACGGAGCTGGCAAATCGACGTCGGTCAAGATGCTGAGCGGACTGTTGCGACCGGATACCGGATCGATCCGCCTGTTCGGCAACGAGGTTTGCATGAAGAGCCCCCGGGACGCGCATCGGCTTGGCATCCAGACGGCTTTTCAGGAGCTGACGCTGATTCCCGAACTGACCGTAGCGGAAAACATGCTGCTGCCATATCAACCGACGGGCTTCGGTGGTCAGCTCCAGAAACGTCACGGCGAAAAGCTTGTCTCGGCGCATCTGGAAAAGCTTTGTTTGGGAGCGGTATCGCCGGGTCAGGAGGTGCGCTCCCTGCCACTTCCATTGCGGCAAAAGATCGAGATAGCCCGTGCCGTATTTCGTCAACCGAAAGTGCTCCTGCTCGACGAGCCGACCTCCGCGCTTTCCGGTGAGGACATTTCCTGGCTCGGGCGAATCATTGCCGAAGAGAAGGCTCGTGGCACGACCATCATCTTCATCACCCATCGAATGCCCGAAGTCCGTATGTTCTGCGATGAGCTCACCATCCTGCGCAGCGGCCGTAGCGTCGCCACCTATGCGATTGGGGACGTCTCTGACGATGACGTGATCGAACAGATCATCGGCCGCACCCTCGAGAAAACGTTTCCGCCAAAGGTCAAAGTCGATCGCGGGGCCACGCCCGTGCTGGAAATAAAGGGACTGACGGCCGGTCGTATGCGCGACGCGTCGTTCGCGCTGCGCCCCGGCGAGGTCCTTGGAGTCGCGGGTTTGCAGGGCATGGGCCAGCTCGACATGTTCCTTTCGCTGTTCGGTGACCTGCCGGCTACCGCCGGCTCGATCGCGGTCGACGGTCGTGCCGTCACCATTCGCTCGCCACGCGACGCGATTAACGCACAGCTTGGCATCAACCTGGTACCGGAAGAAAGGAAGACCGAAGCTCTGTTTCTGCGCCTCGATGGCCGAAGCAACATCAGCCTGCCGATCATCAGCCGGTTTGTCCGGTTTGGACTAGTCGATATCGCGGCTGAGACGCGCGCCGCAGCAGCAGCGCTGGCCAAGGTCAATGTTGCGGAGCGGGCGGTCTACATGCCCGCAAAGGCATTCAGCGGTGGAAATCAACAGAAGATCGTCATGGCGAAATGGCTGCTGGCCGGAAGTCGCGTGCTCCTCCTGTTCGATCCAACGCGCGGGGTGGACGTGGGCACAAAGCACGAGATCTATTTACTGATCAACGAGTACGTCCGCGCGGGCGGCTCCGTGTTGCTCTACTCGACGGAAATTGAGGAAGTGGTGCATTTGAGCCATCGGGTGTGCGTTTTCTACGGCGGCCAGATTGTCGAAGAGATCGATGGAGAATCCGAACCGATCAGTGAAGCTCGCATCATGCGCGCGGCGCTGGGCGGGGCACATGGCGCCGAGGTGGTGGCTGTTGGTGAGAAGGGGACACAATCATGATGCGCGCCTTAACTATGTTGCATGGTGGCTTGCCATCGACTCGAACGCTTCGCATGCAGTTCCGGCGTTCCAGAGGGCTGTGGATGGCGATAGCCGTTTTCGTGGTGCTTTTCGGAATCGTTAACGGCCTCTCGGCGACGCGGTATTCGTTTACCGACCTCAGCTATCTGTCTTCAGGGGGAATGACGTTAGCGCTCGCCGCCGTTGGCGCGACGATTGTCATTCTGACCGGAGGGTTCGACCTTAGCGCAGGAGCCGTTATTTCTCTTGTCAACGTCGTTATAGCGACGCATCTGACAGGGGGCGCCGGTTCGCAGGTGGGTGTCGTGGTGGCCGGTGTAGCAATCGGCGCTGTAATTGGGGCGTTTAACGGGTTCTTCGTTGCCGTGTTGCGCCTCCAGTCAATCGTCGTGACTCTGTCCACCATGTTCATCGTGACCGGCATAACTCTGCTCACGATGGACAAGCCGGGTGGCGTGGTGCCCGATGGATTCGTGCGCTTCTTTACCGGCAATGCAATCGAGGGCGTGTTGCCCGCACCCGTACTGATCCTCGCTGCGGTTGTGTTGCTCTGGGTCGCGATCAAGCACACGCGCTTCGGTACAGCGCTATACGCGGTAGGCGGCGACCAGGATGCCGCCGCGTATGCGGGAATCAACGTCTCGCTGACCAAGTTCAGTGCCTATGTGCTCGCTGGCATCGCGTATGGGATCGCCGGTGTTCTGGTCACGGCCCAAACGTCGACGGGGGATCCCCTCGTTGGTGATCCGCTTCTGCTTCAGATGTTTACCGCCGTGGTACTGGGTGGCACTGCGCTGGGTGGTGGTCGGGGTGGCTGCGTCGGTTCCATCTTCGGCGCCTACAGCCTGATGTTGATCGTCAACATTCTGCTGGTTCTGAACGTGCCTGCTTACTACGCGACGGTTGTGGAAGGCGGGGTGCTGATTCTGGCTGCACTCAGTGCGGCGCCTGCGCCGGCGAAGGGCACGGCGCGCTGGCTGCGACAGTTGTTTGCGCGCCGCGCTGTCGCGCCGTCCACGCAACGCCCGGTGATTCGACTCATCGAGCCGGCAGTCGAGGTGGTGAAGGCAGCGAGCTGGCTACAGAGAAATCGTGACTCGCTCCGGTACGTCATTCCGGCATACGTATGTCTGATCCTGGTAATCGTGGCAAGCGTGTTTGTCGGTCAATCGATCAGCCTGTCGTATTTTAATTCACTGCTGCTCCTCGGATCGTTTCTCATCGTTATAGCCCTTGGGCAAGGCGCGGTCATTCTGACGGGCGGGCTCGACTTGTCAATCCCATGGACGATTGGCCTTTGTGGAATTCTGCTGGGTGGACTTGTCCGGGGCAGCGATGCGGCAGCCGTCTGGGCCGTCCCTCTCGTCCTTGGTGTCGGCGCGCTGATCGGAGTGGTAAACGGTGCAGCTATCGTTGTCTTTCGCTTGCCGCCGATCGTCGTTACGCTCGCGATGAACGGTATTCTCCAGGGCATCGCGCTTCTGTACAGCAACGGAACACCGGACGGATTTGCGTCCCCCTCGCTGCGCTGGCTCATGACCGGGCAACTTGGGGTCTTTTCGCCGATCGTATATCTCGTAATCCTGTTCGTCATATTTGCAACTTTGCTGCTCAGCCGGACCGTGTTTGGAAGGCGTGTCTACGCGGTGGGGAATAGCCAGCGGGTTGCACATCTGTCTGGTGTCAACGTTGGCCGGGTGCTCGTCAGTGTCTATGCGCTAAGCGGTATCTGCTCGGCGGTTGTAGGCGTGCTGTTAACGGGGTTCGGTGGCCAGGCGAGCCTCGGCATGGGGGACGCCTTTCTGCTTCCCTCGATTGCGGTGGTCGTAATCGGTGGGACCCTGATTACCGGGGGACGAGGCCTTTATATTGGCATGGTCGGAGGGGCATTACTTCTGACCGCGCTTCAAACGATGCTCGCTGGTACCACTATCCCGCCGTCGCTTCGGGACGTTATTTACGGGGCGGTCGTGCTGGCCGCCGTAGTTGCCTTGCGTGAGAAGGCGGCAACTTAAAGGGTGGCAGGGAAAGCTCTCGCTATCCCCCTCGCTCGAACCTCGCTTGTTAGTCTCATTTGAAGTGGAGTCCCTGCTATGAAAGCCTTGCAAAATCAACGGGCCGCTGTCACCGGCGGCGGATCTGGAATCGGGCGGGCAACCTGCATCGCGCTTGCGAACGCGGGGGCCAAGGTGGCGGTCATGGATATGAATGAAGAGGGGGCGAAAGAAACGTGCGCGCTCCTGGCTGATTCCGGCGGGGATGGGGTGTCCCTGAAGGGGTCGGTGGCCGAATCCGCAGATGTGACACGCATGTTCGCCGAACTGGATACGCATTGGGGGGGCGTGGACATTCTTGTAAACAACGCGGGCGTCAGCGGCAACCGGCCGACCCTGGAGCTGACTGACGAAGAGTGGCGGCGGACGATGGCCATTAACGTCGATGGCGTCTTCTACTGCGCGCGGGAAGCCGCACGTCGGATGAAGGCGCAGGGAAAGGGCGCAATCGTCAATATCGGTTCCATCTATTCGATCGTCGCTGCGCCGAACCGTATCTCGTACTGCGCGAGCAAAGCGGCCGTGGGCATGATGACAAAGGCTCTTGCTGTGGAATGGGCGGAGTTTGGCATCCGTGTGAACGGAGTCGCACCCGGATATGTCGATACGCCGCTGATTCGCGAGCTCGCGGCGGACGGGCGTCTTGACTATGAAGCGCTCGTCAAGCGCACGCCTCAGAGACGTCTTGCCCTCCCAGAAGAGATCGGTGATGCAGTGGTGTTCCTGTGCGAACCACGCGCGGCGCACATCGCGGGTCAGATGCTCGCCGTGGATGGGGGCTGGACAGCATACGGCTACATATAAGGTTCTATGGCGCAGGTCGGACGCCCGGCAGAAGGGCGTGCCGCAGATGCGGTGTAGTCGCATGAAGAATAGATGCATATCTGGTAAGCAGTGCAGAGTGATGTGAATTCCCCATCGGAATGTCGGGCTGGACGTTCGGAGAACACCTGTTTGGTGCGCCCCGGTTGTGGCTGGGGGTTAGAACAGGCGTGCAACTACCTCGCAAGGAGACTGACATGCGAATTGAAGTGCTGGTGGATGTAAAGACGCATCTTGGTGAAGGACCGCTCTGGGATGTCGAAAGTCAACGCCTGTACTGGATTGACAGTACCGGAGCGAATGTTTTTCGAGCGACGCATCAGGGATGCGAGGTGCGTGCATGGGATATGCCTGAGCCGATAGGGTCGC
The DNA here is from genome assembly GCF_003386115.1 of Paraburkholderia sp. BL27I4N3. Taxonomy (NCBI): domain Bacteria; kingdom Pseudomonadati; phylum Pseudomonadota; class Betaproteobacteria; order Burkholderiales; family Burkholderiaceae; genus Paraburkholderia; species Paraburkholderia sp. BL27I4N3. The sequence continues at coordinate 30,578 of NZ_QREJ01000002.1, read as the reverse complement.
TGGCGATTCGCAAGAACGGGGACGGTGCGGTGGTGTCTTTGCGGAACGGCTTTCATTTCCTGGACTTCGCGACTGGCGAGGTCGAGCTGATCATCGATCCGGAACCGGACAAGCCCGACAACCGCCTGAACGACGGCAAGGTCGACAAGCGTGGAAGATTCGTCGCCGGATCGATGGACCTGAAGGAGGCGGGGAAGAACGCCAGTCTCTACCGGCTGGACCCGGACCTCACGCTTCATAAGCTTGACGACAACATCATCGTCTCGAACGGACCATGCTGGAGTCCGGACGGGGAGACCTTTTACTTCACCGATTCGTGGTCCCGTGAGATCTGGGCATACGACTACGACCTGGAGACTGGAAGCGTCTCTAACCGTCGGGTCTTTGCGAAGGTTGACACCGTGACCGGCGCATCGGACGGGTCGACTGTCGACGCTGAGGGTTGCCTCTGGAATGCGCAGGTATATGACGGAAAACTCGTTCGTTATCTGCCTGACGGAAGCGTGGATCGTGTGATCGAAATGCCCGTCAAGAAGGTAAGCAGCGTGATGTTCGGGGGGCCAAATCTTGATGTTCTATACGTCACATCGATGGGAAAGCGTCACCTTCCAACTAACCCTCACGATGGCGTACAGCGTGGCAGTCTGTTTGCGATCTATGACCTTGGTATCCAGGGCGTTCCCGAAAACCGCTTCGGTGGGTAATGCAGGTCTTTTGTGCCGACGATCGAGTGAGCGGACTGACCGATTGAGACAGAGGTGAATTATGCTGGTGAACTATGAGGTAACTGAATCGGTCGCCGTCCTGACCATGCAACAGGCGCCCGTCAACGGATTGGGCTTGCCGCTCCGAAAGGCACTTCGCGAGATGTTACACAAGGCCTTTGACGACGCCACGATCAAGGGCGTCGTTCTGACAGGCGGCGAAAAGGTCTTCTCGGCGGGCGCTGACATCGAGGAGTTTGAGGCGGGTCTCGATGGACCTAATTTCGCGGACCCCTATCTGGGAAGCCTGGTTGATCTCGTGGAGGCTGCCGGGAAGCCGGTGGTGGCTGCGATATCTGGTGTATGCCTTGGGGGCGGTCTCGAACTCGTCCTTGGCTGCCACTACCGCGTCGCGGATTCGTCCGCGCGATTTGGATTGCCCGAGGTAAATCTCGGCATTCTTCCTGGCGCGGGTGGCACGCAGCGGCTACCTAGACTCATTGGCGTCGAGGGCGCTCTCGACCTGATCGTTTCGGGCGAAATGGTCGATTGCGAGCGTGCGGTGAGCCTTGGCCTGATTGACCGCGTGCTGGTGGATGAAGCTGAAGGTACCGCTGTCAAGAAGGCAGTGCAGCTTGCGTTGGAGGCGGCGTCTTCGGGACATTGGCCGCGGTTGCGCGACGTGGTCATCCGGATGCAGGCGAACGAGCTGTCGCAACTGATCGAAGCAAAGATAGCAACGTTGCGAAAGCCGTTGCCCGCTGCCCTGCAGTGCATTGACGCGGTAAGCTGGTCCGTTACGTTGCCGTTCGAGGAAGCGCTCGGGAAAGAATACGCGGCCCTTCGAGAACTCATGGCGTCTGCTGAATCGCAGGCGTTACGTCATGCGTTCTTCGCGGAGCGCCGCGCAGGGAAGATACAAGGCATTTCCCGGGAAGTGCCGGTGAGAGCGGTGACAAGCGTCGCCGTCATCGGGGCGGGCACGATGGGCTCGGGGATAGCCATGTGCTGCGCCAATGCCGGCATGCCGGTTATGCTGCTTGACACCAGCGAAGAGGCCGTGCAACGCGGCTTGCAGGGGCTGGCGGCGAACTATGGGGCGGCCATCAAGCGGGGCCGGCTGACTACGGAAGTTGCCGACCGCCGTCTCAGACTGATCAGTGGGTCTACCGACTTTTCAAGGATCGGGTCTGCAGATCTGGTGATCGAAGCGGTCTACGAGGACATGGCGGTCAAGGAAAGTGTGTTTCGTGCGATCGACAGCTTCGCTCAGCCAGACGCGATTCTCGCATCCAACACTTCGACGCTTGATCTGGACGCCATTGCTGGGTTCACGAGTCGACCCCAGGACGTCGTGGGTCTGCATTTCTTCAGCCCCGCCAATCTGATGCGACTACTTGAAGTGGTTCGCGGCGCGAAGACCCGGGATGAGGTGCTTGCGTCTGCCATGCAGTTTGCCCGCAAGATCGGAAAAGTTGGCGTGGTCGCGGGGGTCTGCGATGGCTTTATTGGCAACCGGATGTTCGAGGAGTATTTGCGTCAGGCGTACTTCCTGCTGGACGAAGGGGCAACACCCCTGCAGGTCGATCGCGCGCTTGAGGACTGGGGAATGGCGATGGGGCCGCTGGCGACGATGGATCTCGCAGGAAACGACATCGGGTTGGCCATCCGGAAGCGGCGCAAGATCGAACAACCCGACCGGCCGTATTCGGCGATCCCCGATCTTGTTGCCGAGATGGGCCGCTTCGGACAGAAGACCGGCGCTGGCTGGTACCGCTACGATCCGGTCACGCGGAAACGCCAGGCGGATCCGGAGATCGACTCACTGGTCCTCGAGTATGGAGCAAGAAATCACATCGCGCGTCGCGAAATCAGCGATGAAGAGATAGTCGCCCGATGCCTGTTCGCCCTGGCCAACGAGGGTGCGCTCATCCTGCGGGAAGGAATCGCACAGCGTGCATCAGACATCGACACGGTCTATCTGAACGGATATGGCTTTCCAGCGCATCGCGGCGGCCCGATGTTTTATGCAGACAAGATAGGTCTGCCCAACGTTCTCGCGCGGATTGAGGGCTTTCAGGCGGGCTACATGGGCGAGTTATGGCAGCCGGCATCCCTGCTCACAGAACTCGGGGAAACAGGGCAATCATTCGCCAGTGTTTAGGAACGACAGGATTCTGGAGAATCAATCATGCGAGAAGCAGTCATTGTCTCAACCGCCCGCACGCCAATTGGCAAGGCGTTTCGCGGCGCACTGAACAACACCATGTGCCCGACCCTGGCGGGTCACGCCATCCGCGAGGCAATCCGACGCAGCGGCATAGATGGCGTGGAGGTCGACGATTGCATTGTTGGCTCCTCACTCATGGTCGGCAGCTCGGGCTGGAACATTGGCCGAATGAGTGCCCTGGCCGCAGGGTTGCCGGATACGGTCGCCGGTATGAGCATGGATCGCCAGTGCGCGTCCGGGCTCATGTCGATAGCGACAGCGGCCAAACAGATCATCCACGACGGCATGAATATCGCCGTTGGGGCTGGCCAGGAATCGGTGAGTCTGACGCAGGGCGCCGGGTTTGACCTCGCGTTTGCCGCCAAGGATGAAAACGTCATTCGCCAGGCGCCTGCGGCGTATATGCCAATGCTCGAGACGGCCGAAAATGTGGCCAGGAGATACGGCATCAGTCGCGAAGCGCAAGATATGTATTCGTTGGCGAGCCAGAAGCGTATTGCAGCTGCTCAGGATGCTGGTCGCTTCGATGCCGAGATCGTTCCGATCAGTACCGTGAAGGCCGTGGTCGACAAAGCGACCAAAGCGGTGAGCTACGAGCCTGTCACCCTCAGTCGAGACGAGGGTAACCGCCCCGACACGACTCTAGAGGGTTTGCTTGCGCTAAAAGCCGTAATCCCGGGAGGCTGCATCACCGCGGGCAACGCGAGCCAGTTGTCAGACGGCGCGGCCGCCTGCGTGCTGATGGAGCGAGCGGTGGCCGAACGCAAGGGCCTGCACCCATTAGGCCTTTATCTGGGCATTGCGGTGGCGGGATGCAATCCGGACGAAATGGGAATCGGTCCGGTGTTCGCAGTCCCCAAGCTGCTCTCCCGTCATGGGCTCAAGGTCGATGACATCGGCCTGTGGGAGCTGAATGAGGCATTCGCGGTACAGGTCCTCTACTGTCGTGACCGACTCGGGATTCCCGACGAGCGGCTCAACGTTGACGGCGGTGCAATCGCTATCGGTCACCCCTACGGCATGAGTGGCGCGCGCATGGTCGGCCATGCCTTAATCGAAGGAAAGCGTCGTGGGGTGCGGTATGTGGTCGTGACCATGTGCGTCGGCGGTGGCATGGGGGCCGCAGGACTGTTCGAGGTACTCTAGAAAACAGTTCCGCGCCAACAACGCGGCTGCAAGCAGGTAGGAGGAACACCATGGAATACGCTCATTTTCGCTACTGGCCTGGCCGTTTGCCAAAAACGCTTGCCTACCCGGCGACCGGCATTCACCACAACCTCGCAGTTTCGGCACGGCGCTACCCGGCGCGCCCATTCCTCGAATTCTACGGCGCAACGCTCACCTACAGAGCTGCTCTTGATGAATCCGAGCGCCTCGCGGGCTTCCTGCAACAGGACTGTGGACTGCAAAAAGGAGATCGAGTGCTGCTCGATATGCAGAACAGTCCGCAGTTTGTGCTGGCGTACTACGCCATCCTGCGCGCTGGCGGGATGGTCGTGCCGGCTAATCCGATGTACAAGACCGGCGAGCTCGGGCATCTGATTGACGATTCCGGAGCTGTGATCGCCGTGGTCGGCCAGGAGGTTTTTGCCGAACTCGCTCCCCTCGTCGGCCTTGGGTCGCTGCGCCACGCAGTGGTGGCAACCTACTCGGACTATCTTCCCGAAGCGGTTGATCTTCCAATGCCCGATGTTATTCGTGCACCCCAAACGGTGGTCTCGGGACCGGGCGTGACCTACTGGGGCGACGCGCTTGCGATGAACAGGACGCCTGCAGCCGATACGACGGAGCCCTCCGACTGGTGCGTGTTGCCCTACACGTCGGGATCGACTGGGAAGCCCAAGGGCTGCATTCACACACATGCAACGGTAATGGCAACGACTGTCGGCGGAGCGCTCTGGAAGTCAGCAACCCCGATGTCGGTCATTCTCGGCACCGCGCCAATGTTTCATGTAACGGGCATGCAGCACAGCATGAATCTGGCTGTCTACGCCGGCGCGTCGCTCGTCATACTCCCGCGCTGGGACGCCTCCGTCGCGGCGGCCCTTATCGAGCGCTACAGATGCACGCATTGGGACGCCGTGCCGGCCATGGTCATCGACGTCCTGGTTGATCCGAAGTCCGTCGATCGGGACCTGTCGAGCATGCTGATGATCGGCGGCGGAGGCGTGTCGATGCCAGAGGCGATGGCACAGAAGCTTGTCGAGCGCTGCGGCATTCCGTTTCTGGAGAGCTACGGGATGACGGAAACAATTTCTCAGACCCACTACAACCCTCCGGACCGCGCAAAGAAGCAGTGCATCGGCATCCCGCACTTCGGTGTCGAATCGCTGATAGTCGATCCTGAATCTGGGAAACCCGTACCGACGGGCGAATCCGGTGAGATTGTGATCCGGGGTCCGCAATTGCTGGTTGGCTACTGGAAGAACGATGCTGCGTTCGCGGAGTCGTGGATCGAGATAGATGGCCGGTCATTCTTTCGTACGGGCGATCTCGGGCGGGTGGACGAAGACGGCTACTTCTTTATCACCGACCGGCTCAAGCGGATGATCAACGCGGCCGGATACAAGGTTTGGCCTGCCGAAATCGAAGCCATGATGTACCACCATCCGGCCGTTCGTGAGTGCTGCGTCATCGGGGCACCGGACGAACGGCGAGGCGAAACGGTGAAGGCAGTGGTTGTACTTCGGGAAGGCGTTACCGACGTGACCGCCGAGGCGTTGATCGAATGGGCACGTTCGCAAATGGCGGTCTACAAGGCGCCTCGCATTGTTGAGTTCGTCGATGAGATTCCCCGCGGCGGCACGGGCAAAGTAATGTGGCGCGAACTGCAGGAAAAGGCATTTGGTCGCGGCAAGGCGTAACGGTCCGCTGGCTGCCTCCGCTCGTTGGGAACGGGCGGGATCAATGGGGCGGGGCTCGCCACGAACCGGATGCTGCCGTCGGGTATCGCCGACAATCCATGCGGATGCGGGAGGGGGAGGCGACGGGCATCGCGCGGTGCTGCAGAAACGCATGATCCGCCTTGCGCACAAACGCGCGGCCGCCTTGGGCCATTGCGCCTGGCGAGTCTGCGGTCCTATGTGATAACGGAGGGACCATGAGTAATGATTTTGAGGGCACCGACCCGGTGCAACAGCGGCACGCTTTTGACCACGATCGACTGGCTCAATATCTGTCGCAACATGTCGACGGTTTCGCGGGTGGGCTCACGGTTGAGCAATTCAAGGGTGGCCAGTCGAACCCGACGTACCTGCTCAAGTCTGGCGACGCTCGCTACGTGCTTCGTCGCAAGCCATCAGGCAAGCTGCTTCCCTCGGCGCACGCTGTGGACCGGGAATATCGTGTGATGAGCGCGCTGCGCGAAACCGAAGTTCCAGTCGCCCGGACCTATTGTCTCTGCGAGGACGACTCCGTGATCGGAAGCGCCTTCTACGTGATGGAGTTTGTCGAGGGCCGCATATTGTGGGATCCCGCGCTGCCCGGCATGACCCCGTCAGAGCGGGGTGCCATTTATGCAGAAATGAATCGCGTGATCGCGGCACTTCACAACGTGGCCCCGGATGCCGTTGGCCTCGGCACCTTCGGAAAGGCGGGCAATTACTTTCAGCGCCAAATCGCGCGCTGGACCAAGCAATACCGTGCGTCGGAATCAGAAACCATTGAGGCGATGGACAGGCTCATTGACTGGTTGCCCGAACATATTCCAACGGGAGACGAGGCTTCTATCGTCCATGGCGATTTTCGGCTCGACAACCTGATTTTTCACCCGACCGAACCACGCGTCCTTGCAGTGCTTGACTGGGAATTGTCGACGCTTGGCCATCCGCTGGCGGATTTCGCATACCACATGATGGCCTGGCGACTGCGACCGAGCGAGTTCCGGGCGTTGCTCGGCTACGATCTGGCGGAGTTGGGCATTCCCAGTGAAGACGTGTATCAGAAGGAATATTGCCGACGTACGGGTCGCGGCGCGATTGACCCCGACCACTGGGACTTCTATCTGGCCTACAACATGTTCCGTCTGGCCGGGATTCTTCAGGGAATTATGGGCCGCGTTCTGGACGGAACGGCGACCAGCGACAGTGCCATGGAGAACGGCAAACTGGCGCGGCCGATTGCCGAGGCGGCGTGGCGCCAGGTTGAGCGCCTGCACGGACGTCATTAGACCAGGGCGCTACAAGCACTAACTTATGCGGCGCATACGCTGCTATCACTCAAGATGGGGTTGGCATGGATTTCGATTACACACCGAAGGTCAGGGAACTGCAGGCGCGCCTCAGTTCGTTTATGGACGAGTACGTCTACCCGAATGAAAGGAGGTTTTTCACGGAGGTGGAGGAGGGTGGCCCGTGGAAAGTTCCAGCAGTAATCGAAGAACTCAAGCCGGTTGCAAAGGGACAGGGCTTGTGGAACTTCTTTCTGCCGCACTCTGAACATGGCGCTGGACTGACGAACCTGGAATACGCACCTTTGTGCGAGATCATGGGACGTTCGCTGCTCGCCCCTGAGATCTTCAACTGCAACGCGCCCGACACAGGCAACATGGAGGTTCTTGCCCGGTACGGTTCGGATGAGCACAAGAAGCAGTGGCTTGAGCCATTGCTCGCCGGCGAAATTCGCTCGTGTTTCGCGATGACCGAGCCGGAGGTGGCATCGAGTGATGCAACCAATATCGAGTCGCGGATTTTGCGCGATGGCGACGACTACGTGATCAACGGACGTAAGTGGTACTCAACGGGTGCGATCGACCCCCATTGCAAGATCTTTATCTTTATGGGCAAGTCTGATCCGGAAAATCCGGACCGGCACAAACAGCAGTCAATGATCCTCGTGCCGCGCGACACCCCGGGCGTGAAGGTGATCCGCGCGGTGCCGGTCTTCGGCTTCTATGGCATGCCCGACCGTGCCGGAGAAGTTGTGTTCGAAAATGTCCGAGTACCGGCCGGGAATATTCTGCTTGGCGAGGGCCGCGGATTCGAGATTGCTCAAGGACGCCTGGGGCCCGGGCGAATTCACCACTGCATGAGGTTGATCGGCCTCGCGGAGCGTTCTCTTGAACAGATGTGCAGGCGCAGCCTGACGCGGGTGGCCTTCGGTAAGCCCATCGCCGAGCAGGGCGTTACGTTGGAGCGGATCGCGGAGGCCCGGATTATGATCGATCAGACCAGGTTGTTGACGCTTAAGGCTGCCCACATGATGGATACGGTAGGTAACAAAGGTGCGAAGGCTGAGATCGCAATGATCAAGGTCGCGGCGCCCAACATGGCAGGCAAGATCGTTGATTGGGCCATTCAGGCTTTCGGAGCCGCAGGACTGAGTAACGATTTTGGACTCGGCGCTGCCTATGCACTTGCCCGTCTTCTGCGCATTGCCGATGGGCCCGATGAGGTGCATCGAAATCAGATTGGCAAACTCGAACTCGCCAAGTACAAGTGACGGGCGAGGTTATGGTTGAAGCGTTCGCGATTGCGAACGCTCTTACGCGATTTACAACATGGCGATATGCCAGGCCGACGGGAGAACCCCGAAGGGGCGTTTCGCCATCAAAGGCTTGTCGGCGCATAGACGACCGTAAGCGCGGGCATAAGGCGCATTTTCCTGCATTCTGCAAGGCGTGGACGGCGGGATTCACCAAAGTAGAGGAAGTCATGGTTACAGAAATCGCAGTCCTTACGATCAATGTCGGACAAGAAGAGCTGTTTGAGGCCGCCTTTCCTTCTGCAGCAGCGGTGCTAGGAAGCGCTGACGGATATCTCTCTCATGAACTGCATCGCTCGATTGAAACGCCGAATCGATTCACGTTGTTGGTCCGCTGGGAATCGGTCGAACACCATACTAAGGGATTTCGTGAAACGCCGCGCTTTGCCGAGTGGCGGGGGCATATCGGCGCGTTTTTTGCGTCCGCGCCGCAGATGGAGCATGCAATCCGGGTAGTATGAGAGAGCGATAACAAAACTTGTCGTTGCCCAAGGACGCGGGCTTGCTCGGATAGGGCTAGTTGCATAATATGCGGCCCCGGTCCGGTATAAGGAGGTTCGATCAGTTTGCGTTTTTGCTGCGAGAGCGCGCGGCCCTCTTTTTGGGCGATCGCCTCTGGCACCGCCGAATGACGTTCTGAATTGTTCTGCGTCACATGCGGCGGCTGCAATGCACCGGACGGTCCGATTTTCGGACATCAATGAGGGGAATTTTCGGCGCAATTTGACGCCGGGAGCACTGTGTCTGGAGAAGTTAGCGCGATTCGTTTGACGGCAAGTGAGCGGTAGAGAACGACCCAGATGGAATGGACCCAAACGAGCCAATTGAGAAATGCGTGAGTGTGACTCATTGACCTTTGAAAGCGGTCGTTGCTATCGGTTCGGCGCCCATGTCGCTCGGAACGATTCCGGCGCGATGAGCGCTCGCTTCAGAATTTATGACGGATGCCCACGCGCAACGAAGCCTGCTTATCGTTTGTCGAAGGTGTCAAACCGGTGATCTGTGCCACAGCGCTCTGCCCTAACGAGTCAGTGCCACTCGCCTTCTCATAGACCGCGATGGTGTAGACGTCGGTGCGCTTGGACAGGAAGTAGTCCAGTCCCGCGCTAAACAGGTTGTAGTTCGCCCCACCTTTACCGCTCGCCCCGCCGTTACGCGTGTAATCGTAGGCGATGCCAGCAAGAAGAGACGGCGTGAACTGATACTTCGCGTTCACTTCTACGTTGTTGAATGCCGCAGTACCTTTGTAGTGCAGTGTGTTCGGTCCAGACGCGGAACCCATATCTTCGAACCTTGTGTTCGAATAGGCGAGGTTGACATTGAGCGAACCAAGCGTCAGACCAGCACCGACGCCCGCGATCTCGAGACGATTCGCAGAGGCGTATCCGGCAAAGACCGGGTTACTCTGGGGACTCGTCGCGCTTCCGAAACTACCCAGGTTGTTGGTCGTAGCCGGTCCCGCATTCGGATTAGCCCCGAAAAACGACGTGTTCGGGTTCCGAATGTTGAGGTAGCCCGCGCCGATTGAAAACGGACCATTCGCGTAAGCAGCGCCGCCTCCCCAGATCCAGTTATTCGAAAACGAACCCGGCGTGCCACCCAACGTCATCATGGCTTCGACGGTCAGCCCGCGGTAGCTGTTACTGCGGAACTTGATCGAGTTGTTGATCCGACGTGTGTTGAGCGCGTTATCAAGATCGCTCGGGTGCGAGGACATGTATCCGCCCCATTGCGGCGCCGCGAGAAACGGCCCGTACAGATCCACGACGGGATCGTACTGACGACCCAACGTCAGGGTTCCAACCGGATTGCCCAAACCGACGTAAGCCTGCCGGCCGAACATCGCGCCCCCCTGATTCAGCACGCCGTTGTTGCTATAGAAACCGCTTTCGAGCAGGAAAAGCGCCTTCAGACCGCCGCCCAGGTCTTCGCTGCCCTTCAATCCCCAGCGGCTGCCCTGCAATCCGGCCGAACCGCCTTCGATCATCGCAATCTGGTGTCCGCCTTTGAGACCTGTAGCGGTCTTGGCCGTTTGCACGTTGTTGGTGTAGTTCAAGCCGCTGTCGATGATGCCATACAGCGTGACGTTGCTTTGCGCATAGGTAAATCCGGTTGATAAACTCAGGATAACTAACGTAGCATAATGCGCTTTCATTGAAAATTCTTCTCCGGAATGTAGTTCTTGTTTCGCTAACAGACTTCAGGCGCTTGTCTGACGCCCGGGCGCGCAGTCACTGTCTAGTGCCCTTGACTGGCGACAGCTCCGGCAGCATCAACTGCTTTGCGCTCATTGATCCGGATGAAGAAGGTCATCAGGAACGACAACACGAGCAATGCCGAAAGGAACAAAAGACCCGGTGTCGCACTCTGCCCAGACCCCTTGATATATCCAATCGCAAACGGTCCCACAAAGCCACCGAGATTACCGACTGAGTTAATCACGGCAATCGATACCGCAGCGGTGGAACGCGTGAGGAACAGCGTTGGCAAGGCCCAGAACGGCGACTTGAAAGCGTAAAGGCCAGCAAGACTCAGGCTGATCATCGTGATCGACACATACGGATTGGTCGTGAGCCCGGCGCCAAGCAGCGCCAATGCGGCGACCGCGAGCGGTATCGCTGAATGCAGGCGCCGCTCACTGTGTCGGTCCGAACTGCGCGACCACAACACCATGACGATGGTCGCAAAGATGTAGGGAATCATTGCGATGAGCCCGACCTGGGTGTGACTCAATGCCTTCGAAAATCCCCTGATGATCTGTGGCATCCAGTAACCGACGCCCAGACTGCCGCACTGATACACGAAATAGATGAACGACAGGTACAACACCTTCGGGTTGGTCATCGCCTTGAGCGAGCCGAAGTGTTTCGCGTCCGGGCGCGCTTTGCGGTCATTGGCCAGTTCGTTAAGCAGCCAGTCCCGCTCTTCGGGTTTGAGCCACTTTGCGTCAGCAGGTCGATCGGTTAGATAGAGAAAGCACATGACGCCGCCAATCAAGGCCGGAATGCCTTCAAGAACGAGCATCCACCGCCACCCACTCCAGTTCAGCCAGTGGACGGTATCCATGATCCAGGTGCTTAGCGGCGCACCGATGATGTACGACACGGGGATGGCCGCGGTAAAGAGCGCAACTGTCGTGGCGAGTTCTTTGGCACGGAACCAGTACGTCAGGTAGACGATGATGCCGGGGAAGAAGCCTGCCTCGGCCACCCCCAGCAAAAATCGAAGGACGTAAAGCTGTGTGGCGTTCTGCACGAAAGCGGAGATAACCGAGACGATCCCCCACGTAACAAGGATACGTGCGATCCATACGCGCGCCCCGAACCTGTTGAGCATGACATTGCTGGGCACCTCGAACAGAAAATAGCCGATGAAAAAGATGCCCGATGCGAAGCCGAACGCCTCGCTTGTCAACGCCAGATCGCGGTTCATCTGTAACGCGGCATAGCCAATGTTTGCGCGGTCCAGGTAGGAGATGATGTACAGGATGAAAACGAACGGAATGATGCGCCAGGCGATCTTGCGAACAAGGGCACGCTCGTCGATTGCGGTTGCAGCTTGCATGTGGACCTCCATCTACGGGCGCGCCCGCTGGATTTCTTGAAATCGAAATTGCGGGTTACGCCTGATGTTGCGAGAACACCATGCACACAGGGCTGCCTGATTCGACAGAAAAGCCGGTGGGCTTCAGTTGTCCCATGGACGGATCGACTGCGAACGCAACAATGCTGTCGCTTTCCTCGTTCAGTGCGTACATGAAGCGACCGTCGGGTGTGCAGGTCATGAAGCGCGGCGTGCGTCCCAGGGTCGGCACCGCGTCGACAAAGGTCAGGTGTCCGCTTGTCTGGTCGATTCTGAACAGTGCGATGCTGTCGTAGCCACGATTCGACGCGTACACGAAGCGGCCAGTGCGATCGACTTCAATCTCCGATGCACGGCTATTGCCCGTGAAGGTATCGGGCAACGAAGACACGATCTGCACTGGCGTCAAGGCGCCGTTGGCGGCTGAATAGCGGTAGGTCGTCACCGTCGAGTCAAGCTCGTTCACGACATACGCATAGGCGCCATTGGGGTGAAAAGCCAGGTGGCGCGGACCCGACGTCTCACGTGCAACGACGAAGGCCGGGGATGCGGGCGTCAATTGGCCATCCTTGAAGCGGAACGTGAAGATACGGTCAAGTCCCTTGTCCGGAACGATGACAAACTGGCCGGTCGGATCGAACGGATTGAAGTGGGGTTTGGACTGCTTCTGCTCGATACGATGTGGACCGATCGGGCCTTCGAGATGAACCAGTTGAGTCAGTTCCTGCAGCGAGCCGTCCGCGGCAATCGGCAGGACGGCAACGCTCGAGCCGATGTGATTCGACACCACGATGTAACGTCCCGAAGGATCGATCGCGAGATGTACCGGGTTCTTGCCCTGTGTGCTCTGCCGGTTCATAAACGTGAGCTCGCCCGACGTCTTGTCCACCTTGAATGCACTGATGTGGCTCATGTCACCGTGCACGGTGTAAAGACGCTCGCCGTCGCCGCTCAGAGCGAGGAACGATGGATTGACCAGGTCCTTGACGAGTTGGACGAATGTGAGCGCGCCCGTTTCCGTATTGACCTGATACACACTGATCCCGTCGCCGTGGGCGTTCCGCTCGCGGGTCGTCCGCGATCCGACATAAGCAAACATGGGTTTCTTTCCTTTGAAATCTTTGTGAGGTGCTGCTGTTTCCCCGGCAGAAGCCGACCGGACGATAGGTCCTAATACGGCCAATGCACCCAGCGCCGCAGTTCCTTGAACGAGGCGTCGTCGGGCATGGTTCGGGCCCTTTTTACACAGGTCACGATCGTCTTCTTCCACGGGATGTCTCCGAATTGTTTATTTGGGGTTTGCACTAGATTGCATTTTTACCTGGCAAAGTGCAAAAATACAGTCATGGAAAACACTTACTCCCCCACCGAGGCTCGTCTGAACGTCGATGGCGCGTCATATCGCTACGTCGACCTGCCCAGGATGTTCGGCGACAAGCTGCGCGAATTGCCCGTCGTACTGCGTCTGCTGCTGGAAAACGTCATCAGGAACACCGAGGGCGAAGAACGCCAGCAGGCCGTGGACGGCATCCTCGGGTGGGCGGTGCACGCGACCAGCGAAGCTGAGATCGCGTTCCAGCCCAACCGGGTGTTGATGCATGACACGACGAGCACCCCCGCGCTGGTGGACATTGCCGGCATGAGGGACGCACTGGCGGAGGCGGGAGCAGACCCTGCAGCCCTCAATCCGGTACTGCCTGTCGATTCATCGGTCGATCATTCGCTTGCCGTCGAATACTTTGCGCAGCCCGATGCGGCGCCGCTGAACCTGCAACTCGAACTACGTCGCAATGGAGAGCGCTACCGCTTTTTGCGCTGGGCCTCGAAGGCGTTGAAGGGTGTGCGCATCCATCCGCCGGGCACCGGGATCATGCATACGATCAATCTCGAGCAACTCGCCACCGTTGTGACAACGGTGGCGCGTGACGGAGACCGGTGGGCGGTGCCGGATACGCTGATTGGCACGGACAGTCACACGCCAATGATCAACGGCATTGGCGTTCTTGGCTGGGGCGTGGGTGGACTCGAGGCGCAAACCGTCATGTTCGGCATGCCGGTGATGCAACGCATCCCCGACGTGATCGGCGTGCGGCTAACACAGGCAATGCGGCCCGGCGTGCTGGCCACTGATCTCGCGCTGACCGTCACGCAGCGACTTCGCGCCATTGGTGTGTCCGGCGAGTTCGTCGAATTTTTTGGGCCCGGTGTCGCGACGCTTAGCGCAGGCGACAGGGCTGTCGTTGCCAACATGGCCCCGGAATACGGCGCATCGACTGGCTTCTTCCCGGTCGATCAGCACACGCTCGACTATCTGCGCACGACAAACCGTCGGGAACCGTCAATCAGGCTGGTCGAAGCGTTCACGCAACGAGCCGGTTTGTGGTTCGATCCGCAGGCCGAGCCGCGTTACACGCGCACCATTGACATTGATTTGGCCAGCATCGGCATGCACGTCGCTGGTCCTCGCCGACCGCAGGACCTGCTCGATTACACGCAGACCGCAGAAGCGCTCGCAAGGCTCGACTTCCATCCAGCGGAATCACATCCGTTGATGCCCAAGCATCCAGTTGCGATTGCCGCGATAACAAGTTGCACGAACACGTCCGATCCTGCGCTACTCATCGCCGCCGGTCTGCTTGCTCGCAAGGCGCGGGCATCAGGCCTGAAAGTGCCGTCGTGGATCAAGACCTCTCTTGGTCCCGGGTCGCCCGCTGCCGCCGACTACCTCAAGCGGGCCGATCTGATTGACGATCTGTCAGCTGTCGGATTCGACATCGTCGGCTACGGCTGCACGACCTGCATTGGAAATTCAGGGCCGTTGACTGCCCCGGTCCGTGATGGGATGGCTCAGAGAAGCATCTATCCTGTAGCGATGCTGTCGGGAAACCGGAACTTTCCAGGCCGCATCCATCCGGATCTTGATCTTGGCTTCATCATGTCGCCACCGCTCGTAATTGCCTTTGCGCTTGCGGGTGACGCGCAAATCGACCTGAGCCGTGACCCGATCCAGCGGACTGTCGACGGCAAACCCGTCTATCTAAGCGACCTCTGGCCCAGCCGCGAAGAAGTCGCCGAGCTCGTTGCCTTAGCCGCCGATCCGCGTGATTATCCGCGTGCCTTCGCGCTCGCCAGCGAAAATCCGGCCTGGCACAAGCTCGACGCACCCGATAGCGCGCAGTTTCCCTGGAATCCGGCGTCAACCGCCCTGCGCAGACCGCCTTTCGCCTCCGCGACGCAGGGCAGCCAGCTCGGAGAATTCAGCGCATACCCGCTGCTTGTGCTCGGCGACGACGTGACGACCGATCACATCTCGCCCGCCAGCGCGATCCCGAAGGACAGCTACGTCGCTGATTTTCTCGTCTCGCGCGGTGACGATCGCGACGACCTTAACGTCTTCGCGTCACGTCGCGGCAACTGGGAAGTGATGGTGCGCGCGGCTTTCTACAACAGGACGCTCGTCAACCGCCTGCATGCTGGCATGCCGGTCGCGCATACGCTGCACGTACCGAGCGGCGATGTGCTGCCGATTTTCGAAGTCGCCCAGCGCTACCAGCAGGATGGCGATTCTGTCGTGCTCGTCGCGGGTGAACGTTACGGCACGGGCTCGTCGCGCGACTGGGCAGCCAAGGGACAGAGGTTGCTTGGCATCCGCGCGGTGCTGGCCGTCAGCTTCGAGCGTATTCATCGCTCGAACCTGATTGGCATGGGCATTCTTCCGCTTCGGTTTGCGTCCGGCGCAAGCGCGGATTCCCTTGATATTGGGCCGGGTGATAAGCTCGAAGTCGACGCGCCCGCTGATACGCTGTCACCTCGTTGCAAGATCCCCGTGCGTATCGTGCGAGCAAGCGGAAAGGTGCAAGCCATCGAAGCGACGGCGGCGGTTGAAACCCGGCTCGAATGTACGCTGTTGCGTTCGGGAGGCGTCATCCCGCTGATATTGCAAAGAAGTCTGGCGACGCAGGAGGTTTGAGACATAGCCACTGCTGCGTTTGCGTTTAAAGCAGAAGGCAAAGCTCACATGATTGACAGATCCATTGCGACCCAGATTGTTGAACTGATCAGGACAGAAGAACTTGACGCAGGCGCGCATCTGCCGGCGCAGATGCTCGCGGACCGGTTGCGCGTCTCCCGTTCGCCCGTCAATGAGGCGCTTGCCCTGTTACATGAAAAAGGCATCCTGACGCGCGAGAAGAATCGGGGGTTCTTTGTCGCAAAGCCTGTCATCGAACCGCTATCGGATCTCGTGGGAGAACTGGGGCTGGCCGAAACCGACCTCGTGACAAGTGCGTATTTCCAGATCGCGGATGATCGCCTGAAAGGCGAATTGCCTGACGAGTTCTCCGAACAGCTGATTCGCAACCGGTACGGATTGACCAGCGCACAGTTGACAACGGTGATGGGACGTATCGCACAGGAGGGCTGGGCCGAGCGCAAGCCCGGTTACGGATGGCAGTTCTCATCGATGCTGACAACGCCCGACAGTCTGTTGAAATCATACCGGCTACGTCTTGCGCTCGAACCGGCCGCGTTGCTGGAGCCTGGATACCGGCTCGAGCGCAAGGCGCTCGAACGATGTCGCGACGTGGAAAAGCATCTGCTTGCAGGCGGCATCGAAACGGACACCGCAGACCAACTGCACGAGCGGGGTGTGCGGTTTCACGAGTCACTGGTTGAGGCTTCCGGGAACGGTTTTTTTATTGACACGATCCGGCGGGTCAACCGTGTACGCCGCCTGCTGTCGTATCGCTCCATGCAGCATCGGGAGCGCTATGTCGAACACGCGAAGCAACATCTGCATCTGCTTGATCTGCTTGAACGTGAGCGAAACGAGGAAGCGTCCGAGGCAATGCGGGAGCACCTGCTTCACACGCTCGATGCGTTGTCCCGTATCAGCGAAATTCTTGAACCTTAGACCGCGTGCTCAAAAATGCGGTCACAACGAAAGCATCCATGAACATCGATCAATCCGTTGTCGCCGCGTTTGCGCCAACTGGCAAGCTCCGCGCATCTATCAACCTCGGCAATCCGATTCTTGCGAATAAACATCCGGAAACCGGCGAGCCCTTTGGCGTCTCGGTCGATCTTGCGCGGGCGTTCGCCGGGAGGCTCAACGTCGAACTGGAGCTGGTGGTCTTTGACGCGGCCGGGAAATCAGTTCAGGCAGTGGGTGAGGAGCGCGCTGATTTCGGCTTCTTTGCGGTCGATCCACTGCGTGGCAAGACGATTGCATTCACGGCACCCTACGTATTGATCGAAGGCTTCTATCTCGTTCGGGATGAATCACCCATCAAAACCAATCAGGATGTCGACCACGCGAAGAACCGCGTCGCTGTTGGCCAGGGAAGCGCTTATGACTTGTTCCTGACCCGTGAACTGAAGGCGGCCCAGATCGTTCGCGCGCCGACTTCGCCAAGCGTCGTAGCGACTTTCCTCGAACAGAATCTGGAGGTGGCAGCCG
This sequence comes from Paraburkholderia sp. BL27I4N3, assembly GCF_003386115.1. Taxonomy (NCBI): domain Bacteria; kingdom Pseudomonadati; phylum Pseudomonadota; class Betaproteobacteria; order Burkholderiales; family Burkholderiaceae; genus Paraburkholderia; species Paraburkholderia sp. BL27I4N3. The sequence continues at coordinate 13,123 of NZ_QREJ01000002.1, read as the reverse complement.
GAGTGAAGCAGCAGCTCGAGGCTGATGCACGAAAGGCCGTTGGGCTGCGATTGCTCGACGAGCGGTTCATGGTGATCCAGCAGGCGATGGGTACGCCGAAGAGTCGAGGCAGTACCGCGGCCGAGGTGCTGGGCACTTTTGTCGAGGACATGAAGGCGTCGGGATTCGTGGGTGATTCCCTGAGGCGCCATGGAATCGTCGGCGCGTCTGTAGCGCCGGAAGCATAGTCGCGGCGGTTGGGATCAATGGCTGCTTTGCGCCTAGATGTGGTCGCACACGGGACCCCAATGAGTGACTCTTCATGGCCCGACATTAGCCCTTCGCCGTCGAACTGTCGTGCCAATTCTCAGCGCCCGGAGCGGACAGGTCACCAACGAGTACAGCGAACTCAAGAAGGTTCACCGTTCGACCGAGACGGTTCTTTATGCCGTCACCCCAAGCCTGCACGTGAACGCCCGGCATGAGATAGGCCGCAAGTTCGGCGGCATCCTCAGCGACGTGCCGTCGTCCAGCAACGCGCCTCGCGCTCTCCTTTAGGTCCGAACAGTGGCAACACAACTTCGCCCTGCACGTCCATCGGTTGCACCAACCACGCAAACATGACATTGAGGATCACCATGGCCTGTCGCCGGCTCGACTCCGACAGGGGACCGTAGAACGGCCGCCAGCGAGGGTCGTTGCGTGGATGTTTGCGTCCGCCGTCAGCGCGCCGCTGGTTGCGGATCGCCGAGAAAGTGCTGATAGACGAGCAGGTCCTCGTGCGTGAGCGAGGAGAGGGGCTTGCCCATCTGCAGGGTGGACGATAGCAGCAGCCGTTCGGCTTCCTTGCGGTAGTTGTCGAACGTCGTCTTCGTCCCGACGAAGCGGGCGAGCCACGCACGGACCGCATCGGGTTCGGTATCAGCGGCGACCTGCATGTGGCCGGTTGCGCGGTTCGTGCCGTGGCGGCCATCGAGAGTGGCGGGCACTTCAAGCGCGTCGATCGGGGCGCGGGGCGGAAACGGCGGTTTTCATGGGCGAAGACGCGGCGAGGGCGGATGCCCGGTGGGACGTAACTCGTTACGGACGGCCTGGCCGTTGGGTCTGACGGCCGGCCGCTCTGGAACTTCCATGTACACAGGCGACGTTGACGATCAATCTCACTGCCCCCGCCGGACGTGAATGCCCTGCTGCCGGGTGCAGGCGGCCATTATGATTTCGGCCCAAAGGTGGGGAACAATATTACTTTAAAAACGGGAACAGATTTACTTAAACCGACGGTCACGCGGCGAGTGTCGCATTGGCGATCGAAGAATTTAACATTATAGGATTAATGTCAAAATTGAAGGAGGAGGGCGTCATAAATTAGTCGGTTTACGTAGTAATATGTAGGGAAATCCACTGGCGAAAATCCTCATGAGTGACGTCCTGTCCCCCGACGCGGTGCTGGTCGCCGAGATCGACCGCCTGAAGGCCGCCTTTCCGAAGACGCGCGAGCTGTACCGCGAGGTCTGCGCGCTGCTGTTTTTCCGTTTCGGCATCACGCCGACCGCGAACCGGCTGTACCAGCTGGTGAAGCGGGGCAGCATGAGCACGCCGACCCAAGTGCTCGGTGAGTTCTGGACCGAGCTGCGCGAAAAAAGCCGGGTGCGCATCGACCATCCCGACCTGCCGGCCGATCTCGGGGCGGCCGCCGGCGAACTGGTCGCCACGCTCTGGCAGCGCGCGAGCGCGTCAGCGGAGGCCGCGCTCGGTGCGTTGCGCGAAGAACTCGAGGCACAACGCGTCGAGGCGCAGCAGGCGGTCACCGCCGCCCGCGACGAACTGGGTCGCGCCGAGACCGCACTCGAGCAGCGCACCGCGGCGCTGCTGGCCGCGCAGGTCGAGGTCCGGGAGCTGGAAAAGGCACACGCTGAAGCTCACGCGCAGCGACAGGCACTCGAAGCGGAGCTCGGGCGGCTCAGGGACGCGCTGGCTGGGCGCGATCGCGAACTCGTGGAAGTGAGGGAAGGCTTTTCGCGGGATCTGGAAAAGCAGCGCGAAGCAGCCGAACGGGCCGGGGATCGGCTCAGGGCGTCTGAGAAACGCGCCCTGCTGGAGATTGATCGCGAGCGAAATATCGCAGCGAAGCTGCAGAAGGAGGTCGACGACGCCGCACGCCGCGCGGAGCGCAAGGATGCGGACCACCGCCGGGCCGTTGACACCCTGCAGGCGCAACTGGGCGACGCGCGTCATCAGACAGGCGTGCTGCAGGGGCGGCTTGATGCGGCTCAGGCGGAGAACACGCGGCTGCAGACGGAGTTCATCGCGACACGGGATGCTCAAGCGGATGCGAGAGACGCGCACCGGTCCGCTGTTCCTTCCAGGGGCGGGAACGCGCGGCGTGCGACCCGGCCGCCGCGCGCGGCGGTCGCGGGCACACAGGCCAAACCGGGAACACGTCGCAAAAAAGCGGTATAAATGGCAGATCGCTGCATTCTGGAAAGTCGCTGTATGGCTGATATCTATCTGCTCACCGGGCTGACGCTTCCCGCCGGCATCGCGCATGAGTCGTTGCCCGGGGCGGTGAAGGCGTTCATCGCTGACTGCTGGCAAGGCATGAGCCGCACGCAGATGATTGCGCGCGCGAAGTCGCGGAAGCTGCGCCTGTCGTTTTGCGCGACCAGGCCGTGCGCGCACGGCGAAACCGGGGTGTTTGCGTTGCGTTTCAGTGATGGGACGTCGGGCTGTCTGATGCTGGCCCACCTGCGGCGGGTGCGGAATAGTCGTGGCCGCAACCGTCGACCTGGCCGTACTGCCGTTTCCCGCCCGCCGGCGCGGGACCCCCGTCAGACCACCCTGTTCTGAATGCCACGGGGCAGTTGCGGTGCCACGCAGCGCTCGATATGCTCGCTGCCATCAACGAACCAGGAGTCCGGAAGTGCGGCGTGTGGCGGTCAGAAAATCTTCAGTTCATGGGCGGGGCGTGTTCGCGCTGCAGGCTATCACCGCTGGCGCGCGGATCCTTGAATATCGCGGTGAAGTCACCTCCTGGCGGCGGGCCGCTGCCAGGCACAAGCGTTCTGGAACGCCCGGTCACACGTTTCTCTTCGGCCTTGCTGACGGACGCGTAATTGACGGCAGCGTGGGTGGCAACAGTGCCCGCTGGCTGAACCATTCGTGCAGGCCGAACTGTGAGGCGATCGAGGATGAGCGGGGGCGCGTTTTTATCGAGACGATCCGGGACGTGCTGCCGGGAGACGAGTTGTTTATCGCCTATGGGCTCACGCTCGATGAAGCGATCACTCCCGAACTGGTCGCCGACTACGCGTGCCACTGTGCGACGAAGCGGTGCAAGGGATCGATGCTGGCTGCGGTGAGCGGCTAGCGAGCGCCGCCCGACCGACAGGTCCAGGAACGGCTCCAAGGCTGATGGACGAGACGCATGGTGACGGGAATCTCCGTGGCAACTCATCGAGGGCGCCGGCCGACGTTCCGCGACCGGCTGACTTCTACAGCTTTCGCTGCCTTCACGGCCGGTGCACCCAAGGCCGCCGCCTGGCGCTGCCGTCTTTGGTTGCCAAATTGGGTGTTGCGACTTTTACTTCCCAAACGCTGCTACTTTTGCTTCACCGCACGGGGGCGCGGTCGTAGTACTGGTGAACCGTGGTGCCCTACGTGGCGTCTGCTATCGAAGGCCAGTTGTCCCTGTCAAAACCCGGGTCGTCCTTGATGCGCTGGGCAGCGACGCTAACCAGCGACGCCAACGCGAAAAAATTCTGCGCCCGTGTCGAGCGTGGGTGCGTTCCACGGTGTCGCATGCAGGTTCGTACCCATCCCGCGAAAACCACCTTCTGACAGCACTGCATATGCGATCCTGCCGCTGCGCATGTCGAGCATGATGTCCCGGATCTTGCCGACGTCCTGCCCGTCTGAGGAAATCACCTGAGAGCCGTCAAGTGTCGCTGCGGTCATCACTTCCGGTCCAGGGCCTTCACTGATGCCGCTGCCGACGATGTTCACAGCGCTGCTGCCGTCAGGGCGGCACCGCGTCGTGAAGCCGGAGGGAATCTCCGGAGGCACGCGACTTGCGGAATTCGAATCGTCCTTCCAACCGCACCGTGCCATGTCTACCGTCCTGCTTGTCGACGATGACTTCGAAAACCAGTGGGCGCTGCAACTGGCGCTGGAAAGTCGCGGACACCGTGTCGTGCTGGCCGGGAATGGATGTGATGCACTGCGAAAGGCCACGGAAAATTTTCCGGATCTGGTTATCACCGATTTCCAGATCCCCAATTGGACGGCGGGGAGCTGTGTCGCCACCTGAGGTGTCGGGCCGTATTTTCCGACCTACCGGTCGTGCTGCTGTCGGCGATGCCAGAGCCTGTCGGTGAGCTCCGCAACTGGACTGTGTTCTTCCGGAAACCTGCGTCGATAGCGGCATTGCTCGACACCGTCGACACATTCACTTTGGGGCGCCTGACATACGTGCGGGCATCACATCGCTCCGGATACCACGCCGCGTCGCGGTGGCGAGCCATCGATTCGCGATGCTGGCCTTGAGCATTAACTGGTGTTGCGACAGACCTGCGTCCCTGGCGCACCCGGGAGTAACCCGGTCACGATGGTGCAATGGGACTACACTTACAGTCATGGAAGCAGGAGAGAGCCATGACGCACGATGACCCGGAAAGCACCTTCCGGGGGTTACCGCTTACCGCAGAGCAGGACGCGGAAGTGAGACACTACATAAAGGTCCGGACCCAGCGTGGCCTGCCATGGAACACGCCGGAACTGGGTGCGATGCTTAAGGACATGCTACAGCCGCCGGATGACGGCGACGACGAACCGGATGCTCCGGCAGATGGGATGAAAGCTGCCGCCGAGCGGGCGATGGCTTCCGTCGACGAAGCGATGGAACCCATTGAAGCAGACGAGGAGCGCAACGCCGCGATCGAGTCGGAAAGCATGAAGGGGCCGAAACGATAGGACCGTGGGCAACGATGAGTGGAGCATGCTCGCGCCGCATGCCGCCGACAAGTACGGCGCAAACTTCATGGATGCGGTGCGCATGCTACCTGCACCGGAACGGCTGCCACCGCTAGCTCCTGGTTCAGGGCGCTGCGGACCCGGTTAAGTCCGTGTTGCGTGAATGCGCTCGCCAAGTGCATCGACGTGTTCCAACGACGTGTTCCGGATACAGGGATCGTCCGCACAGTGGGCAGGCCGGCGTTGTGTCGGCGAACAACGGATCAAGCCCCTCATAATCTCCGCCGTGGCTAAGCTTGCGCAGACAGCTGAGGTATCACCCTTCGGCTGTCGACTCATCGCGAAAACATTCAATATTTGATCCGTGGTGTCCGCATGGACACTGCACGTGAGTGATTGCGTGCGTTTTCATGATCGGCCTCCAACGCCATCTTCAGATACTGGATCACGCAAATCCTGAGCCCGCGCCAGAAGACGATCCATTCTCCCTCCCGCTGACGAATGAGCCCGTGACCGGCTGTCATTGGTGCGGTGCAGCAATTTCTGTTACAATACCGGTGTGATTTCCACGCGCTGTTTTCGCGCGCTATTCCAACCGGTCCGCTTGATACAGGCAGGCCGCGTCCATTACCCGTTGCGACCTGCAACTCATGCCCGCCTGCAGGCGTGAATCTCGTCGCGCGCTCGCCGTGGTTTGCCTAGCCGCTGGTCTGGCTATCGCCGGGCAAATTTGTCCAGGGAGAATGTATGGCACCTTTTGATCGGGAACATTCAAGGTTAGACACAGCTGCAGGCGCGCCGAAGGCTGCGGGACGCCGCACATCGAAGGACAGGGCTACCGCAGCCCTGCTCCCGATGGACGCAGTGTCCACTGCGTTGCAGGACGAAGAGCGGCAGCGCCAGATGCGCGCACTCATCCAACTGGGGAAGACGCGCGGCTACCTGACGCATGCCGAAATCAACGATCATCTGCCGGACAATGTCGCACACACCGCTGCGATGGAAACCATTGTCAGCACGTTCAATGACATGGGCGTCGCGGTCTACGAGCACGCGCCCAGCGCGGAGACGCTGTTATTGAACGACGCCGCGCCGGCAGCCGTGTCGGACGACCAGGCCGACGAGGAAGCGGAGGTCGCGCTTTCGACGGTCGATTCCGAATTTGGACGCACAACCGATCCCGTGCGGATGTACATGCGTGAAATGGGCGCAACGGGATTGCTGACCCGCGCGGGCGAGGTTGAGATTGCGAAGCGCATCGAAGACGGCCTTCATGAAATGATCCAGGCGATTGCAGCCTGCCCGGCGACTGTCTCTACAATTCTTGCGAGCGTGGAGCAGATCGAGGCCGGTGACCTGCGCATCGACGAACTGGTCGACGGTCTCAATGAGGATTCCGCCGCAGCCGGATATCCGGTCCCGGACATGGCTGACGCAGCCGGCACCGACGCGGACCCAGTCGATGAATACGAAGACGGCGGTGATGGCGATGAAGACAGCGAGACTGGAGACGAAGATCGCGTGAAGGCGAACGCAGCGCGTCTGAAACAGCTTACGACCGACTGCCTCGCGATATTCGCGCGGGTGCGTGAACTGTTCGATCAGCTTCCGCGTGGCGATGCCGCGCAAGGCAAGAGTCGCACGGCCCTCGCACAGACATGCGAAGCGATGCAGCACGAACTGGCGCCCATTCGTTTCACAGCGCGAACCATTGACCGGCTGTGTACCGACGTGCAGCAACAGGTCGCGCAGGTGCGCGCGGTAGAACGGCGTATTTTGCAGATTGCCGTCGATCGGTGCGGGATGCCGCGCGAGAGGTTCGTCGAGTCGTTTACGGGGCACGAAACCGATCCGGGATGGACCGAACGCACGGCCGCGGGGTCGCGCGAGTATGGCGCCGCGCTCGAACGCAGTCTGCCCGCGATTCAGGCCGAACAGCAGAAACTGGTCGATATCGAAGCGAACGCCGGCCTGCCGCTGCAACAGTTGAAGAAGATCAACCGGCAGATGATGGCGGCCGAGTCGAAAATGCGGCAGGCCAAGCGCGAGATGATCGAGGCTAACCTGCGCCTTGTGATCTCCATTGCGAAGAAGTACGTCAACCGCGGCATGCATTTTCTGGATCTGATCCAGGAAGGCAATATCGGCCTGATGAAAGCCGTCGACAAATTTGAATATCGACGTGGGTGGAAGTTTTCGACCTATGCTACGTGGTGGGTGCGGCAAGCCGTCACGCGTTCGCTTGCTGATCAGGGACGCACGATTCGCGTGCCAGTGCATATGATCGAGTCGATCAACAAGCTCAACCGGATTTCACGCGAGATTCTTCAGCAGACCGGGCGCGAGGCTCATCCCGCAGCGCATGGAACTGCCGGAAGAGAAGGTTCGGAGCATGCTGAAGGTCACAAGGCAACCGGTATCGCTCGAGACGCCGGTGGGCGAGGACGCCGACGCGACGCTGGGGACATGATCGAAGATCCGACGGCGGCGTCGCCCGCGGACGCGGCCGTGCAGGCGAACCTGCGCGCTGCGATTGATGAGGCGCTCGATGCGCTGTCGCCACGCGAGGCGAAGGTGCTGCGGATGCGGTTCGGGATCGATACCGCATCGGACTATACGCTCGAGGAACTGGGCAAACAGTTCGACCTGACGCGCGAACGGATCCGGCAGATCGAAAGCAAGGCGATGCGAAAACTGATGCACCCGGCGCGGGCCGACAAGCTGCGGCAGTTTCTCGACCGTTGAGCCGCCAACCCGGGCGTCGGCGCGTTGCGTTGTCCAGATGGACGGGATCTCACCGCCGGTCAGAGGGCAGGGCGATGCTTCGCGCGCACCGGGGCCACGCTGTCCCGATGCGCTTCATCCGTCATTGGAGAACAGATCGTAGCACGCTACCACCGACTCACAGGAGGACTGCCTGCTGCAAAAGTTCGAGCGCCTTCAGTTCGTCGAGTCGACCCGTGCGTGCCTTTCCTGCCAGCGTCTTGAGCAGTGCTTCCGCGACGGGCGCGATGCCGTGAAGATCGCCCAGGCTTGTCGCGGTAGGGCGCAGCGACTCGGGCGATTGCTGCGGTGCTGCGGCCTGTGGGAGCGACTGAGGGGTTGCCGGCGTGGCTGCAGTCACTTCACCATCACTTTCGTCTGATACACGACCGGCAGGCTCGTCGGGAGCATCAGCGAGATGATCCTTCTGGCTGACCGCATTCGTCCCTTTCTCTCCGGCGACATCCGCCGCAACTGATAAGGAGCTTTCCGGACCGGTCCGGACGACGGCCGCCCGAGCGCGCCCCGTATCCATCTTTGCCCCGGCGGCCTTTCCTGGGACGCCATCCTTCGTTGCGGCCGCGAGCGGTTCGCTCTGTTCGACGGATGCGCGGCCGCGCGAAGCGGGAATAAGCAAGTGCGACACCGACTCCGGGATCTCGGCTTCCGAGCGCGGCGTATCCAGCCAGCCAGTTGGTAAACCAAGTCGCTCCGTGAAACGGTTGGCTTCGACATCGTCCAGACGTTTCTTCCCATACAGCCGATGGGCCATATTGGATCCGGTCATCGCCATGACGACACCCAGTCTTGCTTTCGATCCCTTGCGACCCGTGAGAACGTGGAGGTTCGCGCGTCGGATTTTCTCCACGTCGCCACTGTCGTTTAGTGCCAGCGCGTGCTGCTGGATGGTTCGAGGCGAGGTCCTGTCTTTCGAGGGCGCACCTTTTCGCGGCCCAGGAGGGGTGGGCTGTTCGGCCATCTGGCTTCGATTGTTCCTGACGGCCTTAGGCGACCCGCCCGCTGTTTTCTTCGGCATCTGCGCTTCCCCAGACAAACTGTCTTCAGGATATGGTGGCTGGCCGCCGTCCAGGACGGAAGGCGGCATGGGTGTTTCCGACACTGCTTCCGGCTCGTCGTCGTTTTGAACGAAATCGAGCGGTGATTTCAGGCGGGTGATGGTTTCGGCCGCGAGCGCAGGATTGGGCTGGTCAAAGAAACCGTGAGGCAATCCAAGCGTGGTCTCCATGTGAAAGGCGGTCTCGGGCGTGAACCTCTCGCCCTTCGTCAGTTCGGCCACCCGCGCCATGTTCGATCCAAGTCCCAGGGCGATATTCTCTGCGCCCACCGTATCGACCAGAAACTGGAACGATCGTGTCTTGAAAATGGAGGCAGTCTGGGCGGAGTCCCGGGCAGGTGCATTGACGTACGATGGTCTCTGCCGGGTGGGCTGAGATTGCTTCACGTGACGAGGTTGGCGCTGGCCGCTGTCCCGAGATCCCGCATATCGTCCGCGGGGTTGACTCATAAAGTGGGCTCCATGCGATTGGTGTGCTGACTTTCCGATTATAGAGGAGGCGATGCTTCGTCTGACGCGTCGACGACTCCATGGGCCGATGACATATGAATGGAGGCAGCCACAGTGCCGTACTGCGTCAGCGTCCGCATTTTTAACCGCGATCTGGTTATTCCACCTGTAAAGCAGCGCTTGGTCTCCCTTCCGCAAACCACGTGAAAAAACCATCAGCTATCAGACCGGCGAATGAAGACCGATTCGCTGGCTCTCTCACGTTCAGCGTCAAAACTCCACCGGCGGTTGATCCGTCATTGGTCAGGAAACGGCGCCGCCTGCGCAGTCAGCCGCGCAAAAGTCTGGCCGGATTTCTCCAGGTTAAAATGATTCGGGTTGCCAGGCATTATACGCGCTCATATCGCCGGCGACGCATAAGCCTGTCGACCTCCGAAGCGCTACGGAAGCGCACGGAACCCGTTTGCTGAATCGCATCGCTGGTATCGATCAGGAAAGCCTGCTCGCCGACTCACGCCGTGATCCCGTCCCCTTGCATTTCGCGAGGACATGCATTCGGACAATGCGCGTTCGCATCACGAGGGACGGAAAGTCTCGCCTGCGCAATGTCGCCAGTATCCATTGACGAAAGCGTCCGTCGAGTGCCCGATGTCGCCAATCCCCGATGCAAGTCCTAAGGGGGCCGCCGATGGTGGCTCGGTTTGTATCTTCATGAATGCGCCCGGCGAAGCCTGAGATTCTGACGACGTACGGATCCGACGGATTCGTTTCGGGCGCGGCAAATGTGGCGTCAGTCTTCCTGCGGGCGCATATCCGTATCTGCGACCCCCACAACGCGTTTCCACCTCTTGACCTCTTGCCCCGGTTCGACTCGCAGGCGGCAGGACTGCTTCACCGCAGCGCTGCCAGACGGCGTTGGCAACGTAGATCATCTCCACCGCGCCGGTAGCTCTGTATGGCCTTCGTGCGGTCCGGAATAACGCTCCTGTTTTCGGCACCCCACGCGCCTTCCCAGAAAAGCCCGAGATTGTGTGCTGATGCCTTGTGCCCCAGTTTGATGGCCTGCTCGTAGAGCGAGAGCGCGCGGCTCACATCTGCCTGCATGCCCCGCCCGAGTCGTGCGCTGTCGGCCAGCGCGGCGGCGGCCATGCCGCGAAGATGGCCGTCTGCGGTCTCATCCTTCATCACATCTTCGAAAATCGCATTACCCTTCTCAAGGTCCGCCTCGCCTCCCGTTGGAGTGACAAGGGAAATGGCCATTGCCATCCGCCAGGCGGGATGCCGGTTCGTGCCGATGCGCTCCAGCAGCCAGCGACCCAGGTCCGGCGCGCGACTGAGCGTGCTGGTGAGAAGCGCATTGGCGATGGCGGCGATCGACTCGACGGACAGGAAGCCAGTCCTGTTTGCTGCAATGACGTGACGGGAAAACTTTTCAACATCGAGGGTAGGGTCGGCACGGCGCAACTGATGCCATTCGCGCTCGATCGTTCCTACCCAGCTTTGCATTTGCATGGTGAGCGATCCGTTGGTGAAGAATGCACCTGATTCTAGCTCACCGTTTGTGAAGTGCAACTTTCAGAGTTCGTGCGTCCCGACGCATGCGTTCGCCAGATGGAGGGCTGCCACCGTCGCGACGTCCCGGTCAGATGACGATTCTGAGTAGAGCTTCGATCTTGTTGCTGTGATCGAGCGCGGGTGGTTTGTCGTTCACAGAGTCACGCGCGTTTGCAGGCATCGCGCCTCCGGTAACATCAAGGCGGTGGCGTGGACCGTAGTGGATGATCAGGCGTAGATGGCGGCGCTATTCAGACCGCGACTTGTGGCAGGATCCGAACCGGATAGCAGATACGGGTTCGCGAACCCGCAGCAGAAATGTTCGCCAGCCTGCTTCGCATGACGTTGGAGAAGGAGAGTGTCCCCGATGGCTGATGCATTTGAACTCGTTGCCCTGGCGTTGCCCGGCGACGTCGCCCCCGAGTCACTGCCCGCCACCGTCCACCAGTTCGTCGTGGATTGCTGGCCCGGCACGAGCCGCAGCCCAGTTGACCGCCCCGCGCCCGGCGCCTTGCACTGCGTCCGTCGCTGCGCGCCTGTCGCCCCGGGAGCGCCGGGAGACATCGGACACTTTGCACTCACGCTTACGGCGGGCATGCAGACCGTGTCCCTGATCGCGCATCTACGCCGTGTCCGCACAGCGGCACGGGTCGGCGCGCAGTCGCAACGCGGCTACCGCTCGCGAACCGCCCGCGCGCGATCCGCGTCAGGCATCCCTGTTCTGAACGGGGCGTCAAACCGGGACGACCCCGCATCGAATTGAGTGTCACGCAGGTGCGCGCCACCATGAGCGTGGGTTGGGACGAGGGCGCAATGACCTATCACCGAATTCTGCACGATAACCGCAGTACGTTTGGCGCCCCCGACGACGAGGCAACGTCGACGATCCAGACTGAGGACGCCGTCGCACCTGTCAAAAGCAATTGATTGCCGGGGTTCGCCGTTCGTCGAGAGGGTCGCCTTGGCTCCGTACTGCCCCATGAGGATGACCCCTGTTTCAAGCTTCGTCCTGTCTTCAGATAGAGGCTGTTTTGCCCATCAGTTTGGGAAACCGTGGGTTTCAAGAATGGGCGTATTCTTTCGCACGTCACGAAAGACAGGCGTGATTGGGGTAGCGAGGAGAAAGAGCGCGACCCCGCGGCTTCGATATGGCCGCGGGGATGCGTCGACTGTTCGCTCAGCCAGAAACTCGACAACAGGCGTTGCGGTGCTGGCGCGGCTCATTGCGAACCGGAAGTCCGGTGTGCGTCCCTTTCTCGCGACCACACTGAGGGATCCTCGACAGGAATCAAACGGTTGGCCGGGGGCGTCGAACGAAAGTTCTTCTCCATTACTGGCGGCGTTGTGACACATTTCAGACGGGCTACCCTAATGCGGCAGCAATGCTCCGGAACCTGACGGACGCGCTACGCGCGCAACTCGGCCATTGCGGACGTTGGAGTGTCGGCCACTGTGAGGCAGCTGATAGGCGCTTTGCCGCCGTTCGCGCCGTCGTAGCCTCGAATGTCAGGTGCGATGCGAGTGAATGAGTACTCGCGACCCCGAGCGGCCTTTCGGCGCGCTCGAAACCGAGCGACCGAAGCCAAGCCTTCAGCGCCCTTCGCGAAAGTCCCGCCTAGACGCGTGCGCTGCCGCTCGACTATCCTTGCAGCACCATCAGGAGCTAACGCGTTCATCACACTACGTTCCTTTCGCTTCCTTTCACGGGTCTGCGATGCGTGAAACCACACCTGTTCCTTGTCGGGAATGTACGCGGAGGGAATACGCGATTGCTCGCCTGCGTGTCGCAATGGCCCGTCTGATCCGCGCCGATTCGGCGGTCGAAATGGCTCGCGCTACGTGCTGGGCCAACGCCTGGGGCGAGCGCGATTGGCGATCTACATTTTCACGGATTCGTCGAGGGGCGGGGCGGACACAAGCCCAGGCGGTGATCGTTCGATTGCCAGTCCAACTGCGGTTCCTTGAGGCAACCGATTTCACTTTGACGAGCAAGCAGCAACGCAGGTCAAGTCGGCATGTAATGGCCGAAGCGCCGCATGAACGACGGCGTTGGATGGAGCATCAGGGCTAGCCAACAGCCCTAGTGAACCATGTCAGATCAACAGCTCGTCAATTCATGTTCGCACATCTCTACGTGAGGCGAATCATTTCAAAATTGTGACGCTTCATGATTTGACGTTTTCACCACGGTCGAGATATTGCGGCGCAGCAAAAAAGCGGTAACCTAAAGGGAGGGCATCGGCAATCGTGCTCCGGCGCGGTCGCGATATGACAGGAGAATGTGCCATGACGACTTCTCAGGCTTACACGTCAACCGCCCCTGCATTGCATGTC